>JAZKIQ010000012.1:0-6848 GCA_040384765.1 Patescibacteria group bacterium | reverse complement strand
GGGTTTAGGGCTTCAAAACGAGGAGTTTGCTTTTGGAACACGGATATTTTTCTGGTGAAAAATTCCTCGAGCTCGCGCCGGTCGCGCTCGCTAGTTTCCAAAAGCAAACTCCTCGTTTTTCATCTGCGGACCATGCCGCCTCGTTCACTAGGGCGGGGATGGGGAGGTCGAAAAAAGCCCTAGAATAAGGGTTTTTTGCATACCCTGAAGGGCTTGCTTTTTCCTGTAAATATGGTATAATATAGGGGTAGGTTGAGCAAAGGTTTGCTTGGCCATCTGGTTCCTCGAAATGCCCTTGAATGGGCGGGTGCAAAAGTGAAGAATCTGCTTCTTCGGTTCGTGCTGGGGTCTCTGGTTGTGCTGGTCGTTGCGGGTGTCACGGGTGAGCTCCTCTTCGGAACGAGCAACACCCTCGAGGTGGAGGTCGAGAAGGTGGATCCGGGGGTGCGGTTTTCGCCGCTCTCTCCCTACCACAAGAACCTCGTCATCGCCTCGGAAAGGTACCCCGACAAGACACGCACGCTCGCAGTCATCCTCGACTCCGACCCGTATTGGCGGGCGGCCATCGTCGAGCACGACCCGAAGACGGTCGTGGCAGTGGTCTGGTGGTTCCACGAGAACTACTCGCCGGGTTTCTGGCTCGAACAGAAGGCTCGCTTCTGGGACTCGTCCTGGGAGAAGGGTGATCTGTCTCGGCCTGAAACGCGAGTAAAGATCGCCGCACGGCGGATTGCGGAAAGCGGGGAGAACTTTCTCCGCAGATACGCGATCGATCGTGAAGGCATGGCTCGCCGAGTGAATTCGAAGGTTGCCTTTGCGGTCATCGAAGACCGCGTCGCTCGCAACATCGAACAGCTCGAGACGAAGTACCGGCTCGGCGAGGATATCTCAACCGGAGATGTTCTCGGAGCGCTCGGCGAGGGGGCGACGATCGTAGGGATCGGAGCTTTCGCCAAGTTTCTGCATGCCAGCCGCGCAACGCGAGCAATCGCATACGCGCGTGGAGCGGGTGGAGGTACTGTCGGTTCTGTCGTGGGCAGCTCTGCTGCACTGATGACGGAAGCGTTCATCCGCAAGACGGGTGAGACGGCGCTCTGGGGCTTTGGGGTCTGGGTGATCCTCAAGCACCCGAAGATCGTCTCCGCTTTCTTCGGAGGAGTCGCAGAGTCTCTGGGATTCCCAACGTATATCGGTGTCGCGATCGGATGGGGGATTTTGTTCCTTATCCCGATCTACGCGATTCTCGCGATCCTTGCCCTCTACCAGAAGGTTTTCGGTAGGGGGAAGGAGATCGAGAGGCCGACGCTCACCGTCTAACATGTAAGTGGTTCGCTACGGCGGACCGTAACCCATTCATTCTCCTCGGAGGGTGGATGGGTTTTCTTTTTCCCATATTTTCCGTTAGTATCAATTCACTATGATCGTTGATGGGAAACAGATCGCGCGAGATATCGAAGTAAAGCTTAAGGCTGAATTTGCAAAGCGGGAAACGCCCGCTGTTCTTGCGGTGATGCTCGTTGGCGATGATCCAGCCTCTAAAAAATTTGTAGAGCTTAAAGAAAAAAAAGCGGTCGAGCTTGGTGTCGAGTTTCGCCTCTGTGAATACGAACCGACGATTGAAACCGAAGACCTTCTCTCAGAGCTGCGCCGCCTTAATACTGATCGAGATATTACGGGCATCGTGATACAGCTGCCACTGCCAAAGCATGTTGATGCGGAGACAGTTCTTGCAGCAATAGATCCGTCGAAAGATATCGATGCGCTTGGTCCTGATGCTCGTGCGATCGCGCCCGTCACGGGCGCGATCCTCGAGATTTTTAAACACCACGGCGTGGAGGTTGCGGGCAAAAAGACCGTTGTCGTTGGTTCCGGCCGTCTTGTCGGACAGCCCACGGGTATTGCTCTTGTGCGCGAAGGGGCTGATGTAGTGATGGCCAACAGCTCTACAAAAGACCTTGTCTCTATTTTAAAAACGGCAGATATCGTGATCTCAGGCGCAGGGTCTCCTGGCATTATTACTCCCGAGATGCTCAAAGAGGGCGTAGTGCTTGTGGATGCGGGTACGAGCGAATCTTCGGGCAAGTTTGCGGGGGACGCGGATCCTCGATGTGCAGAGAAGGCATCACTTTTTACGCCGGTGCCTGGCGGCGTGGGTCCGGTAACCGTTGCTATCCTCTTTCGGAACCTTTTCGCTTTATCGCACGAGTAGTTAGTTGTGTAGTCAGAATATACAGAATAGAATGGAGGGATGAAATCCTCTCGGTTGCTTCGTTCTTTGTATGTTTCATCGTTCATTGGGGTGACTGTTCTTTCTTTTGCCTTTTCCCAGTCGTGGGGAGTGTTCGCGATGGCGGATGAACAAACTCTCGCCTATGTTAGCTACTTTTCTTTTACACCTAAACAAGCTCGGCATGGAGAGCCTTTTGCTATCCAATACGCTGGTCCTGGAGTATCTATTTTTGAGCTTGAAACCTCATGCCCAAAAGGGGTGAAAATTCTTGATAGCGAAACGGGACTCTCCCTCTGTTCGCATAAAAATCCGATGAGCCCATGCTCCGGAGATTCTTGTACTCAAACAAAAAAGATAGCTGTCACTTCAACATCCAAAAAAACCGAACGCGCTACCCTGACTCTTCGTGGCTACGATGCTAAAGGTAAGCAGATAGGGTTGCCCATCAAAAAAAATCTTGATGTGCTGCCAAAGGGAGCCCCGAAGCTTCCCGACTTTTCCATTACCGATATCTTCTGGACTCCAGAGCACCCCACAACAGGAGACGCTTCTATCCTCGTAACCATAGGCCTCGTGAACGAAGGCCCGGGTAACGTGGTGCTTAAAAAAGGTGCCGTAATCGCAGGTATATATGAGGCTGACCTTGCGGCGAGCCCGTATCGTCCTAACTTGAAAAAGCCCGTCTTCTCCTTTGTGCTTGGTGCCAAAGATAAGCTTGTCTGGAAAGCGGGTGAAAGTGGTGGGTTTACCCGGGAGATTTTTAGAAAAGATATCCCGATTCTTTCTGATGCGGGCGACCATATCCTGTTTGGTCGTGCCGACCCTCGCTCCGCAGTCGTAGAAGTTGACGAGATCAACAACGACTATCAAAAAACGCTAAGTATTGTTCAAGGTTCTTCTTCCAGTCTATCGTCGTATACAGATGCGCCATCTGTCGATTTGACAGTAAATGGTCAGGACTATCCAGGGGTGCTCCCGTACGGGCTTCCAATCACCGCTGAATGGAAAGCAAAAGGTCCTCTTTCGAGCTGCAGCGCTAGCGGCTACTCCTTGCCAGGCGTTGATGGCACTGCATGGGGTGATGTACAGTCTGCGCCTACCACGGGTTCAAAAAAACTGTTGCCGCGTTTGCCCGAACAGTATGGTCGTTACTACCAAATCGTGATTACCTGCAGAGACCTCCTCGTGAACAATTTCGTCCGAGATGAAGTTCTCTTTGAAGTGAAACGCGGAGCAACTGATTCGCGCATTGCTTCTCCGAGCGGTGGTGAGCAGTTGTTTCTAGGGGATCAGTATCCTGTAAAAATAGATCGAGCTGCTGGAGTTACGCTGCCTTTCGTCCTTTCTCTCAGAGATTTCGGGCCGCTTGTCGGGACATGGACTGATAGCGAAACATTTCTTTGGAATGTGGGAATGTATAAACATCGGAACGGGACAGAGATAGTGGCTCCACCAGGTTCGTATGGTATGGAGATCTCGGTTGCGAAGGATCCAATCGGACCTTTTGATGTTTTAAGTAGACCATTTACGATAAGCTCTCACTAGGGCGCCTCTTTGTTTCTTCGGCGGACTTTGCTATAGTATCAGCCATGCAAAAACGTCCTATTTTCGCAGTGCTGATCGTGCTTGTGGCTGCAGCACTCGCCTATTTCCTCTACTCTTCAGAAGTGCTTGGTCAGCCTGCCTGGCCTTTCAAGCTTGGCCTCGACCTCTCAGGTGGTACGCACCTTGTGTACAAAGCTGATACGAGCAAGCTTGCCGCGGAAGATGTAAAAGAGTCTATGAGCTCGCTTCGCGATGTTATCGAGCGCCGGGTAAACCTCTTTGGCGTTTCAGAGCCTATTGTGCAGGAAGAGCAGGGTGCAAATGGTGAGAACCGTCTTTCTGTTGATCTTCCTGGGGTCACCGAGATCGACCAGGCGGTGGCTCTCATTGGCCAAACCCCGGTGCTTGTTTTTAAGACCGCACGTGTCGAAGCTGAACGTGACGCTATTCTCGCAGCGCAAAAGAATCAGCAGCGCTTGAATGAAGATCCCTATTTTATCGACTCTCCGCTCACGGGTCGCTATATAGAGAAAGCCACTATTGAGTTTAACGAGTCGAATATTGGACCAGTAGTTTCGCTTGTTTTTAACTCAGAAGGTTCAAAGCTCTTCGAGGATCTCACGCGCTCCCAGATCGGCAAGCCGATCGGAATCTATCTTGACGGGGCGGCCATCTCGGCTCCTGTGGTACAGGAGGTGATCACGGGCGGCCGTGCGCAGATCTCGGGCAACTTCACGGTGGCGGAAGCACGAGACCTTGTAGGGCGTTTGAATGCAGGTGCGCTACCGGTGCCGATCGAGCTCATCTCTACACAGACTGTGGGGGCGTCGCTCGGTGAGGATATTTTGAAGAGAGATATCCTTGCAGGCCTCTACGGGCTCATCGCTCTCGCGATCTTCCTCATTCTTTGGTATCGACTCCCAGGGTTTCTCGCGGTCATCGCCCTTACGATCTACACGATTCTGATGCTCGTGCTGTTCAAGCTTTTCGGAGTGGTGCTTACCGCAGCGGGTATCGCTGGGTTCATCCTTTCTATCGGCATGGCGGTGGATGCAAATATTCTCATCTTTGAGCGCATGAAAGAGGAGATGCAGAAAGGTCAGACGATCATCACTTCGCTTCACGAGGGGTTTGCCCGTGCATGGCCTTCGATCCGCGATTCAAACATTTCGTCGATGATCACCGCGTCTGTGCTCTTTTGGATGGGTACATCGCTTGTGAAAGGGTTCGCTCTTACCTTTGGTATCGGTGTTGTAGTCTCTATGTTTACAGCGATCACGGTAACGCGCACATTCCTCTACACCATCTCACCAAAGGAGACGCCTACCTGGCGCGCGCTCTTTTCTAACGGCTTCGGTCGCTCCTAAGCTCTGAGCTCTAATCTCTAAACTCTTCTGCAATGTTCATCACACGTAACAAAAATTTCTTTCTCGGATTCACCGCGCTCCTTACGGTCCTCGCGCTCTTTGCGATCTCTCAGTTTGGTCTCAAACAAGGTATCGACTTCACCGGCGGATCGCTTATGGAAGTGTCGTATGGCACTGCTTCTACAACCCCTGCGGCAGCTGCCCGCCCAGACGTTGCCACCATCAGCGCAGAGATCGAGCCGCTTGGATTTGGCGGTATACAGGTGCAGCCAGTGGGCACGGATGGGTTTTTGATTAAAACGCGATCGCTCACTGAGCCGGAGCGTCAGGCGCTCCTCGCGAAGCTTTCTTTGGGCGGCAAAGCTACGGTGGAGCAGAAGCAGTTTACATCGATCGGCCCAGTCATTGGTGCCGAGCTCCGCAACAAGTCACTCTATGCGATTGTGATCGTGATCCTCCTTATCATGGCGTACATCACGTTTGCATTCCGCAAGGTGTCGCACCCTGTTGCTTCGTGGAAATATGGACTTATCGCTATCATCACCCTGGTGCATGACGTGATCATCCCAGCAGGTCTCTACGCCATATATGGGCACTACACAGGAGCAGAGTTTGATGTCCTGTTCGTCACCGCTATCCTTGCTATCCTCGGTTTCTCTATTCACGACACGATCGTTGTGTTTGACCGCGTACGCGAAAACCTTCGCCATGCGAGCGCGAAAGAGCCATTTGCTGAGACGGTAGGAAAGAGCCTCTCGCAAACCTTCACCCGCTCCATCAACACCTCCCTTACGGTGATCATTACCCTCCTCGTGCTCTATTTTGTAGGAGGGGAATCAACTCGCCACTTCGCACTCCTTCTTGTTGTGGGTATCGTGGCGGGTACCTACTCGTCGTTGTTTTTCGCATCACCGCTTCTTGTTGAGTTTGAGCGTCTTCAGAAGAAGCGCTAAACTTTGCGCATGGATACACGCGAAAAAGGAGGGTCTACCGTAGAGGTTTCTCTTCCTAAAAAAGAGCTTCCCATCCTGGTTAAAATTGCGGGAGTTTTGTTTGCTCTCTCGGGCCTCTTCCATATTCTCATCGGATTTCCGCTCATTATTTTTCTCGGACTCGGGCTACTTTTTATTGCTATCGGAGCAGCCGAGCTGTTTCTCGGTACTTGGATATATCTCGGCAAAAAAAGCGCCTATTTCCCAGCCCTTGTTGTGGGGATTGTCTCAGTTCTCTCAAGCTTTTCATTTCACCGCCTTTCGTCGCTCTTGCCCCTCTTCTTTCTTGCGGTGATCTATTTCAACCGCGACGAGTTCGTAAACTAGGCAAGCATTTCGCCCGAGGGGACTCCTTGTTGGGCAGAGGAGAAATAGGTGCTTCTGACCCTCTTTTCTTGAGTTTTTCCTGGGGTTGACAGCCCCTCTGGAAGGTATATACTTCTATTCACCCATTTGGGCCCTTTTTATTAAGGGCCGAACCGGGCAAGTGTCCTTTGAAAACTGAATAAGCATAATGATCAAGAGTCAAATCTCTTCCGAACGATATCGGAGGAGAACCCGAACAGGTGTCGATACATTCGTTCGGGTAAAAATGAATTCTTATTCTTTTGTTTTGTCCCAAAAATAATTACAGTGAGCATTCAAAACTCATTTAAAATGAGAGTTTGATCCTAGCTCAGGATGAACGCTGGCGGCGTGGATAAGGCATGCAAG
>JAZKIQ010000011.1:0-9697 GCA_040384765.1 Patescibacteria group bacterium | reverse complement strand
GAAGCGAAACCCCGGCTTTTATATTTCCTACTCCTCTCCCTCGGCCTCCATATCATCATCACCCCAGCGGCCCCCGGCATCCTCTTCTACATCTACTGGCCCCAAAATCTCAGCGTCTTCATCGGGTCGCTTGAGGGGGAAGCCAGGAGTCCATTCTTCCTCTCCGACAGGCTCTTCTTTTGTCTCGTCGTCAAACATGATGAGCAACAGTTCTTATTAGTAATGAAAATGACTAGTATGTGTTGCTGGCTCACAAGGTAACAGAACAGGTTTTTTAGTGCAAGAACAGAATGAACAATGTGTGGACAACGGCCACCGTTAGAGACGGATCGTTGCAGAGCCGGTAAGAGCTGCGGCGAGAGCATCGTACTCGTCGTCGTACTTGGGTTTGTGGGGGATGGCGATCAGTTTTGTGACCATGAGTGCCACCTGTTCTTTGCTCGCGCTGCCATAGCCCGTGACCGCAGCCTTTATCTGGCCTGGAGTGTACTCATGTATCGAGAGCCCGTGCTCGGCCGCTAGATACAAGATGACACCGCGCGTTTCGGCTACGTCCATCGCCGTTTTTTGGTTTTTGGTAAAAAACAGTTTTTCGATTGCCAGGTGTGTTGGTTCCCATTTCGCAATGACTTTTCGAAGCGCCCCTCCAAGGACGAGGAGGCGGCTTTCGAAGGAGTTCTTTTTGTCGGTGAGGATACAGTCCGAAAAAAGGATCACCTCTTTTGCGCCCAGCTCTTTTTTAAGAACTGCTACACCGAGCCGGTCGTACCCAGGGTCAACTCCTAAAATAATCATCTAGATTTTTACCGCCCCATCTTCCTCTTCGGGCAGGTCGGCGTTGGTGAAAACCTCTTTAATATCGTCATGCTCCTCAATTTTCTCAAGAAGCGCAATTAGTTTGTCTACATCCGAAGGTGGAATAGGCATAAGCATGTTCGGCTCCCAGCCCTCGGTGGTTTTTGTAAATGCCCACGAAGCAGAGCCCGGGGTTCCCAGAGTCCCGCCATGTTCCGCGAGAAGATGTTTGATCTCGTTGTTCGTGCGGTTTTTCGAGTCGGTCGTGCCTTCAATAATGAGCGCTGCACCTCCTGGTCCGTATGCTTCATACACAACATCTTCGTACGACTGGGCACCAGCACCGGCCCCCTTGGCTACTGCGCGGTCGATATTATCGTTTGGCATGTTCTCTGCGCGAGCCTTCTCGATTGCTCTTGCGAGACCCGGAGCGCTTCGGCTTCCCGCTGCCTTTTTCGACTCCATTGCGATTGCGCGGCCAAGCATAGCGAACAGCTTCGAGCGCTTGGCGTCAGCGGCTCCTTTTTTGTGCTTGATCTGTTTCCATTTATTATGCCCCGCCACGAGAGTGATATTTAAATGGTCAGCTACTTTGTTGCTTCGTTCCGGTGCTTCCTCACAAGGCTACTAAGCCTTGCTTGGTCGCTCCTCGCTCGCGCCGCGTATCTGACTAATTTAAATATCACTCTAACGCGTGGTATCCTCGGAGGCAATGCCAAAGTTTGTACTCATCTATGTATCCGACGAAGAGGGGAGAACTCTCGAACATTTTTACCAACGGAGTCGTGTGTGGAGCGTGCCAGCTGGCAAGATAAAGCAGGGCGAGCTGCCTGTCGATGCCGCTGCCCGGGAGCTTCTCGAGCGCACGGGATACGCTGTCGACCCACTACACCTAGTTGATGAGGGGATAGAGCCTCTCCTTGGAGGTGAAGTCGCGTTTAAATTCAAAACACACAAGCAGCACCTCACTATGGTTGCTCGGCCGGGAGAGCAAGGAGGGTACGCTACAGAGATACGTTGGGTCTAGCGTAAGCTGCTTTTGATATACTCAATCGCATATGGCTTACCGCCGTTCTTCAAAAAAGAAAGAAACGTATTGGAAAAAACTGGGGCCAGGGCTTGTTACCGGTGCGGCCGATGACGACCCTTCGGGGATCGCCACCTATTCTCAGGCGGGCGCTCAGTACCGTTTTGACATGCTCTGGCTCGCTCTCTTTACCTTTCCATTCATGCTCGTTGCTCAGGAGATGTGTGCACGAATCGGGCTCGTGACGGGAAAGGGGCTTGCTGCAAATATTCGCGATCATTTCTCACGCACCGCTTTGATCGTTTGTGTCGCCCTGCTCGTTATCGCAAACAGTTTTAATATCGGCGCAGATCTTGCCGCGATGAGTCAGTCTATCGAACTCATCTTCCCCAACGCCCCCTATCTACCGGTGGTGGTGCTTTTTGGACTCGGGTCGCTTTTTCTCGAGATCTTTATGTCCTACCGCACCTATGCAAAATATCTTAAATATCTCACCCTTGCCCTTTTTGCGTATGTGATTACTGCACTTCTTGTCGACATAAACTGGGCCGAGGTTCTTTTCAAAACGTTTGTACCCAGCATTGTGACGAGCCGCGAAGCGGTGCTTCTCGTTGCTGCGATCTTGGGAACCACGATCTCCCCGTATCTGTTTTTCTGGCAGCCTGCTCAGGAGATGGAAGAGGAGATTGCCGAGGGTCGTGGCTCACTCGTCCTGCGCGAGGGGGCTACGGTAGGGGAGATTCGTGCCATGCGTATCGATGTTGCGTCCGGCATGTTCTTTTCGAACCTGATCATGTTTTTCATTATCGCTGCGTGCGGCGCCACGCTTCATGCGGCGGGTATTTTTGAGATAACCTCTGCTGCAGATGCAGCTCGCGCCCTCGCACCGCTTGCTGGTGGCTACGCCGGGCATCTTTTTACGCTTGGCATTGTGGGTACAGGCTTACTTGCGATTCCGGTGCTCGCAGGATCGAGCGCGTATGCTGTCGCCGAAGCGCTCCGCTCCCGCGAAGGACTTTCGACAAAGTGGTATCAGGCGCGCGTGTTTTATGGCGTCATCGTGCTCTCTGTTGGTTTTGCAATCGGAATCAACGCTTCGGGGATCGACCCTTTTGCTTCACTGATCTATGCCGCTGTCGGGAACGCGATCGTTGCCCCCGTCATTCTTTTTTTTGTCATGCGACTTGCTGCAAGCGAGAAGGTGATGGGGAAGTGGAAAAACAGTTTTTTGATAAATGTGGCAGGTTGGCTCTTGGTTCTCCTGATGGGAGCAAGTAGTATTGCCGCCATTGTTGCGCTCGCCTAGAGCAGTTTTTCCTGGGAATCTTCCTTGGGTGCCGGAAACCCGAGATGCTCGTACGCTTTTTTGGTAGCTACGCGGCCGCGGGGTGTGCGCTCGATAAGGCCAAGCTGAAGGAGATACGGCTCGTGCACGTCCGCAATAGTGTTCTCCTCTTCGGAAAGTGCAGCTCCGAGTGTACCGAGGCCGACGGGGCCCCCTCCGAACTTTTCGATCAGTACAGTGAGGAGTGCGCGGTCCGCGCCCGAAAGCCCAAGCTCGTCTATCTCGAGAAGGGCGAGTGATTTTTTGACCGCTTCGCGCGTGATATCTGTTCGATTTACTTGCGCAAAGTCGCGAGCACGCTTTAAAAAGTGATTTGCCGTACGAGGTGTAGCGCGCGAACGAAGTGCGATCTCTCCCACTGCCTCATCCTCGATCTTTGTTTCGAGAACTTTCGCTGAGCGGCGAACAATCTCTGCAATCTGACTTTCTGTATAAAACTCAAGCCGAAAGGTGCCGCCTGAAAAACGGGATCGGAGTGGCGCGGAGATGTCACCGATGCGCGTGGTAGCTGCGATGAGCGTGAAAGGGGGTAGGTCGAGCTGGATGGTGCGAGCAGAAGGACCTTTGCCGATAATAATATTGAGGGAGCCCGATTCCATCGCAGGGTAGAGCACCTCTTCGATCGATTTGTTGAGGCGATGAATCTCGTCGATAAACAGGACATCTCCTGGGCTTAGATTGGTCAGTACTGAAGCAAGGTCGCCCACTTTTTCGATCGCAGGGCCGGAGGTCGAGCGTATCTGGGCGCCAAGCTCGCGTGCTATGAGGTAGGCGAGCGTGGTTTTTCCGAGCCCAGGGGGGCCATAAAAAAGGAGGTGTTCTGGTGGATGATTGCGCTCCTTCGCGGCCTGGAGAAGGATCCGGAGATTTGACTTTATGGTCTCTTGGCCAATATAATCGTCCCACGCAGAAGGCCGAAGCGCGCTATCCAAAAACCGTTCGGCTTTCAGTGTCTCGAGGTCTATAGGGGGCGTATTTGACATTTGTATATTGCTGTGCTAATATCTAGCATAGCGTATCACTGGTTTTGCTCAATAATATCATTGAGTCGAACCCGCATTCAGCTCATAAATCTCTCAGCAATTGACCCGTTTCGGGTCACCTGGTTTTACTCGAAAGGACGCCCTGGTTTGTCGCTTCACGCAATAACACTGGCGCTATCCTTGAGGTCTAACTTACCTTTGCGCATGTTCCATGTGCAAAGAATTGCTGAGAGATTTATGCGCTCAATCGCGCTCCTCATTCCCCGGTACTCTTTTTTGGAACACGGATAATTTTTTGCTAAAAATTTCCTCGAGCTCGCTTCGGCCAAGCTCGCTAGTTTCCAAAAAAGAGTACCGGGGATTTCGTCGTTTCAGTGGGGCTATCCAAGCGTATACAGATCGACGACGCGGGCGATCTCCTCGAGAGAGGTGACTCCGGAGAGCACCTTTACGACGCCGTCTTCACGCATCGAGAGCAGTTTTTGAGGTTCTGCTGCTTTGGTGATCTCGCGCTCACTCACCGAACCGGAGAGTACTTTTTCTACTTCGCTTGTCATGCGGATCCCTTCGAACACTCCGATGCGGCCTTTGTACCCGGTGTTGTTGCATGCAGGGCATCCCACTGGTTTTGAGAGAGTTATCTCCACTTTAGTGATCGCGGGCTCTTTCTTTGCAATCTCAGCGATCACCACCTGAAGTATCTCAAGCTCTTTTTCGGTCGGTGCGCTTTTTTGTCTGCATACCATACAGAGCTTGCGTACAAGCCGCTGGGCGAGAGTCACGCTGATCGCCGAGCTGATCACTTTCGGGTTTACCTCGAGATCTACAAGGCGGGGGATCGCTCCTGCCGCGTTGTTCGTGTGCAGCGTTGAGAAGACGAGGTGCCCTGTCAGAGCAGAGTTGATCGCAACTCCTGCCGTCTCCGCGTCGCGAATCTCACCGATCATGAGAATATCGGGATCTTGCCGGAGTGCTGCCCGGAGGCCCTCGACGAAGGTGTACCCTTTCTCAGCATCTACCTGTGTCTGAGAGATGCCCGAAAGGTGATATTCGACCGGGTCCTCGATCGTAATAATCTTGCTTCCCGGTACGTTTATTTTTTTAAGGAACGCGTAGAGAGTCGTGGTTTTTCCGGAACCAGTAGGCCCTGTTACGAGCACCATACCATTTGGTTTTTTGATTTCAATATCGACAAGTGTGGAAAGCCGTTCTGGAATGCCTAGCTCATCGAATTTGATGTCGATTGCCTTCGGATTGAGCACGCGCAGCACCACTGTTTCGCCATATGCGGCAGGGGTCACAGAGGTGCGAATTTCAATATCAAGATCTCCGATATGTATCGAGAAGCGGCCATCTTGAGCTGCGCTTTTTATGTTCAGTTTGAGACCGGAGATGAGCTTCAGGCGCGAAAGAATGAGCTTGTACGCCTCGAGCTTGAGTTCGGCTATATCTGAGAGTACGCCATCGAGCCGCACGCGTAGACGTGCCGTTTTCTCCTCTGGCTCAAGATGGATATCGGAGGCGTCGATGGCTATTGCTCCGGCAAGAATGATCTCCAAGAGCTTCGAAACCCCGTGGCTTTTCGAAGTTTCAAGTGTTTTCTGTACCTCAGTGCGCATATCTTCAATATGCTTGATCGATGCGAGGTAGCTCGTGAGCATCTCGTCAGAGATGTCGATCAGTCCTGCCTGGGATTTGGTAGCCTGAGAGATCTCTTTGTACCTGGCCCATGCTCGCTCGAGGCTCGTGCCGGATGCGATATGGAAATTGAGTTTGTAGTGCTGCTCTTCGAGCTCGTGAAGGATTGGGGGCAGATGTTCGTTGCGCGGAGAGAGTACTGCGGCTTCGACGGTGCGGCCGCTGAGGGAAAAAAGCGCGATCCCGCCCAATCGGGCACTTGCCTCGGGCATGAGTCGAAGCGCGTCGGTGTTTATGGAAACTTTGGTGAGGTCGATATAGGGGAGCTTGTATCGCTCGGCGAGTATGTGTGCCAGATCTTCGGCTTCGCGCTCACGGATTTCATCAAGACGCGCTGCCTGCGAGTTGTCAGGGAGAGGGGATGTCATTTGCCACATTATATCATGTGGCAAAAGAGTTCAGAGATCAGAGTTTAGAGTTCAGTCAGACTAAGCTCTGAACTCTCACAGCTGAACTCTGGTTTGAAAACCCCCTTGCATTACCCTTGCAAAAGGAGTAGTTTTCCTGGGGTTGTGGGCAGATCTGACTTGCAGTTTGCGAGAGTGCTACCGCAAGAAAAACTCCCCAAAACCTTCCCTCGGGGAAGTGCCTTAGTTTTGAGCTAAAAAATAAGGCTATACAGAGCCATTTTCTGTCAAGCTCATCGCTTGACATGAATATAAAACTCATGTATAATTAGAACGTTTCAAATTATATCTCGTTGTCTGCCCATTTCGGGCTGCTCGAGGCTAACGACCAGGGAGGTCGGAAATGAAGCTCATGCTCTTTGTTATCTGTTTTGCGGTGGCCTCCTTGGCTGCCGGTCCGGTGCAGGCGGGCAACAACCCGTTCTTGCCGAAGGACGACCTGAACTTCCTCTCCGATAAGGAGGGGCACCCCACCGCAGTGATCAAAAAGATCGAAGCGGGCATGGGGGCTCCTCCACGCTTGTGGATCCTGGCCTTTCGCTTCGGACACATGCGCGAGTATCTGGGGAAGGACGGAAAGCTGACTGCCAACTGCGCGGTTGCAGACCTCGCGGACGTCGACCTCGTGTCGGTTCCGCCGGTCTACGGCCCTTCTCGCCCGGCTCCGATCGGAGGAAGTGCTTCTGGTCTCGCCGAAGAGTCGAAAGCCAGGAAGCACGATCATCCCAAGGCCGTCGCTTCTGCGGAGACCGATGTGGATCGCAAGGTTCTCCTCGAGTTTCTGAAGAAGTGTTCCGTCGCTCCAGCCCCTGATTCTACCGCACGGTGGGAGCAGGCGTTTTGGAACGACAAGGGGGAGCTCATCTGGGACGTAAAGCATCCCTTCTCGTTCTCGAAGACCGATCTCGTGCTCGTCGACAACGAAGGGCATACGATCGCTGGCAAGAACTGCATGAACCCCGTCAGGCGGGCTCGGGAGCAGTCAGCTTCCGAGGTCGAGGTGGTGAAGATGCGCGATGCGAACGAAGGCGAGATCAAGGGCGAAGGCGACAAGCCGAAGCCCAAGCCCCGCCCGAAGAAGCGCGAGCGTGATGAGGACTGCGACGACGTCGTGATCGACAACGTGAACATCCGGACCAGGATGCTGCGGGATGGGCTCATTCGAGTCCAGACCGGCGGCGCCTACTAAAGGGGGGATCAGAATGAAGAGGATTTTGTTCTCGGTACTGGTGTTCCTGTTCGTCGCCTCGACTGCGTCGGCTCGGACTCGGGTCTTCAACTTCAATTTCTACGGCGCGCCCGTCTCGGCTGCGCACGTGGAGAAGGTCAAGGCGAAGGCCCACGCGGAGTATGCTGATGATCCCTGCGTGAAAACGCACATCGTCAACTACAACGTGTACAACGAGGATGCTGCCGGGGTTGTCGTCAGCGAAGCGGAGTGTGCTTCGATCGCCCCGCTCCCGCGGGACGAAGGACGCATCGCGAGCTTGCTCAGCGAGCGCCGCGTCCGTAGGGTTGCCCCTGCACCGATTATCGTCGGCTGTGATACGGGACACCCTGTCGAGTGGATCGGGCCGCACAACCCGTGGGGGCACGGCATCGACCGCTGCGGACACATGGTGTGCCATCACGGATGGCACAAAGGTGGTCCGGAGTCTGAGGCGTGCCGGAGCTGCCTCGGGTGGCTCATGAAGAGGGGGATGACGCAGGCTGCTGCGCTCCACGCTCTCGGGTACGTTGCAGGTGCTGGTGTTGGCGCGCTTCTCGCTCCACGTCCGCGCTTCAACAACACGAACAACATCGCGAATACGGTGACGAACAACGTCGCGGCGACTGCTACGGCAGGTGCTGTTGCGGAGAACAACAACGTGAACGTGATCGAGCAGGCACCGCCTGCGTTCCAGCCGGCACCCGTGCCGTCAGGTGGAGCAGGCGCCCCGCCGCCTGGCTCCGGTCCCGCTCCGATTCCGTAAAGGATAGGACGTGACCTCGTGGGATCAGCGCTTCGAAAGAAGTTGCTGGTCCCACTCATATTCGAGACTTTCATCTTTTGTCGAAGATGGAGGTCTGGATGATGAGAAGAGAGAACGATTCGTTCTCTCATTAGAAATAATAGTTATAGAGTATGAAAAAGTTTATTCAGTATCTCGGAGTACTCCTTCTTGGAATCGCCGTTGTACCGTCTGCTGCATATGCCGCGACGTTCAACACCGATCCAGCGGACTTCGCGACGTTTCAGGTAAAGAACGCAACCCGCCAGGGAACATCTGGGGGTTATTCAAGTTCAGCAGTTGCTGATCCCGGAGAGACGATCAACCTTTTGGTCAACCTCCACAACACGGCAAACACTGCGGCAAACAACACGCGCATTTTCTTCAACATCGCTCAGGGTGTAGCTCAGTCGAGCTTCACTGCAAACGGTGGTGCGGTTGCTGACAACACAGCAGCAGTAGGGAACTCAGTGACCCTCACGATCAACGGAGGTCCACAGACGCTCACCTATATCCCAGGTTCGTTTAAGCTTTTCACTACAAAGGCTTCGATCCTCTCGAACTCGCCAACATTCGCTCCGATCAATGGCCAGGCTGACACTCAGGCACTCGCTGCTTCGACTGCATCTGGTATGAACATTGGTACGATCCAGGCAGCGCCAGCCGCTCCGGGAGATCCGTTCCAGTACCAGACCGCTATCACGATGCAGTTTCGCGTGGGCACCACGCCTACTCAGGTAGTGGCTGGTAACCCAACTGTATCAACAAACTCTGTTGCTACTGCAAGCTGCACAGACGCGACCCTTTCCGGCTTTGTGAATGCCAACGGTAACTCGAGCGTTACGACGTTCTTCGAGTACGGCACCAACTCAAGCCTTTCTGGCGCAACGCAGACTGGTATCCAGACCTTCGGTAACACTTCGACAAACTTTACTCAGTTCGTATCAGGCCTCACACAGAACACGACCTACTTCTTCCGCGCAAATGCACGCGGTACGAACGGTGTGACGGTTCCAGCTTCGAACATTGTTTCGTTCTCTACAAACTCATGTTCGTCAGCAGTAACGAGCAATCCGACAGTGCAGACGAACCCAGCAACGAACGTTGGTTTTACGGATGCGACACTCAACGGCTTTGTAAACGCAAACGGTAACTCGTTTGTGACGACATACTTTGAGTACGGCCCATCATTCAACCCAACTCAGAGCCGCACATCGTCGGTAAACTTCGGTAACACTTCGACGTCATTCAGCGCATTTGCAGGTAGCCTTACCCCAAACACTCAGTACACCTTCCGCGCAGTAGCGGTGGGTACGAACGGCCAGACGGTGCTTGGTAACCCGCTTACCTTCACAACAGGTCAGAACAACTTCTTCAATCCCGTCACTCCGTTTAATGCCTCTGTTCAGACGCTTCAAGCAACGGGTGTATCGTTCGACTCGGCGATTCTC
>JAZKIQ010000010.1:80871-93296 GCA_040384765.1 Patescibacteria group bacterium | reverse complement strand
TTACCTTCAC
Source organism: Patescibacteria group bacterium (assembly GCA_040384765.1). GTDB lineage: Bacteria > Patescibacteriota > Minisyncoccia > Phycocordibacterales > JBBUBG01 > JAZKIQ01. The sequence goes on along the minus strand of JAZKIQ010000010.1, from coordinate 93,286 downwards.
GACAGGTCAGAACACCGTGTTCAATCCCGTCACTCCGTTTAACGCCTCTGTTCAGACGCTTCAAGCAACGGGTGTATCGTTCGACTCGGCGATTCTCAATGGTCTTCTAAACCAGAACGTGTCGTTCCCGACAACGGTATGGTTTGAGTATGGTCCCGCAACGTTTGGTTTCAACCCCGCGTTTGGCGTACCACAGAACGTTACGCTTCCTCAGCAGTCGCTTCCGCAGACTCTTCCGTTTACTCCGGTTAGCCAGCAGAACTTCTCGCGCATCGTACTTGGCCTTTCGCCAAACACGACCTACTTCTTCCGCGCAGTTGCAAACGTAAACGGCCAGGTGGTTCGCGGCAACGTGCTTGCGTTCACCACTTCATTCCGAGCTGCTACTCCAACGGTAGTTACCACTACGACGGTTGCTCCAAACGGTTTCTCTAAGGTAACGATCACGAAAGCGGGTGCAAACCTTGCATTCCCGAACGGTACAAAGGACTGTTTTGCAGCACGTCCAGGCGACGTGGTTGAGTACACTATTACCCTCAAAAACACGAGCGCATCGGCAGCTGCTTCGAACCTCACGGTTCGCGACACGCTCTCGCCATACTTCGAGTTTCTCGGCGCTTCAAATGGCGGCCGTCTCGAAGGGACGGACGTGGTATGGGATCTCGGCACCCTCAGTGCAGGAGAGTCTCGCACCGTCGCTTTCCAGGTACGTGTGCGCTCACTTCCGGGCAACACGAATCACGAGAACATTGCCACCGTTTCAAACGGTAGCTCGACAAAGAAGTCGAACTCGGTGAACACCATCTTGCTTAACACTGCATCAGGTACGCCAACGACAGCACAGCTTCAGGGTGGCGCAGCAACGGGTACAAGCGGAGAGACAACTGGTGCGATCGTAGAGACGACACAGACAAACAATACGGCTTCATCTGCCCTCAGTGGGTTCTTCCCAAAGACGGCTCTTGGATGGCTTGGATTGCTTATCTTGCTCATCCTCGTAGCACTTCTTGTACGAGCATTGGTCTAAAAACAGAGTTCAGAGTTTAGAGCTCAGAGCTTAGTAAACAAAAGCGCCCCGCGAGGGGCGCTTTTGTTTTGCTCCAATGATAGTAGTATGAGATCCATGAAACGGGAGTCGAAATCGCTCAAGGAGACCAGTGTGATCGCAAAGGAGTTTGCCGCTGGTCTCCGGCCGGCCGCAAATAGAGCACGGATCATTGCGCTCGGGGGAGATCTGGGTGCGGGCAAGACTGCGTTTGTGCAGGCTCTTGCTGCGGCGTTTGGGGTAACGGAAACGATTACAAGCCCCACGTTTGTTATTGAAAAGATTTATAAATTGCCAAAAAGTGAGTTCGCACACCTCATTCATATTGATGCCTACAGAATCATGGAGCCACAGGAGCTTGCTCTCTTGGGATGGCACGACATTGTGAGCGATCCAAAAAACATCGTATGTGTTGAGTGGCCGGAGATTGTTCGAATACTTATTCCTCCAGATGCGATTTCCGTAGAGTGCTCTTTCGTGGATGAAACAACCCATATATATGAGTGGTAAAAAGCCAGCGCCTAAGAAGATCGTCTTGCTCGATGCTCACGCGATTCTTCATCGCGGCTACCATGCGCTGCCAGACTTTGTATCACCGGGAGGGGAGCCAACAGGGGCGCTTTACGGATTCACCAATCTTTTGTTGCGGCTCATAAAAGAGATGAACCCGGACTATATCTTTGCGTGCTTCGATCTGCCTGGCCCCACCTTTAGACACGACACCTATAAAGAGTATAAAGCGGGCCGCGCCAAGACCGATGAGGCGCTTGTGGCTCAGCTCATTCGAGCGCACGAGCTTGCCGACGCCCTTGGCCTTGTCGAATATTCAAAGCCCGGATTCGAAGCAGACGATATGCTTGGCACGATCGTAGAGCAGCTGCAGCCCGCTCTTAAAAAAGGGGAGGTGCAGGTGATCATCGCATCGGGCGATATGGATACGCTGCAGCTTGTTGATGATGATCGGGTGCTCGTCTACACGCTTAAAAAAGGGATCAACGATACGATCCTCTACAACGAGGCAAAGGTGAAAGAGCGATTTGGGTTTGGGCCAGAACTGCTGCCTGACTACAAAGGCCTTCGCGGTGACCCGTCAGACAATATTATCGGCATTGCGGGAATCGGCGAGAAAACAGCAACCGATCTTATCGTCAATTTTGGATCGATCGAGAATATCTACAAGACCCTAAAAAAGAGTCCGGAAAAGCTCAAGGAGGCAGGCATCAAAGATCGGATTGTTGAGCTCCTCAAGAACGGCGAAGAGGAGGCGCTTTTTTCTAAGACCCTTGCATCGATTAGGCGCGATGCGCCGATCGAGTTTGTCCTCCCAGAGAAAAGTTGGAGAGAGCTCTTTGATGCGCCAAAGGCTGCGGCTTTTGCCAAAGAGCTCGGATTTAAGAGCCTCATCTCTCGCCTTGAAGAGTTGGGAGAGAAGAGTTCAGAGTTCAGAGTTCAGAGTTCAGAAGAGAGCAGTCCAGATTTCGATACGAAAAGTGACCTTTTCAAGAAGGTGGCGCTTGCGTATTCGGTGATCGACCCGTCGGAGCCTGCACCAACACCTGCGCATATTTTTGATCTCACGAAAGCAAAAACTCTTGAGGAGGCATTCACCTTCCTTTTGAAACGGATCGAAAATGATGGGCTCGCTCGGGTGTGGGAGGAGATTGAGCTTCCACTTGTACCGGTGCTTGGCAAGATGGAGCGGCAGGGGATCATGGTCGATCGACATCACCTCGAGAAGCTTTCGAAGGAGTATCACATAGAGCTTGTGCGTCTTGAAAAAAAGATCTGGGAACACGCGGGGCATGAGTTCACGATCAACTCTCCGAAGCAGCTTGGGGCTGTCCTTTTCGACGAGCTTGGGCTTACCGCAAAAGGGCTTCGTAAAACAGCGGGCGGTGCACGCTCCACGAAGGTGTCCGAGCTTGAGAAGCTTGTGGGGACGCACCCGATCGTGGATGAGATTATGCAGTATCGAGAATACCAGAAGCTGCTCTCTACCTATATCGATACGCTCGGTGCGCTTGCCGATCCGGCTGGGCGCATTCACACAACATTTGTACAGATAGGCGCTGCGACCGGCCGCATGGCATCGATCGATCCCAATCTCCAAAATATTCCGATCAAGACGGAGCTTGGGAAAAATATCCGAAAAGCCTTCGTAGCCTCGCCGGGCTACCTCTTGCTTACCGCTGACTATTCGCAGATCGATCTGCGCTCTGCGGCGCTCCTTTCAGGCGATCGCAAGCTCGTCGGTGCTTTCTCGCGAGGAGAAGATATTCATACGACAGTTGCCATGGAGGTGTTTGGGGTAGGGGCAGAAGAGGTGACTGTCGACATGCGCCGCCGTGCCAAGGTGCTCAATTTCGGTATTCTCTATGGCATGGGGGTGATGGCGCTCAAGCAAAATCTGGGCGTATCAAAAGACGAAGCGGAGAAATATCACGATGCCTATTTTGAGAGGTTTAGCGATCTGAAGGCATATATCGATATGGTTGCCTCCGAAGCGGGCCGCACGGGCTACACCACCACCTACTTTGGCCGTCGCCGCTACTTTCCGGAGATTCGCTCAAAGATCCCGTATATAAAAGCAGCTGCGGTGCGCATGGCGGTGAATGCACCGATCCAAGGGACAAGCGCCGATATTATGAAGCTGGCCATGGTGAAGATGGACAAGGCACTCACGACTGCTTTTGGCGAGGATGCGCGCATGTTGCTCCAGGTGCACGATGATGTGGTGCTTGAAGTAAAAAAAGAGAAGCTTGCAGCGGTCGCAAAAATGGTAAAAGAGGTGATGGAGAATGTGGCAGAGTTTCCCGTGCCGTTTACGGCAAAAGTATCCGCGGGAGCGGACTGGGGTGACCTTAAGGAGCTCGAATAGAAGATGATCCAGATTTTTTACGGTACCGATAGAGAGAAGCGAAACAGGGAGTTTCATGCCGCACACGAAAGTGCGGTGCGTACTTTTTCCAACCCGCTTCTCCTTGAACTCTCTGCAGAGTCATGGGATCCTGCACTCCTCGAGAACGCCGTGGGCGGCAGCTCTTTTTTGTACGATGGGGTGGTGGTGGTTGCGAAAGAGCTCCTTGCTCACAAAGAACACGGTGCGGTCTTCCTGCAGTTTCTCAGTGATCTTTCGAAGAGCGAAGCGCATATTTTTGTTACCGAGGAAGATCTCTCAAAAGATCTCCTTCGCGCCTTGGGCAAACTGAAACAGCCAGAGCTCCTTTTTTTTGATCTTCCAAAAAAGCCGGTAGTTCGAAGTACGATCGGTTTTGATCTGGGCAATGCGGTAGTGGCTCGAGAAAAAAAACGAGCATGGCTTTTGTATGAGCAGGCCCTGCGGGAAGGGATGGCGGCGGAGGAGCTGCTCTGGCCGCTCAACTGGAAAGTAAAAGATTCGATTACGAAGATGCGCGATCGAAGTGGCCCGCTTTTTCTTCAGCTTTCAGGACTGTCTCGCGATATCGTGAAGATCTATCACGAAAATAAAAATGGTGGACTGCCGATCGAGATGGCAATGGAGCGACTCATTCTTGCGCTCTAACTATTTTTTCGAATAATAAAAAAGATGAAATGTGCATACTGTGAACTGCCGGAGATACAAGATCGAGCTATTGCTAGAAATGAGCTTGCGTGGGTTTTTCCTACGAATATTCCGATAGTTCCAGGGCATGTACTGATCGCACCGGTGCGATGCGTAGCAAAGCTCGAAGATATGACGACGGAGGAGCTGGCGGCGATCCTTGAAATGAGGCTTCGGCTTAAGCCGGTACTGGGAAAGCTTTTTGGCGCGGAAGGGTTTAACTATGCATGGAACGAAGAGAAGATCGCCGGTCAGTCTGTGCCGCATTTTCACCTACACATGCTTCCACGCAAGGAAGGGGATGAGGGGATTACGGAGTATGAACCCCGCACATTTTTGTATCGTCCGGGATCACGAGAGGCTACACCGGAGCGAGAGCTGATAGATGTTGCGGAGAAAATAAAAAGGGAGATGGCCTAACCTTTCCAAAAAAGAGGACCAATAATTGCAAAAATAAGTACGATAAAGACAACGAGGGCGACGAGAATCGCGAGAAGATCTGCTCCCAGTACTTTCCAGATGCTCATTTTGTGGAATTTTTGAAGCGCTTGATAGCGAAGGTAGATGCTCCAGATGGAGGCTATGTTTCCTGCGAGGGGGATGAATGAGATAACCGAACCAAGTACTGCCGGCGTGCTTGCGTATGCCCAAGCACGATATGTTTCCTCTCGTTTGCCGACTCCTCCTAGCCGTTCCAGAAAAAAATGTCCCCAATGAGCTGCGAGCACAGTAAAGAGTAGGGAAAAAAGAGAGAGCCCAAATACGGCCAACAGTATCACAAAAACACCTTCAATCCCGAGGTTGGCTGATAGCTCCGCAAGCTCTTTGGTAAGCATAGGGTCAACGTATCCTGTGCTTAGGAGGTAGCTGTTTAGAACAGAGGTGATAAGTGCTGTAATGAGAGTGAGGGTTGCGTGATAGCGAAAAGCTGATCGGTACCCAGTTTCGCTTGATATACTTTCCCAGAATAGGGAGGGGGTCGCGAGGATCGTTTTTATTTTTTCAAAAAAGGTCATAGGGATGAGTTTAGCATAGCAGTGACAGGTGCTCTGCTCTTACTTTTTAGTCCGCCCACCTGGATTCGAACCAGGCACCAACTCCTTAAAAGGGAGCTGCTCTACCGAATGAGCTATGGGCGGGTATGGTGGTCAGTGCAAAATAATAGGATAAAATGTACTATTTGTCCACGAATGAAACCCGAGCTGTCCCTCTTTCTCGACAACATTAGAAGTGTCCATAATGTGGGTTCCATTTTCCGTACCGCAGATGCGGTGGGTATTTCTCGCATATATTGCGCAGGCGTTACCCCGACCCCCGTCGATCGCTTTGGACGAACGCGAAAAGATTTTGCAAAGACCGCACTCGGTTCAGAAAAAGAGCTTCCCTGGGAACATGTTTCCGATGCAGAGCTTTTTCTTCGAGGTAAAAAGAACGAGGGAGTAGAGGTGTTCGTACTTGAGCAAACGCCGAAATCTCACCCCTATACGGAGGCAAAGCTTTCTCGACCTACGATTCTTGTCCTTGGAAATGAGGTTGATGGAGTGAGCCAGCAGCTTGTCGAGCTTGCAGATGAGTGTCTGGTGATCCCGATGCGAGGAATGAAAGAGTCGCTCAATGTGTCAGTGGCCGCTGGTATCGTTGTGTACCACCTACTCTAATTGCCCTTGGTGAATGTGAGGATCGTGAGGCCCTTTCCATCAGTGAGCCGAATTGTCTTGCTCTTGTCCCAAAGACGCTTCGTGCTGCCAAGATAGATGCGCCATTCGGGTCGCTCGAATCCCGCTTCGTATCGGTGCGTATCAACACAGCCGCTATAGGTGAGTTTTGTCAGGGCGATCCGTCCACAGTCAGGGTTTCCCGTGTATCGCTCGATCAGGGCGGTGTCTGTGGGTGTTGTGCATCTTGAGAGAGTGCGCGTGTAGAGTGAGCACTGAGGAGGAGAGACGATCTCTTCTACAGCAAGGGGGCATTCAAGGGGGAGGGAGGGTATGAATTTTTGGTACTGACTCAAATATCCGCTGCAGCGGTTGAGCCTGAAAGAGACGCCAACAGGGGAGCGGCCGCTAATGACATACGCCTTTTCACCGGGAGCAAGCACGATTGGCCGCTCTGCTGGGGTGGTGCCGAGCGAAGTGAGAGTGGCGCCGTTTGGTACACGGATACGGACACCGGTGTTGTCTTCGATATACAGATTTGAAAGGGAAAGGCCGGTGCTCCCTGCAGGAAGAGTTATTTGCAAAAATTCGCTCTCAGGAGAGAGGGGCTTTGCCTCCCCTTGGCTTGGTGCTCCTACGCCGGGAGTTGGGCCGGTGTAGACGACATTAGAGTTGGAAAGAATCGTACCGTCTCCGGATGAGGTGGTGTAGCTCTCTTCTCCGAGGTCGTACGCGGTACCGCTGCCGAGCGGTGCTGGAGGGTTGAGAAATGGCCCGGCTCGGGAGATGTATCGCTCGGGTCCTCCTGTTGAGACCCACACCACGAACATAAGAAACAAAATACCGAGGAAGATAAAAAAATCTTGGATCGGGTTGAGCTTTACCGGCGCTGCAGGCTTGTCGGGTTTATCGGCCATGGATGCATCATAAAACATAAATCATGAAGCATGAAGCGCAAAAGCACCCCGATTCGCAAAGCGAATCGGGGTGCCGATGGTTTATGTTCTATGATCTATGCTTCACGAGCTCGAGTTCTTCGAGTGCTACGTCATGATCGCTCCACGGAATTTTGGTACCTCGTGGCCCCATGATGTACGGATCAGTCCCTTTTCCTGTAATAAGGATGACGTCACCAGGCTTTGCTCTCTGTATCGATTCGCGGATAGCGAGGCGCCGATTCATCTCTACGGTGTACTCTTTTTTTGCAATCCCTTTCGCAATATCTTTCACGATCTCTTTGGGGTCATCATCGTACGGGTCCTCGTCGGTAAGTATGATCTCGGCGCAATAGGTATCTGCGATGCCGCCCATTACTGGGCGTTTCCAGGTGTCTCGCCCGCCTCCCGTCCCCGAGAGGACGCAGATCTTTCGCTGGTTTGGAAAGGCCTTGTATACGTTTTCAAGGGAGTCTGGTGTATGTGCGTAGTCAACGATTACCGAAAATGGTGTGCCGGGCAGCTCCTTCGAAACATCTTCTACGCGGCCGGGTATTGTCCGAAGAGAGTCTGCGGCCGCGGCGATCGTTGTGAGCGATACTCCCCAGTGCCGTGCTAGGGTGTATGCCGCAAGAAAGTTGGCGACATTAAAATCGCCAGGGAGACGGATCGTAAGGTGCTCTCGCTCAATAGTGATCTGGGATGAATCGCGTTCGAGCGAAAATGGCTTTGCCTGGTCGAGTGAAAAGGGGATCGCTCGCGCATGCGGAGCTGCGTGCTCGAAGGCTTCGTGCTCTTTGTCGAGAGCGTTTACCACCAAGACGCGGTCCTTTTTTTTCGACTGTTCAAGCGCCTCCGCGATAGATATTTTTGCCGCTAGATAGTTTTCGTACGATCCGTGGTCTTCAATATGTTCCGGCGACACATTGGTGACGATAAGCGCATCGAGGTCGATCCATTTGTGGCGGAACTGCTTTGCGCCGGCAGAGGTCATTTCGATAAGGGCGACGGAGCAGCCGCCATCTACCGCTTCGCGGAGAAAGCGCTGAAGAAAAAAGCGACCCTGGATCGTCATTTTTGACATATTCTTCTCGCTCTTTTCGCCGATCTTGTGGCGTATGGTCGAGGCGAGGGCGGTGCGCTTTCCATCGGCCTCAAGCATTGCGTTTAAAAACTCGAGTGTGCTTGATTTGCCTTTGGTGCCGGTGACCATCACCACGGTGATGGAGTGGCCGGGGAAGCGGTACGCGAGTGCCGCAAGAAGTGCGAGTAGATAGTGGTAGGTCGGAGCAACAGCGCCAAAGAGCGATCGCGGAATCAGTTTTTTTGCGAAACGAAGAATCGAGTCCATGGGTGCGTTTATTGTTTTCCTATTGAGCGGAGTGCTGCCTTCACTCGGTTGCCGGCACCTACGATATCAACCGGTATGTCTTTGAGGGCGTTTCTCGCTTCGCTTGCGCTATAGCCAAGCGCCTGTATTGCTGCAATAACATCGGCCTCTTCCTGGAGGTCGCCGCCAGAGCCGTCGAAGAAGCCGGTCATCTTTTCGCGCAGCTCTATCACAATTTTTTCAGCATTTTTCCGGCCCACACCCGATACCTTGGTGAGGTACCCTGTGTCGCCATTTGCGATAGCTTTTGTGAGGGTGGCGGTAGGGGCAAGAGAGAGAATCGCAAGTGCTTTTCGCGGGCCAATGCCCGAGATGCTGATCATCATCTGGAAAAGCTGGAGCTCTTTTTCGGCACGGAAACCAAAAAGTTCAAGCGCATCTTCCCGGACTGCAAGGTGTGTAAAGAGGCGAATAGGGCGCTCTCCCCAGGTGGAAAGTTCAAAAAGAGTGTCTTCGGTGACGTAGATGATATAGCCAACTCCGCCGACGCCGAGCGTCACCGCTCGGTCGGTCGTGTGCCAAATAGAGCCCTCAAGCATGCCAATCATGCCGTAATCATAGAACATGAAGCATGAAACATGAAGCAAAAAACTCTTGCGCTCTCCGCTACTTTCTGGTATCCTTTTTCCACATATGCCAATTACGAAATCAGCCAAGAAGGCTCTCCGCGGAAGCGCTCGCAAGCGCGCAGTAAATCTCCGCCGAAAAGATACCCTCAAAGGGGCTATTAAAGACGCTCGGGCTGACCGCTCGAAGGAGTCTCTCTCGAAGGCGTACCAGGCTATCGATAAAGCAGTAAAGGGTGGCCTGATCAAGAAAAACACAGCCGCACGAAAGAAGTCTCGCCTCGTTAAAGCTTTCAAGAAAGCGAAGTAACAAAAAACCGCCCGGAAGGGCGGTTTTTTGTTGGGTGATTTTCTTGTGCACCCATGTGGAATCGAACCACAATTTTATCCTTCGGAGGGATATGTCCTATCCATTGAACGACGGGTGCGTCTTAGGATGCTCTCGGTAGGAATCGAACCTACATTACAAGCTCCGCAAGCTTATGTCCTATCCATTGAACGACGAGAGCGGTCACGAAAATGTAGCACATAAATACTGCTTTGTACACTCCTATCGGAGGTGGTTTTTGGAGCATGCGCTATACTAGAGTCATGCTCGAACAACAGATATTCAAACCGGAGATTGTAGAGGCTGAAATTGCTGAACTCTCGAAGCAGATAGAGGCACGCAGAAGGGTTTTGGAGGCCAACGTAGAGAAGGAGAAAGGGGTCGAGATTATCGAGAGTCCCGAGGAGACAGTGCACGCCGTACTTGCGAACAGCATTAAAGATGAGCTCGGCACTCTCCCTGCTGGTGGTTTTCACCCACAGGCGTCCCAATCGCAGTCGTACTTGGCTGCGCTCTCGAGCGAGGACTCCGAAAAGCTCAACGGTCTTATCGAGGTGACCTTCAATAAGGGGATTAAGTCCGCAGTAAAAGAGCTGCCGTCGCATTCGCCGTTTATCATCCAGGCATATCATAAAGTTATCGTGGAGCAGCTCGTAAGCGAGCTCAAATCGAGAGGATTGATCTAGCTATGACGCCCGTCTTCTTTTTTGGACTGTTTCTTCTTCTGACGTTCTGTACGCTTGTCGTACTGTATCTTCTGTATATCCGTGCACGGGCATTCGATCCGCGGGCGCTCAGCCTGGAGCTGTTGCGGGTAAAGCTCGCCAAAAAGGAGAACGAGAAGGATCCTGATCTGGTGAAAGAGATAGCGCTTTCAGAGCAGCTCGTTTCGTCGCTCGCATCGCTCGACGTGCCGTTTTCTCTTGAGATCGCGGTACACTCTGTCGGTGAAGAGATCAACTTCTATATTGCAGTTCCCAAAGAGAAGAGCGAGTTCGTGATGCGCCAGGTCCAAGGGTTTTTCCCCAATGCTCACGTAGAAAGTGCTCCGTTCTACGAGCTGTTTGCTCCGAAGAGTGCTGCATCAGTGGCAACACTTCGGCTTGCTCATAATGATATTGTGCCGCTGCGCACCTATGCCGAGGCTTCAATAGATACGTTTGCTCCTATCGTGAGTACTCTTTCCAAGCTCCGAGAGGAAGGTGAGGGGGCTGTTGTCCAGTTTGTGATGCGCCCTGCAAAGCCAAAGATTAAGGCCAAGTTTCTCGATGCGCTCAAGAAATTAAAGAAAGGAGAGAGTTTGCGAGATATCTTGGGAGAAAAGTCTCTCATCGAGCATCTCGGTACGATGACCAAGATGGACCATTCCGAAGATGACAAAGACCAGATAAAAAAAGAGGTGTTTGTAGATGAGGAGGCGGTAAAGGCTCTCACTGCAAAGATGGCAAAGCCGCTTTTCAACGTGAATGTTCGCATTATCGCTGGCGCCGACTCTGACGACCGCGCAGAGGATATCGTCCTTGCCATCGCTGGATCGTTTAGTCAGTTTGCGACGCCCACTCGCAACAGTATTGTCGTTCAGAAAGAGAAAAATAAAGGCTCGCTCCTCTCGCGCTTTTCGTTTCGCCAGTACGATCCGTACGAGGCGATTGTCCTCAATACGGAAGAGATCGCGAGCATGTTTCACCTGCCGACATTTACGACCGATGTTCCTCGTATTAAATGGATCAAAACCCGAGAGGCTCCGCCACCACTCAACCTTTCTCCGGAGGGGATAGTGCTTGGCGAGAGTGTTTTTCGTGGCGAGGCACGACTCGTGCGCATGAAAGACGAAGACCGTCGCCGGCATGTGTATATGATCGGACAGACTGGAACGGGAAAGTCCTCATCTCTCCTTTTGCCGATGGCTATTCAGGATATGCAGGCTGGAAAGGGGATCTGCGTGATCGACCCTCACGGGGGGCTCATCGACGATATTTTGTCGCACGTACCAAAAGACCGGATCGATGACGTGATTGTATTCAACCCGGCAGACGTAAAGAGGCCACTTTCGCTCAACATGCTTGAGTACAATATGGAGAATCCGGAGGAAAAGACCTTTATTGTTAACGAATTTCTCGGTATCTTTGACCGCCTTTACGATCTCAAGGCAACAGGTGGTCCTCAGTTTGAACAGTTCTTGCGCTACTCCCTTTTGCTTCTGATGGAGGACGCGGCATATGACCCGCCAACACTTGTGGATGTACCGCGTATTTTTACCGATGAGCCGTATCGCAAAGCAAAACTTGCGAGAATCAAGAGTCCAAACGTGATCGACTTCTGGGAGAAAGAGGTGCCAAAGATGACAGGGGACCAGAGCCTTGGCAACTTTACTCCGTACATCACCTCAAAGTTCAACACCTTCCTCGCGAACGACTTTATCCGTCCGATTGTTGCCCAGCCTAAAAGCGCGTTCAACTTCCGTGACGTGATGGATACAAAAAAAATTCTGCTCGTTTCGCTTGCAAAGGGAAAGATTGGTGATATCAACGCACAACTTCTTGGTATGGTTATCACGGGGCGTATATTGATGGCGGCTCTTTCGCGTACTGACATAGCGGAGGAGGAGCGCAAAGACTTCTATTTCTATATTGATGAGTTTCAGAACTTTACGACCGACTCAATCTCAACGATCCTTTCAGAGGCTCGCAAATATCGCCTGAACCTAATCCTTGCCCATCAGTTTATTGGACAGCTGACCGACGATATTCGAGACGCTGTTTTTGGAAACGTGGGCTCCATGGTCACCTTCCGTATTGGAAATCCCGACGAGGAGACGTTTGTTAAAATATTCGGTCCCGAGTTTACCGAGAAAGACTTGATCTCACTTGATAACTTCAATGTGGTAGCAAAGCTTCTCATTGATGGTCAGCC
>JAZKIQ010000010.1:80426-80861 GCA_040384765.1 Patescibacteria group bacterium | reverse complement strand
GCATCGACTTCGTGGGTACCGAGGCAGGCGATGATGCCGAGCGCACACGCCTGCGCGACATTGTTGAGCACAAGATCGGTACTCGCGTGTTCATGTACGACATGGGCGAGGACTGGTCAGCCTTCCAGACCGTTTAACTTCCGCACCCTGCATCCTCCAAGGGGTTCGCGCGAGGTGGCAGAAAAGCTAAAGGAGCTATCGCGGCTTGTTCACGGGAGAGATAGTCAGGATGTTGAGGCAGAGGTGTATGCACGATTCCGAAGCTAGCCTAAACAAAAAGCGCCCTCAGGGGGCGCTTTTTGTTTAGAGATGGTACTCGAGAGAGTCGACCAGAGCTTCAATGAGGCTGTATCTATGGCGAGACTCATCGATATGATTGAGAAGGAGATCTCGTATTGCACGAGTATCAACATCCGAAAGAGGGATATGAATGTA
>JAZKIQ010000010.1:43207-80416 GCA_040384765.1 Patescibacteria group bacterium | reverse complement strand
CAGAGGTGAGTATCAGCTTGCGGGGATGACGATCTTCGTGAATACAGAACGACTTGAGGGAAGAGTAGGGGTAGAGCCGCTCGTGATATCTGACCCCGCGTGCTGTTATCTGGCAGCGGATCGTGCGCGGGCCTTTATGTGAATGGAAAAGAAGAGCGAGACCTGCAAGGACGATAAAAATACCAAAAAGAGGGTTGTCGAAGATGAAGGAAGCAACTGCAAGGGCGAGCGCAATAAGCCCGAGCGCCCAGTGCCAGTCGGTGCTTTTTTCCTTGTCTGGGTGCTCGAGAACGTCCCACTCGAGATACACGTCATGCATGGCTAAAGTGTAGCATGTGAGCCGAAGAAAGAACTTTTTAGTTGGGGAGTGAGAGAGGAGGTGGTATACTGGATTAGTGTCTGAGCTATATCCGCGACATCCAAACAGTTCTTGTGTTATCTGCAAAAAGCCCACATACAGGAGGCCTATTCAGCTAGAGCAAACAAATGGAAGGGCTTTCTGTAGTACCGCGTGCTTTGGAATTTCTTGCAGAAAAGAGGGTCCTTGTGTAGTCTGCGGAAAGCCGATACTGGCATCGCTCCACAGGAAAACATGTAGTCGCGCTTGTTCCAATACAAACAGAGCAGGAATCAAGTACAAGCTGGGTCGGCCAAGAGATAAGGCCGAAGAGAGTCGGGCTATCAAATTGAGACTTTTCGCCCAAAGGGGAGAGAAGTGTGAGCGTTGTGGGTATAATAAGAAGGAGGTGCTGCATGTTCATCACAAGGACCGTAATCGGAAGAACAATGATTTTTCAAATTTAGAAATCATCTGTCCTAACTGCCATTACGAAGAGCACTACATCGGTATACATACGGAGGAGTCGGATAGTGGTTTATTCCAGCGCACTTGAAATGCGCCGTGCCGCAAGGCACCGTGAGTTCGAATCTCACCTCCTCCGCAGAGAAGATGTTTTGAAATATGCGTTACCTCGGTATTGACTACGGCTCAAAGCGAATTGGAGTTGCTCTCTCGGATGCAGAGGGGGATTTTTCGTACCCAAAAGAGGTGGTCAAAAATGATAAGTACGCGTTAGACCACATCACGCGTCTTTGCACCAAGGAGGAGGTTGGGGGAATTGTCATGGGAGAGTCTCGAGACTACAAGGGGATCGAAAACCCGATTATGAAAAAAGCGCGTGCGTTTGCAGCTGCCCTCGCAGAAAAAACGACTCTCCCTGTGCATTTCGAGCTCGAATTTCTTACCTCGGCTGAGGCCCTGCGTATCCAAGACCCGGGGAGTCTGCTCGATGCATCTGCCGCAGCGCTCATCCTTAAAAGTTTTCTGGGAAGAAACGCGAAAAAGTAGGGTTGCGACTCTCGGGCCGCTCGGGTGATCTGCTATACTATTTTCAATGTCCGCGCTCTCTTTTCTTAGGAGATTTCCCATACCGCGTACGCTTAAGGTGCCGGTGTGGGCGATCGACATCTCTGATGCTTCGGTGAAATATCTCGAACTCAAAGAGTCTCATGGGATTATCATGCTTGGCGCGTATGGTGAAGAGCCGCTTGCTCCAGGGATCGTGCAGTCGGGTGGGCGTATTGAAAAAGTGCCTGAGCTTACTTTGGTCTTAAAAAAGATCGCAGCGCTTCATTCGATTGAATATGTTGCGCTCTCTCTCCCGGAAGAGCAGGCGTATCTTTTTGAGGCGACTCTTCCCAATATGAAGGAGGCCGATCTGCGGTCGAGCCTTGAGCTTGATCTTGAGGAGCATATTCCGGTGCCTCCGGCTGACGTGGTGTTTGACTACGAGATCACCAAGGTACCTCTTTCTGAAAAAGATCCGTACGAGCTTGCGGTCGCGGCACTCCAGAAAAATATTGTGAACAACTATCTTGAGGTGTGTACGGGTGCAGATCTTTCGCCTGTCTCGTTCGAGATCGAAGCACATGCTGTAGCTCGCTCACTTATCCCAAAGGGGGCCCAGGAAACAATAATGCTGGTCGACCTTGGAAAAACACGTACTGGTATCGCAATCGGTGACAACCGGGGCGTCTTCTTCTCTTCTACGGTCAGCCTCGGTGGCGAGGCTATCACTCAGGCAATTTCACGCGCGCTCAGCGTTTCCCGAGAAGAGGCAGAACAGATCAAAGTCTCAAAAGGCGTCTCTCGTTCTCGAAAAGACGAGGACCTGTTTGCAGGCCTGGTGCCAGTCCTCTCTGCGCTGAAGGACGAGCTTTCACGGCATGTAACGTTCTGGCGCACGCACCCAGCCGTTGATGGCAAACCACGGCCACCGATAACCCGTGTGTTGCTCGCAGGAGGGCAGGCAAATATGCCAGGTCTGGCAGAGTTTCTTTCTTCCGGGCTCGGTCTCGGTGTTACTGCAGGCAACCCTTGGGTGAATATCCCTCTCGGAGGAAGTGTGCCTGAGATGCCGTACGCAACATCGCTTCGTTATACAACTACGCTCGGACTCGCTCTGCGCTCATTGCTATGATCAACCTATTGCCGGAAGAGACCAAAGAGAAGAATAGAGCTGCCTACCGAGTGCGGCTGGTGACTGTTGGCCTTGCTTTGCTTACGCTTCTTTCATTAAGCTGGAGCGCTTTCTTTCTCCCTATTTTTTTGGCTGCTCGGTCACAAAAAGCGCTCCTTTCGGAAGAGATTGTGCGCACTCAAGAGCGCATAAAAAACGGCGAAGCAGCAGGTGTCGCAGATGAGGTGAAGAAGATCAATGCGCGCCTCTCTTTCCTTGCTGGCAATACCCTCGACCTCACGCCGCCATCCGTTTTCGTTACCCGACTTCTTGCGCATGTTCCGAGCGGGGTGACCCTTACAGGAGCATCGTACGATCGGGGTAAGGAGCTTGCCCCAGGAGCAACGCTACGCATTACTGGTATTGGCGCTAGTCGTGAGGCGGTTCTCGCATTTTCAAAAGCGCTTGCGGCAGAGCCTCTCTTTACGAGCGTAGAATCTCCGATCTCAAATCTCGTGCGTCCTTCGAAAATCTCTTTTACGATAAGCGCTAAGATCGTTTCAAAAAAGTGATGAAAAAAGAGAAGCTTACACAGACGGTTCTCGTTTTGGGGGCATGCGCACTCCTCTCGCTCGGGGTTGTCTTTGGGGTTGGATACACAACCACAAAGCTATTTCAAGACAAGGCTGATCTGCTTGCCTCGATTGCCCGCGAGCAAGAGCGAGAGACTGATCTGATACGACTCAAAAAAGATCTTGCTCAGGCGTTGCCTGAGCTCGAAAAGCTTGATGCGGCCTTTGTAACGAAAGACGAGGTGCCGCAGTTCCTCTCGCTCATCGAGGAGACAGCGAGTCGTAGAGGCCTCGAGCTTGCGGTCGAGTCGCTCGATACGGTACTTGTCGGTGAAAAAAAGCAGCTCAAGGTAAACGCCACATTCCGAGGGAGCTTCAAAGGCGCTCATGCATTTTTGTCTGATCTTGAGAATCTTCCGTACGTTCTCACGATCGGCACTTTCGAGTCGCAGGTGCTCTCGGAAGGAGTAAGCGGATGGTCGGGAAGGGTTATCCTTTTTCTCAAAAGCTATGAAGAGTAATTTCAAAGCATATCTTCCTCGATGGAAAAAGGTGCACGGGGAGCCTGGGCATCTTCCCGATTTTCCGGTACGCCGAGATTGGGTTGTGCTCGCAGTTTCGTTTATTGTGCTCGTGATCGTGGGGGCATTTCTTGCTTGGACGATGCTTATCCGTCTCTGGGCGGATACTGCGTCAGAGAGTCCTACGAGTGCGGAGAGATTTGAGGCGCTGCGAACGGCAGAGTTTGACTCTTTTATTCGTACCTACGATACAAAGCGTCAAAAATTCCTGAACGGAGAATAGATGCTGTAATGCCCCCGGTTGGAATCGAACCAACATTTGCGGCTTAGAAGTCCGCAGTTCTGATCCATTGAACTACGGGGGCGGAATTGTGGGCGATGAGGGACTTGAACCCCCGACCTTCCCGGTGTAAACGGGTTGCTCTACCAACTGAGCTAATCGCCCTAGCACAAAAACCATACCACATGCTTTCTCTTTAACAAAGTGTTGGCATCTAGTAGTATAAAAACCATCTTCGGAAGCATCTTCTGCCTAGCAATCGAGAGAGTAAAACTCATAAGTGAAAGAAAGCGAAGACTCCACAAGATGTATGCATCTCTATGAAAGTTTCCTTGGTCATTCCAGCATATAACGAAGAAGCGTACATTGGAGCTTGTATCGAAGCGGCTCTTCGGCTCGATTCATTTTCTGAGATTATTGTTGTCGATAATGCGAGCACTGACAACACTGCGCTCGCGGCAGGGCGCTATGATCGGGTCCGGGTAGTGCGTGAAGAAGAGAAGGGGACCAATGCTGCTCGCGCGCGCGGGCTCCTTGAAGCTACCGGGGAGTTTGTTGCTTTTGTAGATGCCGATACTCACGTACCTGCAGATTGGCTCATAAAAGCCGAGCGTGAGTTTCAAAAAAGCCCACACGTGGTTGCACTTTCGGGTCCGTACGCTTATTACGATGGGTCAGGGCCCGAGCGTCTTTTTATGTCGCTTGTATGGTGGTTTTCGGCGCCGCTCACGTATCGAGTCGTGGGGTACATGATTCTTGGCGGCAACTTTATCGCGCGCAAGAGCGCGCTCCTTGCCATGGGCGGTTTTGATAAGAGGTTTCTTTTTTACGGAGACGATACGGATATCGCCCGACGCCTTTCCGGACAAGGTAAGGTTGTTTTTAAGATGGACTTTAAGGGATACTCCTCGCTTCGGCGTTTTCGTTCGCAGGGCTTTGTCCGTACGTCGGTGCTCTACGGATTAAATTTTTTGTGGCCGGTACTGTTTCGGAAGCCGTATACAGCAGGTCATGGGGGAGAGCGAGGCGCTGTGGATGCTGCGACGCTTAAGGCGATTGCGGTGAGTCTTCTTTTCTTTTGCGGTGGCGTCCTGGCTTGGTCGGCAGCTGATCCGACCCTTCGGAGTGTTCCGCTTGGCGTTTTCTATACTCTTCTGGTGTTCAACACCTTTTTCTCGGTGCGTCTTTTTTCGAGAGTTATTTCTCCAACAGATCCGATTCAGATTCTTGTCGACCTCGGTCTTTGCTTTTTGTATGCAGGGCTCGTGCTTTCGTTTACGGTGCCAGCCTTCTTCCTGCTCATTACTGCGTTTTTGTTTGTGGTGGCTACTGCAAAATATGCGTTTTTACTCGGGAAGATCGATCACCCTAAGCTTTTGAAACGAAAGATCCTCGTTGACCTATTGGGGGCATTCGGGGCACTAGGTACTCTCATCTTCTTTTCAATAGAGAAAGGAGCTCTTTCACTCTGGATCTTCGCGATAGGATTTGCGATTGCGAACTTTCTTCTTTTTACAGTCTGGCCACTCTATCGTTTGGATACTGAAGTTTCCTAGAGCATCTCTAGCGCACTACGGGCCAGGGAGTGGAAGGGGTTTTTCCAGTGAATACCATAGAAAACCAGCTTCGCATCCACTGGAAGAGTAGTCGTGTCCAGCCTATCTTTCGAATACGTCGGCCGGTGTGATATACCACGAGCTCCGGATCAAAACGAGTCTTTCCTTTTTTGGCGAGCCGGTGGAACATGTTCATATCTTCGGAAGATACATTTTGAAATCCTCCTACAGCATAAAAGGCCTCTCTGCGCATGAACTGAAACTCGCCGGTTGAAGCGCCTACACCCACGATGTTGTTGAGTATGCGGAAATAGGTGTTTACCATCCCCATGACTAGTTTGTCAGAAAGATGCTCGTTCTCGGGAGAAACGCGAACGTAGCCGGTGAGCGCGGTGAGCTCACTGTCGTGTCCAAAGCGGGAGAGGGCACGATTAAAAAATGCGTCGGGGTCGGCGACCGAACAGTCTGCATCAAGAAACAGGATGTATGCACCGGTCGAGGCTCGTGCACCGGCATTGCGTCCTTCGGCGATAGACTGTCGCCCGACCCCTTCATAGGCAACTACGCGGGCTCCAGCTTTGCGAGCGTACTCTCGTGTTTTGTCGGCGCTGTTTCCATCGGAAACAATAATCTCATACGGAAGCTGGAGGCCATTTTTAATGCCTCTGACTGTTCGGTCGATTGCCGCTTCTTCATTGAGGGTAGGGATAACGATTGAGATCATAGTGTTTCTTCAAGTATGCGCTTTTTAAGGTAATTTCTAAAGCCAAAAAATATGAGAAGAATGAGCACAACACCCGACAAAAGCGAGGCCTTACCGAGAACGCTACCGATTGTGAGATAGAGGTGGCTTGCGTAATAGCCAATAGCGAGGAGTACTCCCGACCAGAACATCTGTCCGAATGCATTGATAGAGAGGAACCGTCTGAACGGTATGCGAGTCATTCCAGCGACGACAAGTGTTGGGATGGCAAAGCCAAATCCCATGGAGAGCTTTGAGAGAAGGAGTATTCTTTCGTGGTATTTGTGGAAGTACTCCATCGCAGTTGTGATCCTTTCTTCGGTAAGGCTTATATATTTCCCAAATCTGTGCACAAACCGCTGACCGCCATGGTAGCCGATTGCGTACCAGAGAGAGTCTCCAATAAGGTCGCCAACCACTACGGCAATGAATGTAGGTACGACCGGTAGACCAACTGTTCGCAGGAGTGTACCGCAGATGAGGGTAATGATGGGCCCTTCGATCCACGTCAAAAAAGTGATGGTACCGTAGAGAAGATAGGGGTTGCCAAGGAGGCTCGATATTAGTTCCATAGGGGTATTTGATACGAGGAGGCGAAGGAGGGGAGGAGTGGGTACCGCGCACGTTTAGTATACAATAGGAGCATGGCGTCTTCTTCGCACGATCTCGAATCACGCAAGCTTGTTTTGGTACTCGGTGGAGGGTTTGGGGGTGTCCGAACCGCTCTCGATCTCGACAGGCTTCTTCCTCCTGACTATTCAATCGTGCTCGTTGATAAGCGCGCGTACCATCTTCCGCACTGGCAGCTGTACGAAACGGCAACGGTATATATGCTTCGAGAGAATCGCCAGGATTTTGAGGAGATTGAAGCTTTGGTCGGAATACCGTATAAAGATATTTTTAAAGGGAGCCGAGTACAGTTTGTGCAAGCATCGGTCCGGGAAGTTTTTTTGTCCGACCGTTCGGTAGCGCTCTCTTTCCCGTCGGTGGAGAGTGAGGAGAACAGTGCAAATCTTGCTGGCCTGCTCCATTTTTCACATCTGGTTGTTGCTCTTGGTGCCGAGACAAACTATTTCGGGATCGCAGGGCTTTCCGAACGTTCGTATGGTCTTAAGGATCTTGACGATGCCCTCAACCTGCGTGATTCGCTTACGGAGCTTTTTTCAAGAAAAAAACGAGGGGACGCAATATCTGTTGTTGTGGGCGGAGGTGGCTTTACGGGCGTGGAGTTTGCAGGAGAGCTTCCTGGATTTTTGCAGAAATGTGCGGTGCGCTTTGGTCTTGACTATAAAGACGTGGAGCTCACGATTATCGAGGAAGGAAAATCGTTGCTTCCCGGTGCCAAGCCTTGGCTCGTCGCTCGAGCTCGCATGCGCCTCTCGAAGCTTGGGATTAACGTTACTCTGGGCAGCCGTATTCTGCGATTTGAAAAGGGAAAGGTGTATTGTGCGGGCGGGGACACCATAACCGCAGATCTCCTCATCTGGACTGCAGGCGTTCGTGCAAACTCACTTCTTGAGCGGATTGTTGGCGCTGAGCTAAGCAAAACATCGATGCTGGTAGACGAGCATCTTCGGCTTGCCCTGTACCCCCATGTGTACGGTATCGGAGACAACGTATTCTGTTTTGATCCTGTTCAGAACTGTCCAGTTCCTCGCACTGCCCAGCGTGCGGTGGATCAGGCAAAAGTGGCTGCATATAATATTGCGGCATCGATAGAAGGAACGCCGCTTCGTTCCTACACACCACGAAACCCGCTCTTTATTGTTCCGATCGGTGGAAAGTACGCCTTGGCTGATATGCGTGGCCTCCGGCTTGAGGGTGCACTTGCCTGGTGTGCAAAGATGGGAGTAGGGTTCTTGTATCTTGTATCCATTTTGCCGCTTACGAGCGCGATCCGGCTTAGCTGGAAGAGTATTGTGCTCTATACCGCAAACGACTAAAGGTGAAAGAACCAACGATCCTTTTTGAAAATGAAGATGTGCTGGTCGTTGATAAACCAGCGGGACTTTTGGTGCACCCAGAGGATCCATCGGGGCTATCTGGCACTCTTGCAGGATGGCTTCTATCTCGTGTACCTCATGCTTTGGGGGTGGGGGAGGATAGTGCTCGTCCGGGTGTTGTTCATCGGCTCGACCAAGACACGAGCGGGGTAATGATTCTTGCGAAAACTGCGCGGGCGTACGCAAAGCTCAAAAGTCAGTTTGGAGAGAGAAAGGTGACGAAAGTGTACCGTGCCATTGTGGAGGGGGTGGTCAAAGAGGATAGGGGGGTGATTGATCGCGCGCTTGTAAGCGACCCAGAAGAGCGCAGGCAAAAGACGGCGCCTAGAACCGATACTCTTGCACGAGAGGCGCTAACTTACTGGAAAGTGGTTGAGCGGTTTCCGAAAAGCAGCTGTACCTACCTTGAGGCGTATCCAAAGACCGGCAGGACTCACCAGATTCGAATTCATATGCGCTCGATCGGCCACCCGATTGTGTGTGATGAGAAATATGGAGGGAAGGCAGTGTGTCCTTTTGGCGGCCTCTCGCGCCACGCACTCCATGCCTACTCGCTTGAAATAACGCTACCTGGGGAGGAGGCCCCTCGCCAATTTGTGGCCGAGGAGCCAGCTGATTTTGCGGCTTGCCTCAAAGCTTTGCGTGCCTAGGGGTCCGGGCTTCGGGGCCTCTTGATACGATTTCTTTGGTGTGCTACAATCTCTCTCACTATGGCAGGAGCAATATCTATCCCACTTTCGCCCGTAAATATTGAAAGCCGCAAGACTCTCGAGATGAGAGCTGGCGATACGGTGCGCGTACACCAGAAAATTCAGGAAAAAGGCAAAACTCGCCTCCAGGTGTATGAGGGTCTCGTGATCGCACGAAAGCACGGCACTGAAGGAGGAGCCACTTTCACGGTTCGCAAAGTAGCAAGCGGTGTTGGCATGGAAAGAATCTTCCCACTCTACTCTCCTATGATCGAGAAGATCGAGGTAACGAAACACGCAAAAGTACGCCGTGCAAAGCTGTACTATATTCGAGAGAAGGCAGCAAAAGAGATCTCTCGCAAAATGAAGCAGGAGCTCCGCGGGGCAGACAAGCCAGAAAAAGCAGAGGTAGACGAGGTTAAAGAATAAACAACAAAACGCCCAGAAGGGGCGTTTTTTGTTTGAAAGGAGAGGACTTTCCCGCGCCGACCAGCTCGCCGCCGTATTCGCATACAATAAGGACTTGGGCACAGATAATTTCTTGCTAGAAATTTCTGCGACCCCGCCTCAGCCGCCTTCGCGACTTCCGGCTTTCAAGTCCTCTCCCGCGCGAAAAAGACCCCATTTAGGGGTCTTTTTCATCGCTTCGCAATCTGTGCGCGGGAGAGGACTTGAACCTCCAATCCCGTGAGGGAGCTACCACCTCAAGGTAGTGCGTCTGCCAATTTCGCCACCCGCGCTTAGGTTTCTTACTATAAAGGGTTTATTCGGGTTTTTCAACCCCTTAGGCCTGCTCATGCTATAATTCGCCCTATGAACTTCCGTAAGCGCACGATCATTCTCGCGCTCTGTCTTGCCGTCGCTTTTTCACTGGCGGACCTCTACCTCTCGCGCGATCGCTTCTTCGCCTCTCTTGCGCAAGAGATTCCTGTCGAAAAGCGCACGGCTCTCCGGATCGGGTCCACGCTTGTCTCGGCTATCGTTGCAGATACTCCTGCTGTGCGCGAGCACGGTCTCTCTGGCCGGGCTTTGTTGCGAGAGAACGAGGGGATGCTGTTTGTGTTTGAGCGGCCCGATCTCTATGCATTCTGGATGAAGGATATGCTTTTTTCTATCGATATTATCTGGATGGATACCAACGGCCGGGTGGTCGATATCGCAGCAAACCTGTCACCTAAAACCTATCCTGAACTCTTTGCCCCGCGCGAAAAGGCTCAGTATGCACTTGAGGTGCCTGCTGGGTTTGCGGCGCGGCACCGTGTTGAGATTGGTACTCTCATTGCGATCGCAACACGTTAGAACATGGCTAAAACCCCCATCTCCTTTGTCGCCATCGGTCGAAAAACCCTCACTGTACCTCATGTACAGCTCGCTTTTTTCTTCCGTAAGCTCATGCCTGTCTCGCTTTGCTCGACAACGGCATGTGCCGCAAGACCGGCATCGCCTGAAACAGAAAGCAGTTTCTGTTTCAGCTTCGCGGATCTAGGGGTTTTAGTCATGTCCTAGGCATGCATAACCTCGTCCTCTTTTTTGCAGTGGGTGTTTTCCAGGATCTCTTGGTTACGTACTACTATCAGGTCATTACGACGGATCGAGCAAAGACTGCGGCGTTCATGGCGGGGCTTCTGACGGTCGTGAACCTGCTCGTACTGTATGCCATTTTGGCACGTCTCGAGGACGAAGCGGTGAGCTCGATTTTGGCGTATGCACTCGGCAACAGTGTGGGCACCTATCTTGTGGTTAAGCGGCATGTGTTTAAAGCGTATTTCAAAAAATAGATGCTCTACACAGGAAATGGAGATAAGGGAAAGACCTCTCATCTTGGGTCGGCCAAGCGTGTTTCAAAAACTGATCTGGTGATAGAGGCGCTCGGATCACTTGATGAGCTCGGATCGTGGATTGGGTTGTGTAAAACAAAGGTGAGAGGGTCGGGGAAAGAGATGCTCGAAGAGCTCCAGCACGATATTTTCACGATCCAGGCGGAAGTGGCGGGCTCCTCAAAACGGATCGGGCCTGATCGGACACTTTTTCTTGAAGAAAAGACGGATGAGCTTGAGAAAAAGCTTCCGCCGCTCCGTACCTTTTTGCTTGCCGGGGCAAATGTACCTTCTGCTCTTTTTGACTGCGCGCGGACGGTAGCCCGTAGAGCGGAGCGCTCACTGGTGGCGCTCCATGAGGAGACACCTATCTCTGATCAGATCCTTTCATATATGAACAGGCTCTCGTCGCTCCTGTACGCCTTGGCTCGACATCAGGCTAAAAAGAGTGGTATAAAAGAAAGACCGCCAAAATATAGATAGGCGGCAGAGCATGGAGGCATTGGTGTAATGGTAACACAGAGGCTTGTGGAGCCTTTAACATGGGTCCGATTCCCATATGCCTCCCAGAATATAAAAGTCCCGCTTATGCGGGACTTTTATATTCTGGGAGGCAAGCAAGATACTTGAGTATCTTGCGGTATGGAATCGGAAGCCGGAGGCATGTTTCTTTAGCAAAAGAAACGGCCGAGGCGGGGTCGCGAAATTTTCGAGCGACGGCGAGAAAATATTTGTGACCGATGGACTTTATCGAAGCGACGGAGACTTTCACCTTGTGACCGATGGACTTATCCTCCCTCACTTTTTATCCTATACTAGTGACCATGAATCCACATCAAGCAGGTTTTTTAAAGGAGCAGGTTCTTCCGGTTCTCGCGACAATCGTCGTATGCGCTTTCCTCGTCGGGGTACTCTTTCTCGAGATTCTGTTTCTTAATCAGTTCACGACGACCGACATTCTCCTTTCATTCCGCTGGGTAGATGTGCTTGTTGGCCTTACCATCTATCTGAAAACCTCTATCGATTTTGCAATCTTCATAGGACATCTGATGCACGACAATGCTGGATGGAAGAGCCGGCTCAGTATCGAGATCGGCACGGCATTTGGAAATGCGGCAGGTACGTTTGCCGTGCTTGCGGTCTGGACCTTTTTCAAGGAGGTGAAGTGGCTCCTTGCTCTCATGATCTTTCTTGCCGCTCTGGTGCTTTTTAAGCTGGCAGAGCAAAGCCTTGAGCATGCAAAAGACGAGGATGATCGCTACCCAAACTGGTTTAGGCGAACTGTTTTTTATTTCGAGCTATGGCTCGGGCGCTTCAACCGCCTCGTCGCTCCTGTTTTGAAATATGTAGTGCCATCGATAAGCATGAAGTCTGCAAAGCGGACCGGTTTCTGGTCGCTCCTCGCTTTTTCGTTCACAGTCCCTTTTATTCTTGGGCTCGACGACTTTGCCGGGTATGTTCCACTCTTTAGTGTCGTTAATGTTTTTGGTTTCGGTATCGGTGTTTTTGTTGGTCACATGCTTCTCAATATGTTGCTCTATATTTCACCTGCTCATACGATAAAAGTGGTAAAAAATCCGATCATCTCTCTCATCGGAAGTTTCGTGTTTGTAGGGCTCGGTATTTGGGGTATCTCTGAGGTGGCGCATCTTATCGGTGTGTAATAGGAGCCCACTGATAGGGTAGTGATTGATTTTGCGAGAAGCATCCGCTAAGGTGCCTGTGGAACCTGAACCTGTGTGTGCGAACAAGACGGAGGAAGATGATGGGTCGACAAGAGCGCTGGATCGAACGGTACAGGGAAGTAGGAGGCTGGTGGGAGCACGGGGGCAACCCGAAGCAGCCGCACCCGCTCCTCACTTCGGGGAGCCATTCGGGTGCGTACGTCAACAGCAGGCTCATCATGCGCAACCCGGTCAGCTTGATCGATGTCGTGGATGAGGCGCTGGGGGCGCTCGCGGAAGCGAAGTTTCCGTTCGAGAAGCTCGATCTCGTGAGCGGCATTCAGTTTGGCTCGATTACGCTCGCCGATCAGCTCGCCGCCGCCGCGTGGCACTTTCGCGAGGATGACGAGTGGCCTATCTACACAGTCTTCGCGGAGAAGCGAGGGGAGGGGAAGGAGAAACAGCTCGTCTTCGACACCACGAAGCCGGAGCCGGGCGAAAGGACCCTGATGGCCGACGATGTGCTTACGTCGGGCGGCTCGCTCGAGAAGCTCGCGAAGGCGATCGTGGATGCCAAGGGTGTCGTCATGCCGTGGGCGTTCGTGATCGTCAACCGCACGGGCCGCTCGGAAGTGGGCGGCAGGCGCATTGTGTCGCTCATCGAGAAGGATCTCCCGTTGTGGAGTCCGGACGCATGTCCGCTCCGCAAGCAAGGTTCGGAGGCGATCCGGCCAAAGAGTAAGGAGGCCTGGGAGCGCCTGAACGCTTCTTACTAGCCTCGTTTCGAGTGATCCAAAAATGACGCCGCGCGACCACTCCCGTGCGGCGTTCTCTTTTTAAAGTTGCCCTCATTTCGTGCTGGTGATACAAAGGATAGTATGCAATCTGATACACGCAACGTATGGTATGGCATTGGCGCACTTTTGCTTCTTGTCATTTTTATTATTGGCGCTGGATATTATCGCTCGGGACCTATGACATCATCAGAAGAAAAAACCGGGGGGAACGGCACGCAAGCGGAGAATTTGGCTATCACTGATCTTCTGGTTGGCACTGGCGCGGAAGCGGTGTCCGGCCAGAAGGTGACCGTGCACTATACAGGCACACTCGAGAATGGAACAAAGTTTGATAGCTCGCGTGATCATGGGCAGCCATTTAGTTTTATTCTCGGAGCAGGGGAGGTGATTGCGGGGTGGGATCTTGGTGTTGCTGGGATGAAGGTTGGTGGAAAACGAAAACTCGTTATTGCATCGGAGCTCGGGTATGGTGCTCAGGGTATCGGACCTATCCCTCCCAATGCCACCCTTCTCTTTGAGGTGGAGCTTTTGGCGGTAGGAAATTAATGAGTCAAGAAGAGGTTCTCGTGCAAATAGAGGCGCGGCTTGCAAGAGCTGTCGCAGAGAGAGTATTTCCCGGAGCTGTGCTCGGTGTGGTTCGAAAAAACGGAGAACGCTTGTATCGAGCGGTCGGCCGCCAGACATATGAGTCGGGTAGTCCGCTTGTGGGGAAAGATACGGTATACGATTGTGCTTCGATAACCAAAGCTATTCCGACAGCATCAATTGGCCTTCGTCTCCTTGAGGAGGGAAAGATAGATCTTGATCAGAAGCTTGCTTCCTACCTACCCGAGTTTCGCAACTCCGATCGGGACAACGTCCGCATGCGCCACCTTTTTACGTATTCCCTCGATGGATACGGCACAGCGCGATTTTATAAGGAGTCTCCGGAAGCGATGCTCGAATACGTGTTTACGCACGACTTTAAAGAGCGGCCTGGAACCGTTTTTAAATATTCCAACGTTCCGATCTTTCTCTTGGGTCTCGTGATCGAGCGCGTGGCCGGCAAAAAAATAGACGAGCTCGCGGAGCACTACTTTTTTAAGCCGCTTGGTATGCGTGAGAGCACTTTTCATCCAGAACAGTTTCCACTTGAGCGAATAGCGCCTACCGAAATAAATGACTGGCGCGGCTTTGTGCGGGGAGTTGTGCACGACGAGAGCGCGGCCGTTTTTATGGAGCAGCGCCGCGCGGTGGTGGGCCATGCCGGCCTTTTTTCGAACGCCCCGGATCTGCTTACTTTTCTTCTTATGCTACTCGCTGAGGGTTCGTTACATGGCACTCAGTTTTTCAAAAAAGAGACGGTTCTTTCTATGCATACGAATCAGCTTGAATCGATTGGGGAATCGGTTGGCCTTGGCTGGGAGCTCAATCAACCGCGATTTATGGGTAGCGGCTCACGCCCGAGCACGTTTGGCAAAACAGGTTTTACGGGCACTGTCGTCGTTGTCGACCCAGAGCGCGAAGTTGCATATACACTGCTCTCAAACCGTATCTATCCCGTGCGAGGTAGTGCGGATGCAATCAATGCCGTCCGCCGCGATCTCTCCGATTTGGTCTTTTCTCTCTAGCGAGTGAGCTGTAGAAGGCTTGTGTAAAAGGTTTCTGTTTGTTTCGTCTCCGTACCTGATGGTCGAACGGGTCTTTTCTTTAATCAGGTTCATCTCTTTCGTATGACGTCACACCGAAACTATTACAACTACGCAGCTGGAGCTGCGCTTGCGCTTTCTTGTGCCCTCGGAGTAGCGCCCGCATTTGCGCAAACGACAGGTACCCAGAGCTCTGTTGAAACGCGTAATCAGGGCGCCGTAGCGCCGACAAGCGGCGGGGTAACAGGTCTCACCGGCAATGGCACTACGGTGGGAGGTACGAATGCCACGAGTGGTACCGTGTCAGGAACAACCTCCGGCCTCACCGGTAGTTCGTTCACCTCGGACAGCAGTATCTCTGCCACAACTGCGACGGCAATTCCTGGACTTCCGAATACCGGCGCAGGCGGTAACATAGCAACGGTCTGGTCAGTTCTTGCGGCAGCGCTCATCGTGTTTCTCGGTGGTAGCGCGCTCCTCGCTCGCAAAATCACGGCGTAGTTTTATTGGCGCGGTTCGGCGCCTCCTTTGAAAGCGGCACGATGCCGCTTTCAAAGGGCAACTCAGCCTTTATGCGAAAACCAACCGGCTCTCTTTTCTTGATCGTGCTCTTGGTTTCGTCTCTCGCGGTATTTTCTACCACGCTCTTTCGTGCGCTTGGAGCTAGCAGCTATGAGGCTCTTCTCGAAACAGATGCGGTACCAGCAGCGTATCTTTTGAACAGCCGCGTCGAGCATTCCCAGACCGCAGCCCTTCCTATTCGGCTGGTTGTGCCGTCACTTTCCGTTGACGCGAATATCCAACAGGTTGGTATTACGGTCAGTGGAGCTATGGCCACACCGAAAGGCTTTTCTGATGTTGGATGGTACAAATATGGACCGCTTCCCGGTGATCAGGGCTCGTCGGTAATGGCAGGACATTTTGACGATGCACTTGGAGGGGATGGTGTGTTTAAACATCTTGCCGATCTTTCGGAGGGAGACCTCGTGGTGGTGGTTTTTGACGACGGTTCTACTCGGGAGTTTAAGGTGCGCGAGAAGAAGATGGTGCCTTATCAGTCTGCAGATGCAGAGTCGGTGTTTCTCGCGAGAGACGGTGGATCTCATCTCAACCTCGTCACTTGCGGCGGTACCTGGGTGCGTGGTTCGCGTACTTACTCTGAGCGGCTCATTGTGTTTACCGACGAGTCTTCCTAGGGCTGGTACAGAGTCCACTCGGCAATAGTAAGAAGCACTCTAGTTGTGCATCTTCATAGATGAGGATTTTTTTTCGCAGCTTTTTTATTTCTTACATGACATACACTCATTCGTATTCGTTGCTCAGTCGGTTTGTGGTAGTTGTGCTTTTGTGCGCCATTGGGCTTGCGCCTGTTGCGTCTTTGCCTCCGCGTGCCGAAGCGGCTGTCTCTTCATGGATGAAGGGTGCCGCTATCTCTCCGCGGTATGCCGAGGATTTCGGTTCTGCGGAGATGAAAACCTCGCTTGATAACCTCCGGGCAACGGGCGCCAACTATGTGGCCCTTGTGGTGCCTTATTATCAGTCAAACCTGTATTCAACGGATATCGCACCGGGATGGAATACGCCGACTGATGCTTCGCTCATATCAGCAATTCAGTATGCACATTCTATTGGCCTTGCCGTCCAGATAAAGGTGCATCCAGATTCGTATACGGGGGAGTGGCGGGCCAATATTGAACCGTGGAGTCGCGATGAATGGTTTCGGGCGTACGGAAATCTTCTTCGCCATCTCGCCGTTATCTCCCAGGAGCATAAGGTTGAGTCAATCTCGATTGGTACGGAGCTCGTCCGACTCACTTCGACAAGCTGGAACGGCTCGAATACCGCCTACTGGCAAAGTTTGATCAGTTCATTGAGAGCCATATACGGAGGTAAGATTACCTATGGTGCCAACTCTACCAATAACAGTTCTGATCAGTATTCAAACGAAAAAATATATGTTGGCTTCTGGGGTTCGCTTGATTATGTAAGTCTTTCTCCGTACTACAATCTCGACTATGGCTCGAATGAGACCTCGTATCTTGTTGCCGCATGGGATTGGTGGAACAAGAACGATATCCAGCCGTTTCAAGCTCGCGTAGGGAAGCCGGTGGTGTTTGGAGAGCTTGGATACAGGAGTGTGAACGATGCCTACAAGGCGCCGTGGGACTGGGGTCGAAGTGGCTGGTATGACCCCGATGGCCAGGCGAAGGATTATCGTGCGCTCTTCCAGTATTGGAACAGTTATCCATGGATGCAGGGGGTGTTCCTTTGGAACTGGTCCTCTGATCCAAGCTACGGTGGCTCTGGCAATATGGACTACACTCCGCAGCACAAACCGGCCGAGTCTGTCATGAAAGAGTGGTATGGCGGATCGGGAACCCCCACTCCAACACCTACACCTACACCAACTCCAACCCCCACTCCAACACCAACACCCACCCCCTCAACTTCAACAGGCACATGGAGTGCAAGCGGTGCGATCGCTCCGTCGCCACTGGTTGCAAATGCCGGAGCAACCGCAACGATCTCTCTCAAGAACGAAAATGGATCTTCGCAGAACGTCATCGTAGACCTTGAGGTGTATGACGGTTCGGGTGCCAAGGTTGCACAGAAGGTTTTTGAAGGGGAGTCGTTTACCCAAAACCAAGCAAAGAGTTATTCGGTATCGTGGAATACTGGTTCGAGTGGGAGCTATACGGTAAAAGTCGGTGTATTCAAGAGTGATTGGTCAAACCAGTTTTACTGGAACGATTCTGTGGTGACAGGCAGCGTTGGCGCATCGTCTCCGACTCCCACACCAACACCTACGCCAACTCCGACTCCTGCAGCTGGTCCGATACAGATCTGGTGGCCGACAGATGGGGTGCGTATTACGGGCCTCCAGCCTCTCAAGGCTATGCTCGAAAATAGGAGCCTCTCTGAGTACTCTCTCTACTGGCAGGTTGATGGCGATCAGTTGAATATAATGGGAGACTCCGAGCAGGACTATCCGCACAAAGAGACAACCATCGATGTGACTGGGTGGACATGGCGCGGCGCCGATCCGTACAAGCTTACGTTTACGGCAAAAGATATAGGTGGAAATACACTCGCCCAGAAAGATATCTCTGTATACGTAGATCATTAGAGTTTTTTAGAAGAACCACCGCCTGCGGGCTAGGGCCGCAGGCGGTGGTTCTGTATACTGCCTTTTATGGATCTTTCTTCACTCATTCAAACAATCGGATATCTCGGACTCTTTTTAATGATCTACGCTGAGTCAGGTCTCTTT
Organism: Patescibacteria group bacterium; assembly: GCA_040384765.1. GTDB lineage: Bacteria > Patescibacteriota > Minisyncoccia > Phycocordibacterales > JBBUBG01 > JAZKIQ01. Next base: position 62,417 of record JAZKIQ010000010.1, on the reverse strand, counting down.
TTCGGATTCTTCCTGCCGGGTGATAGTGCTCTCTTTACTGCTGGGGTTCTTGCCTCCGCAGGGTATTTCAATATCTGGATACTATGCCCGCTCCTGTTTGTTGCTGCGGTGCTTGGCGATTCGACCGGATACGCTTTTGGTATTCGTATGGGCCCGCGCATCTTCACGAAAGAAGATTCCCTTATCTTTAGAAAGAGCCACCTCGAGCGAGCCCGCACCTTTTTTGCAAAGCATGGACCGCGCAGTATTGTGCTTGCTCGGTTTATCCCAGCGGGAAGAACGTTTGTGCCTATCCTCGCAGGGGTAGGTGAGATGCCGTACCGGACTTTTCTCATCTACAACATCGTGGGCGCGGTTTTATGGGCGCTCGGCCTTCCGCTTCTCGGTTTTTGGCTTGGTAATACCATTCCCGATATCGACACCTATCTGCTCCCCATTATCCTGCTTATTATTCTGCTCTCGCTCTTCCCGGCGCTCTTTGCCTATTTTCGAGGAAGGGGTTCTAAGCACGCTTCAGTATCTGCTGAGGAGCGCCTTTAAATACCCACATTTTAGAAGCAGCGAAGTTCCAGATGAACGAAGCTCCTGTCGCAAGGAGGGCTGAAGCGAGGTCGTGAATTCCGAGTACGTTGTGAAAGAGGTGAAGCGAAAAGACGTTGATTGCAAGGCCCGCTCCAACTGATGCATAAAATCGAACGACCTCTTCTATCCGAACGGAGCCCTCTTTCTGAAAGGTCCAGCGGCGATTTACGATAAAACTAAACACTGTGCCGGCAAGAAAGCTGAGTACTTTTGTACCAAGAAGCTGGGCTCCGAAAAAACCGATGGTGCGAGTGAGGAGTGTATAAAGCCCCAGGTCGATTGTCGTATTTGCAATACCGACGCCGGCAAAACGCGCAAATTGCTGTGCGCCCGCGGGGCCAAGGTCTCCCCAGAAAAGCGTCCACATCGATCGGAGTGCCCGTGCGATTACTGCAGGCTTTGCTCCCGTGGCCACCCCTGCTTTGCGAGGAAGGTGTGTTACGGGTATTTCTGCCCAGTGGATGCCCTTACGCGAAAGGCGAATGAGAATCTCGGCGCTCATCATGGCGCTTGTTGTTGGTTCTGGAAGCGCCTGCACAACACTCGTTTTGAAAAGCTTAAAGGCGCAGTCGATATCTCGAACATGAAGACCAAAAAGGAGTCTATTGAGCATGTTCCAACCTTTGGCATTCACGAGTCTCATGAAAGGGTCTTGGCGTTTTGCTCTGTATCCAAGCACGGCATGATACGGTGGCACGTGGGCAAGAAGCAGTGGAAGCTCATCAAGATCAAACTGCAAATCCGCATCAGTAAAAAAGAGATACTCGTATCGTGCTGACATGACCCCTTTCCATACTGCGCCTCCGTATCCCGTATTCGCTTGGTGGATTGCACGGATGCGATTGTCCTTCCGTGAAAGCTCATCGATAATGTCTCCCGTGCGGTCGCTACTGCCGTCGTTGACTACGATTATTTCATACTGATCTACGCACTGCTCGAGCACCGCCTGTGCCTTTTTGACTGAAGCAGCGATATTTTTTTCTTCATTGTATGCAGGAAAGAAGAGGGAAAGAGATATGTTTTTTTTGATCATGGCAAAGCAAAACCTTCTGGATATAGTGCGGAGACGGCACGGCCATAGATCCGTTACGTCTCGTACTTTTCCTGCCCAGCTGTAAGCTCCATCGTGACCTTTCGTCTTGCAAGGGTAATGAAGCGAATTTCACGACTCATCATACCGGTCCTTTTTTTCGGCGCTTTTGGTGTGGCTGTGCTTGTGCCATCTTTCCACCGCCCTCTAGAGGCACGTGAGTACGACGCTCTTTCTGATGAGTGGCAAAAAGAGAAAAAAGAAGAGGCTCCTCGTGGTGGTGAGAGGGACGAGATCTCTTCCGAGAGAGGCTCTGTGGTGGGAGGGATTATGAGAATTCTTTTTGGTACGACAAGTACGCCGGAGAGTCTCGGAGAGTCTCGAAGTGCTACTACTTCTCCGGGTGTTGTCGGGGCAACCCCAGCTGCTCCGTTAGCTACTACATCGAGTGCTACGACTACTGATGAAGAGGATTATTCTCCTTCCATTGCGACGGGAACTCCTGTAAAAGCCACAACTACGGTTGCTGTGGGAACCCCTCTTCCTGTCGCACCTACTTCCACATCCTCTGCTCTCGGCCGTACTATCGGCCTCTATCCAGGGGCACTTGTTTGGCTTCCAAAGTCGATCGTAAATCCGTACCAATTTGAAACGCTCTCAGCCCTCTGGACGGGTCGACTCTATACGGCCGCACTCCTTCTTGCGCTTTTTGGGACCGCGCTTGTTACCGGTCTCCTTGATCGAGTTTTTGCGCGCCGGGATCCTGCGGCGGTAGGGGCATTCTTTGCACGCACGCGGCAGTAATGTGCCCGTGACATTAGCAGCACAACACATTTCGTATGCGTAATACTCTTCTCGGCATTTTTTTCCTTGTATCAGCGCTTGGTATTGTTTTCGGAGTTATTTACTACAACAGCACGGTGAGGCATATACCAGTAGTTTTTTCTCCGCACGACATGCTCCACTCGCTGTGGAGTTCGTATAAAGCTGAGTATCTTGAGCCCGGCACGGGACGGACTCTTGATAAAAGCAGAGACAACGTTACTACTTCCGAAGGGCAAAGCTATACGATGCTTCGTGCGGTATGGATGGATGACAAGGAAACGTTTGACCGCTCGTGGAAGTGGACTAAAGACAATCTTGGACATACCGATGACGCACTCTTTTCCTGGCTATTTGGAAAGCGTGCAGACGGTTCGTACGGCCCGCTCATTGCGAAGGGAGGGGAACATACAGCAAGCGATGCTGATATCGATATCGCACTCGCGCTTTTGTTTGCGCACAACCGCTGGCACGGAGATGCGTATCTCTCTTCAGCGAAGGCGATCATACGGGATATCTGGAGAGAGGAGGTGGTGCTCATTGGGGGTCGTCCATATCTCGCATCGAACAATGTTGAAAAGGAGTCTCTCTCGAGGATTGTCGTAAACCCTTCCTATTTTGCCCCATATGCATATCGAGAGTTTGCACGGGTAGATCTTGAGCACAACTGGAAGGGTCTCGTGGACACCTCATACGAGGTTCTGTCGAGATCGCTTGAACTTCCCCTCGATAAAAAGAGGTCAGCCCTTCTTCCGCCGGATTGGGTAGAGCTTAATCGCACCTCGGGCGCTCTGGGTGCTCCGGATGGTACAGGTCTGTCTACAAACTTTGGCTTTGATGCTATGCGAGTCCCATGGCGCATTGCCCTCGATTATCGCTGGAATGGAGAGCTCCGTGCAAAGGCGTTGCTCACAAAGCTCTCCTTCCTTCGTGAGGAGTGGGAACAGAATGGAAAGATTGCCTCTATTTACGGACACGACGGAAAGAGTGTGGATACTCATGAGTCTCCAGCAGTGTACGGCGCGACCTTGCCCTACTTTCTTTTGGTGGCGCCAGACGCTGCTGAAAAAATGTATCGGCTGAAGCTCCAGATTCTGTACGATCCCGATGAGCGGATCTGGAAGGATAAGTTGTCATACTACGACGACAACTGGGCTTGGTTTGGGATGGCTTTCTACTGGAATGAGCTGCCCAAGCTCTCCACGGATCAGGCATCTCTCCTTGAGAAAACAAGAAGTACTCTTGTGGTCCGATGACAAAAAGGTAAGAGATTTATTCGCTAGTAGATAAACGACATGATAGCCAAAACTGTTCCCAGAAAAGATACGGAGAGCTTCATGGAGACCGAAGTGCCAAAGTATCTCATTGTGCTTAACGGTATCGCCGCAGTCGTTTATTTTATTGTCCTAGCATTCTGGTTTCCACGCGGCAATACCGTTCTGTTTTCTCTTTTGATTGCTGGTGAAATATTCCATCTCTGGCAGCTCGCTACCTTTCTCTGGACGATCTGGGACACTGAGTACGAAGCTTCTTTTGACTCCTCGTATCAGCCAAAGGTGGATGTGTTTATCACGGTTGCCGGAGAGCCGGTAGATATCGTACAGGAAACAGTGACTGCGGCTCTTGCTATGAGGTACCCGCGGCATACGGTCTATATCTTGAACGATGGATACGTAGCAAAAAAAGAAAATTGGTATGAGATGGAGCTTTTGGCAGAGCGCCTCGGAGTGGAGTGCATTACCCGCAAGACGCCGGGTGGCGCAAAGGCGGGGAATATCAACAATGCGCTGCGTGAAACTGCTTCAGATCTGGTCGTTGTTTTTGATGCCGATCATGTGCCACACGCTGATTTTCTCGCACGAACCGTGCCGTATTTCCACGATCCAAAGATGGGATATGTGCAGACGCCTCAGTACTACAAGAACTATGCGGTAAACGATATCACCCGCGGTTCGTGGGAGCAGCAAACGCTCTTCTTTGGTCCAATCTGTAAGGGAAAAAACAGACTCAATTCAGTCACCATGTGCGGCACCAACATGGTTATTCGCCGATCAGCGCTGGTTGAAGTTGGCGGCATCGCGGAGAGTATTGCAGAAGACTTTCTGACGGGGGCTCTCATGCACAGTCGAGGATGGAAGTCGCTCTATGTTCCCGAAGTGCTTGCAGAGGGGCTGGCGCCAGAAGATTTCCTTTCGTACTACAAACAACAGTTTCGCTGGGCTCGAGGTTCTCTGGACTTTATCTTTCGCTATAAGCTGCTCTTTCGACCAGGTCTTTCGTTCGCTCAGCGTCTTCAGTACCTCTCGTCGGTGAGCTACTTTCTGTCGGGCGCTGTCGTCCTCATGAATGCACTGATACCGCTCCTCTTCTTCTTTTTCGGAATCGTTCCGTTCCAGATCTCGACGATGCTTCTTGCCGCGATCTTTCTCCCGAACATCTTCCTCACTCTCTATCTCCTGCAGCGCTCTTCCGGATATTCGTTCTCATTTCGTTCGCTCGCATTTTCGATGGCCGGCTTTACGATTCACTTGCGCGCACTTCTCGCCGCGCTTTTGGGGGAGAAAACTGCTTTTTCAGTCACCTCGAAAAAAGCGATCTCCGGTAACTTTGTACGCCTGGTCATACCCCATATCGTCTACATCCTTCTTGTGGTTTTTGGCGTAGGGGTAGGGATTGCGCGCGAAGGTTTTTCTCCATCGATCCTTTCAAACTTTGCGTGGGCGGTTCTCTACAGTGTCATCTTCCTCGAATTTGTAGCAGCCGCTCTTCCGAAAGAGTCGTACGGATTTGTGCATGAGTTGTTTGCATCGCGTGAGCTGGCAGGATAGGGAGATCTCCAACAGTCGCACGTAACAACGTACGGAAACTTCCATGACAACACGATCGATCGATATGAGAGATGAAGGTGCTGCGATAGCGGGGGAGGCATGGATCGGCTGGTGCCTTGCCGGGTGCGCGCTCCTCGTGCTCCTTCTCTCGGTGTTCTTTTTTTCCGAACAGAGTTTGCGGCTCGACGAGGCGCAAAGTCTTTGGCAAACGAGCCACACCTTTACGGGAATGCTCAAAGTGATAGGGGAGGATGTGCATGTGCCGCTCTACCACTCGGTTCTTCACTTCTGGCAGATTATTTTTGGCAATGGCGTAGCAACGGCACGGTTTCTCTCTCTCCTCTTTTTCCTTCTGGTCCTCCCAGCCATGTATCTCCTCGGGAAAGCATTGTATGGCCCGCGCGAGGGGGTGCTCGGTGCGTTTCTCGTCTCGATCTCACCGTTTCTCAACTGGTACGGAAACGAGATCCGTATGTACAGCCTCTTCACGCTTCTCTCGATACTTTCGCAGTATTTCTTTGTACGACTTTTTAAGGATGAGGAGAGTTCAGGCCTATGGTTTGGGTACGCTGCCGTAACGGTTCTCGGACTGTACACTCACTATTTCTTCGGGCTTGTTATTCTTGCTCAGATTCTCTTTTTCGTCTCGCATCGAACTATTTTTCCTGCGCGTGCAGTAGGGCGTTTCGTTGCGGTTGGGGTGATCGCGGCACTGTCGTTTGCCCCATGGATAGCTTGGGTTACCGCGCTGGGTGGCGCAGCGACCGAGCGGCCACTTCTTGCCACTCCGACGACTGCCAATGTCTTCAACAGCTTCTCCCAATTCTTCTTTGGCTTTCAGGGTGATCATATTAACTCGCTCATTCTTGCCCTCTGGCCTCTTGCAGTGTTGCTTGCCTTCCTCTCTCTTCAGCGCGGCGTCGTCCTTTCCTCCGAAACCAAATATGTTCTGTTTTCTGTGCTTGTTCCCATACTCGCTGCTTTCGCCGCATCGTTTGTCTTCCAGCCGATCTATTTGACGCGGTATCTGATCCTTGCCGTGCCGCCCCTCTATTTTCTGCTCATCACGATGACTGCATCGTACCCGAAATTCTTTTCATGGCTTTTGCGCGGAGCGATTGTGCTCCTCATGATGGGTGCACTCAGTGCTGAGATTGTGAGTGCGACCATTCCGGTGAAGGAGAACTACGAAGGGGTTACTTCATTTCTCGAGACGCATGCGAAGCCTCAGGATGTTGTGGTGATCTCTGCGCCGTTTACGATCTATCCAATCGAATATTATTACCGAGGGTCCGCGGCACTTACAACGCTTCCAAACTGGGATCGTTCAAAAAAGGGAGGTATTCCAGGTTATTCCGAAGCAGATATGCCTAAGGAGGTGAAAGCACTTAGCGTCGGCCATGAAGTGGCGTGGGTCGTACTTTCGTACGATCAGGGGTACGAGAGTGAACTAAAATCGTACTTCGACAATCACTACACGAGGCTGTATCAGGGAGAGTTTTCACCTGGGCTCACGGTGCAGGCGTACCGCTTGAGGTACGATGTACCGGTCGAGAGGGAGGGGCTGGGTGCTACAACCAGCACAGAAGAACAGAAGTAGTTGCAGAACAGAAGAAAACGGCACCCTCTCGGATGCCGTTTTCTTTGATTCTTCTTCTGTCCTGCAACTACTTCCGTACTTGCTTCCTAGTATCCCGCTCGCTTTGCGAGTCCGAGTGCATACTCGGGCATCCAGTTTCCTGCGGAAGGGTTGCCGTTGCATGATCCATCGGATTCTCCTGGAGTCTTGAGCCACAGGTATGCTGCTGCCTCTGCCACTCCGGTCGAGAATGTTGGCGTTTGACCAAGTGAGCGTCCGTCTGGGTTGCACCACTGTCCGTTTGAGCCTGAGCCGTTGCGGGAAGTGTCCACAACAAACGACTTGCCGCCAATACGAGATGAGACATTTTTCCCGTACTCATTGCTTTCCGCTGTCGTGAAGAAGTTCGATACGTTGAGCGAGAAGCCATCAGCTTTTGCGATCCCTGCTTGCGTAAGGCGTGATGCCATCACATCCGCGGCGATCCAGTGTGCATTTCCTCCGTCAAGATACACCTTTGTGTTGGCGTTTGCTTTCAAGACTCCAATAGCATCTGAAAGGAGTGCGTTGCGCGCAGCCTTCCCTTCGGTTGAGAGACAGTCGATTCCTGCTGTTGCGTCAGGCTCGAGGACTACGATTGCTTTGCCTCCTCCAATACCTGCTGCAAGCGAACGAATCCACGTGCGGTACGCATTCGAGCCGTTTGCTCCACCAGCCGAGTAGCTGCCACAGTCGCGGCCTGGGATGTTGTATGCAATCAGCACAGCTGTTTTTCCTGCAGCGGTTGCTTTGCCAACGAGTGCAGCCGCATCAGCTTGAACGTTTTGATTCCATCCCCCAAACCAAGCAGCACTTGGAGTGCTCGCTACCTTTTTCATGATCGCTGCATCTGCGGGACGGGTAGTGCTCCAGGTGAGAGCCTGCTTTGCTGCAGGTGAGTTGAAGTCAACATACAATCCACTGTCGCTTACCGTTGCTCCCGTGCTTACGGGGGCAAGAGTCAGGGTTGGTGCGGTGGGTGCGAGAGTAGGGACGGGTGCTGTGCCTCCGGGCGCAGCTCCTGTTTTTGTAACGGTGACCTGAGTCGTCGGCGTAGGGGTTGGTGCAGGTACCGGGGCCGGGGTTGTCGTTACCGTTGTGGTTGTAGTTGGGCGATCGATGGTTATCGATGTGGTGCGTGCACCAATCACTGCGTTGCTTTTATCTTTCGCGGTAAGGGTGATGACGTACGGTCCATTGCCGCGCCAGCGCCAGCCGGAAACATCTATCGACGTTTCTTTGTGCGGATAGTCCTGGTATGAATCTGGCATGAGATTTTGCTGTCCGCCGTCTACGGACCAGTACATGGTGTATTCGCTCAGATTTTTGCCTGAGTACAAAGCCTTAACGGGCTGCATACCGCTTACGCGCGCTCCGTCGGTAGGCCACCAGATGTCTACTGGGCCTGCAGCATGCGCAAAGCTTGGGATAAGGAAGAGCGAAGTAAGAACAACGAACGAGATACGTCGAAGAAAAGATGCGAAGTTAGTGTATAACGATTCCATTGAGTGAAGTTAAAGGTAAGCTCCATGTCTGTGTTGTGAGTACCACCTCAGCGGTGAGTGGCTCAATTGTTACGGAAGAGGCCGCTCGATGCAAGCACAGCCATAGACAGTTTTTAAAGATGTGTCATTGTTGAGCCATTCTATTGTAGTATCATCCACAGCTCTTGTGGATAAAGAGTATTTACCCCGGGGCAAGCCCCTGGCCACTACAACCGAAGTATCGGCTGTAGTGGCCGCCGCAAAGCGGCGGGGTAGCTACTCTTTTTTGCCGTCGTTCGTTCGGAAATGAAAAGTGCTCTTTTCATTTCGCTCTCTTCACTAGGCAATAACCGTAGTTGGTAAGTCATCGGCCGGGCTCACGTCATTCGTAGTATGCAAACGACTACTGTTGGCGTGTTTAAAGATCGTATAGATGCCGAGGCTGCTCTTCGGGAGTTGCGCGAGGTGGGTGTTATCGACACTGATATCGCTGTGGTGCCAGAGGTGGTGACTACCCTAGAGCAGGGTACAAGATCATCTTCACGTTTGGCGGCCGTGCTCGCCATCCTTGGGGCGCTTATCGGAGGGTTGATCGGTGCAGGTGTTCTTCCGGGAGTTGGGCCGATCACTGCCGTAGGGGAGATTCCTGTACTGTTTGGACTTTCTCCCTATGAAGCTGGTATCGCGATAGGGGCATTCATCGGACTCGTTCTTGGCGCATTTCTTGGGGGATTGGTTGGCATTGGAAGCGATTCATCTCTGTTGCGCTCGCGCAACCTTGTCGTGCTCACGATTCATTCAATACGAGGCGGGCTACGCAATATTCTTGAGAAGTATCATGCCCAAGAGATACGAGAGTACAGCACTATGCTTTCCTAGAGCATCTTTAAAATCCCCACCTCCTTCGTTCTCTTCGTCGAGAAAAGCTGAGTAGCTTGATTGTGAGATGAGCGAGCAATCAAGAGCCGGAGCCTGACGAGGCGAGGCGGGGTCGCAGGGCTTTTCAGTAGAAAAGAACCTGTGACGGTTATCTACCAAAACTTTATCTCTCCTGTGCTCATGCCTGTCTCGCTTTGCTCGACAACGGCATGTGCCGCTAAGGCCGACACCGCCTCAAACATGAAGCAGTTCATGTTTGAGTGCCTCGGATCTGGGGATTCTAAAGATGCTCTAGTTTCATTGATAGAGGAAGGGGAGTTCAGCGTATGTTCGTTCTTCGATTGTTGTAAAAAAACTCTCGAGAGCCTCGGGACTTGTCGCTTTCGCATAGATGCATAGTACAAACGGCTTTGATATGTCGTATCCAATACCACAGCTGTTGTGCTCAAAGTCGCCAGGTCCTGCGGTGTCGGGCATTTTGGTCCACGAGATGCGTACAAAAGGCAAAGTGGCAGGAAGTGCGCTTGGGATCTTCGCGCCCGTTTCTGCTAGGCGGGAGAGTGCCGACTCAGACTCTTCGCGCCCCATATAGGTCCCATTGTAGAGTGCCCGCATGAGGAGATTTTGCTGGCTGATTGTGTAGAAAGGCTTTCCGGTTGAATCTTTTTTGGGTGCGATACCGATCTCTTCAAAAATAGATTGGCCGCTGTAGCGGGCGTCGTATTTTTCAAAGATATCAAGCACAGGAGCCACTGCTTCGTGCGGAATTTGTGTCTGCGGGTTCACTTCTGCCCACGATCCTTTGCCGAGCTCGCGGAACACAACAGCTGTGTCGGTGATCTCTCCAGTATGCGAGAGGGCGGCTTCTTTGTATGCATCTTCAAGCCTTTTGCTTCGGAGAAACTGCTTTGTTGTGTAGGTGTCTACTCCGACGAGGCTGTTGGTGTAGCGGGCCGTACGCGCGGCTGTCCCGCGCGACGTTCGCAGGGCGCTCCCAAAGCCTCGATAGAAAAGGTAGCCTCCTCCCGCAAGAAAAAGGAGGAGAAGCACTGTTGCGTATGAGGTGTATCTACGAAGGCGCTCCATGGGAGGTATGAAGCTTATAGTATACCCGCTTCTCGGCTCGCCCAAGCCCTTAAGAAAAACAGATCCTTCCCGTCCTCATCTGTATCCAGATGCTACTTCGATCAATTGCGATGTTTGTCGCCTACATTTTTATCTTTATAGGAGTCATATTTCTTCTCAATAATACCGGCCTTGTTCTCATGCGCTGGGATATTATCTGGCCCGTTATTTTGATCGCGATCGGTCTGTACCTTATCGAACGGATCAACCGCATCCACCTTTCTATCAGCCATTTCTTGGCCAAACTGCGGGGCTAGTCACTTTTCTCGTGGGCAGTGCGTCTAAGGAGTACCCTGATGTTTTGGGCCTCACGTGTCTGGTATACTGCCGACATTACAAGTAGCGGTATATATCCAATATGAATAAGGGCATGTGCATGGGCCACAAAGTTGCAGGAGCTCTCCTTTTTGTAGGTGGCATCAACTGGGGTTTGGTTGCGATCAATCCATCGTGGAATCTCATTTCGATGATTTTCAACGATCCGATGATGATGAGCATTGGTTCTCGGATCGTGTACGGCCTCGTAGGCCTTTCGGCTCTCATGATGCTCGCGTGCAAGAAATGCTGTGGCAATGGGATGTGCGGTGGCAAGTGCGAAGGAGGGAAATGCATGGGCGGCTCCTGCAAAGGGATGGGAGCAAAATGCTCAGGTATGAAGGAGGGTATGAAGTGCTCGGGCCAGGGGATGAAATGCTCCGGTAACGGTCCGATGCAGAAATAATTATTATATAACGCTTACGCAATGAACGATCTTCACGCTGATAAAAAAAGAAATCTGCAATATCTCTCGGTTGTTCTTGTTGTTCTTGCACTTTTCCTCGGCGTGAAGACGCTTGCGGGGTGGCAGGACTACTGGGGATCGAGCATCGAGCCGAAAGGCCCTACCATTACCGTTGAAGGTAAGGGAGAGGTGTTTGCAACGCCCGATATCGCCCAGTTTACCTTTGGAGTAGAGACAAAAGCGAAGACTGTCGCAGATGCCCAGAAAGAAGCCCGCGAAGTAGCGAACGCCGCGCTCGATTATCTCAAAAAATCGGGAATTGCCGACAAGGATATCAAGACGGCTGACTATAGCTTCTATCCGGAGTATTCGTATGAGCAGATCAAGTCGTCTGTCTGCACTGAGTACTCATGTCCACCTTCAGGCAAACAGGTACTTGTTGGCTACCGCGTCAACCAGCAGTTTTCTGTAAAGGTACGCACGCCTGACAAGGCTGGGGAGATTGTTGACGGACTTGGCGCTCTCAAAGTTACGAATGTAAGCGGAGTAAACTTCACGCAAGACAATGACGAGGAGTTGAAACGCAAAGCACGTGAGCTCGCGATTGCAGATGCGAGAGAAAAAGCGCAGGCACTCGCACGTGATCTTGGTGTACGCATCGTGCGCGTCGTCTCTTTCTCGGAGTCTGGATTCTATCCGAGCTACGCGAAGCTTGAGTACGCAGCTGATGGCCGAGGAGGGAGCGCTGTAGCGCAGGTGGCACCGACCGAGCTTCCTCAGGGTGAAAACAAGATCAGCTCAAACGTAAACATTACGTACGAGATACGGTAGGAGAGGCTGGAAGAAGTTTCAGTACAGAAGACCAGAAGTACAAAAAACAGCGCCCCTTCGGGCGCTGTTTTTTGTGCCAGCTTTAGCTCTTCTGTACTGAAACTTCTGACCATGCCATACTTTTTTGATAATGAGCGACTCAAAAATTGATACAAGCAATTTTTATCACGACCTTCCGTCTCTTCGGGATTTTGGCGATGTTGCTAATCCTGGTAACTATGTGCCTGTTCCAGAAGACTGGTGGGTCGTGATCACGGACGTACGAGGTTCTACAAAAGCGATCGAGGCCGGTCTCTACAAAGAGGTAAACCTGGTAGGAGCTTCTTCGATTGCTGCACTTCTCCATGTCGCAGGGAATCTCGATATACCGTTTGTGTTTGGTGGAGATGGGGCCACTTTTGTGCTGCCGCCAAGCATGATGAACGAGTCTCGCCGGGCGCTTGCAGATGCGCAGCTAAAAGCGAAAGAAGGTTTCGGTATGGATCTTCGTGTAGGGATTATTGCAGTGTCAGAGATCGTTGCTGCCGGTCACCCTATCCTCGTTTCAAAATTCCATATATCAAAGGAGTACCATCAAGCAATGTTTCGCGGCGGAGGATTGTCGTATGCCGAGAAGCTCGTCAAAGGCCTCGAGACTGAAAAGAGGTATGCGCTTTCAATGCCCTCTGTGCAAGGAGAAGCCGATCTCCATGGGCTCTCGTGCCGCTGGCGAGACGTAGAGAGTCGGTATGGTGAAACGATAAGCCTTATCATAAAAGCAAAAAGTGAAGAAGGTGCTGATGCTGCTTTGTATCGGGATATCATCGCGCAGGTTGAAACGCTCTTTGGCCCGATCGAGATGCACCATCCCGTTGCACTTGAAAAGCTGGCATTGCCATTTTCAACAGCGGTAGTAGAGAGGGAGGCGTCTGTTCTTGCTTCGCACTCAAGCACACTTTCCAAATGGCTTTTCAGGGTGCAGTTTGGACTTCTCTTTTTGGGTGCGGTGCTTCTTGAGCGCTCAGGAATTTCAGAGCCTTTTTATGACTTTCCGCAATACAAACGGCGCATCATAAGCTCAAGCGATTACAAAAAGTTTGATGATCTTTTGCGTATGGTAATCGCGGGCACGCCGGAAAAACGGAAAGCCTTAGCGACCTACCTCGAAGAGCTTCGAGGGGAAGGGAAGATTTTTTATGGCATGCATGTTTCAAATCGCGCGGTTATGACCTGCCTCGTGTTCGAACATCGCGGCAGACAGGTTCACTTCATTGATGGTGCTGACGGGGGATACACTATGGCTTCAAAACAACTCAAAGCTCAGATGGCAGAGGAAAGATAATTTACTGCTTAGTAGCCGCAGCTCATAAAATCCTCATCTGCTTTGTTGCGAGCTCCGCCACTCGCGGAGTAGTACCTTTGTATAACTCCGCTCAATGCTCGCTCGCGCCTCGCATATGAAGGATTTTATGAGCTGGTTCATTTCTTAACAGCTGGTATATTTTTAGTATGACATTACGCGAATATGACGATGCGGCTGATGGGACCGCGCTCTATAAGGATCGAGGGCACAACCTTATGTATGCAGTACTCGGTCTTGCGGGGGAGTCGGGCGAAGTGGCTGACAAGCTCAAAAAGATTATTCGAGAGATCTCGTACGACCCGAAACAGCCGTTTACTCCAGAGGATAGAAAAGCTCTGCTTGCTGAGGTGGGGGATGTGCTCTGGTACGTCTCAGCCTGTGCGCATGAGCTTGGCTCGACCCTCGATGAGGTGGCCCAGATGAATATCGAAAAGCTGGCTTCCCGTAAGGCTCGGGGGGTGCTCCACGGCTCGGGGGACAACAGGTAGTCCGAAGCCATCTTTGGGTTTGACGGATGGTTTTACCTCTGGTATCCTACAGAAATACAGCCCTCCGGGGCGGTTTTTCTTAAGGGGCAATTTCCAATAAAATGTCATTAACAAACTATATCCAAGAGACTCGTGCGGAGTTTAGGCACGTAAAGTGGCTTTCTCGCGAGCAGGTGATCCAGTATACCGGCCTCGTGATCGGCGTTTCTGTGGTCGTCGCACTCTTCCTTGCCCTTGTTGACTACGGCTTTTTCCAGCTCGTTTCGCTCATTCTCGTTCGCTAGCTTTTGACTTTGGACTTTTAACTTTCTACGAATAACATGGCACGACAAGAAATTCGCCCCGAGCGCCACTGGTATGCGATCCACACCTACTCAGGATATGAGAATGCTGTGGCGCGCAACCTTAAGCATCGCATCGAGTCCCTCGGTATGGAGGATAAGATTTTTGGCGTAATCGTTCCTACGGAAAAGAAGATAAAGACCAAGGGCGCAAAACGCGTAACTGTTGAGGAAAAGATCTATCCAGGCTATGTGCTTGTAGATATGATCGTTACCGATGACTCATGGTACGTGGTGCGCAATACCCCTCGGGTGACCGGCTTTGTGGGAGCAGGTGTCTCTCCTGTGCCACTCGACCAGGCTGAAGTGGATGTGCTCTTTAAGCGCATGGGCGCCGATATTATCAAGCACAAGATCGACCTTACAAAAGGTGAGTCGGTACGCATTGTCGACGGTCCGTTTAAGGACTTCGAAGGGAAGGTAAATGAGGTCGACGAGGAGCGCGGCAAGGTGAAGGTGCTCGTCTCAATGTTTGGCCGCGAGACCCCCGTCGAGCTCGACTTCTTGCAGGTCAATCGAATTTAAGGTAGTTTAGACCATACTTATGGCAGGCAAAAAAGTAACAAAAGTACTCAGACTCCAGATTCCGGCAGGAAAGGCTGTTCCTACGCCTCCTATTGGTCCGGCTCTTGGTGGTGCAGGTATCAATATTGGTGAGTTTATTAAGAGCTTCAACGACGCTACGCGCTCGATGATCGGGGATATTATCCCTGTAGAGATCAGTGTCTATGAGAACCGAAGCTTCGATTTTATCCTGAAGACTCCTCCCGCATCGAACCTTCTCCTTAAGGCTGCAAAGGCAGAGAAGGGCTCAGGCACCAACTTGACCAAGAAGGCAGGCAAGATCACTAAGGCTCAGTTGAAAGAGGTGACTGAGAAGAAGATGGTTGATCTCAACGCAAACGATCTTGAGTCGGGGATGAAGATTATTGCGGGTACGGCTCGCAGCATGGGGATTGAGATTGTATAAGAAATTTCAGTAGTTTAAGTACAGAAGGTCAGAAGAAAAAAAGAGCCGCGATCCCGAAGGGATCGCGGCTTTTGCGCTCGTTGCGTGGCAGGCTTGTTGCCGCTACGCTACGCGCTTGCGCGGGTAGTGGTGTGCCAGGCGCTTGCGGAGGTAGCTCCACTCGCGGCCGCTTGCACTGATGATCTTGCCCTGGGGGCACTCTCCCTCAGCGTCGGCGTTGAAGTGGCAGAGACGTCCGGGGAAGTGTACCGAAGCTTCTTTGATGATCAGCGGGTGATCGTCAATATGAAGCTGTACTTCGGGGTACATGTACCGGAGCAGCTCGCACTTTATCTTGTGCGTGTCTGCGTACGTTGCGTGGTTTGGCGGAAAGAACAGCTCTCCGGGAGGTGCACCGAGACGCTCGAGCATGCGCCGCATGCTCTCCTCGTTTCGTTCCCTTCGTGCCGAGAGGTATCCGGCGAACCACAGGTGGGTCTCGCTCGGTATTTTCCAGAGAGCTTCGATACTGCCTGGAATAGCCGCTACGTGCGGATCGAGGTCGTTCTGGTCGACGGTGTTCTGGGCCCAGCGGTCAAATCTGACCGGGTCCCAGTACTTCACGTTGTTGAACACCTTGTACTTCTGGTACATGCCCCAGCCGTCGAGATGCTTGTCGTAGTCAGCCTGGCCAAGATCCACAATTGCCTTCTCAAACCAGGCAACGACGCCATATGCGACGGTGTCATCCCAGTCAGTGACGAACGCCTGGGCGCCAATCTTTTTCATCGTCGTCTTCAGCTTCTCCGCCTTCTCGAGCAATCGCCACGCCTGGAGGCGCACGATCGTTTCAAGATGATGAGCATCTGAGAGTATCTGCATTCCGCACCTCCTTCGTGTTCGTGAACCGTGTTCCTCCTCGGTTGTATCACACCCTAGTGGAGTACGGAAGGGTCGTATCCGGCGAACTCCTCAATGAGGATATCATTATCATCGACACCTGTTTCTTGGACCGTTTTGTGCGCCATCCCAACCATGCCGATCGGACCTGCAATATAGTAGAGCTTGGGGAGTGGGTCAGCTTGCGCGGCTTTTGTGATGATCTCAGATGTGAGCGAACCGTAGTTTTCGATAAGGGTGAGGTTGGGATTTTCTGCGGCAAGCGCACGGAGCTCGGCAAGGTATACGGCGGTCGCCTCGCTTTTATTTGAGTAGATAAGCGTGATCTTGTCGAAACGTTTCTCTTCCGTTGCGTAGCGGACGAGCGACATAAACGGTGTTATGCCAATACCGCCCGCGACAAAGATAAGGTGCTCCTCCGGTTTGCGGGGGAGGTTAAACTGTCCGGTTGGGTTTGTGTACGAGATCTTTTGACCCATGGGTGCCTCGAACATCGTGCGTTTCCAAGCAGAGCTTGAGTTACGTGTGGCGATGGTGATCTCGCCTTTATGATTTGGTGAGCTTGAGATCGAGAAGGTGCGAGTGGCACCCGCGTCGTCGGTGTACGACATATTCTCGAGTGTTAGATCCACGGCTTGACCTGCTTTAAAAGAAAAGTCGGGCGGAGTCTCAAAGGTGAACTGTGTGGTGTTTTCTGCGATCGTATCGCGTGCTTTGAGGATGAGATAGGGCATTGAGATAGATTAACGCGTGAGCTCCACAAACGAAAACCCGGCGTGATCTTCCTTTGAGACGACGTTTGAGAACTCGGGATATGGGGGGAAGAACGTGTCGCCTTCCTCGTCAGAGTCTACGAGAGTAAGCATAAGGCGGTCTGCGCGGGTGAGTGCTTGCTTGTATATCTCTCCTCCGCCGATCACAAATATCTTTTCCGGGGCTGATTCTTCTGCGAGAAGCAGCGCTTCGTCGAGGCTCGACACTTTTTCAATATCCAGATGTGCGAAGTCGGGATTTCGCGAAATAACGAAATTTTTTCGGCCAGGCAGTGCCTTTCCAATAGAATCAAAAGTCTTTCTCCCCATTATGATCGGGTAGCCGAGCGTAAGCACCTTGAAGCGCTTGAGATCTTCGGGGATTTTCCACAACAACTTTCCCTCGCGTCCGATAGCGCGCGTTTTTTTTCCGATGGCAGCGATAAGTATAATCTCTGCCATTATTTGATCTTGTGATCGCTCTTTAGCTTCCGAATGGCACCATCAAGAATGAGCTTGCTCTCGGTGCGCT
Source organism: Patescibacteria group bacterium (assembly GCA_040384765.1). Classification (GTDB taxonomy): domain Bacteria; phylum Patescibacteriota; class Minisyncoccia; order Phycocordibacterales; family JBBUBG01; genus JAZKIQ01. The sequence continues at coordinate 45,193 of JAZKIQ010000010.1, read as the reverse complement.
TTTCACGCTTCACGCCGTCGATAATATCGCGTCGGTGGTATTTGCTCTTGCGTGCGTCGACAGACATCGTGAGCTTTTCAAACACGATCTGGCAGAGGCGCTCGCCAGGGTGGAGCTTCACCACTTGGGACTGAGTGTTGTTGCGGATCGGAATGGTGAGCTGGCCTTCGTATCCAGAGTCGATGATGCCGGTAAGGTCGACCGAGAGGCCTTTGCGGTTGGTCGAAGAGCGTGGATACATCACCGCCATCAGGTCGCGAGGCACTTTGATCGATTCAAGAGTCGATACGAGAATATACTCCTGGGGAAGGAGGTCGAACGTTTGCCCCTCCTCGAGCTCCACGATATCGAAATATTCACTATTTGGCTTGTCGAAGTGGGTGGCGTCGAGCGACTCGCGGCCGGCTTTTGTAAGGTGCCATCGCTTTGGAACCATGAAGGTAAATCCCATGCGCAGATCTATTGCATGCTCCTGAAGCTGGAAGATATCGAGTGGTGGGTTGAACACCATATCTCCGCTTTTTATTCTCTCCACTATTTCGCTGCGTACGATTATGGCCATGGTTCTCTTGTTAAAATTTTTTACAAAGCAATCTTGAGGCCTTTGATGGGTTCTCCGGGGTGGTACTGCGCCTCAAGGTGGGCGGCTACTTCCCGGATAAGGTCTGGATCTTTTTTCTCTGCCCGCTCAAAACTTTTATCGGGAAGGTGGAGGTGGATTGTTGGGTGGTCTGCCGGGCGGCGCAGGAGCTCAGGAATTGCGAAGTAGTGGTTGTCGTACACGTGTGCGTTGGAGATCGAGTGTGTGTAGATACCTGGGCGCACACCCAGCTTCTGTGCGAGCACCAGTGCAAGAAATGCAAACCCTGCTGCATCAAACGGCAACCCAAGTATGACATCGTTCGAGCGGATAATGTTGTGCAGATGAAGCCGCCCGCCAATAATGTTGACGGTAAAGGTAAAAGGGCAGGGGACATTTTTGCGCGCAGGACCTCCGAGGCCATCTGAGCTTGGGTCCCAGGTGACGATCACTCCGTGGCGCGAGCTCTGATCGTTTTTCAAAAGATCGATGAGAAGCTTGAGCTGGTCGCGCCCAAAGTGGCGGCGCCAGCGATACCCGTATGCGACGGTCACTACGTCACCGGGGTTCGTGAATACGTCCCATATCTTGGTGAAGTCGCGCAGAAGGTCTGCGGGCTTGCGAGAGCCGGAGATAAACCAGGTTTGCTCTGCGATAAACGCTTGAATAGGGATCTTGCGGAGTGTAAGAAGCGGGAAGCCCTCTTTTTCGAGATCGATGGAGAACTGCGCTCCCGGAATTGCCTTCGTTTCGTGTCCGGTGCGCTTGTTGACATCCTGTATGCCGTGCATTTCTATGTCACGCAGGAGGTTTTGGTAGAGGAGGTCAAAATGTGCCATGATGGTGCGGTTGCGATAAGTATAGTCCTGCACCCTTTGGGTGCAATATTGACGAAAGGAACAAACATGGCATCCATTCCATATCCGTTCATCCCCCCAGGGCGTACGTTTCTGTACGTCCCAAGCGACGATCGCTTTATGGGGCTTGCTCGGGAGGCGGCTCGGCGCTCGACTGACCCTCTGGTGAAGACCGGTGCGGTGGTTGTATCGCGCGATGGCTCCGTGCTTGGGGTGGGAGCAAACTACAGTGCATTCCACGAGGAGAAGGGGTGCGAACGCAAGCGTCTTGGCTGCAAGACGGGTGAAGGGTACGAGTTGTGCGAAGGCTGCTCACCTGCCTATCACGCAGAGCCGTCTGCACTGCGTGCGGCACGAGAGAGCGGAAACGACCCCGATGGGGCAAGCCTCTACCTCTGGGGTCACTGGTGGGCCTGCAAGGACTGCTGGAGTGCTATCCTCGAAGCGGGGATCGAGCGAGTGTACCTCCTCGAGCGCAGCGAGGAGCTGTTCAATCGAGAACATCCGCACCATATTCTCGGTAAACAGTTTGGTGTATGATACGGGCGG
>JAZKIQ010000010.1:0-43171 GCA_040384765.1 Patescibacteria group bacterium | reverse complement strand
TTTTTAAAACTATGATCTAACCTTTTCGCTTCTGTATCCATGAATCCCGTTAGAAATTCATAAGCCGCCTTTTGCGGTAAATGGACGAAAAGAAACTAGCGGGTTCATTTCCGAAACTCCTTAATCGTTAAAATTTCTAACGGGATGAAAGACAAACAGATCGAAAAGTTGATTGGTGCCGAAAAGAAGCGACAGGGAAGCGTGATCAACCTGATCGCTTCTGAAAACTATGTTTCAAAAGATGTGCTTGCAGCTCTCGGCTCCGAGCTCACCAATAAATATGCAGAGGGGTATCCTGGCCGGCGCTACTACGGGGGCAATGAGATTGTTGATGAGATAGAAAAGCTTGCGGAGAAGCGTGCGCTTGCACTTTTTGAGCTTGATCCATCTGTCTGGAGTGTGAATGTGCAGCCGCTCTCGGGCTCGCCTGCAAACCTCGCTGTGTACCTCGCGCTTGTACCACAGGGAGAGAAGATTATGGGGATGAACCTTTCAGATGGTGGGCATCTCACGCACGGCCACAAAGTATCTGCTTCCGGGAAGATCTGGAAACAGATTCCGTATGGCGTAGACTCTGCGACTGAGCAGCTCGACTACGATGCGCTTTTCAAAATGGCAAAGGCCGAAAAGCCAAAGCTCATCGTTGCAGGGTACACTGCGTATCCGCGTATTATCGACTGGGCGCGCATGCGAGCCGTTGCTGATGCGTGCGGTGCATATTTGATGGTCGACATGTCTCATATTGCTGGGCTCATTGCGGGCAAGGCGTATCCGTCGCCTTTTCCGTATGCAGATGTGGTGACCACCACCACGCACAAAACATTGCGTGGCCCTCGAAGTGCGATGATCTTTTCAAAGAGTGCAAACAAGCTTGCCGACTCGATCGACAAAGCGGTTTTCCCTGGCCTTCAGGGTGGCCCACATCTCAACCAGATTGCAGGAGTAGCTGTTGCTCTTGCCGAGGCAAAGAGTGTCGCGTTTCGTGCCTATGCAAAACAGGTTATCAAGAACGCCCAGGCGCTTGGCAAAGAGCTCGAAGAGCGCGGTTGGCGCATCGTGTCAGGTGGTACCGATACACACCTCTTGCTAGTTGATACTTGGCAGGGCGGTAAGGGGATTGGCGGCAAAGAGGCGTCGGAGCGGCTTGAAAGCGCGGGGATTATTGTGAACAAAAATACGATCCCTGGCGATATGCGTTCGCCGGTAGACCCAAGCGGTATTCGCGTGGGGGCGGCGGCGGAAACAACGCGCGGCAAAAAAGAGAAAGATTTTAAAAAGATTGCCGAGAAGATTGATCTTGCTCTCAGAAAATAACGCAGAAGCCGCTACGGACGTTGCTTTCGGAAACACGGATATTTTCTTGGTAGAAAATTCCTCGAGATTGGGCCAGTCGCCTCATCTAGTTTCCCGAAAGTAACATCCGTAGCGGCCGTTCTCTAACCTTTATGAAAAAGAAAACTCGAGTGGTCGCGGCAAAGAAGAAGGGAGCGATTGGGAAGAGGAAGGTCGCGGGAAAAGCGCGACCTGGGAAATTGATCGTAATCGATGGCACTGATGGCTCGGGAAAGGCAACGCAGGTAAAGCTGCTTGTGGAGCGGCTCAAGAAAGAGGGGATACCGGTAAAGACGATCGACTTCCCGCGATACAAAGACAACATAGTTGGTCGGCTTATCCGCGAGTGCCTTGATGGCAAGCATGGAGATTTTGTCTCGATGTCTCCTCGTATCGCTTCTGTGCTCTATGCTGCTGATCGGTACGAATCGTCCGATGAGATACGAGAGTGGCTCGAGAGTGGCTATCATGTGATAGCCGATCGGTACACAAGCGCGAACCAGATGCATCAGGGTGGAAAGATCGCCGACGAAAAGGAGCGCCGTGAATTTCTCGGTTGGCTCGACCAGCTTGAGCACGGCGCACTGAAGCTCCCGCGGCCCGACCTTATTTTGTACCTGCACCTTCCGCTCGAGGTATCGCTTGCTCTTATCGCGAAGCGTGCTCAAGAAGCGGGTGGATTTCCAGATGATGCGGAGCGCAATACACGGTATCTCTTTCAGTCCCAGCAAGGAGCTCTTGCGATCGTGAAGGAGAAAAACAACTGGGTGAAGATCGACTGCTCAGAAGGGAATGATATCCTTCCGCGCGAGCGCATCGCGGAGATGATTTTTGAGAAAGTGGGCCGGATTTTGTAGAAGAAAGAGTAGTTTAAAACAGCAAAAAGAGCCTTATCCATAAGGCTCTTTTTGCATTGACTTTTATACAAAAAAGTGCTATAATTTATACTGTCTCACATTAGGTTTCTAGTACGAGATTTGGCTCGCAAAGGTAGGGGCCAAAGCACATTTACTGATACTAAACAGGGACTTCGGTCCGAAAGGGAAGGTGCATCTTCGATGTACGAGCCTATCTCGACTACCCAGCCGCCCGACGAGCAGCTGCACAGGCTGTGCGCGCTCACGGTGATCGGTGGCAAGGGAAAGTGGGATTTCGGTGCCGAGATGCGTTTCAACAACGTGTTCGACCCCAAGGTCCCTCACGGGACGCTGGTCGCTCCGAAGTGGAGCAGCCTCGAGAAGTGCGGTGCGGCGACGGCGTATGGAGCGATGGGAGACATGCTCAGAGAGGAAGGGTTTCCTCTCGAGGACAACCTTCCCGGCTTCGGCCTCGACCGCGGACACGTCGAGAAGTACGTGAAGTCGAGGCCCAGCTGCCACAGCTTCTACACCTACATTGAGTCGCTCTTCCCGGGTGACTTTATGGCGGTGCCAGTGCGCTTCGACATTCAGGGGCTCGCTCCTGACGATGCGCTCGAGAAGATCGAGGACGCGCACAACTACCCGATCGACCCGGTCATCATGCTGTCGTACCTCTACACGCATCACCGGGCGCTCGGCGAGCAGGTGCTCTGGCTCGATGCTCTCGGGGTGGAAGTGTCTCCGGATGGCAACGGCGTCTACAAGGATTCCTGCTACGCCGACCGGCGCGGCAAGAGGCTCGTGAACGTCGACTGGAACTTCATCATGCGAATGCGCAGCTTCCGGATCGCGCCGTACATCGTGGCCAGCGCGATTCGCTAACAGTTCTGAGCTCGCCTCGGCGGGAAAGGAAAGGTGCTGTTCATGGAAAAGCAGAGACTGGTGTGGGGAGTTCGGTTCGAAGCGCTCGACCAGAACGATGCGGCGCTCAAGCTCAACGTCGCCTGCCCCTCGGAGCTCGAGGTGGTGGGCCACATCGACGCGGCGGGCACCGAACACGATGGTCCGCCGCTCCCGGAAGGGTACCTGTACGTCAGGAGCCCGAAGACCTCCAAGCGCGAGGCGAAGCAGTTCGCGGTTCCGAAGACTGCCCGGTTCGACGCGATGGTCATCAAGACCACGCAGGAAACGGGGCTGCCGCCGCCGCGCTCGCTCGTGTGGGAGTGCGGCGAGTGGAAGAAAGCCCGCTCGTTCATGGACGAGCTCAACTCGCTCTCTGGCGACGATGCGAAGAAGCTCTTCGCCGCCGCCGAGAAGATCGGCTCGTAGGAATGTTGGTTCTCAACAAGATCACCAAAAGTGATCCACTAAAAGGAGGTGGTCGCGCTCGTGGACCTATATCACGAGCAACTTACTGTGATCGCAAAGCAAACGACTTTGCGATCAGACAAGTTCTTTGGAGGAGGTGAAGAATATGCTGGAGTTTCATCTGTTCGGTCGCGTGCTCGGATTTGAGCAGGTTACAGGCATGGTCCGGGGCATGATCACGCGGGCTACGCTGGATCCCGACCCTGCCGCTCGAGTCGCTCTTGCGAAGGAGATGCACGAGGTTCTTTCCGAGATCAACTTGCGTGACCTCAGGGTTATCCTGGAAAGCGCTGGGGGGTCTGTCGAGCAGTTCCGCGAGATCCGCGACAAGCAGCTCGGCCTCGCGATGGGGAGTTTCCTCTCCGAGATTCGAGAATCGAGCGCCTACAAGGGGTTCGAGGAGGCGGGCACGCTCGCGCGTACCTGCAAGGTCGTGGACATGCGAGTCGAGCTGATCGACCTCATGCCCAAGCTCGAGGAAGCGTACCCTGCTTCCAGAAGGGGCTGAGATGCTGTGACCGGTCGTCCGTCAGGACGACCGGTTTTCTTTTTTATGGCTTTTTCGTTAGAGTGAGAGGATGACTGATCGAACTTCAGATACGACTAAGAGCGATGTTGCCAAGCGCGAAGAGGCGACGCAGGCGTTTTGGCGCGACAACGCTATTTTTGAAAAATCGCTCGAGGCACCGGCCGGTGGCAAGCCAAAGGGCGAATTTGTGTTCTATGATGGCCCGCCGTTTGCCACAGGTCTTCCGCACTATGGCCACCTTCTTGCGGGTACGATAAAGGACGTCATTCCTCGTTTCAAAACAATGCAGGGGTATCGCGTGCCCCGTCGCTGGGGGTGGGATTGTCATGGGTTGCCGATCGAAAACCTCGTAGAAAAAGAGCTTGGCCTCAAAACAAAAAAAGATATTGAGGATTTTGGTATTGAGAAGTTCAACGATGTGGCCCGCAAGATGGTGCTTCAGTATACCGACGACTGGCGCCGGATCATTCCGCGCACCGGGCGCTTTGTTGATATGGCGAATGACTACAAGACGATGGACTCGTCGTATACGGAGTCGATCTGGTGGGCGTTCAAAAAGCTTTACGATGATGGATTTATTACGGAAGGCAGGAAGGCGATGCACCTGTGTCCGCGATGTGAGACGACGCTTGCGAACTTCGAAGTCAATCAAGGATACAAGGACATAGCCGATATTTCGGTGTATGTGAAGTTCGCGCTTTCCGATGAAGCAAACACATATCTCCTCGCATGGACAACGACTGCATGGTCACTCCCAGGCAACGCTGCACTCGCAGTGAATCCCGAGTTTGTATATGCAAAACTAAAAATAAAGGAAACGGGAGAGGTGATCATCGTGGCCAAAGAGCGCCTTTCCGCAATTGAGGCAGAGCATGAGGTTGTGGGCGAAATCAAAGGTTCGGATCTTGTTGGTAAAAAATATACGCCGCTTTTTAGCTATTACACGAAGGCCGACCTTAAAGACTTCGACGGCAAGAGCGCGGATCTTTCGAAGGCGTGGCGGGTGTACGGTGGTTCGTTTGTTACTGCAGAAGATGGTACGGGTATCGTGCATATCGCTCCTTCGTATGGCGAGGATGACCTTAATCTCGCCAAGGAGAACGGTTTGCCGTTCATTCAGCACGTGGGTACCAACGGCATCATGAAGCCAGAGGCGCTCGACTTTGCGGGTCTCTTTGCGAAGCCTAAAGAGAAGCACGAATCAACAGATGTGGAGGTGATTCGCTATCTTGCAAAAGCGGGCGCTCTCTTTGCAAAGAAGAAGATCGTACACTCATACCCGCATTGCTGGCGCTGCGATACGCCGCTCCTCAACTTCGCAGCATCTTCATGGTTTGTGAAAGTTACTGCGATGCGTGACGAGATGGTCGAGAATAATAAGAAAACGAGCTGGACTCCAGAGCATATTCGCGATGGTCGTTTTGGTAAGTGGCTCGAAGGTGCACGCGACTGGGCGATCTCACGGTCGCGCTTTTGGGGTGCTCCTATGCCAGTGTGGCGGTGCAAAGAGTGCGGCGAGACCAAAGTGGTGGGTGCAATCTCTGAGCTTGCTCACCAGAAATCTACGCCAATCTGGCTCATGCGCCACGGCGAAGCTCCGCATTATGTGAATTCAGTCGCTGATAGTGGCAGAAAGACTGAGCTTCATCTCACCGAGCGTGGGCGCGAGCAGGCGCGTGCATCAGCCGAAAAGCTCAAAGACAAGGGGATCGAGGTGATTATTGCTTCAGATATTACGCGCGCACGAGAGACTGCAGAGATTACGGCAGAGGTTTTGGGTATTCCTGTATCAGAAATTCGGTACGATGAGCGTTTGCGCGAGATCGACTTTGGCGACTTCGATGGGAAGCCGATCAGTATGTATCGCTCCTATTTCAACAACCTCTCTGAGCGGTTTACCAAGCGCCCGCCAAATGGAGAAAACCTCACTGACATTCGTACGCGTGTGGGCGCGGCGCTCCGCGAAGCGATGGATAAGATCGTGGGGAAAAAGGTGCTGTTCGTGGCGCATGAGACGCCGCTATGGATGCTTGCTGCAGATGCACAAGGTTTTAGTGCAAACCAGGCGCTCACGCTCTCTTTGCATGATGACTTTCTTGATCTCGCTACGGTGAAAGAGGTGGAGTATCGCCACCTGCCGCGCAACGGTGCATATGAACTTGATCTGCATAGACCATACATAGATGAGGTGAAGTTTGACTGTGCATGTGGCGCAAAAATGCTGCGTATCCCAGAGGTGTTTGATTGTTGGTTTGAGTCCGGGTCGATGCCGTATGCTGAGCAGCACTACCCATTTGAAAATAAAGAAGAATTTGAGCGTACCTTTCCGGCAGACTTTATCGGTGAAGGAGTTGACCAGACGCGTTGTTGGTTCTACAACCTGCTCGCACTCTCAACGGGTCTTTTTGAAGCTGCACCATTTCGCCATGTGGTGGTAAATGGAACAGTGCTTGCTGCCGATGGACAAAAGATGTCGAAGCGGCTTAAGAACTATCCTGACCCGCTTGAGATTATTGACCAGTATGGAGCAGATGCCCTCCGCTACTATCTGATGTCGTCTCCGGCCGTGCACGCAGAGGACCTCAACTTTTCTGAGCGTGGCGTTGCCGAAGTTTCTACGAAGGTAATCGGCAGGCTTACAAACGTTCTCGCGTTTTTCGAACAGAATCAGAGCGAAGCTGGAAATGTTTCGCGTGATCTCGACGACTGGATTCTCTCACGATTGGCTGAGCTTGTGCGCGAAGTGACAACTCGTCTTGAAAAATATGAGATCGACCGAGCCGCGTGGCCGATAGCTGATTTTATTGAAGATCTTTCGGTCTGGTATATTCGCAGGTCTCGTAAAAACTTTTCACCTGAGGTGACGCGCGTCGTGCTTGAAACGCTCGCGAAAGTGATGGCTCCGTTTACGCCATTTCTTGCAGAGCACATCTACAAGGCTGTGCGCGGATTGGATGCGGGTGAGAGTGTTCATCTGTCGCCGTGGCCAGTCGCAGGTGATGTACATGAAGAGGTGCTTTCAAAGATGAAAAAGACCCGCGAGATAGTGGCCGCGGCGCTCGCTCTGCGGTCCGAGGCTAATATAAAAGTACGCCAGCCTCTTGGTACCCTCTTTGTTTCTGACCCAATCGAAGCGTTTTATCCTCTGCTTGTAGCTGATGAGGTGAATGTGAAAGAGGTGGTTCTTGGCGAGAAGCTCGCGCTTGATCTCGAGCTTACCGAAGAGCTTCGCCTCGAAGGGGAGTATCGCGAGCTTCTCCGTTCTATCCAAGACCTTCGCAAAGAGCGGGGCCTGGTGCCAACCGATCGGATCATTCTCACGATCCCCGAAGCTCTTGGTGCGATTGTTGCTCGATACCGGGACGACCTTTTGCGCGCAGTATCTGCCGACGAGATTCGACAGGGGAATGAGCTCGACCTCGAAAAAATATAAGGAATGTCACACCGGCTGTACTCCACCGATGCGTTTGTGGTGGCTTCGCGCGATTCGGGCGAGTCATCTCGTATGATCGAGCTTTTTACGCGCGACTTTGGGCTCGTGCGCGGCGTTGCCCAAGGGGTGCGCTTTCTCAAATCAAAATTGCGCTATTCGCTCTATCCATACGGATATGTGCGGACGACTCTCGTTCGTGGGCGAGAAGTGTGGCGCATTACAGGCGCAGCCGAAATCGAACGATCGGCGTTTCTCGACGAGAGCACAGAGCTTTCCCTGATGGCCGGTTTTTTTGCTTTGCTCGCTCGGTTTGTGCAGGGTGAAGAGCGTGACCAAGAGCTTTTTGATGAGATTGTATTTCTTCGAACGGTTGTAGAAGGCGGTTTTGTCAAAGAGTACTCTCGAGAGATCGAGCTTTTGGGTACTGTCCGAATACTTCACCATCTGGGGTATTTAGGCGGCACGCCGGAAGCTGAGTTCCTTGGCGGTGCACCTGCTACCGCTCGGGAGCTTCTTTCGTATGTGCGTACGCACAGGCAGGCGCTTTCGACGCAAGTTGAGCGTGCACTTTCGGCAAGCCACTTATAGGAAAGACCAAATCCCAAGCACCAAATTCCAGATAATATCAAAATCTAAAATCCCAATTTTTTGATATTGGATCTTGAGATTTGTCTGGAGTTTGGGATTTGGTGCTTGAAATTTAGTATAATGAGCCGATATGGACGACCCCTCGAACAAGGACTCGCTCGATGAGCTTGAAAAAAAGTTGTATCGCCGCGATCAGGCGGTAGATTTCGAGGCGTTTCGCTCGCGCCTTTCGCACACCCGAGCGGCGCGACCAGGGCGCAAAGAGCCAGCGAGGGGCGCCACGGGCCACGACCAGGCGCTCGCGGTCGAAGAGAAAGAGTCGATGTCACTTATGAAAAAGCTCCTCATCGGATCGGGTATCTTCTTTGCGATAGCCATCGTGCTCGCGCTTCTTTTGGTGCTTGGAACGGTGCCTAAGACAACTTCGGACTCGGTAGATATCTCTGTCAGCGCTCCGGTGTCGGTGCGGGGCGGAGGCGTTCTTTCATTCCAGGTCACTTTCAAAAATAATAGTCGTACCGATTTTGAGTATTCTGATATTACCGTTGACTATCCCGATGGCACGCGCGATGCAGTAGATCCTTCGAAGCTTATGCCGCGCCACGATGAGACGGTAGGGCCACTCCTTGCTGGTGAGTCTGTTACAAAAAATCTTTCAGCGGTGGTGTATGGCGATGAGAATGAGCAGAAAGAGGTGACTATCAGATACGACTATCGCCCAAAAGGCTCGGCTTCTATTTTTAGGCGTGAAAAAAAGTTTGCTTTTTCGATCTCTTCTTCGCCTGTTGCTCTTTCGCTCACGCTGCCCCGTGAAGTTAATTCAAATCATGAGGTAACAATAGAGGTGCGTGTGGCTTCAAATTCAAATGAGCTTTTGCGCAACGTTCTTGTCGAAGCGCTCTATCCTCCCGGCTTCGACTACAAGGGTTCTACGCTCGAGCCAGTGGTGGCTCCGCGCATCTGGGCACTCGGAGACCTTGCTCCTGGTGTTGAAAAGCGCTTTGCCATAAGTGGCATCCTGGAGGGCCAGGAGGGTGATGACAAGCTGTTTCGCTTTACTGTGGGCTCTGCAAAAGACTCGCTCGGCCGAGAGCTCTCTGTGCCGTATGCGGCCTCTTCACGGGCAATTGCGGTGCGGCGACCGTTCCTTGGCGTATCGCTTACGCTTCCTGGTGGAGGAGAGTCTCCCTGGATTGGAGATGGCGCCGAGCTTTCGGGTGTTCTTTCGATAAGTAGTAACCTTGCCGAAAAGCTTGAGAATTTTCACGCTGAGCTCTCGATCGATGGCAAGACGGTACGCACGGAAACAGTTGTTGCGAATAAAGGTTTCTATCAGTCGGCATCAAAAAGAATCGTATGGGATAGCTCGACGTCCGACTCACTTGGGTCACTTGCTCCCGACGAGACAGTTGAGCTTGGGTTTGGGTTCGACACGACCGCCTCGGGGAGTGGTGTGCTTGATCCAAATCGCACCATCACTCTCCGTGCTGTAGTGGAGGGGACGCGCATTGTCGAAGGGGTAGGGAGAGAGGAGATACAGGAGTCAGTGACGAAAAGCGTAAAGATAGGAACACTCTTTGGTCTTGGAGCAAGAGCGGTTTACTTCGCCGGGCCGTTTCCAAATACGGGCCCCATTCCGCCCAAGGTTGATACAAAAACTACCTACACCGTTATCTGGTCGCTCACGAATAGCGCCAATAGTGCGTCGGGTGCCACTGTCAAAGCCCAGCTTCCGCCAAACGTAGACTGGCTTGGGGTGAAAAGCCCTGCTTCCGAAAATATTGTGTACAACCCTGATACCCGTGAAGTGCTCTGGAAGGCCGGCACGCTTCCTATACGGCTCGGGTATGGCTCTCCCGCTCGTGAGGCGGCCTTCCAGGTGGCTCTTACGCCCTCGCTTTCCCAGAAGGGTACCGAGCCGGTGCTCCTTCAGTCATCTACGGCTTCCGCAACCGACGATTTTACAAAACGCCCGCTCGAGAGTATAAAAAGGGAATTAACTACGCGGATTGATACCGACCCTAAGTTTGTATCAGGACAGAGCTTTGTGAAGTAACCTCATGGAAAAAGAAACTAACAGAATGGAGGAGATTGTATCTCTGGCTAAGCGTCGCGGTTTTATTTTTCAGGGGTCTGAGATTTATGGGGGCCTTGCGGGGACTTACGATTATGGGCCGTATGGCGTAGAGCTCAAAAACAACATAAAGCAGTTGTGGTGGCGCATGTTTGTGAAGCGCCGAACTGACATGTACGGCGTTGATGCCGCTATTTTGATGAACCCTAAAGTGTGGGAATCAAGCGGTCATGTTTCTGGTTTTTCTGATCCACTTGCGGAGTGTGTCAAATGTCATCACCGTTTCCGAGCCGATCATGTCGAAGGGAAGGTGTGCCCTGACTGTGGCGGTGCGCTTGGCGAAGCTCGCCAATTCAACATGATGTTTAAGACCCAGATCGGAGCATCGGAAGATGCTTCATCGGTCTCTTATCTTCGGCCAGAAACGGCAGGAGGCATCTTTGTAAACTTCAAAAATGTGGTCGACTCGGTGCACCCAAAGCTACCTTTCGGCATTGCGCAGATTGGGAAGGCGTTTCGCAACGAGATTGCTCCGCGCGACTTTATTTTCCGCCTTCGTGAGCTTGAGCAGATGGAGATCGAATATTTTGTTCGTCCAGATGAGTGGCAGGATGCATTCGAGAAGTGGCGTGTTTCTGTGCATGAGTTTGTACAGGCGGTAGGCATCAAGGCAGAGAATGTACACGAGCTCGAAGTGGCAGATGGCGACCGTGCGCACTACTCAAAGCGCACCATTGATTTTGAGTTTGATTTTCCATTTGGTCGCAAAGAGCTCTATGGCCTCGCATACCGTACTGATTTTGACCTCATGGCTCACGCCAAAGGTTCTGGTCAGAATCTCACCATAACGGACAAGGAGGGGGAGCCAGCCCTCGTGCCGCATGTGATCGAGCCTTCGTTTGGCGTCGACCGTACAGTGCTTGCGGTGCTTGCTTCAGCCTATACCGAAGATGAACTAGGCGGGGAGAAGCGCCTCTACCTGCGGCTTCCCTATGCCGTTGCGCCGGTGAAGGCGGCCGTTTTCCCTCTTTTGCGCAATAAACCAGAGCTTGTAGAGAAGGCAAAAGAGGTGTACCAGATGCTTGCAGATAAGCTCGACCGTGTTGAGTTCGATGACAACGGCAATATCGGCAAGCGCTACCGCCGCCAGGACGAGATCGGTACTCCGTGGTGTGTCACTGTCGACTTCGATACCCTTGGCGAAAAGCCGGAGCTTCTGGATACGGTAACCCTGCGCGATCGTGACTCGGGTAAGCAGGAGCGGGTAGCAATAGCAGACCTCATCGAACGTCTAAAATAATTACAAGAGATCAGAGCTTAGAGCTCAGCCAAACGGGAGCGACGCCCCGCAGGGGCGTCGCTCGACTGAACTCTAATCTCTTACCTCTGAACTCTAATCCCATGACATTTTCAAAACAAACTCTACCAAACGGCCTCCGTGTAATCCTTGTTCCCGAAGCCGATGCCATGGCCGCTACGGTACTCGTGCTCGTGGAGACAGGCTCAAAATACGAATCAAAGCGCATCAACGGCATCTCGCACTTCCTCGAGCATATGTGTTTCAAGGGGACGACCAAGCGTCCGCGATCGATCGACATCTCCTCAGAGCTCGATTCGCTCGGTGCCCAGTACAACGCTTTCACGAGCCAGGAATATACCGGCTACTATGCAAAGGTGCAGCCGCTCCATGTGTCAAAGGCCCTCGAGATTGTGGCTGACCTTTACCAAAACCCAACCTTTGACGCAAAAGAGATCGAGAAGGAGAAAGGGGTGATCGTGGAAGAGATCAATATGTATGAGGATATGCCGCACCGCCGCGCAGGAGAGCTTCTGCTTGAGTGTATGTACGGTGAGCAGCCAGCGGGCTGGCCTATTGCCGGCACTCCGGATATTGTTCGCACGTTTACTCGAGACGACTTTGTTGCGTATCGTGCTGCGCACTACCTTGCTGACTCCACGCTTGTGGTGGTTGCTGGAAAATTTGATGAAAAAGCCGTGCTCCTGCAGATTGAAAAAGAGTTTGCGGGCATTGTGCGCTCTGAAAAAGGTGGCAAGCTTGCGGTAACCGACACTCAAAAGGCTCCGGAGATTGTGATCAAGCACAAAGAGTCTGATCAGTCGCATCTCGCACTCGGTGTACGCTCGCGCCCTCTTGCGCACAAAGATACCTTTGTTCTCGAGGTGCTTGCAGGGATCCTTGGTGGTGGTATGAGCTCTCGGCTTTTTGAAAAGGTGCGTGAGGAGATGGGCGCTGCGTACTATGTACGAGCCGGCAACGACGCATATACCGACCATGGTGCCTTTGGCGTAGCTGCTGGCGTGGATCATCGAAAGCTCGACGCGGTGATCGAGGCTATTCTCGGCGAGATGAAAAAACTGAAGACGGAGGACGTGGGAGAGCGCGAGCTTGAAAAGGTGAAGCAGTCTTTCGTCGGAGATCTCTACCTTGGCCTTGAAAAGTCAGACGAGATCGCGAACTTTTATGGCGGCCAAGAGATCCTCAAGCGCGAGACGCTCACACCCGAGGAGATGGCGAGCCGTGTGCAGGCGGTAACGGCAGCAGATGTGCGACGTGTCGCGAATGAGATTTTTGTCACTGAACACCTCAACCTAGCCCTCATCGGTCCGTTCAAAGAGAAGGATCGGTTTGTAAAGCTGCTCAGTTTGTCCTAAAGTGAGGGTACATTGAGGGACGACGACCAGAAAGAACAGCATGTGATACAGATTACAAGCGGAACGATTATTCGCGCCGTGCTTGTTCTGGGCCTCGCGTACCTTCTCTACTATCTGCGTGATCTCGTAGTGGTGCTCCTTTCGGTAGTGGTGCTCGCCTCTTCGATCGAGCCTGGCACTCGGTGGTTCATCAAGAAGGGGATTCCCCGCATTATTGCGGCGATTATCATGTATGGGCTGATTCTGGCGTTGCTCGCTCTCTTTACCTACTTCGTTTTGCCGACCCTTATCAAGCAGACGGCAAATCTCTTAAACCAGCTTCCGACCTATATCGACTCGCTGCAGAGTGTTGCGGATGAGTTCTCTTTTGCCTCGTTTGATCTGCGCGAGAGGCTCCTCTCGATCTCGGGCAACGGGCTCTCATCGCTGACGGAGCTCTTCTCTCTTATCGGCGGAGGGTTTGTGCAGAGTGCAGGATTTCTGTTTGGAGGCTTCTTCGATCTCCTCCTTATCATTGTGCTCTCGTTTTACCTCTCGGTGCAGGACCATGGTGTCGAAAACTTCATTCGCTCGATCTCGACCGAAAAGTACGAGTCATACCTGATCGACCTCTGGCGACGCTCTCAACGGAAGATCGGGCTGTGGATGCAGGGCCAGCTTATCCTGGGCCTCCTGATGGGCGTGTTCGTTTTTCTGGGTCTTACGATCGTTGGGGTGAAATATGCGCTCCTTCTTGCGATCATGGCAGCGCTCTTTGAGCTCATTCCGGTATTTGGCCCGGTCATTGCTGCTGTTCCGGCTGTTGCCGTTGCAATGACGGGTTCAGTAACGACGGGCATTGTTGTAGCGATCTTCTATTTTGCGATACAACAGCTTGAGTCGAATGTGATCTATCCGCTCGTGGTGCGAAAAATTGTAGGAGTGCCGCCGATCGTAGCGATCATCTCTCTTCTTGTGGGGTGGCGCTTGGCAGGCCTCTTGGGAGTCTTGCTCGCTGTGCCGCTTTCAACTATTCTGCTTGAGTTCATGGATGACCTCGAGAAGCGCAAGCGGAGGATGCCGACGCTTTCCTAACAGAAGAGGTCAGAGCTTAGAGTTCAGAGTTTAGTCTGACTGAGCTCTGAACTCTGACAACTAAACTCTGTATGTCAAAATTCTACCTCACCATCCCTATCTTCTATGCGAACTCGAGCCTTCATATGGGGCACGCATATACCGCTGTTCTCGCGGATATTATTGCTCGGGTCGCTCGAGCGCGAGGGGAGCGAACCCGATTTCTTGCGGGTAGTGATGAACACGGGGACAAAATAGCAAAAACAGCACTCGCAGCAGGCGTAGAGCCTCAACAGTTTGTCGACGAGAAAGCTGACTCTTTCAAAGAGCTTTTTTCTCTTCTCGTTATTTCCAATGATGATTTTATTCGTACGAGCGATCGCGTGCGCCACTGGCCGGGAGCAGTCGCTATGTGGGAAAAGCTTGTAAGTGCAGGCGATATCTATAAAGCAGTGTACGAGTCGCTCTACTGCGTTGGCTGCGAAGAGGCAAAGACCGAGAAAGATCTTGTAGATGGAAAGTGCCCGCTTCACAATCTGGCGCCCGAGCAGCTCAAAGAGGAGAACTACTTTTTTAAACTGTCTCGCTATGAGGAGCAGGTGCGATCGCTTATCGAGTCCGACGAGCTCCGTATTACTCCTCGGTCGCGAAAAAATGAGATTCTCTCACTCATCGGAGAGGGTCTCTCGGATGTGAGCTTCTCTCGCCCAAAGGAGAAAGTGTCGTGGGGTGTGCCTGTGCCGGGCGACCCTTCTCAGACCATGTATGTTTGGTGCGACGCACTCGTGAACTATATTTCAGCGGTCGGCTATCCTGATACTCAAAAGATGAGCGAGTGGTGGCCTGCAGAGCTTCAGATCCTTGGCAAAGATATTTTGAGATTTCATGCAGCCATCTGGCCTGCAATGCTTCTCTCTGCAGGGCTTCCGGTGCAAAAGGAGATTCTCTGTCACGGCTTCATCACTTCTGGGGGCAAGAAGATGTCGAAAACGATAGGGAATGTGATTGATCCAAAAGAGCTTATCGAAGAGTATGGAGTGGAGGCGCTTCGCTACTATTTTGCTCGTGAAATATCGCCGTTTGAAGATGGTGACCTAACCCGCGAGAAGTTTAAGGAGGCGTATAACGCAAATCTGGCCAACGGCCTCGGCAACCTCACTTCCCGTATCATGAAAATGGCGATCACCTATATCGACGCGCCGATTGAGGTAAAAGGCGATCTGCACTACCGGTTTGGCGACTACGAAAAAGCGATGGTTGAATACCGCATACATGAGGCGGCAAATATCGCCTGGGAAGCTATCGGTGAGCTTGATAAGGAGATTCAGGAGACCGAGCCGTTTAAGCTGTACAAAACTGATCCTGAGAAGGCGCGTGATATTGTTCGCGGCCTCGTAGTTGGCCTCTCAAAAATCGTCCCGATGCTCGAGCCAATTATGCCGCAAGCTGCTGGGAAAATTCGCACTGCAATCGGAACGCATTCCATGCCGGCAGCACTTTTTGCGCGAAAATAGCATGGAGTTTTCTTTTTTTGACGTCCATTCCCATATTCAGGACAAAGCATTCGACACTGATCGTGCGGAGGTGATTTTGCGCATGAAAGAGAAAGGGATCGGTTCCATTGTTGCGGGGTGTGACCCAGAGATGAATGAAGGTGCTGTGGCGCTTGCAGAAGCGCACGATTTTCTTTGGGCTACCGTTGGGCTACATCCAGTAGAAGGTTCCGTTCTTCCCTATGACGGCGATACCCTGCGCCGCCTCGCAGAACATCCTAAGGTGGTTGCTATCGGCGAGACAGGACTCGACTACTTCCATATCACTGATCCCGAAAAGCGGGAAGCACAAAAAGACCTTTTTGAAACACAGATTCATCTGGCCGAAGATGTCGGGAAGCCGCTGATGATCCATATCCGACCCTCCAAGGGATCTCGGGCCGACGCCTATTGGGATGCTCTTCTATTGCTTGACCAGTTTCCGAAAGCGAAAGGAAACATTCACTTTTTTGCAGGGGACCCGAAGGTGGCCGAAGAGTATCTCAAGCGGGGCTTCACCCTTTCACTCACGGGTGTCCTTACCTTTGCTCGAGAGTATGACGAGGTGGTTAAAAACGCTCCACTCGAGATGATCCTTTCCGAGACTGACTGCCCGTACGTTGCCCCTGCCCCTTACCGAGGCAAAAGAAATGAGCCTCTCTATGTGGAGGAGGTGGTAAAGAAGATCGCGGAGATACGGGGGGAGGATGTAGAGGCTGTCGGCAGGGCTATGGTTGAAAACGCGATCAGGGTATTTGGGCTAAAAGGGTAGAGTAAGGCGCCCAAAACCTCCATTCTTGCGGCTTTTTTTCCAATCTGGTAGTATAGTGCGACAATGAAAGAACCGAACGAAACAACTCTGTACGAAATCGGCTATGTTCTCATGCCGCTTCTTACTCCTGAAAACGCCCTAGAAGAGGCTGCTCAGGTAAAAAATGGCGTTGAAAAGCTTGGTGCGGAGATGACCGAAGAGGGTTCGCCTAAGATGATCCCCCTCGGTTTTCCTATGCCTCGCCGGATCAGCGACAAGAAGTTTAATTTTCAGGATGGATATTTTGGCTGGATGCGTTTTCGTTTGAATCCATCAAAAATATCAGAAGTGAAGGATATTCTCGTTCGCCGTGAAGTGCACGGTAGCATGCTCCGCCACCTCCTCATCTCAGTAGATGAAAAGGCTCTTATTGCAGATGCAAAAGCTGCAGAAGCAAAGCTTGCTCACCGCGAGGCAACTGAGGCAAAGAGCGCTGCAGAGGCAGAGGAGGGGGTTACCGAAGCGGCACCAGAAGAGGTGGCACTCTAGTATCGAGGTTCGAGTTTCGGGCCAAGCCCGATAGAGGTATAATTATGGCATGAACTACAACAAGGCTCTCCTTATCGGTAACGTCACTCGAGACCCTGAAATGCGCAACCTCCCATCAGGGATTCCGGTGGCATCCTTTGGACTTGCTACCAACAGAGTGTGGCGCGACCCGAGCGGAGTGAAGAAAGAGGATACCCAGTTTCATAACATCGTAGTGTTCGGCAAGCAGGCAGACGTGGTTTCAAAATATGCCAAGAAGGGAAGCATGCTTATGGTGGAAGGGCGTATTCAGACCCGAAGCTGGGACGACAAGGCCGACGGGACCAAGAAGTACCGCACCGAGATCGTAGCCGAGCGTATCCAGCTTGGGCCACGCCCAGGTGCAGCTGTCGGGGGAGGATTTGGTTCTGCGCCGGGTAAGGAGGGGGCAGAACAGGAGTTTCGAGGCGCACCTAGCGCTTCCGGAGGCGACGTGATAGAGTATCCCGACGAAACGATCAATCCAGAAGATATACCTTTCTAGGAGAGATCGTCGAGGAGTGAATTAAAATATAAACGGTCCAACCTACCTCTAAAGGTTACAACCCCATGAAACAGTGCTATTTTTGTACGAACACCATAAGTTACGTTGATCATAAGAATGTTGAGATGCTCAAGCGGTTTTTGAACCCACATGCTCGCATTATGGCCCATAGCCGCACTGGCATCTGCGCCCGACATCAGAGAAAGCTTGCCCTTGCTATCAAGCGCGCTCGCTTCCTCGCACTGCTCCCCTATATTGCACGATAGCCTTTAACAAAACACCGCCCATGGGCGGTGTTTTGTTTTCAAATGCGGGCTATACTTTTCGTATGCCAAAAGAAAATATGCCACACCGGTTGGAGGCTAATCCAAGCTCGGATGATGAGAATAGCATCGATCCTCTCAATCCAGATATAACAGAACTCCTTAAAACGGGGGCGGTTGTCGATCTTGACCAGGCAGTAGCCGGAGGCCACTTCGAAAAGCCCGAGCCGGGGAGATATGCGGAGCTTGCGCAGCATGCACGGTCTGTTGTAGGCGAGCACGAAGAAGAGGTAGAGGCCAAGAAGAGGGAAGCAGCTGCTCGAGGTGAGATCGTATTCAAGGCAAGGGAGGATGGGGAAGGAGGGGTAGAGGAGCTCAAAAAAGCAGCCTAAAACAAAAACCCGCCATAATGGCGGGTTTTTGTTTTTTCCCTGAACCTAGAACCTAACACCTTGAACCTGCGTTCTACGCCGACTTCCTCTCTACGTAGTCTCCAGTCTCTGTATTCACGACTACGGTGTCGTTTTCGTTTACGAAAAGGGGAGCGTTGATTACCGCACCAGTCTCGAGCACGATCTGTTTCATCCCTCCGCGTGAGCTGTCGCCCTTGATCCCCGGAGGTGCTTCTTTTACCTTGAGCTCCATCTTGATCGGGAGCGATACGCCAAGCATTACCTCTCCGAACATCTGGATCGAAACGAGGCCGTTGGGTCGGAGAAATCGCGATGCTGGGCCGATCTGATCTGCGCTGAGCTTGAACCTCTGTGAAGGGTCTTTTACCTCGCAAAACCAAAACTCACCACGGTTTTCGTACAGATATTTTACGTCGCGTTTTACAAGCTCTGCCTCTTCGGCTTTGTCGCTCACATGAAAAGAGTGCTCTTTTACCTTGCCGGTAATGAGGTTCTTGAGCTTTGTTGCATTGACCGGCTTGCGTTGCTGCTTGCGGAATACATGCGATTCGAGCACTTCATAAGGCTCGTCTTCGAAGACGATAAACTTTCGGACCGTGATATCGTTGTAGGCGAGCATGAGAGTTTAGAGTTCAGTTATCAGAGCTTAGAGCTCAGTCAGACTAAACTCTGAACTCTAAGCTCTGACCTCCTTGCTTGAGTAATTATCCTACCGTTTTGTCACTCTTTGCGCAATCCAGCTGTTATAGGATATAACAGAAACATGGCATTGTTCGACCCACTCCCATCGGCAGAAGCTCTTCGAGACGAAGAGCTTCTTACTCTTTCGATTCAGAACCCAGCCCATTTTGCCCATATCGTCTCAAGATACGAAGAACCCTTTTTGCGCAAAGCAGAGCGGATTCTGGGTTCGAGAGATGAGGCGTACGATGTGGTGCAAGATACCTTCACCAAAATATATCTCAACGCGCGGCGCTTTAAGCCTGTGCCGGGGGCCTCTTTCAAATCGTGGGGCTATAAGATTCTGGTAAATACGGCTTTCACTTTTTATCAAAAAAAGAAGAAAGACGCGCCTTTTTCCGCGAAGCTTGATCCTGAGCTGTTCGATATCATACCCGATCTCGCCCAGCTCGAGTGGAGCGAGCAGGAGCTCGATCGCAATCTCTTGGTCTCCGTTTTTTCAAAAATGCCTCGCGAGCTCTCTCGGGTGCTGGAGCTTCACTTCCTCGAGGGGCGTCCACACCAGGAGATTGCCCGAATGGAAAGCCTTTCCGTACCTGCCGTAAAAACCCGGGTATATCGGGCCAAGCAACTTTTCAGGAAGATCATCAGTTCTCTGAATCGAGTCTAGAGATCAGAGTCCAGTTTTCAGTCAGACTAAACTCTCAAAAATATCATGCAATCAATTTCTCAACTTCAAAAAAGCGTCATGCGCCGTATTTACGCGGTTTGGTTTGTGCGCAAAGTTGCGAGCCCGGCCGCCCTGAAGGCTTTTATCGCCGCCGCTCTCCTTTGGCGCCTTAAAGAGTATGTTTCGCTCAGAAACGTAATCGCCAACGCTCCTTCGCTTGCTGACCCTGCCGCAGCATTTGGCTTTTTCCAGTATGCATTTCTGCACACCCAGTCGGTGGTTCAGGTCCTCGCTCTTTCTGTCGTTGCCCTCAGTCTTTGGCTCGCTCGAGATATTATTCGAGCGTATGCGGTGCTTTTCTTCGGCATGGGTCCCGTCCGCGCTTAGTTTGCTTCGTCTGATACTATTGCGAGATGGCCCATACTCACGAACAGCTCTGTTTGACGATTGCTGCCTTTTTGGTGAGAGACGACAAGGTGCTTTTGGTTGAGCATCCTAAATATTCACTCTGGCTTGCTCCGGGCGGGCATATCGACCCCGGCGAAGATACAGATATGGCGGTATATCGCGAAATCCTTGAAGAGTGCGGTTATAAAAAAGAGGAGCTCTCTTTTGTTGATGGCTCACGCAGTCGGCCTATGGTCGACACTGAAACAAGGCTTTTGATGCGTCCTGAGTTTGTCGATATCCATCAGGCAAACGAACACCAGCATGTGGCCTTCGTGTACTACTTCCGAGTTCTTGCTGACCATGAACCAGTGAAGAGCGATGAACACACATCCATGCGGTGGTTTCTTGAGTCAGAGCTGGCCGGTATCACAACCCGTCCCAGCGTTGCATGGTACGCCGCAGATGCCCTTGCGCGCGCTAGGAGCGATGTGAGGTAGCCATTTTTGTTTGTAAGACGATTCTATTACATGTATGCTCTGCCAAGACTAAACAAGGGGGTGCATCTTGGATTGGATTTTTGAGTTCTACCTTTTTGTGGGCAAGTCGATTTTCGTTTTCTATCTTTGTGCCTGGCTGTTCCTGACCCTGTGCCTCTTCTCATGTGAAGATCGTCAGGAATGGGGAGTGGGAGGGTGGTGCTTGCTTGGACTCCTGATATCGGCATTCTTGGCTCTTTTGTGGCCGATGATGCTCCTCGGTTTCTGTGATGCTCTGAAAGATCGAGGTAACTCACGAGGCTCGAGCGGGCCAGTTAAGTAAAACGCTTGGGCGAAGGGTGGTAGCGTATTTCCACGGAGGAGAGATCGTCCATGCTCGTCACTAAGTGGTTCTTTGGAGTCTTGGTGTTCTTGTATCTGTACAAGGCGGTCGAGACGTGTGGCTTGCTCAGTTGGATGTTCATCGCCAGTCTCTTTGCGTGCATCGTCGCCTACACCGAGCACGGAAAGCCCGGATCACATATTTTTCGGGTGTTGTTCTTTGGGCTCCTCATTGTGGTCCTCGGTGGAGCGTTCTGGCCGCTCCTTTACTACAACAATAAAAAACTGTTCGATATGGCAATGGATGCCATGTAGTCGAGCATGTGGTAGCGAAAAGCCTGGCGATCTTAATGCCAGGCTTTTTCTTTTTCCGATCTAAGCGAGTTGCGTGGTTGGCTTTTAAAACATCTGCAGGAAACTTTTAAAAGAAAGAAGGGCTGGCTTCTGAAAATAGTGGTCGCACGACACGAAGTGCGTGCGGGAACCACGACCATTTTCGAGAAGTCAGCCCGACTATTCTTTTTTAGGCTTCCGAAGCCGTTTTAAAAGCTAAGCTCCAACGAGCCCCTTCTACTCTTCGGGTTTACCCTCGTCCTCTGTTTCCGGCTTTCCCACCACAGGGCTTGTTACCAGACTCTCTTTAATTTTGAGTGTCAGCTCAGCTTTAAGGTCCGGATGCTCTTTGAGATAGGTACGCGTTGCGTCGTACCCACGGCCAAGCTTCTCTTTGCCATACTCATAGATTGCTCCACCCGATTTCGAGATAAGACCCTGCTTTTCACCAAGTGCTATCAGCTCACCTTCTGGAGAGATCCCTTCGTTGTAGATGATGTCGAACTCTGCAATACGAAATGGTGCGGCAACCTTGTTCTTTACTACCTTCACGCGCGTGCGGCTGCCCACCACCTCCTCGCCTTTTTTGATCTGAGCTATTTTACGAATATCGAGACGGACTGATGCGTAGAACTTGAGCGCCTTTCCTCCTGGCGTTGTTTCTGGGTTTCCGAACATCACGCCGATCTGCATGCGGATCTGGTTGATGAAAATGACGACGGTTTTCGACTTGGCTACGATTGCGGTCATCTTGCGGAGTGCTTGGGACATGAGGCGGGCCTGCTTGCCTACATGATATGCGCCAACATCGCCTTCGATCTCGTCTTTCGGCGTGAGAGCGGCCACAGAGTCGATCACGACAATATCTATCTCGCCTGATCGTACGAGAGATTCGGAGATCTCAAGAGCCTGTTCACCATAGTCTGGCTGCGAGATGAGGAGATCCTAGATCTTCACCCCGAGTTTGCGGGCGTAGTCTGGGTCCATTGCGTGCTCTGCATCAATATATGCACACACGCCGCCCTTTTTCTGTGCTTCAGCAATAGCGTGCAAGGCAAGCGTTGTCTTGCCTGATGATTCTGGTCCGTAGATTTCGATAATGCGACCTCGAGGGAAGCCGGAGACGCCGAGTGCAATATCAAGGCCGATGGAGCCTGAAGGGATTGCGTTGATGCCCACTTTCGGCTTGTCACCGAGCTTCATGATGGCGCCTTCGCCAAATTTTGCTTGCAGAGCCCGGATAGTGCTGTCGATCTCGCTTGTCTTTTCTTTCGGTGGAGCGGTCTTTTTGGCCATTGCGTGAGAGTTATTTGTAGATCACTCGGATCTGTTTCGTCACGGTGCGGCCGAAACGATCCTTCGCGGTGACTTCCAGTATAGAGTAGCCCGGTGGCACGAGCAACGTTTCGTCAAAGTAGCCGTATGAGTCGGTGTAGACAGGGTGGCCGTTCATATAAAGGCTCGAGATGTTCTGTGCTCTGCCAAGCACTTTGAGGGTCTGGTCGTGTATCCGAGTGCCATCGGTCGGGTATTCGATGCTGATTTCAGGCCCCTGCACGAGGGTTGCAATGCGTGTGGCACCAAAAATAGCGATCCCAATCGCTACAAGGAGTACTATGATGCGCGTAAAACGACCCCGGTCTTTTTCTATTGAGCGAAGAGGGCCTTTAGAGGGTGTCGTCTGGGAGATTTGATTCATTCGCGTCGCCAAATGCGGCAGGTTCTTTTGCTCCGTATACATCGCGAGGTTTTGCGCCGTCACCTGGGCCTACAACTCCTTTTTCTTCAAGAATGTCGATGAGGCGCGCTGCGCGGGCATAGCCCACTTTGAGACGGCGCTGCAGGTATGAGGTGGAAGCTTTTCCCGATGCTACCACGAGTTCGCGCGCTTCTTCGTACAGATCGTCATCTGGCTCGTCGTCCATCGCAGTACCATCGATTGTTGCAGAGAAGAGCGCATCGGTCTTTCCGTTTTCTCCCGTGAGATTAATCTCTGAAGGTGGAATCTCGTACGAGTGTTCCCTAATAAACTTGGCGACGCCTTTTACTTCGTTCTCTGATATGTAGGTCGACTGAATACGCCCTGGCTTTGCCATGTCGCCTCCAAGGTAGAGCATATCGCCCTGTCCGAGCAGCTTCTCGGCTCCCGGCATATCAATAATGGTGCGTGAGTCGATCTGCGAAGGCACCTGGAGCGCGATACGTGATGGAATGTTTGCCTTGATGAGACCCGTGATCACCTCTACGGAAGGTCGTTGGGTTGAAAGGATAAGGTGAATACCCACGGCGCGAGACATCTGAGCGAGGCGCACGATGCCCGCTTCAAGCTCGCGAGGGTAGCTAGACATGATATCGGCGAGCTCATCGATCACGACAACAATATACGGCATCGGCTCAGCATTCACATTTTTGTGATACGACTGAATATCGCGGACAGCGCATGCCTCGAGGATTCCGTAGCGGCGTTCCATCTCTTTTGCTGCCCATTTAAGGGCAAGGATAGCTTTTTTTGCATCAGTAATGACCGGGGTGAGGAGATGGGGGATGCCGTTGTAGAGAGTAAGCTCTACACGCTTTGGGTCGACCATGATAAAGCGAAGCGCGTCAGGGGAGTTCCGGTAGATGAGCGACACGATGATCGACTGGATTGTTACTGACTTTCCAGAGCCAGTTGCTCCAGCGATCAGCATGTGGGGTGCCTTTGCAAGGTTCGCAAAGTGAGCAGATCCCGAAAGTCCCTTTCCGAGTGCGATAAAAAGTGGGTGAGGGGAGTCTTGAAACTCTCGCGAAGAGAGGAGTGTGCCCAGGCCTACGGTGGTTTTGGTGTGGTTTGGGACCTCAATGCCCACAAGCGACTTTCCAGGGATTGGCGCTTCGATGCGCAGCGATGGGGCGGCGAGCGCGAGTGCCAGGTTGTCCTGCAGTGCTGAGATGCGCGAAAGCTTTACCCCTTCTGCTGGCTTGAGGGCGTAGCGTGTCACCGAAGGGCCGATCGAAATTTCATCCATCTCTACATCAATGCCGAAGTTTGCGAGGGTGCGCTTGATGATGTTTGCGTTTGCCTTAATGTCGCCGACCTGCGCTTTTCCAGAATCTTTTTCAAGAAGGGAGAGTGGAGGAGGTGTGTAGGCACCTCCCGATTTTGTGCCGAGCGAAATACCCGCCTCGCTGCCCTCCTCGATCACTTCTCCTGTCTTTATGTTGAGCGGCTGCTTTTTTGCGCGTGCTTCGATGCCTCCCCGCTCAGCCTCTTCTTTTGCGCGCTTCTCTTCGCGTGCACGAGCAAGGAATGCCATGTCATCGTCGCTTGAGGTAAGAGGAAGCTCGTCCTGCAGAGAGTCACCCGCATCGTTCGCCACTCCTATTTTTTTGCCAAAGAGCGACCACTCAAGTGAAAGCTTGCTCTCAAACATAATAAGTATTGCAACAACAATGAGCGCTGAAGAGAGAGTGAGGCCCACTTGAATTCCCAGAAGCTTTACCAATACCCCTGCGATAAAGGCACCCACCACTCCCCCTTTTCCGATAAAGAGTATCTCTACCACGCCAAGCCCTCCTATAAAGGCAAGCGCACTTCCCAGAAGGGCGTTTCCAAAGAGGTGCTCCGTGTTCTTTTGGAGATATGAGCCGCCAAAGAGGAGTGCAACGAGAGGAAGAATAAAATACCCCGCGCCAAAGAGGAGCCCAAGGTATTCATAGGTTATGCCTCCTGCAAGTCCAGCCTTTCCATACGATGCGAGGAGGAGAAAGAGTGCCACCACAAAGCTCCCTACGGCGCCTATTGCCTGACGTGCAGGCTCTGAGAGGCGTGCAGGTATTGGGGCGACCTCTCCCTCACTATTCTTCCGCTCCCTCTTTTCGCGTTGTTCGCTCTTTTTTGCCATGAGATAGGTTCTGAGATCCTTTTCAGCATCTTCCCCCTTCCAGAAAGAGCTCTGTTTTTGGCTGCAAAACTTCGTCTCGAATTTTATGTACTTGTTGTACATCAAATTCTCCGACTCGTTTCTCGCCTAAAAACCTGCTTTTTCTGGGAGGGTGCCACGAGATACTGAACAGGATCTCAATACCTTTGTATGGTAACAGATTAGGAGCACTGGCGCGAAAAGAGGCGTTGCATCTTTGCCCTCGGCCTATATACTGTCCTAAACAATGCGTGTCTCTCACGAAAAAAGGACAGAAAATGATGAAAAAGGACATAAAGGAAAATAGAGAAGTTAAAGGACAGGACAGTCTCTATCTATCGGACTCTGACTTTGAGTTTATGAAAGAGAGGCTCGAGAAGGTTTCGCTCGTTATCTACTATATATCAAAAGAGTGGAGCGACCAGGAGCCTCTTAAAAAATCTATAAGACAGGTGGCAATCGACTGCGCTTTGATAGCTCAAAGGAAGGAGCCCTTCTCTCCAGAAGCACTCCAAAAGCTTGCGCACGGCTTCACGATTCAAAAGGACAAACTGGAACCATTGCTTTCGCTTGCTGTATCCGCGGGCTTTCTCTCTTCTTCTGCGCGGGACGCTTTTAAGGAAGAGCTTGTGGCGCTCGAGGCTCGCTTCTCGGTTTCTTTTGCGCGAGCACTTTTGCCTGCTCCGACTCCTAGGGTGGCGGAGCCTCCTCGTGCCCCGAGAGCAAAAGAAGGGTCATTTTCTGGTGCGAGCCACGTCTCACCGGACAGGGGTAAAGGTTCGGCTCCACTTCGTCAGGACCAGATACTGTCCGCCCTTTCGAATGGGGTCGAATATTCAATTCGGGATATCGTTGGAGCCGTTCCAGGGGTCAGTGAAAAGACGATCCAGCGAGAGCTTTCTCGGCTTGTTGCTACGGGGGTTCTTGTTAAAAAAGGGGAGCGTCGGTGGAGTACCTACCGAAGGCCCTGAATACCCTGTATTTGCTTGACTTTACTGACCCTGGAGGGTAGGCTTTATACAGCCTGAAATGGGATAGTTTTTGGCCAAAAGTATGGCTAAAAATAAGAGCTTTACGGCTTGATATCCACATTACCCGCTTTGAAGGTTGAGATTGGGGGTACTATACTGGTACTCACGCACACTGTAAGAAGTTGCACCGTTTCAATACACAAAGCAACACATTTCCGGACGGCTCGCTCATTGACATCAAAATAGAGGTATACAAAAGCCAGAGACACACTCTGGTTTAGAACCATTTAGTTTCCCTCTCTTTACTTGTGCTCGCGCTCCATATTGGACACATGGAGATGCGCATGCCGAAAAGAGATTATGCACGAGGTGCGTCTTGTCGAAGAGCGCGCTCGTTCATTTCAGTTTCACTTATCAAACCAAGCAATCATGAGTACATTCAAGAATTCTAAGGTTGCGAAAGCAACTTCAGTCTTCGTAAGCGTCATGACTGCTGTGATGATGCTCGGAAGCACAGCGCTTCCAGCTTCAGCCGCAACTATCGAAGAGCTCCAGGCACAGATTAACGCTTTGCTTGCTCAGCTTCAGTCGTTGTCAGGTAGCACTTCAACAGGTGCAACAGCAGGTTTTACGTTTACGAGAAACCTTAAGATGGGTGACACCGGCACAGATGTTATGAACCTCCAAAAGGTTCTCAACTCAAACGCCGCAACCCAGGTATCAGTATCAGGTGCAGGTGCTCCAGGATCGGAGACCTCGTACTTTGGTCCTGCTACGAAAGCAGCAGTTATCAAATTCCAGAATCTTTACAAGGCTGAAATCCTCACTCCGCTCGGACTTACCTCCGGCACGGGTGTTGTAGGTGCAGCGACTCGCGCAAAGCTCCAGGCCATGAGTGGCACAGGAGCAACGGGTTCGACTGGCAGCACAGGTTCAACTGGTACAACTCCGACTCCAACTCCATCGACAGGCTCAGGCCTCTCGGTAGCAGCAGGATCGCAGCCAGCAAACAACCTCGCTCCTACAGCAGCAGCTCGCGTTCCATTTACACGCTTTACTCTTACGGCATCTAACGATGGCGATATCGTAGTAAACGGCGTAGTAGTAGAGCGCATGGGCCTTGCAGACGACGCAGTCTTCGCTGGCGTTGTCCTCCTCGATCAGGATGGCATCCAGCTTGACGTTGCAAAGACCTTCAACTCAGACCACCGCGCGACGATTGGAGGCACCTTCACTGTTCCAAAGGGAACAACGAAGACCTACACCATCGCTGGTAACATGGCATCAAGCCTTGCTACAAAGGCTGGTCAGGTTGCAGTACTTGCACTCGTAGGCATTAACACGTCAGCAAGCGTATCGGGTTCTCTCCCAATCACTGGTGCACAGAACACGATCAACGCATCGCTCTCACTCGGTACTGCAACGCTTCTTCTTGCTTCGCAAGATCCAAACACTGCAAACACCAAGGAGATCGGCACGACGGCATACAACTTCGCTGGCATCCGCCTCACGGCAGGATCGGCTGAGAAAGTTCGCCTTCTTTCGATCCGCTGGAACCAGTCAGGTTCAGCTTCGAAGAACGATCTTTCGAACATCCAGACGTATGTTGACGGCGTAGGATACCCAACAGTGGTATCTTCAGACGGCAAGTACTACACGACCCTCTTTGGATCGGGTGGCATCTTGATCGACAAAGGTTTCTCGAAGGATATCACTGTAAAAGGTGACATCACGGGAACTGGCGCCGCAAACCGCACGGTTAAGTTCGATATCTACAAGAACACGGACTTCTACCTCGTGGGTGACAACTTCGGATACGGAATCACTCCGACAGCATCAGGAAACATCGCTTCGTCGGCAACGACAGGTTCTGAGTTCTTGACTTCGGATGGTACAAGCTCGGGTACTCCAAGCACTCCGTTCTTCGATTCGTCAACGATCACCATCTCAGCAGGCTCTGTAACGACTGTTTCAAAAGCAGCCGAAGTTCCTGCTCAGAACATTGCAGTTAACGTACCAAACCAGGTTATCGGTGGATACGTTGTAGATCTTAAGGGAGAGGCGATTTCAGTTGCCTCGACGATCTTCACGGTTTCAACGACAACAGGTAACGGTGGTGCTTCTCTCCTCACGAACGTAACAATTCTCGATGAGAGCGGCCGCGTTGTTGCAGGTCCAGTAGACGCAACGGACGGCACGAGTGGTGACGGTAATCAGACTTTGACCTTCACGGACACGATTACCTACCCAATTGGCCGCCACGTATACACCCTCAAGGGTAAGGTTCCAACAA
The DNA here is from genome assembly GCA_040384765.1 of Patescibacteria group bacterium. Classification (GTDB taxonomy): domain Bacteria; phylum Patescibacteriota; class Minisyncoccia; order Phycocordibacterales; family JBBUBG01; genus JAZKIQ01. Next base: position 15,172 of record JAZKIQ010000010.1, on the reverse strand, counting down.
ACGCTGCAAACGGCGAGACCTACATTGCGAAGACAACTCCGTCATCACAGTGGTCAACCGTTCAGGGTCAGATCTCAGGCAACACAATTAGCCTTTCTGCTCTCTCGACGCAGGTTGTTATGAACACCATGACGGTGAAGGCCGCAGCACTTGATGTGCGCGCTTCAACGGATCCAACAAGCCAGACGATTGTTGCAGGTGGCGTATCTCGCCTCCTTGTGAACTTCCAGTTTGATGGAACGCAGTCTGGTGAGGATGTACGCTTCTCGACACTTCCGCTCACCCTCACTGTTGGTACATCCAACATGGAAGCGCAGGTATCTTCGTGTCAGGCATTTGACGGCACAACAGCCCTCAACACTGGCTCGAACGTTGTAAACGGAGTAGCAGGTACAGCTACGTACACGCTTACTCTCGACAACTCCTACGTTGTTCCAAAGGGTTCCATCAAGACGCTTGCACTTAAGTGCAACCTTTCGTCTTCAGCATCAGGCACCTTTGTTTGGAAGATCACTGGCACTTCGATTACAGCAACTGGCGTAACGTCAGGCTCGTCTGTATCAACGACCGGTAGTCTTTCGAACGGTACTGGTCCTACGATGACGATCGGCGGCGGTTCACTCACGGTATCTGCTGACGCTTCTGCTCCTTCCTACACGGTTGCAGCAGGTGGCGCCACTGGCATCACCGCAGGTGTTCTTAAGTTCCGAGCATCAAACCAGGCTATCAACCTCGAGAAGGTAGGACTCAAGCTTACGAACGACACAATCGCTTCGTCATCTTCGTCAGACCTCGTAAAGGTATCGCTCTGGGATGGTCTAACAAAGGTTGGTGAGGCTACCTTCACAGGTACGAACTTGGTGGCAACATCAACGTTCGCTTCGACGCTCCTTCTTCCGAAGGATTCAGACAAGGTTCTCACGATCAAGCTTGATCTCGCACAGGTCGGTACTTCACAGACCGGTACGTCAGGTCACTTGATCAAGGTAGATCTCAACAGCACTGACACGACTGGTACCGAAGGTACTGGTGTTGAGTCAGGAACGAAGATCAACCTTGCAACATCAGGTTCATCTGGTTCAACGACATTCGCTGGTATCCGTCTCTTCAAGTCGTTCCCAACATTCGCTCTTGAAACCCTTCCTCAGAATGGTGTTTCAGACGGACGTTTGATGCGCTTTAAGGTAACGGCAAATGCCAACGGACCGCTCGGTATCCAGAAGTTTACTGTTGGCTTTGCTACAAGCTCGGCTACAGTAACGAGTGTCAACATCTTCGCTTATCAGGACTCAGCATACTCACAAGGTGTGTCGACAGTCTCGACAGGTGGCCAGATGATGGCATCGAACGTTGCTCCAGACAGTACAGGTCAGGTTGAGATTCTTGCTCAGACCAGCGCTGCCGGGGTAACACTCGTACAGGTTCCAGCTGGTGGCTCGATCTACTTTGAGGTTCGCGGTACAGTTGGCATCGTAGGTGGTGCAACTTCGTACTCGGTTACAACGACTCTCAAGGGTGACTCTGCATATCCTTCACTCGGCAACAACGGCACGACAGCCATCTTCATGGCTTCGACCACAGTTGTTGAGTTGGATACAAACGACAACTTGATCTGGTCACCGTTCTCGACGACGACCCTCAACGGAAACGCCACGGATAACGACTACACCAACGGGTTTGGTCTTCCAGGCTTCCCACAGAACGGTCTCATCCAGACACGAAACAACTAATAGCGCTTGTGTTCAGTACCTAAGCCCGAAAGGGTAGCGGTCTGAAAGCTAGCAAAAAGACCACTCTTTTGAGTGGTCTTTTTGTTTTTGGAACCAAGGGGCAGCCTTGGTTCCAAAAACAAAACGCATACCTGGTCACATTTTGCCCTCCTTTCGGTCAAAAGAGAGACAGGGCACGATCGTGCCTGGTTTCCCTTTACTCATTTTGGTAGACTATTCTTATGACCGAATACAAAAGGCCTCTTCTTGCCGTAACTGTTGTACTGGTTCTTGCTCTGGTTGGATTTTTTGCCTACAAGGATCTCGATACGACGCCACTGGGCGAAAACATACATGTTCCGGTTTCGGGAGTGCAAGATTATATTGTTGATGGGAAAAAAGTGGGTACTATCGAGGTGGTGCCGTCAGGGGAAGGTTCTTTGCCTCAGCCCATTCCGGACCTCACAAAAACGCCAAAAGTTCTTATTAAGGATACCTCTATGACAGCCGAGGCGTGGAAGATTGTTACTGATAAGGTGCGTTCTCTCCAGGTGTCTCTCACGAGAGATCCAAGCAATATCGAGGAGTGGGTGACTCTGGGCACTTTTCGGAAGACCCTTGGAGACTACCCGGGCACTATTGCAGCATGGGAGTATGCATCAAAACTTTCTCCTTCGTTCGTGGTTCCGTACGGAAACCTTGCCGATCTCTACGCCTACACGCTTCGCGACAACATAAAAGCAGAGGCTAGCTTCAAGGCAGCTATCGCTGCCGATCCCAAAGCGGGCTATATCTACTTCCAGGCATACGACTTCTACAAGAATGTACTCAAAGACATGACAAAGGCACGTGCTGTAGCTGATCTGGGATTGAAGAATAATCCAGGAGATAAGGAGCTAGCCGCGCTTGCCAAGCAATGATTCGATCCAGCATCCTCACAAAAAGCTCCCTTTTTCTCTTGGTGCTTCTTTTGGTTGTGCCGCACTCCGTCAGTGCTGCCGTGCTTTTTAATGAGATTGCCTGGATGGGAAGCAAGGAGAGCCAGTTTGCCGAGTGGATAGAGTTGTACAACTCGGGCGATGCAGAAGTAGATCTCAGCGGCGCCTCCCTTTTTGAAGAGGGAGGCGCCGTTTCCGTTTTTGTGCTATCCAAGAAAATTACACCTGGCGGATATCTCTTGCTCGAGCGTACTACAGCCTCATCTCCGGACCCGGTGCCTGGCATTTCAGATGAATCGGGTGCGTGGGGCGGCGGCGGGCTCTCGAATAGCGGGGAGTATCTCGTGCTCAAAGATAGGACCGGAGCGGTGCTCGATACTATTGATGCAAAGGGCGGCTGGCCAGCGGGAGACAACGCCACGAAGGAGACCATGCAAAAAAACGGAAGCGGCTGGATCACCGCTACGAGCACTCCAAAAGCAAAAAATGCAGAGCCACAAACACTCCCTCCTGTGGTGTCGGCTGTCGCCTCGACTACCGCAGCAGCTGGAGCGAGTGCGGCTCCCTCTTCTCACTCGAGCTCAATAACACTTAGCGATGAGGTGCCCGAGTACGATTTTACGGTCTCCGCCGGTCGCGACCGCCTGGTAACCCGCGGTACCCCCGTTACCTTCGAAGCTCGTACTCGGGGGACTATCCCCTCTACGATCGAGTATCGGTGGTCCTTTGGCGATGGCAGCTCTTCTTTGGGAAAGAAGGTGACGAAAATATACGGATTCCCTGGTGAATATGCAGTAGTGCTCAATGCGGTGGCTGGTGATACTTCCGCAGTTGCCCGTGCGGCGGTAAAGGTGGCGCCCCTTGCGGTATCGATTTTTACAGATCCGAGAGATTCGCGGATAGAGCTTGCAAACACCTCACCGTACGAAGTCAATCTTGGCAACTGGACGATCGAGCTACCAACCCAGTCGTTTGTTTTTCCTCAAGATACCATCGTCCTCCCTCGCTCGATGGTCACGCTTCCGCGCTCAATTACACGGCTATCACTTTCAGCAAGCACTACCGCAGTACTTCGCTCACCGGATGCCTCGATTGTCATCGGTGGCGAAGGTGGCGGGTCAGCAGCTCCTTCCCTCGAATCAGCTTTCAATATCCAGTCACTACTCGATCGCGTAGCAGCTCTTGCGGAAGCGCTCGCTACCCTTCGTCGGGAGATTTTGACGCTTAGAAAATAAACTTGTCATAGATGATCTATTTCGATTCAACCTTTTGGAAGCAGAGCGGCATATTTGCGAGCATTATCGTAGCGGTGCTTGTGCTCGTGATCTATACAGGTACTTTTGCACAAAAGAAAGATCCACGAGAGGCGGGAATCGATCGATGGGCAGCGGAATATTCGACGGACAGGTACGGTGGAGCGACGCCTGATAGTACTATTGATCTTCTCGCCACAGCTCTCGAAAAAGGGGATCTTGATCTAGCCTCGAAATATTTTATGCCCGACAAGCAGATGGTGATGAAATCGCGCTTCGAAGAGGGAAAGACGCATAACACGATTGATGGGTTTGTCTCACTCCTTCGCGGGCCAAAATCGGGGAGCGAGCCATTTTCAGGCACCTATCAGTTCAGTATTAAGGTCGCAGATGATGGGATTCCGTTTTTGATAGATCTGGTAAAGAATCCAGCGACTAATATATGGAAAGTCGAAGAACTCTAGAATACGCTTAAAATCACTAGCTCCTTTGTCGTCTTCGTCGACAAAAACTTCACTGTACCTCTGTACAGCTCAGCTTTTCTCTCCTCGACTTCGCGGATCTAGCGATTTTAAGCGTATTCTGGTTATCTTTTTTTGTGCATTCCTTTTTTCAGCTTCGCCAGCGTTTGCCTACAGTGACGACACCACGCATCGCGGCCTTACCCGCGATGCGGTTCGTTTATATAGAAGCTCATACTCGGATGCAGCTCTTTCTACTTCGGACGAAGAGGCCCTCGTAAAGGGTGCCTTCGAGGAAGATTTCGACTACCGCTTCATGCGGCATTTTTACGACCCAATTCACAACTCCGGTCTTACGTATCTTTCAGAGCTCAATTTCGGCAGACCCTGGAGCTCATCGAAGGAATGGGCGATTGGGGGCGACCCGGAAAATATCGATCATACTTGGCCGGAAGCAGTTCGCTTATACAAAAGCGGGGAGCGGGAGAAGGCGATGGAGGTTCTCGGGCATATCCTCCACCTCATCGAGGATGCGACCGTCCCAGACCATACCCGGGGCGATCCCCATCCGCCACTCCTTGAATTCGGCTCGCCTTTTGAGAGGTTCGCAAAGTCGTTTGGCCCTAGCGAGATAGGCGTTGGAAAGCAGCTAGGGGAGAAGGGAGTTGTACCCCTCGTGTTCTCTTCGATTGAGGAGGGTTTTGACTCGACTGCGTCTTTTTCAAATCGGCACTTCTTTTCCAAAGATACGATTGAGGACCCTGCATTTACAAGCCCCGTCATTGAATACTTTTCTGCCAAAAGAACGGCATCTGGCGATGAGGCACTCTTTGCCATGAGGTCTATCCCTGAATATGGCGCAAGCGCCGTGGCGCGAGTGGGGAGGCAGTACCAGTTTGAGAGCGGGAAACTAGTGCGAAAATATTTTTTGACGGTTGATGACAACTCCCTCATGGAGCAGTATTGGCAGGTTCTTTCCGAATATGCGGTGCGTTCGAGCGCGGGTGTAGTTCGTCTCTTTTTTGAGGAGGTTGGTGAAGCTCCGCAGCGACTCGTCGAGACACAAGATGAACGCACGATCTTGGCAGAAATTCAGCCTTTTTCGGTAGCTGATACCTTTCCTCTTGTTGTTAAGGAAGAGAAGGTTGTCCTCGGGGAGATGTCAGAGTCATTTGCTGCTCGGGTTCGCCCGCTGCCTGGGGCGCCGTCTATCCACCTCTACGATACTGAAACAGGAGATCCTTTGCGACAGGTTTTTGACTTGGCTCGTGAATCAGGGGTAGCATCGATGGCTTTGTCAGAAGGAACACCTTCTTCCCCTTTGGACGAAAGCAGCGGTGAAGAAGAGGTCGATATGAGCACAAGCACCGAAGCAAGCCCGGCTCGGGGTCCCGACGACGAGGCCTCCTCAGATGGTCCCAATGAGATCACCTTTTTTGCCGAGGGCACCACAACCGTACTCTCTCGTGCACATAGTCCCTATATCGTGCGCGCATATCTGCTTGTCCCGAGCAATGCAAAAGTTGTGCTTGGCGCGGGCACAGTGCTAAAGTTTGCTCCGGACGCTGGGCTTCGGGTGGCAGGTACTCTTGTTGCGAGTGGTACCCCGAGCTTTCCCGTTGTTTTCTCATCGATTTTTGACGATACCTACGGAGGAGATTCAAATGGCGACGGAGTGTGTGGCCGTGATCTGGAGGCGACCTGCCCAACACGCGGCTCGTGGAGACATCTCTATTTTGAACCGGGAAGTACGAACTCCTCCTTGGAGTCTTCCCTCATCCGTTTTGGCGGACAGTTTTCGCCGCTCGGGATATCCTACCTTGCTTCAGGTATTTTTGTTGAGGGAAGCAGTATCAGGGTGCAGAGCTGCACGCTTGAAGGAAATGGTATGTACGGGCTCTATCTCCAGGGAGGCTCTTCAGAGATACGTGATACGCATATTGTGTCTGCCGCACCACCGGGAGATGTGACTATGGCCGGGATATATGCGGAGAGTGATACCTCACGTGTCGAGAGGGTAACGGTCGAAGGGTACCAGACGGGCATCTCAACGGTTTTCTCGCACGGTATATTTTCTCACAATATGGTTAGAGGTGGCGTAGCAGCATACATCTCAGCAGATGGGGTGGGTGCAATTTTTGAGGGCAACAATGCAACGGGTACAGAGGCGAATGGGATCGCGATTGTTGGCACTGCTTTACGTGCGGGGGAGCAGGGGGTACTTAAGCGAAACGAGGTTCCATACGCCACTTTTCGAAGTGCTGCGATTTTTGAAACGGACTCACATCTTCTCATCGAGCCCGGAGTAGTATGGAAAATCGATGGGAGCCGGCTTATACTCGACGGCTCGCTTTCAGTGCGCGGTATAGAAGAAGCGCCGGTGCGCATCTCTGCAATAAGTGACGATAGCGATGGCAATGACTTTTTTGGTGATGGCCAAAAGTTTCCTGAAAATCTTGTCGGTGCACAGGGGCTTCTCCTTCGAACCGCAGCACATACCGATATCTCCCATGCTCGGCTTTCAAACTTTGACCCAGCGATTAGATATCATGGTTCGCCAGTAGATCTTGATTCGGTCCTGTTCATCCACAACGGTGTGGCCATTGCCGGGGAGGCTGACGGTATCCTTCGAGCAACGAATCTTACCTTTGTTGACAACATCACCGATTCTGTTATAGATTTATCACACTAACCGTAGACAGCAGGCAGCCAATAAGGCGCAAGTCCTGCCGAGGGGTCGATCAACGGTTATTAGCCGTGTTTTTTATTTTATGAGGCACAGCTTCATAAGAAACCAATGGCAATAACAAAAGAAAAGAAAGTAGAGATCGCAAAAGATCTCAAGCAGAAGATCGGCACTGCCGGCTCGGTGGTGTTTGTGAAATTTCACAAGCTCCCTGTTTCCGAGCAGACCGCTCTTCGCGGGACTCTCCGCAAGAGTGGTTCGGGTTATACTGTGACCAAGAAAACGCTTCTTGCTCGCGCTCTCGACGAGGCAGGCATTACAGGCGATCGGCCCGCTCTCGAAGGAGAGGTCGCATTCGCGTTTGGAACAGATATTCTTGCTCCATCACGAGAGGTTTCCACCTTTGCAAAGTCTCACAAAGAGAGCTTTGTAGTGCTGGGAGGAATCTTTGAGGGGCGCTATATCGCAGCGGGAGAGGTGCTTGCTCTCGGCAAGATCCCTTCACGTGAGGTGCTCTATGCCCAGTTCCTTGGAGTACTCAATGGACCGATTCGCAGCTTCGCGACGGTGCTTGATGCCATCGCGAAGAAGAAGGCAGTAGAGGTAGCAGCTTAACAATAAGGCCAGAAGTACAGAAGAAGTTTCAGGTCAGAAGCAAAAATCTGACTTCTGATCTTCGGTACTTCCGCCCTGAAACTACTAATTAGTATGAACGATAAATTCAAAGAAATCGTAGAGAAGATCGAGACAATGAGTGTCATCGATCTTTCTGAGCTCGTAAAGGTGCTCGAGGAAAAGTTTGGTGTATCAGCGTCAGCGGGCATGATGATGGCCCCAGGTGCAGCCCCAGGTGCAGCCCCAGAGGCGGCATCAGAGAAGACTGAGTTTGCAGTACATCTTACCGCAACTGGTGATCAGAAAATTCAGATCATTAAGATCGTAAAGGAGGTGCTCGGGCTTGGTCTCAAGGAGGCAAAGGACCTCGTAGACAAAGCGCCAACAATGCTTAAGGAGGGGATGAAGAAAGAGGAAGCAGAGAAGATGAAGGCAGACATCGAAGCAGCAGGTGGCAAGGCAGAGCTTAAATAGCTCAGCCTTCGGCCGGAGCCTGCGAAGGCAGGCGAGGCGGGGTCGCGCAAAATTTCAGCAGAAATTTATGTGTGACAAGCAGAGCTCAAATAAGAAAAGAAAAATCCCCACGATGATCGTGGGGATTTTTCTTTTCTTATTTGAGCTCTAGGACAGAAGCCCAGAAGCACGCCCAACCCTTCCGTTCTTCTGTCCTGAAACTACTGGAATCACTGTCGTGAGGCCTCCTTCCGCTCCCTCGCTCTTTGAGGTAATATGAGGCCTCGATTCGATCACAACCTCACTCAATGCCCATGCTCGGAAAACTTTTTGGAAGCCAGGCCCGCGTGAAAATACTCCGCCTTTTTTTGCTTAACCCCGAAAAGATCTTTAGTTCAGAAGCGGTCATTCGAAGGAGCAAAGTTATTCCAAAGGAGGTAAAGCGCGAGCTTGCTATGCTCGCCGAAATCAAGCTTGTTCGAGCTCGCGCAAAGGCCAGCGCAGAGGGGGTAGATAAGGGGCAAAAAAATGCCGCAAAGGGCTGGCAGCTCGACCCCACATTTCCATTCATCTATGCTCTCAAGCTCCTTCTCGTGAACACGGTTCCGTTTACCAAAGAGGAGATCGTACGGCGACTCCGTAGGGTCGGAAAACTCAAGCTTGTTGTAATGTCAGGCATCTTTATCCAAGAAGAGACAAGTAGAGCGGACCTTCTGTTGGTGGGTGATGACATCAAGAAAAACGCACTTGAGCATGCAATTCATCTTATGGAGGCAGAGATCGGTCGGGAGCTAACCTACGGTGTTTTTGAGACTGACGACTTTAAGTACCGCTTCGGGGTGTATGACAAGTTTATTCGGGACGTACTCGACTATCCGCACGAGAAGATTCTCGACAAGCTTGGCATGTCAGGGGAGTAATAAAAAATGAGTCCTAAAATACGTTGAAAAATAAGGTGATCTCGGCTAGCCGAGATCACCTTATTTCGTGGATAGCGGACACCCTGTCGGAAGGGTGTATCCCATTTTTGCTAGAAATTCACTAAAATCCTGAGCCATCTTTTACAAAAGGTCACCTAGAAAGTCTATTTTTAAACGATAGAAATTTCCTATTTTTGATGAATATATTTTGGCTATTTTTTTAATTATTATTTATCCACATAAATGGCTTGTTTTAGGGCTATTTCGGCTATTCAAAAGGCTACAATTGTAGGGCATGAAGTCGGAGCTCTATTTAGGAGGAAAAAAGTACATTCCATCACGCCTTGCGGCGGAGCGTTATGGATATACAAACGACTACATCGGACAGCTCTGTCGCGGTGGGAAAATTAGCTCACAGCTCATCGCTCGCACGTGGTATGTCGAAGAAGAATCTCTCGTTGCATATCGACAGGATCAGCAGCGTCTTCAGGCAGAGGCAAACCTCGAAAAATCGAGAAAAATTAAGGAGATCTCGGTTATCAGAGATGGTAAGCGAGATGAAACTTTCACTCTCTCTTTCCCAAAGCTTTTTGCTGGCTGTGCGGTTTTCATTGTCGCCTTTGCTTTTTCAAATCCAAGCTTCGCAAACGGTATCGCGCGAGTAGCAGAGGTTATCGAAAACTCCGCGCCAGTTGCCGCCATGTTTGGATCTACAAAAAAGGCTGCTACCGAGGGTGCAACTTTGGCCGATACGGTGGTTAAAAATATCAAGGGGATTCCAACGAATACAAAACGCTTTGTAGAGTTCATTTTTGCACCATGGCTTGCAAAGCCTACGCTCCTCGCGGAGGACAAGCCAGGAACTATCGCCTCAGGGGATGATGATGTGGCTATCCTTCGTGAGGAGATTGCTCTACTCAGAACAGCCGGTGTTAGTGTCACGTCCTCGATTCGCCCAACTATCGTTGAGAGAATCCTTCCTGGGGAGCGAATCATCTATGAGCGCGCAGCAGTCTCGACTAAGGATGCAACCTCTTTCGACCAGAAGCTTGAACAGCTCGAGAACCGTCTCACCACCCAGATCCTCCGTGCGCAGGACTCGATTTTGTCCAGCGGTATCTCGGGTGGCGGTCCCGTGTTCGTTCACAATGCACCCAATTTCTCGCCGGTAGCACTTTCAAATCGCATTGATACGCTCGCAGGGGTGAGAATCTCAGACTCAACACTGCAGAATGTTTCGCTTAGCGGCACAATCACTGGTATCACGAGCGCCATGCTGCCCTCGGCACTTCTCTACGCTGACTCCTCTTTTTCTCACTCTGGCTCAGGTACCTCCTCGTTTGCAGGAGCTCTCTCAACAGACATTCTCGAGGTGTCCGGTAGCGCGACGACAACCTTTACTTCTGGTATCAACCTCAGCTCTGGTTGTTTTGCCGTAAATGGCACGTGCGTTATTGCAGGTGGAGGTGGAGGCACTATTACCGGCAGTGGTGCCGCAGGCCAGCTGACCTTTTGGAATGGCGCAAGCTCAATCGGAGGAAGTAGTGAGTTTATTTGGGATAATACTAATTTCCGGCTGGGTGTTGGATCAACAACACCAGGTACGCGTCTTGGTATCAACGGCGATGCGGTTATCGCTGGTACGACAACCGTTGGCGCGCTTATCTCTACCTCCACGATCACCGCTCGCGGACTTGCCACTTCGACATTCGCCGGCAGTCTCCAGGCAGCAGGACTCAACATTACCGGCGCAGCTAGCTCCACCTTTGCAAACGGCCTCAACCTCAGTGCAGGCTGCTTTTCAATAAACGGTGTTTGCATTGGCGGAGGAGGAGCGGGTACTCTCACTGGCACAGGAGTGGCTGGCCGTGTTTCTTTCTGGGATGGTGTAAGCTCTCTCAACTCAGACGGAACTTTCCTTTTCGATGGAGCGGCAGATCTTCTCACGATCACCAATGCCTCATCGACACGCTTCACCGCTCTTTCGGGCATTACGATTGGCAACACCTCCACCACCACCATCCTTGGAGATGGAGCAACCTCCACCTTCGCGGGCGGGGTAGCAGGAGCGGGAGTCTCCTCATCAAACGGCCTCACCATCACTGCTGGCTCAATCAACGCCACGAACATCGGCGCAACCGTTGGCTCTACAACAGCAACAAATCTTTCGGTCACCAACACCTCGAGCTCGACGTTCGCAGGTGGAGTTTCAACTGCGGGTCTCTCGACTTCACAGGGTCTCACCCTCACCGGTGGAAACATACTTTCAACTTCAAACGCCACCTCAACCTTGGCGGGCGGCTTCAACATTACCTCGGGCTGTTTTGCAGTAAACAACGTGTGTGTTACAGGAAGCGGTTCCCTCGTGGCGGACAACCAGCTCACCTCCAATGTCGCCCTCCTCAACCGCACCGGCCAGATCTTCACGGGTGACAACACCTTCAATGCTGCCGGCACTGCCCTCACTGTCACCAACACTGCAGCGATTGGCACCCTCACGATCACCGGATCGGCCACCTCAACAGCAGTCGGTGGCATCCTCGCCAACGGCTTTGATGGCCGCTTCGGTTCATTCCTCCAGCTCAATCTGGGCAACGGTTCAGCTACCACCACGCTCACTTCAAACGGAGCAACGACGACAACAACTGGTGGGTTTGCTGCAGCTGGAGTTTCCTCCTCAAACGGCATCTCGATCTCAGGCGGTACGATCAATCAGTCGAACACCGCAACCAACACGCTTTCCTCAATCTCGGCTGCCGGGATTGCGGCGTCGAATGGTTTGACCCTCACCGGCGGTGCACTCTTGATATCATCGAGTGCAACATCGACGTCCAATAATGGTTTCAATATCACCACAGGTTGCTTCGCTATCGCTGGTGTCTGCTCAAACTCGGATGGTGCACTTTCACCAAACGTTGCATTGCTCAACCGCTCTGGCCAGATCTTCACCGGCACCAACTTCTTCTCCGCACTGGCTACTTTCACTGCTGGAGCTTCCACCACAGCTCTCACTGCTGTTGGTTCAAACGCAAAGTTCGCAATCGGCAACACCTCCACCACCACTATCCTCGGAGATGGCGCAACTTCAACTTTTGCGGGTGGGGTAGCTGGAGCGGGCCTTTCGTCCTCGAACGGAGTGACGGTCACCGCGGGCTCAATCAACGCTACAAATATCGGCGCGATACTCGGCTCAACGACAGCAACAAATCTTTCAGTTACAAACACTTCGAGCTCGACGTTGGCTGGTGGAGTTGGAGCAGCGGGGGTATCTTCTTCCAATGGTCTCACCCTCACCGGCGGCTCCATCCTCTCCTCGGGTGCTCTCACCATCACCTCCGTCGCCACCTCCACCTTCGCAAACGGTATCAACACCACTGCCGGCTGCTTCGCTATCAATGGTGTCTGCTCGAACTCTGATGCAGCACTTTCACCTAACGTTGCTCTGCTCAATCGCACTGGCCAGATCTTCACCGGCACCAACACCTTCTCCTCTGCCGGCACTGCCCTCACTGTCACAAACACAGCGGCCATCGGCACGCTCACCATCACGGGTTCGGCAACATCAACTGCTGTGGGTGGCCTTCTCTCAGCGGCAGGTTTTGATTCTAAATTCCTTACTACTCAGCAGATTCTCCTCGGAACGGGGAGTGCAACCTCATCGATCACAGGTGGGGCTACCAGTACATTCAGTGGTGGGGTAGCGGCATCCGGTGTTTCTTCCTCGAACGGTGTGACAGTGACTGGCGGAACGATTCTCCAAACAAACACCGCAACAAACACTCTCTCGTCGGTCAGTGCTGCTGGTCTCGCAGCCTCGAACGGGATCACCCTCACTGGCGGTGCATTCTTGATTACCTCGGGCGCAACCACCACATCAAACAACGGTTTCCTCGCAACTTCTGGTTGCTTCGCCACTTCGCTCGGTTGTGTGGGTCAGGCAGCAGGCACAATTGCAGATGCTGCGCTGACATCTAATGTTGCGCTTCTCAATCGTGCGGGTCAGATTTTCAGCGCTGCCAATACATTTAGCGCTGCTGGCACTGCTCTCACTGTCACCAACACAGCGGCAATCGGGACGCTTACAGTCACAGGTTCCGCAACATCTACTTTTGTCGGTGGATTCATTACCGCAGCGGGCTTCGACTCAAAGTTCCTCACCACACAGCAGATTCTCCTTGGCACTGGCTCGGCAACATCATCAATTACTGGTGGAGCCACAACTACATTTTCTGGCGGCATCGCTGGAGCGGGTGTCTCATCGTCAAACGGGGTGACGGTCACAGGAGGAATCATTCTCCAGACAAATACGGCAACTAACACGCTCTCCTCCATCTCCGCAGCAGGCCTCGCTGCTTCAAACGGAATTACCCTCACCGGCGGTGCGTTGTTGATTACTTCAAGCGCAACGACAACTTCGAACAACGGATTTAACATCACCTCTGGCTGTTTCAGATCAGCACTGGGTTGTGTAGGACAAGACGCAGGCACGATCGCGGATGCTGCACTTTCTTCAAACGTTGCCTTGCTCAACCGAAGTGGACAAATCTTCACTGGCACGAACACCTTCAGCGCAGCTGGCACGGCCCTCACAGTCACGAACACTGCCGCCATTGGTACACTCACCATTACGGGTTCAGCAACATCAACAGCCGTCGGAGGATTTATCACCGCAGCAGGGTTCGACTCGAAATTCCTAACAACGCAGCAGATCTTGCTTGGGACGGGGAGCGCAACTTCTTCAATCACTGGTGGGGCAACGAGCACTTTCTCAGGTGGCGTAGCAGCTTCCGGTGTCTCTTCCTCGAACGGCATCTCAATCTCTGGCGGTACCATCAACCAGTCAAACACCGCCACCAACACGCTCTCATCTATTAGTGCTGCCGGCCTCGCAGCCTCAAACGGAATTACGCTTACTGGTGGCAATATCCTCTCCACCTCTGCCGCCACCTCCACCTTCGCCAACGGTATCAACCTCTCCGCCGGCTGCTTCGCGATCAACGGCGTCTGCTCAAACTCTGACGCCGCCCTTTCCGCAAATGTCGCCCTCCTCAACCGCTCATCACAAACTTTCACCAGCACCAACTCATTCACCTCCGCTGGCACGGCACTCACCGTTACGAACACCGCTGCTATCGGCACCCTCACGATTACCGGCTCCGCTACCTCTACTTCAGTTGGCGGCTTCATCACTGCAGCAGGATACGACGGCAAGTTTGCGACTCTCCAGCAGATCTTGCTCGGGACGGGAAGTGCGACCTCGTCGATCACAAGCAATGGAGCCACTACAACGTTCTCGGGCGGGGTGGCAGGAGCGGGGCTCTCGAGTTCAAATGGCCTCACCCTCACTGGCGGCTCCATCCTCTCCTCGGGTGCCATCACCATCACCTCCGCCGCCACCTCCACTTTCGCCAACGGCATCTCCCTCTCCGCCGGCTGCTTTGCCACCACCCTCGGTTGCATCGGCCAGGCTGGAGGAACGGTTCTCGATGGTGCCCTTTCTGCAAATGTTGCTTTGCTTAACACCGCTCAAACTTTCTCTGCACTTAAAACATTCAGCGCCGGTGCCTCCACCACTGCCGTTACCGCACTCGACCGTATTGTCATTGGCGGTACTTCATCTACGACAATCTTTGGAAATGGTGCGACTTCGACGTTTGCAGGTGGGGTTGCCGGAGCCGGCATTTCCTCTTCGAACGGCATCACGATCTCTGGCGGCATCATCACCCAATCAAACACAGCCACCAATACGCTTTCCTCTGTGTCGGCTACGGGCATTGCCGCTTCAAATGGCATCACGCTCACAGGGGGTGCATTCCTTATCACCTCAGGTGCAACTACCTCCTCAATCAACGGATTTTCCATAACAGCGGGTTGCTTCCAATCAGCTCTCGGTTGTGTGGGTCAGTCAGCGGGGACTATTGCAGATGCAGCCCTCAGCTCAAATGTTGCATTGCTCAACCGTGCGGGTCAGGCATTCGCAGGTACGAATACTTTTTCTGCAGCCGGCACCGCACTCACCGTCACCAACACTGCCGCTATTGGTACCCTCACCATCACGGCTTCCGCTACATCGACCTCAGTGGGTGGCATCCTCGCCAACGGCTTTGATGGCCGCTTCGGTTCATTCCTCCAGCTCA
>JAZKIQ010000009.1:13708-14897 GCA_040384765.1 Patescibacteria group bacterium | reverse complement strand
GGTAATTCACGGGACTGCAAATCCTGCATCGGGAGTTCGATTCTCCCCGGCGCCTCAGCGACGAGCATTCAAGCTTTGGGCTTGAATGCGTGGGAGAATCGAAAGCCGGAACCATGTTTTTGTACCAACAAAAACGGGCGAGGCGGGGTCGCGAGCGCTTCGAGTGGCGACGAGAAGCGACTTGTGACCGATTCCCTTTTCGCTTCCCCGCCGAGGTGATGAAATTGGTAGACATAGGGGACTTAAAATCCCCAGGGACGTTAAACTCCCATGTGGGTTCGATTCCCACCCTCGGCACAATTAAAAAGTATGGCTTTTTAATTGTGCCGAGGAGCGAGCAAGCTGCTTTGCTCGCGCGTGGGAATCGAAAGGCGGAGCCCTGTTTCTTTTGCAAAAGAAACGGCGAGCCGGGGTCGCAGAAGTTCCGAGCGGCGGCGAGGAACTATCTGTGACCGACTCCCACCCCAGGCACTTGATGTGTTGAAAGGAACGTCAAAGTGAGATAGTATTTTCATACCATGCACCCATAGCTCAGTTGGTAGAGCTGCGCCCTCTTAAGGCGAAGGTCGTAGGTTCGAATCCTACTGGGTGCACCAGTACAGAACAAAGCCCTTTAAGGGGCTTTTTCTGACTGGTGCAAGTCGGAGCGCGACGGCGCGAGGCGGGGTCGCGGAAATTTTCAGTAGAAAATTATCTGTGACCACCAATTAAAAAGCCCGCTCGCCATTCAGCAAGAATCCTACTCTATGCTACCCTATCTCTTGTATCCACCCGGGCGGGTGGCGAAACGGCAGACGCGCCAGCCTTAGGAGCTGGTCCCGCAAGGGGTGGAGGTTCAAGTCCTCTCCTCGGCACAGATAAGGAACATGCAAGAAGCAAAAGAAAATCCATATATCGGCATAATCCGCGTCACCGGAAAAGGTGTCGGCTATTTCCCTATTCCTGATTCAGATGAGGACTTTGAAATCCCGCCGGAAGAAATTAATACCGCACTTAACCGCGACACCGTACGTATTGAAGACTTGAAGCGCGTTTCGCCCTACGGTCGCAAGATGGCGAAAGTAGTCGAGATAATCGAACGCAAGAAAACTGAGTTCGTGGGCACTTTCGATAAAAATTTCATCATCCCAGATGACAAGCGCATGTATCGCGACATTGCGGTCACTGATGCACAAGGCGCAAAAGATGG
>JAZKIQ010000009.1:0-13698 GCA_040384765.1 Patescibacteria group bacterium | reverse complement strand
GGCGAACGAATTATCTGGGACCATGTCCTCGGACCCACTCCTCTCCCGCCCCCATATTCCTCAACGTATTTTCGCCCTCTTTGCCATTGACAAAAGCCTATTTCCTGATATAATTATAATCGGCAATTTTTAGAGCTCTTTGTGAGCTAGCGAATAGAGAAGCAAACCGTTTCAATGTTCCCGTTACCGTCTGCATACGCAGACAGGGAGGTTCTCCGTTGGAGAAGGAAAAAATTCTCGATGTGCTGTTTGCGATCGCGGCAATCGCGATCGTGGGCCAGACTCTGTGGAAGATCCACGAAGTGTGGCGATCTTGGAGAAATCCGAGCCTGCCACCTACGGACCCGAACGCACCGACGCCAGCCACCCCGCCTTCGGTAGGATTTTTCACTCGCCTCAAGGCGTGGTGGGAAGCGGAAGCCAAGCAGGATGGGCCGATTGCAACGATCGTCCGGATGGTGGGAGCAGTGCTCTTCCTGTCCGCCGCGATCGCGGCGATACTCTGGTGCAGCCTCTCCGGACTCCAGCTCGAAGCTACCGTCGTTGCGATCGGCATCCTTGCCGGAACAACAGCGTGGCTCTGGGCACTCTCAGAGAGAGGTCACAACTGGAATCCGAAGATGAAGATCTTCGGATTCCTCTGGACGTGGCCGCTCTTCGTGCTCTACCTCACCTGTACGGTGCCGTGGCTCGCTTCGTTCCTCGGGGAAACACTCCCCAACCGCTTCCTCTCCGATCACCCCGTGCTCCTGCTCGATCTGTTTTCATGGATCGTGTGGGCACTTGTGTGGTGGGGCGGAATCCTGTATGGAATCCGCAGCATCGGCTTCGTACCCGAAGACTACTTCCTCGGAGAAGTGATCTTCGGAACAGCACTCCCCCTCCACGTGTACTTCTACTTCTGGCTGCCCTACGGGGCAACTAGAGTAGTGGTGGTCAACACCAAGTCGCACATCACACACGTCAGCTGGGAAGAACCCCCACCCGCAGAAAAAGAAAAGGGGAAGAAGGGCCAGGCGAAGTCTGAGAAGTTTCAGTGCGCCGACGGCCTCTACCTGACGGTCGAAGCATTCGTCCTCACTCACGTCGAGGATGGGCGCAAGGTGCTCAAGATCCCGTACAAGGAGCTTCACGAACGCATCCGCGGAATTCTCACCGAGAATCTCCGCGAAGGCTTCAAGAAGCTCACCGAAGACGAGATCGTGAAGCGCGAACCGAAGTGCATTGATCTCCTGCGCAAAACCGCAGAAAAGATCAACGAGCTCATCCGTGAGAACGGGGTCGAGTTCTCATCCGCCAAGGAAGAGAACTCGATCACCCTCAAGTCGGTGCTGCCCTCTCCTGAAGTGCAAGCTACTCGTGCCAAGGAAGCACAAGAGGAGGCACAGCAGAAGCAGCTCAAACGCCAGCGCGAAGGCACCAACACGCGTGCCAAAGAGCTGGTCGCACAGGGTGTAGACCCGACGAAAGCATACGAGCTTTCGGCTGCCGAAGATCCCGATACCGGGATCACCGCATCCGTGCGCGATGTAAGCTTCAACGCCGGTCCTACTGTTCCCGAGGAGCAGAAGGACCTGACGGCGGGGCTCGCAGGAGCGCAGGCTGCAATGGGCGAAGAAGGCGCGGATCGCCCTCCATCGCGAGATGGGAAGCGGTCCGGCAGGAAGCCAAACAAGAAGCAGCTCCGCCAGCAGCGCAACAAGGAACGGAAACAGAACGGAGGACAGAATGGCGACAACGAGTAATCCGGACCCGGCGGCAGCTGCCCCGAGCCCGGGGTACACTCCCCATGTCGAGAGTCCGATCGAGAGCCACGACTCGTGGCGCCTCGATCCGGAAGCGCTCGTCAAGGACAAGGAGAAGTATCCCATTCTTGCGGCTCTCCTCTCATGGAAGACGCCGCTCGTGGGGCTGCTCATCATCTTTCTCGCCACAGTGCTCTGGCGGGAGATCGACAAGAGGTGGCTAGTCACCAAGAAGGCCACCTGGTACACAAAGCGTGTCCCGGCGAAGCCCTCGGCATCGCCAGCAGCTCAGAAGCCAACCGAGAGTCCGAAGGTAGCAGCAACGCCACCTCCGAGCTCTCCAAGTGCGCCATCGGCAAGCGTTCCTTCGCCGACCGAGGTGCCCTCCACGGCTCCCGCTTCTCCGGAAGCGAGCGCTGCGGAAACACCGATCGAGACCGCTCCACCCGAAACACTTCCTCCTCCTGGCAAGATAACCGGACGCGCAACCGCCCGGCTCCTGCCAAACAGAAGGAGTCGCGGCATAGCGCCAACAAGCTACGAACGGTTCGAGTTCACGCTCGACGCCGGAGTGCTGTGGAAGCTCGAGGAGAAGGCAACCGAAACTCCGGAAAGCCGTGCGCGCGAGTTCACCGTCCTCGAATGGGCGGATGGCACTGCACACGGTACCTGGACCTGGCACATCTCGGAAGATGGCACAAAGACGATCGGCGGCAGGTTCGTAAACCTCCGCCTCGTCCGCCCCAATCTCTACCGAGGTGATCTCTTCGAAGAGAAAGCTGGCCGCGTTGTAAACGAGGCCACTCTCGAAATCGAGATCAAACCGTAGCGCGTCTTGCGCAACGGCAAAGGGCGGTCACTGACAAGTGACCGCCCTTTTTCTTTTTTAGAGAATATTTTAAAAGCCCACCTCCGTCGTTACCTTCGGTCAGAAAACGCTCACTGTACCCTATGTACAGCTCACCTTTTCCTTCCTCGTGTCACGAATCTTTTTGTACTCAAAAAGTTCTCGACCCCGCCTCAGTCGCCTCTGCTCCTTCCGGCCCTCAACTGCTCCAAGTATTCGCAGCTGAGCCTCGGATCTAGGCTTTTAAAACATCCTCTAGACTTTTCTACGAGCACGCTGTCACGGTCACACACACGAAACTGAGAATTCCGTAAGCAGACACGATGATCGCAAAGCCCACAAGACCCCACGTCACATTTTTAAGCCCCTGGGAACCCAACGCCTCGTTATCCTTGGCAATAAACAGTCGGTAGATCCCCATCAAGAACACCACGAGCGCAACAGTGAGCATGATCCCCATGATGGGGTTGAGGATATTCTCCTTAATTCGGTCGATCAGGTTTACCATTGGACAAACGTTGCTTTATAGAGAGATTCTAGAAATCCTCAGATGCGCGGCGCGAGTGAGGAGCGATTGAGCAAGGCGAACTTGCCTTGTGAATGAGCCCCGGAGCGAAGCAACAAAGCAGGTGAGGATTTTAGAACTCTATATCCCTTGTTTGTTGGGGTTGACGATGGGAAGGATCGGAGCCTGTCCTCCACTCTGAATACCAAAGGTATCACCAACAAGATTTACGAGTCCCCATACTGAGATCATCACAAAAAGACCGATGAGTCCGTACACCATCCGCGAACGAGCCGTTTCGCTAATGATACCGTCTGGCTTTCGAATATACTCAAGCACTCCGAGCAAAAAGTAGATAAGCGCAATACCGATAATGATCGGCACTACACGAGTGTTCATGATGAACTGCACGCGGTCGATAATACCGATGGCACCGGTCGATGACTGAGCGTATGCGTATGCTGGGGTGAAGAATATCCCGAGAACAGAGAGCCACCTAATGAGCGTATTTTTCATGGAAAATGCTTATATGCGTTAATCGATTTACTTTATGATACCACTCGGGCCGCCCTAAGGGGCTGCCCGAGTGTGGATATCATCCCAACCAAAACATTCTAGAAGCCCCAGGTTCGAGGCGGCTAGGAGGGAAAAGCTGAGACGTACTTTTAAAGGTACGTTGAGGTTTTTCCTGACGAAGACAACAAAGAAGATGGGGCTTCTAGAATGTTTTAGCGAACCTGGATATCTTGGACGCGAATAGGCGTATTATCAAGATTGAACGTTCTCACCACCAGGTTTACCAATCCCCATACAGACACCATTGCCGCGAGCCCGAACACCCCATATAAAATCTTCTGCTTTGCCTGCTCGGCGAGGTCTGGCTTTTGGATATACGAGACGACACCCCACAGGAACATCAGCAGAGCGTACGCAAAAATGAGCGGAATGATGTTGTAGTTGATGATGTCCTGCGCATAACAGAGGAGACCTTTGAGATCCCGTATGCGGGCACCCGAGCTAGCACAGGTGCCCCGAGCACCGGATCCTCCGCCACCCTGCTGCAAGCCTAGCGTAAACTCCTTGTAGTATGTCCCTTGGCTATTTTGGCTGGTAAAAAGATCATTCTGAAATTCATCCCCAGGTGCAGCATACACAGGCATTGCAATGGCAGTAGGAGCAAGCAACGAGAAGACGAGACTTACTATAAAAAACAGTTTTTTCATGATATTAGCGTGATTGAAGCGATCTAAAGGTGTTCTGCAAAATCTCAAGAATCACATAGGCGCCAAGAAGAAGCGCCGCTCCAAGAAGCGTGAATTGGAAATTTTTGTGGATGGTTGCCAGGTTTGCCGCCTTGCCCTTTGAAGCCTCCCACACATACTGAAAGCCAATCCACATGATCATAAGCACCATGATCGGAATACCGATCTGGAGAGCAATAGAGATCAGCTTTTCAAGAAGCCCATTCTGACCGGTGAGGTTTTCGACGCCCTTAAATGGGTTCACGATCTGGGCAAACACAATCGCTGGAAACAAGAGGTATCCGAGTGCTGCCCCAGCCAAACCATGGAGATGCTTTTTTTTCATTACTATTATCTAAAAAATATGCGGTACGGCTCCGCTACAAAGCTGTATATAAACGATACGATCGCGTACGCAGAGACGACGAGAAAAATACCGAGCACCAGGTCCATCAGATATTTTTTGGTCTCAGCATACACGGTCGGCTTGTTTTGACTCACCACCAGTCGGAAGCCAAGCACCACAAAAGCGAGCACCGCGAGAGGGATCGAGATCTGAAAAATCAAAAACTGAACGATACTCCCAACGAAATTGATGAAGTCCGCAACGGTGCACTCTCGCGTTTCTCCAGTACCTCCCGCTCTATTGCCGCATGGTGCCTGCAGATTTACCGGCGCACCAGAGAGCGGGGCGTTCGGCTCAAGGGCAAGAGCGAGCGAAGGACCAAGCAAGAAAAGCGCGGAAAGAAATAGTGCGGCACATGAACGCAGGCTCATTTTCATCGTTGTTGTCCAAGGGCACTCATATCGGCGCGAGCTTCTGAAAGCGCTTGGCGCTCAGTGATACCTCCTGATACCAAAGATTCTACCATGCTTCGAAATATCGCATCGGTACCGAGCGGGGACGGATCGAGCCATCCATGAGCGTTGAGAGCAGCCTTAAAGACAACGGCTCGCAACGCATTGCCGCTTGTATTTTGCGAAAGAAGGTCGCGGCGAGCTGGTGCCAAGCCGAGGGCACGCGCATACGCCTCCGCATAGTTGGTGGTAGAAAGGAGAAACGCCGCCTGCATTGAAAGCGCAGGGTTTTTCCCCGCACGAAGAACAGCAAGTGCTCCGTAGTTGCCGTACACCCGTGCATTTGGCTGGCCACCGCTGACTGGCCGCACCTGTGGAAGCGGAGCTACGTCAAACGAGAGATGCGGATTTGCGCTTTGGATTGCTGCGAGGTCGCTTGCAACACCCACGTACATCGCCAAGCTCCCGCGCGCAAAGAGATCACGCGACTGCGGCAATGCGCTGTTCCAGCTATACACCGCTTTTGCAGGGTCTGCGAACTGTACATAGAAGCGAAGTGCTGATTCGGCGGGACCCGCTCCGCGTGCAGCTGAATCTCCAAGCACAGGATTCACCCCAAGACCCGCTTCGCTAAAGACCGGCTCGGTAATCGAGTCGCCAACCTGCAGAAAAAGCGAGGAGAGCGTCTCTTTTGCACGGGTTACATTGCGATAGCCACCAAGAGAGATGGCCGCTTGCGAGATAGTGCCACGAACATCTTTTACCACGAGCTTCTCAGGGAGCGTGAGCAGCTCATCCCAAAAACGCGGAGGAGAGGTGAGGCCCGCTCCCGAGAAAAGCTGCTTATTCCAGTACAAAACCACCGGGTCTACCGAGAGGGGAAGCGCGAGAATGCCATTGTTGGTGAGAAAGATATCCGAACCGTCTGTATAGGCATCGAGATATTTACGCTGAGTAAACTGCTCATACGAAAGAGGCAACAGTTTGTCGGCCTGGCGCACCAAAAGCCCCTGGGGGATGATCACCATGTCCGGACCTTTGCCCGAGGCGAGCGCGTTTACCAGATCACTCTCAAAGCTATCTGCACGCTTCTCTTCGTAGAGCACCTGTCCGATTGAATCTTGGTACTCTTGGGAAAACGTATTGAGAAGAGGGGCCATCACACTATCGGGCACCGTACCCCAGAGAGTGAGGGTAGCACCGCGACCGGCACCCCCAAGGCCGCCCCCTCCGCCAAAGCCTGCAAAAAGAAGAACACCCGCAACAAGGATGACGCCGAAAAATGCGAGAACGACGAGCTGGAAGTTGGAACCTTTGTTCATGGTTTATGGAAAAGAAGAGAGTAATGATGGTCCCCTGCCGGCTCGTTTTTTTCAAACACAAATCCCCCATCGGCAAAAAAAAGCTTTGCTTCGGACTCCTTTACCACATGCCCATGTGCGGGGCCCATATTCCCAAACGAATCCGTCCAATCGATGACAAGCGCTTTGCCATGTGGCTTTAAGATGCGCTTCGCCTCAGCAACAAGATGCCCAACATGCTCGGACTGAAACAGTACGTTTGCAATGATCACCGCATCTACGGATGCAGGAGCAAGCTTCGAGCCATGTGAGTGGTCGATATTACCCCACACCACTTCGAGATTTGAAAGGTGCAGATCAGTCGCATGGCGAGCAAGCTTTTCGAGCAACCCCTTCTGTATATCAATCGCGTACACCTTGCCCGAATGCCCTACGTGGCGCGCTGCAGCTATCGCCATTGCGCCACCCCCCGTGCCAAAATCTGCCACACGCATCCCCTCATGGATATTGAGCGGCGCTATCGCATGCGAGGGCGTGAGAAAAGCCATACAGAGAGTATAACAGAGGGCAGCTTCCGTGCCGTGTGGAAAGAACTACTCAATCTTCATCCTCATCGGCGAAACCTAGTAGTATCCAGCTGCCCTAAGAGATTCTTCTCGCGCCTGTGCATCGCTCCGGATTGCGCTTTCCATGCGAAAGTTACCCACGATCCCTTTTTCATTTACATCAAATGTGGCAACAGTCGTGGTGCTGATGCATTCCTCCACAGAATCATAGTAAGATGTACACATTTTCTTTAGCTCCTCTCCTGAGAAAAGCTTCGTCATAAGACACGTGAATTTTCCCTGGTAGCATTCACCCTCTCTATCGAGGTAAACCTCGACGAGATATCCTTTCTTAGATCCGTAATAGCGGGAGTAGATGTGAGGGAGACCATCGTCAACAGAAGAGTTCGTTCGGGAAAGAGTAAAGGTGCCTGGTGCAAGCTGCTCGATCTTTGCAGCAATCGATGTTTTTGCGACAGCGGCAACGGCTGCTTGCTCACCAGTAACCTCGACCTCATCTCCCTGCGCAAGCTGCATGAGAGTGAGCTTTCCATTCATAAGTTGAAATTGAAGGGTCTTTGGAAATGTTGCGCTCACCAACGGCTCACCAGGTCCATGATCAAGCATGTCGATAGTAACGATTCCATTTTTGATCGAAAGTGATTGAACAACAATCCGATCTCCAACCATTGCGCGATCCACAAAGAGAGGCTGCCCGTTCTCATTGCGGAATACAACGAGATCATAAAACGTACCCGTACCTCCGGAGCGGCTCAGCATAATAACGGCGGTATCTGGGTCACCGTCTCCATCGAGGTCGTCATGCGCAAACGAGACGCTCGTGTCGATAGCGGTAAAATAGTCGGTCGCTGTTGCACTACGTGTTTGACCATTGGGAGACTTCGAAGACTCGGTATAGTAGGCAACACCCCCATCGAGAACGCTGTAGTTTCCGAAAGGTTCGCCGAAAAAGAGATTCGGAATCGACGCGTGTCGAATCGCCTCATCTGACAGTCGAGCACTGCCCGATTGCTCAGAAGAAGCACCCACGCCTTCTTGCGCCACCCCCCTCATGCCAGTCGAATACCCAATAGCCAAGAAAACTCCCACAAACACAATAAGAAGAATCAGTTTTTGCTTCATTTTTTCAATTATATAAACGCAACCCCACGTGAACTAAAATCTTCGAGATGCGCGAAGCGGGCGAAGCCCGAAGCGAATGGAGTTACTGCTCCATGAGCGAGGACTGGAGCCCGCGACAAAGCAGGTCGAGATTTTAGGAGCGCCACAGAACTACAAACACGTGAGCGAAGCAATACTATCCCCTTCACGAAGCTTCATAATACGCACACCCTGTGTCGAGCGCCCGAGCGATGGGACCTCGTCGAGGCCGATGCGGATCACCTGGGAGTTCTTCGAGATGGCGATCAGTTCCGATTCAGCTTCGGTGACAACCTTTGAGACCATCAGCTTGCCCGTCTTTGGTGTTACATTCATTGCCTTGATACCCGAGCCTGCACGCTTCTGCACCTTATATTCCGTAATTTTGGTTTTCTTGCCGTAGCCGTTTGCGGACATCACCAAGAGCTCAGCATCTTTGGTGCCGCCCTTTACGATATCTGCACCAACAATAATATCGCCTTTCTTGCCAAGCTTCATGGCGGTCACACCCATAGCTGTGCGGCCCATCTGGCGAATATCAGACTCTTTAAATCGGATCGACTGACCCTCTGAAGTGGTGAGAATAATGTCGTCGCTCTTCTGGCAGAGCTTTGCCGAGAGAAGCTCGTCTCCTGCTTCGAGCGTAATAGCAATGAGGCCCGAGCGGCGCACATCGGTAAAGGAGTCTGCGGCAACTTTCTTGGTAACACCAAGCTTTGTCACCATAAGGAGCGAGAGCGAGGTGCCCTTCACATCTTTCGGCATCGCAAGGATCGAGGTTACGCGCTCAGTATCACCGAGTGAAATAAAGTTGATGATCGATTTGCCCTTTGTAGCGCGCTTCCCTTCCGGAATCTCGTACATCTTGATCTGGTATGCCTTGCCGCGATCGGTAAAGAAGAGAAGGTCTGCGTGCGTATTTGCCGTAAGAAAAAGTGAAATGAAATCTTCCTCTTTTGTATCGAGGTCCATTACGCCCACGCCGCCGCGGCGCTGTGCGCGATATTCGGTAGGATGCGTACGCTTTACATAGCCACCACGCGTGAACACAAGCACCGACTCTTCGTCTGGTACGAGGTCTTCGATGTTGATCGCCTTTGCAGCACCTTTCACCACACGGGTGCGGCGGTCATCGCCGTGCTTCTCGGCAATCTCCATGAACTCCTTTTTGATGATAGTGAGCACTTTCTTTGCGCTCGCAAGGATCTCTTTCAACTCTTTGATGAGCTCTTGCACACTCTTGAGCTCATCTTCGATCTTTTTGCGCTCGAGTCCGGCAAGCTTCTGCAGGCGCATATCGAGGATCGCAGTCGCCTGAATATCTGAAAGCTTAAACTTCTTTACGAGGTTTGCATGCGCTTCAGCAGTATCTTTGGACTGCTTGATCGTCTTTATCACCTCGTCGATATGATCAAGTGCAATCGTAAGACCGATCAAAATATGCTCGCGCTCGAGCGCTTTCCTGAGATCGTACTCAGTGCGGCGGCGAATAATATCTTTGCGGTGCGCTACGAACTCATTGAGCACCGAGGAAAGCGAGTGGAGCTTTGGCACGCCGTCTGAGAGTGCGAGCATGTTGTAGTTGAACACCTGCTCAAGCTCAGTATGTTTGTAGATAAAGTTGAGCACGGCCTGCGGATAGGTGCCGGACTTGAGGTCGATCACAATACGCACGTCGCGCGTCGATTCGTCACGGATATCTTTGATTCCCTCGAGCTTTTTCTCGCGGACGAGGTCTGCCACGTGAATAATAAACTCGGCTTTGTTCACTTGATACGGAAGCGAGGTGATCAAGATCTGGAACATGCCGCTCTTCGTCTCGAGGATCTCCGCCTCGCCACGCACGGTCACACCACCGCGACCATTTGCGTATGCGTGATGGATATCTTTTGTATTAAATACGATGCCGCCTGTCGGAAAGTCAGGGCCTTTGACAAACTGCATAAGGTCGTCGGTCGTCGCTCCTGGGTTGTCGAGAAGGTACGCAAGCGCGTCCATGAGCTCGCGGAGGTTGTGTGGCGGCACCTTTGTCGCCATACCTACCGCGATACCAAGCGTGCCGTTTAGGAGCAAGTTTGGCACCACCGAAGGCATCACTGCAGGCTCTTTGCGAGAGTTGTCGTAGTTTGGAACAAAGTTGACCGTCTCCTTTTCGATATCGCGCAACAGCTCGCCAGCGAGACGAGACATTTTCGCCTCGGTATAACGCATAGCAGCAGCCGAGTCTCCATCGATCGAGCCGAAGTTGCCCTGGCCTTGCACAAGCGGGTAGCGCATATAAAACGTCTGCGCCATCTTTACCATTGCGTCATACACAGAGATATCACCGTGCGGATGATATTTACCAAGCACATCTCCGACTACCGTTGCGGACTTGCGAAACTTTGCAGAAGAGGTAAGCCCAAGCTCATGCATGGCATAGAGGATACGGCGGTGCACTGGCTTTAGCCCATCGCGCACGTCGGGAAGTGCACGATCCACGATCACACTCATGGCGTAGTCGAGGAATGAGGTGCGCATTTCCGGCACGATGTCGATATCGACGATGCCGCGCTCAGGAAGATTGTTTGGTTTTGATTCTTTCTCTTTTGCCATATCGATACAGTGACACTACTTTCCTATTTAAAAATACCCCCAAACGCCTGAAACGGACTCGCCGCCTGGGAACCCCTTTGCTGATTTGCCAAAAGCTCTGCCGGGCTTTGAATCGTCAGCTTTTTTGACTGGTACGCACCCCAGGTAAAGAGGATCGAGCCTCCGATAAGTGCCGTCGCGAGAAACGCAGCCCGCTTCCGGTGATGCACCGGCTTCATCCGAAGATGCTCTATATATTCAAGGGGCGTTTTCATGGGGGAGCTAGCTTAGTCCAGGTGAGATTAATATAATATCGCCCTCTTTGCCCTCAAGGTCTTTTCGCTTGAGGGTGAGCTTATCTACCCACTCATTTTTACTTTCTCCTGCCTCCTTCATAAAGGTGGCGAGGGGCGCATCCTTTTCATCCTCTCCGTTTGCAAGCGGAATAACAAGCTTTGGCTCAAGCGAGGCCGCAAGCTTGTACGCATCTGCTGGCGGAAGAACATCGCCTTTCCACACAGGCACAAACACGATGTCGATCTCGCCCAACTGCTCAAGAGTATCGGGAGGAAGCGTCGAAGACTGAAGCCCACCAAGGTGGCACAGCTTTATATCATCGATCACCAATGAATAGATCGTATTGTGCGGGCCGCTTACATTCTCAGGGTTGGGCACGCCATACCCTTTTATAAAAATACCTCCCACCTCATATTCGCCGGGGCCATCAATAACAAACGGCATCTTCTCACCGGCACTCATATTTTCGCTCGCGTTGTACTCGGAGCTTTTGCGAGAAACAAGGACAATATCTGCACCAAAACGAGGGTAGCGATCGCCCACGCCTTTGCCAAAAGGATTGAAGGCGATTGTAGTATCGCCTTGAGTTACCTTCACACACGCCTTGCCGTAATAGGTCAAAACCATTCGTATATGATAGCGCAAAAGAAGGCTTGTTTCAAGGTCCCAAAAAAGTGGACTGCATAAAAATCAAAGGCCCGACCACCCATTTGGTCGGGCCACTTTTTGTTGCTGGACTACAGCTTGTACCTCAGGAAGACGACTTCTCTTCCTCTACGGCGCGTGCAGGATCTCCCGACGGCGCACTGCAGAGCATGTGCAGCCGTGCCGCTACGATGCCTTCGATCCCAATCCGGGTCGGAGCATCTACCGGAACACCAGGCTTCTCTTTCTCCAAGCTTGCCGCAAGCTTGGTTGCAAGCAGCTTCTTCTCGAGCGCGTCGATCGCTTCCCCCACGCTTGCATGCGCGATCTTCACCTGCTCGAGCACATCTGGATCGAGCGGCACACCCACGACAGGCTGGCGTTCGCTGTTGCCGAAATACTTGGTCAACGCCGTGTGCAGGCCGTTGGTTGTCGAAACCAGAAGTGCCTGATCAGAAGGGCTGATCGCGCGAGCATTCACGAAATCATCACCGTGCCTGATTACGATCAGCTCTCCGATCCCCATCACCTCCTCGAGGATGCGCATCAGCCGATAGTTCGCTTCAGCGTCAGACCGGTAGTCGATCTTGCCCGCTTCCACTTCCGCACCTGCAGTCTCTTTTCCGTTCAAAAGCGCTCCTTGTCGTTGCTTTTTACTACACCGAGAACTTCCCCCATTCGAAACTATATCACGTTTTATGAATATGTAAAGAGTTTGGATATAGCTACTGCCCCTAGCTAAAAAGGCTCAAAAAAGGTACAGTTTCCTAGCTGTCTTCCCCGTTTCGGACAGTGTTAATTATAAAGAGATTCGGGACATTTACTGATTTAATGTCTCCCGTAAAGAAAGCACCTCCTCTTTCCTCTACCGAGGATCGAAAGGAGGATTCGGCCGTGCTCGCCATCGCCCCTGAGGAAAAGGGTGGATTGATGGATGACCTCGTAAAAAACTCACCGACCCCGCCTGCGGCCGGTAAGCTCATTGAAGGCACTGTTATTGGCACCGGAAAGCTCGCGCTCTACATAGACCTTGGCGTATTCGGCACCGGTATCATTTTTGGACGCGAATATTTGAACGCCCGCGACATCATCAAAAAGATGAACGCAGGTGAGTCGATCACCGCAAAGGTGGTTGAGGGAGAAAACGAGGATGGCTATATCGAGCTCTCGCTCAAAGAGGCTCGACAGGCTGTGGTATGGAAGGAGGCAGACGACGCGATCAGATCGAAAGAGGTATTTGAGCTTCCCGTGAAAGATGCCAACAAGGGCGGCATCATTCTCGAATGGAAAGGGATCGCGGGCTTTTTGCCAGCTTCCCAGCTCAAGCCTGAGCACTATCCTCGCGTAGATGATGGCGACAAGGACAAGATCATGAACGAGCTCAAAAACCTCGTTGGCCAGAAACTTTCTGTTTCGATCATCTCTGCCGACTCAAAGGAGGGCAAGCTGATCTTCTCTGAGAAGAATCCAAACCAGAAGGAACGCGAAGTTATCATAGAAAAATATAAAGTAGGAGATGTGGTGCAGGGCGAAGTGACCGGCGTCGTAGACTTCGGTGTATTCGTTCGTCTCGAGGAAGGCCTCGAAGGACTGGTGCATATTTCCGAAATCGACTGGGCGCTCGTCGACAATCCTCGCACTCGATTCAAGATTGGAGAGCGTGTTGATATAAAGATCATCGAGATCAAGGAAGGCAAGATCTCGCTCTCGATCAAAGCTCTCAAGGAGAACCCTTGGAAGAGCGCGGAAGCAAAATACAAGAAGGGTGACAACGCAACAGGCGTAGTGATCAAGTACAACAAGTACGGAGCACTCGTCTCGATCGAAGAGGGTATCTCGGGCCTCGTGCACGTATCTGAATTCGGCAGTGAAGATATCCTCCGAAAGAAGCTCGAGCTCGGCAAGAGCTATCCGTTCTCGATCACTCTCTTTGACGCAAAGGAGCAAAAGATGACGCTCAGCTTTGCGGGAGAGAAGGCGTAGGAGCAATCAGAGTTCAGTTTACAGAGCTCAGAGTTTAGTCAGAACAGAAAAGCGGG
>JAZKIQ010000008.1:0-1968 GCA_040384765.1 Patescibacteria group bacterium | reverse complement strand
TACCTGCGTCTTTTACTGCTTTGGTTTGTTGCGACGGAGAAATGCTGGCACGCTCGACCAGTCGTTGTCGTCGATCGTAGTGTCGTTCTTCTCTACGGTCTTTACCGGATCCTGCTTCTTGAGAGTCCCCATCGACTGTTGCTGTGAGCCAGTACCGAAGGTGATTGTCTTGATTGGTGTCACGACGGGTGACTCGACCATCGGCTCGATCTTCGGCTCGCGTACCTCGCGGGTTGGCTCAGTAGCTGGTGTCGACACTGTTCTCGATCCAATAGGCATGCCGTTTGGAAAACCCGAGGCAATCACGGTCACCTTCACCTCGTTCTTCTTGAGCTTGTCGTCGCGAATGGTGCCGAAAATAATCTTGGCGTCTTTGTCGATCGATTCAGTGATCACCTTTGCAGCATCCTGGATCTCGATCATGGTCATGTCGTCACCACCTGCAATTGCAAAGAGGACTCCGCGTGCGCCTTCGATAGAGAGGTCGAGAAGAGGCGAGTTGATTGCGGCTCGTGCGGCCTCCTCAGCTCGCTTCTCACCGATTGCTGAGCCGATGCCCATCAAGGCAGAACCTGCGTTTTGCATAACCGACTTAATATCTGCAAAGTCTACGTTGATAACACCTGGGGTGGTGATGAGATCGGAGATCCCTTCCACTGCCTGGCGGAGGATGTCGTCGCACATGGCAAATGCGCTCGAAGCTGGAGTGTTTTTGTCGATGATGCCGAGGAGGCGGTCGTTTGGAATAACGATGATCGCATCCACCTCTTTCTGGAGTTCCTGGAGACCTTGCTCGGCCTGTCGCATGCGCTGCGCTCCCTCAAAGAAGAATGGCTTTGTGACGACGGCTACAGTGAGTGCGCCTTGGCCTTTGGATGTTTTTGCTACGACAGGTGCGGCGCCAGTGCCAGTGCCACCACCCATACCGCAGGCGATAAACACCATATCTGCACCTTTTATAATCCCCTGGATCTCTTCGATCGTCTCTTCGGCAGCTTTCCGGCCTACTTCAGGATTTGAGCCTGCGCCAAGACCGTGCGTGAGGTTTTTGCCGAGGTGAATTTTTTTTGGAGCGAGGGAGTGGTGGAGGTCCTGGGCGTCGGTGTTCATTACGATGAACTCAACTCCTTTCACTTTGGAGTTGATCATGTGGTTTACCGCGTTTTTGCCGGAACCACCAACACCGATCACTTTAATTCGGGCGAATGCTTCGATTTCGGGGTTGATTTTAGGCATGAAAAAAGTCTTGCTGTTGAGGGCAGTATAGCAGAGGCTTTTCGAAAGCCGCAAGCGGGGCTGTTTCGGGCCTCTTTGAAGATTTTCCTCCGGTACCCCGTTTAAAAAGCACGATACTTTTCTGCTGAAAAGTTCTCTACTCGGCCTCTTCAGGCCTCCGTAAGGCTTTTTAAACGGGGCACCCTCGACATCTTAAAAGAGGTACGTAGTATGATCGCTTTTTTAAAAATCCTGCCTAAAACGCTGCGATGGGAGGGGGGGGGAGATGCAAAAGGCCCTCGCAGCTGGCTGCTGCGAGGGCCGAAGTCGGTGGCTAGCCGATGAATTCACCGGTGACGCGTGCGCGCTCTTTGTTGAGGCGCCAGATTGCGGCGGAAAGACGGGAGGCAACGATCATCAGATGCGGTGCCGCCACGGCTTGGAGATAGAGCCACCCATACAGAACCGAGAGCTGATGGATGACCCAGCAGGAGGATGGCGCGATCTCTTCCCAGTGACCTTCCAGAAGACGGACTTCTGCGGCGCACAAGATGCTCTCTATCTTTCCAGACAGTGCCGCGTGTGCGAGCTCGATTCGCGTTAACGTCTCCACGAAGAACTCTTCGTTCGCCGGGTACTGCTTGATGGTAGAAGTAACGATTCCTGCTACGCGGCTGAGCCTGAGATGTACCTCCACGATTTGCTCATGACCGGGGTTGGAAAAGATTCGAATATCGCTGTGACCTCTCCGTC
>JAZKIQ010000007.1:0-10631 GCA_040384765.1 Patescibacteria group bacterium | reverse complement strand
ACAACAGATCGTCCCAAAAGAGTCGCTTCTTCGAGAGATTTTTCCATCTCTCTTGCAATACTATTCCAGTCGTATCGGTCCTGAATCATCTGCTGGGCATTCTCGATGATCCGTTCCCGCAAAGCACTGTCACCAGTCAGTCTCTCTACTGCCATAGCAATACTGGCGGGATCATGCGGCTTGCATGCAACGCCCGTTACCCCGTCAGCAAGAAAATCAGGGATCCCTCCCACGAGAGTCGCCACGACAGGCAAGCGCATCGCCATCGCTTCGAGAAACGATATGCCGAGCCCTTCGGAAAGCGAGGGGCGAATAAAAATATCAGCCTGCCTGAGCAAGATGATCATTTCCGCGTGCTCCTTGTGTCCATGGAAAACAACGCGATCAGAGAGGCCAAGCACCTGGACCTGCTGGCGAAGCGCACTCCCAAGCGGCCCCTCTCCAATAACCGAGAGGTGCACACTCTTGGGCAAAAGCACAAGCGCAGCGATGATGTCCCCCACAGCGTTCTTCTCAACAAGCCGTGACGTAGTAACAAGCACAGTCCTTCCGTCGGGGGTGCGCTCTGCCCCCGGCGTGAAGCGCGCCAGATCTACAGCGTTTGGCACCAGATCTACTGGCCCAGAAAAAAGAGCGGCTCGCGCGCGATCTCCTAGATATCGACTGATCACCGTAACACGATCTGCTTTTTTAAATATGTATCGGTACCAGGGCCGAATAAAAAGTTTGTACAAAATCTGACTACCTCCGACGTAGCGAGCGAGATACGCCTCCTCGTCACCCTCTTGAAGGGTAAGTACGAACGGCACCGTAGGTACGCTTCGCTTAAAGAATGCCGCTCCCAGAGAACCTTGGCTCGCCATCATCCCCCAGATGCGATCGATTGACCCTGATCGTGCGAGCGACCGTGCAGTGCGTGCACCCAAGAATGGCAGCAGAAATTTATCAACTGTTTTAAAACCGACCCCGACACGATGCACGGTTACTCCAAAAACCCGCTCCATCTTGGGGAGCGAGCGACTCATGCGCGCAGTTATGACATGCCATTCATGCTCGGGAAGCCGATCAGAAATCTCTTTGATCGCCACTTCGGCACCTCCGACAAACGGGTAGTAGGCAGTAGAAAAAACAAGAATCTTCATAGAGGCCTAATAGGAGGGTCAGCTACTATAACTGCTCTGGAGGTGTGCCGGTTTCAAACATGCGTTTGATCTCTTCCGCAGTAGGAGACAACATCTTTTCCGGAGAGGCGACAGGCGCTCTTTGGTCTGGACGCTTCTCCTCTCTTTTTGGCTCCACGGCCGACTGGACAGGAGAGGGTTGCGGAGGTGCAACTCTAGGCGCTTCTGTTTTTGAAGACGCCGATTGAACGGTTGAGTTTTTCTTGCGCTCCTCTTGCTCCTTCATAGCTGCAGCAAGCGCTTCACGCAAAGTTGTTTTTCCTCCCTCTTCGGGAGCGTTCTTTTTAAGTTGCTCGAGAGAAACCGCAGGTTGTGCTGGTGGCTGCGATGGCTGGAATGGTGCTGGCGGTGGAAGCGGATCTCGAGGCCTTACCGGAGGGAGAGGACGCTCGTTCGATCGACCCGCATTGCTGCTTGCCGTTCGATCTCCACTCCCCCCTCGCGGAGGGAAATCGCGCGCAGGAGGCCGCGGGCCGCTTGGTGCACCCTGGGGCCCCCTGGAAGGCATAGGTGGACGCTGCTGCTCCGCACCAATCTTGAAAAAGGAGGGCTGTCTGTGCGGGCGGTCTCCATTTGGAGGCCCCATACCCCCTTGTGCTCTCGGGGGAAGCTCCTTCCTGGGCGGGATAATAGGCTCGTGCCACTTGCGCACCTCTTCTTCCACAATAGCCACAGGCTTTGCATAGGTGCCTCGTGTCCACTCCATGATACGTGGCACAAACGAGATCGGAGGCGGCGAGATCGTATCAATAGTGCGCGCCGAAAAAGGAGGCGAGCCTACGCCATCAATCATCAGGGTGAGATAGATCTGTGCAAATCCAAGGCCAACAATATCGATCGCCATAAACTGTGGCTCAAACACTTTTTCAAGCACCTCTGCATCGAAAGGACCCACGCGAAATGCGATCGTCGTACCTACGTTGCCAAACACGGCATCACGCACCTCTTCGGGCATCTGCTCAATATATTGGTGCGCAATTGTAAGGCAGAGCTTATATTTGCGTGCCTCTGAAAGAATATCTTTGAAGCTTTCGTTTACGAACGACTGAAATTCATCAACATAAAAATAAAAATCGGGAAGCACGGCCATCTCCGCAGGCGAGGCTGAAGCACGTGACATGGCGGCAAGATAGATCTTGGTGATCAACATACCACCGATAAGGTTTGCATTGATCTCTCCCATGCGCCCCTTGGAGAGGTTCATGATGAGAATCTTCTTCTCATCCATGATCTTTCGAATATTGAGCGAGCCCTTGGGCTGGCCGACAATATTGCGAATGAGCGGGTTCGAGGTGAACTGTCCAATCTTGTTTTGAATCGCAGCGCCAGCCTCCGTCATGAACTTATCAGTATATTTTGCAAACTCGTCTACCCAGAACGCTTTGATGGACGGATCGGTAACATTTGCGACGACAGCATCACGAAACGCCTTATCGGCGAGCATGCGGTTCACCCCGAGAAGTGTCGAGTCGGGGTACTCGAGAAGCGCGAGAATAATATTGTTGAGAATATACTCCATACGCGCACTCCATACATCTGGCCAGATCTTTTTAAATGCAGCCATTAGGCCGTTTGCAACAAGATGCCGCTGATCTTTACCCACATCCTCCATTACATTAAAAGAGAGGGGGTACGCAAGATCCCACGGCGCAAAATAGATCACATCTTTGATGCGATGCTCAGGCACATACTGCAAAAGCTTCTCGGCAGTCGCGCCGTGAGGGTCGATGAAGGCAAGACCTTCACCATTTTGAATATCCTGAATCGCCATGTTTTCAAGCATGGTCGACTTTCCCATACCGGTCTTCCCGATCACATAGACGTGTCGGGCACGGTCCTTACGCCTGATCCCAAACTTAGTCTTTTTGCCTCGGAAATCAGTCTCCGCAAAATAGGTTACTGGTTCGTTAGAGCTCATTGTGCGCATATTATACCACGAGAGAAAGGGACTAGTTCAGAAGGAATTACGGACTAGTCATAATAGAAAAGACCCCCGCAGCGCGAGACCACGGGGTCTCTCTGCGAGGGCCTGTTAGTACCAGAAGACGTGCACCTTGAGGGGGTAAGACTTCCAGACCGCCACCTTGCCATACGAGGCAGCGCTAACGTTACACACATAACCAGGTATTGAGCGGGCCTTGGCATAGAACCCGTCGACGATCTTTTCCTTGATCGCCTCGAGCTCCTCAACCGAAGCCGGCAACGCTTCAAAGTCACAGTCCGGAGCCACGCTTGCAGCGCGCTGCTGTGCCTCTGCGAGCGTGATTTCAACTCTGTTGGACAACTTCACTCATCTCCTCTTCTAGATGGTTTAGATCTTGTCTGAGGCATACGCAGCCTCACCATTTTTTATTATATAATATATTTTGCTATTTGTCAAATATAAAAACTTGACAATTTTGGGAATATCTGTAAAGTGATATGAGGATATCGGTTTCTCATGAATCCGCTCCCCCGCAAGGGGGAGCGGATTCTTTTTTCGTTTCCCCACCACAAAAGGAGGTTCTTTGACAATGCAGACTGAAAAGGTGCCCGTTAGTAAAGAGACCCGGAGCGCCTCTGTACTGGTGCGCCGGCTCGCAGTGCGAGAGATGAGCGCTGACACCTTCGTCGAGAACCATGCTTCCGGCACCCTGCGAAAGAACAAGCGGCTCGGCATGGCATGGCGCAAGCAGTATCTGGAGGAACGCACCTGCTATGAGTTCGGTTGGAAGTTTGAGTGTATCGAGCGCTCGCGGCTCACGTTTGGAGACGCTTATACCGAGAGTGACTGCCATAGCGTTACCGAGGCGGGCTGGCACATCGAACGGCTCATAACTCTCTCCGTGTTCCCCGAGGATCGCTACGAGGCAAAGTACATACATGTTGAGTACGCAACCGGAGAGAAGAAGGAGGGTATCGGAGTTATCGTGCGACAGACCTCTGCACAGTTCGTACCCGAAGGACATCTGGTATTCGCAATCGTTGCCGAGTTCGATCCTGAGATGAAGGAGTGGCTCCACGCGGAGAATCCTTTCTAACTAGCGCGAACAAAGGAGTAGGTTCATGCGACTGTTCATTATTGGCAAGACAGGTGATGGAAAGACAACCCTTGGAAAGGCGCTCGCGGGAGAATGTAACATCCCTCACATAGAGGCTTCCGAGTGGGTGAAGGCGCGCTTCGGACGAAGCGTTGATTCGTTTCCGTCGCGCGAGGAGTATGTTGCCGCTATCACGGCATTCTCGATCGCAGAGCTCGCAAAGAAGCCAGCAGCATGTGTGGAGTATCTGGCAATGCATCATGACCTCGATCGCCCCTGCGTTATCAGCGGCATCCGAAACCCACGCGACTTTATGCATCTCTTCCGCTCCGAGAAGGATATTGCGATCTGCCTCACGCGCCCTGGCGGTGAGCCGGGAACAGTGTTTGAGGAGGGAGTCGAGATCATTGGCACCTACCTCGCTTATCTTGCAAAGACCAGGCTTATCGGGGGACAGCGTTTTAAACAGGTGTTCACGATCTCGTACAAGCCTTGCGACCGAACACGAATAGCAACAATGGAGGAGGTACTCCCTTCGATAGCTGAGGCTGTTGCAAGCGACTCAAGAACGAATCAGGACATCCACAGCTTCGTTCACGCGGATCTCCCTCTGCCGCTCGATCTGATGGTCGGCGAAGAGTTCTTCTACGACATGGATCCAGACCACGAGGGCGAGTTTGTCCCCGCTCGAGCGTTTGCGCTCGCGTGCTACAAAGGTTCGGTCCCAACGTTCACGGTACGCACATTCGATGGCAGCGTCTTCTCCTACCTTCCGCCAGATGCCGTAGGGAGCCCTGAGGTTCCTCATTGCGGCGATCTCGTTCTCTCGCGGAAAGAGCTTGTATATCACGACTGCCCATCAGAGAAGTTTGTACTCATCTGTCACAGGGAACTCAAAGGAGGTGTGAACGCATTCTTTAAGGAGCGGAGGATCTGGCTCACTGGCCAGTACCTCTTTACGGTCGACTGGTACGAAGGAAACGACCTCCTGCACTGTATTCATCTTGAGAACGGGCAGTTCGCGTTCCTCCCTCACCACAAGGTGAAGTTCAAGGATGGGACGCGCGACTTCAAGCAGTTTAAGAAGATGCGGAGCACCTGGAGTGTCGGTACTTCTGACCCTGGTATCTAGTTCTTTTGTGACGCCATGCGTCACAAGACCCGAGCATACACAATTGCTCGGGTCTTCTTGCAGATATTAAATAGACCGACCAATGTCCTACAAACCTTTTACTCAACATCGAGCCCGCCTTTTGTGTACACATTCGAAGGGGACCAGATCATCCATGAGGTCAAGCCTGCGTCGTACACCGCCTGTTTCTGCTTTTGGATCATATCTCCTGTATAGGTAGCACCGAGGTTGAAATCCTGAAGCCAGGGGCGAAGCTTTGCCGGAGTAGAGCTTGCTGCAGTAAGCTTTTCGCTCGCCTTTTGCATCTCAGAAAAGATCACCTCATAGGGATGATCGGCAGGATTTTTCAGATTGTTAAACCCCGACGCATAGTGCGAGGGGTACACCATTGGGGCAATAGCATCGAAATAGGGGGCGGCATTTTCAAGAATCTGCCCAATACCCAAATCTCCTGTCGCAGAAGAGGTAAGTCCAAAAAAATCAGCCGACAGTACAGGACCAGTACCTGAAAGCTCTCCGTGCAGATAGGCAAAAAATTCCTTCATCTGATCGGCCTTTGTCATCGTCGACTCATCATAAAAGCGGTACGCAATATCTTTCATGTTGCCGTCTGAAGGGAAGCGAATGTAGTCGAAGTTGAGCTCATCAAACCCCGCTCTATAGGACTCTTTGCCTACAGCCACCAGATAGTCCCACACCTCACGCGAGCCTGCGTCGAGCCAGCTGATCCCTTTGCGATCTTTCCAGATGCCATCATCTGACGCACGACGCACGGCAAGCTCTGGCCGCTTTTCGGTAAGATACTGATCTTGAAACGAAGAAATACGACCAATCACGTAGACACCTTTTTCGTGAAGTACGCCGATAAACTCTTTCATATCGCGCACCCTCACCTCTTCGGCACCGATCTCTTTTAGATAAGGATCCTGGACAGGAAATACAATGCGGCCAGTGTAGTCTTTTACATCAATTACGACCGCATTTACCTCCGTCTCATCAATAAGCTTCACGAGTTTTTCCCGAAGGCTTTTTGTCCCCGCCACCCAAGAAGTCATATAGATTGCTTTCACCGATTCTGGCATGGGAACGTGGGTGACGACAAAAACAGGCTCAGGAGGAATAGCCGGGGTCGAAGTAGCCTCACCCTGTGCGGATGCAACATAAGCAACAGGCGCACTTTTCATCTGTATCAAAAAAAGGCCAGCTCCGCCGAGAAGAAGCGCTGTGGCTATGAGAGAAATATTAGCTCGAGTGTACATCGCGAGGGGCGTGTGTCGATGGAACATTCTGAGCAAGACCACGAGCGAGGAGAAACGACGTCACCACTACCGCAAGGCCCGAAAAGATAACAAAGGCGTTGATCCATGAGCGGGGAACGCCAAGAAGAGGGATCACCATGATCCATACGCCGAGAAAGAAGATGCCCCATAATTTTGAGAGGTGGCGCTGCATAAAGAGAGTGTAGAACGGAAAAATGAAAAAGCAAAATAGTTTCAGAAACAGCTTCGCCGACTACAAAATAATGGTTGCCTCGGCCATTCAAAAATGCGCGAGGAAACCGCGCCGCGGTTCCCTCGCCATTTACAGGCTACGACCCCTATTTTTGATGGCCGAATGCTCCCTTATTTTTAAGGTCAGCTGCAGATGTTTCTGAAACTATTTTGCTTTTTATTTTTCGAGAGGGTAGTAGGTGGATAGTTTAAATACTCGAAACCACAACCACAAACTCCCCGCGCATCTTGTCGGGATTCTCTGTGTAATATGCAGAAATCTCTTCTACCGTTCCAACCTTCACCTCCTCGAATAGTTTTGTAAGCTCTCGGGCGACGCAGATCCGCCGACCTACGGCAACGGCTGAAAGCTGCAAAAGCGCCTTCTCAAATCGATGCGGAGATTCATAAAAAACCACGGTGCGCTCTGAGGCAGCAATCTCTTTAAACAACGTCTCTCTCCCCTTTTTGTGCGGCAAAAAGCCCAAGAACAGAAAATCTGACGCAGGGAATCCGGAGGCCGCAAGAGCAGAAAGAAGTGCGGAAGGGCCCGGGATAGGAACGATCGAGAGCTCATCTCCCAGAGCTTCTCTCGCGCGAGCTACGATCATTGAACCTGGATCTGAAATGGTGGGTGTGCCGGCATCTGATACCAGTGCAATATTTTTACCTTCACGAAGAAGTTCGATCACCTCCGTATGCCGGGCATCTGTTGCATGAGCGTTGTACGAAAGCAGCTGTTTTGAAATCTCGTACTTATCAAGAAGCTTCTTTGTCTCGCGCGTATCTTCACACAAAATGAGATCAACCTCCTTCAAAATGCGAATAGCCCGAAGCGTAATATCTTCGAGGTTACCGATCGGCGTTGAAACAATAAAAAGAGTGCTCATTTTTGCGCGAGCTTTTCTGCAAGCTCGTAGATATCGCCGGCACCCATGGTGATCACCACCTCTTCCGGCTTTAGCCTATCGCGGAGATAGGTTTCGGCATAAACAAAATTTTCAACATAGGTCGCGCCACTTTTGTGCTTGCCAATCTCTGCCACAACGTCACGCGCGTGGATAGATGGATCGAGTGGCTCTCGAGCAGCATATATGTCAGTCACTAAAATCTCATCAGCATCCTTGAAACTCATTCCGAACTCGCGAAGTAGCGTCTTGGTACGTGAGTAGAGGTGCGGCCTGAAAACGACCGTGATTTTTTTGTCCGGATACAACCCGCGAATGGCTGAAAGAGACGCTGCCACCTCTTCGGGTTCATGGGCATAGTCGTCGTAGAGGTGAGCCCCTTCCTTGGTAAGCCCTTTATCCTCAAGGCGGCGCCAAGTGCCGCTAAACTCTGCGAGCGAAGAGCGTATAGCACCCTCAGAGACGCCGATAACACCCGCTGCAGCAGTCGCCGCCTGAGCATTTTTAATATTATGTTCGCCAGGCACCTTGAGAGTAAAGTGCGGGTCCACCTTTGTGTAGTCAACCACAAGACACTCGGCTTTTTCAGCCACCGGCGCGACATGCGGATCGTTTGGATTGCACACAAGCACCCCCTCCTTTCCCATTTTTGCTACAAGCTCAGAAAAAGCTTTTTGCACATCAGCAAGATCTTTGTAGTAGTCGAGATGAGCTGCATCGATATTTGTTATAACCAGCACTTTTGGGAAGAGATTGAGGAAAGATCGGCGGTACTCGCATGCTTCAGCAATAAGATATTTCCCCTGGCCAACAATCAAATTAGACTGGGCATCTTTCATGATGCTGCCAACGATCACCGTCGGGTCGAGCTTGGCGTCCCGGGCAACCTTTCCAAGCATCGCCGTTGTTGTAGTTTTGCCATGAGTACCCGAAATAGCGACTGTAAAATGCTCGGCTGAGATAGCGCCAAGCATCTCTGGATAGGTATGGGTCCGGATGCCCAACTCCTTTGCCTTCACGAGCTCAGAATTCGTATCAGGAATTGCAATAGTGTACACAACGAGATCTGCATCATCGGCCAGGTTCCCTGCCCGATGCCCGATATACACCTCTGCACCAAGCTTTTTGAGCTCCTCCGTAATAGGCGACTCGCTCTGATCTGAGCCTGCCACCTTTGTACCTTCAAGAAGCATCTTGCGAGCAATAGCCGATACGCCGATGCCGCCGATGCCGATAAAATGCACCTTTTTCAATTCGCCAAGCTCCGAGAGGGTCATTGGGCAATACTAACGGTCATGGGCAGAAAAGGCAAAAGGGCTTGAAGGAGCTTCGATTTTTTGATAGGGTAAGGTTTACATTTTATGCGCGCGTAGCTTGATTGCGAAGACCTGAAGCAATCAAGGGCCGGAGCGCAAAAGTGCGCGAGGCGGGGTCGCAGGGCTTTTCAGCAGAAAAGAACCTGTGACAGTTGCTCTCTACCGACTCCCTACAGGAGCTGTACACCTTTTGGATCTTTTAAAACTACTTTAAATTAATGCGCTTAGTGCGCGCGTAGCTCAGTTGGTAGAGCAATCGACTGATA
This sequence comes from Patescibacteria group bacterium, assembly GCA_040384765.1. GTDB lineage: Bacteria > Patescibacteriota > Minisyncoccia > Phycocordibacterales > JBBUBG01 > JAZKIQ01. Next base: position 1,318 of record JAZKIQ010000007.1, on the reverse strand, counting down.
CTCGATAGGTCCCAAGTTCGAATCTTGGCGCGCGCACCAAGCTCGGCAATTAAAGTAGTTTTAAAAGCTCGCAAAAGGTCTTGCGGAGCTCCAAGCCTTCGCTCCTCACTCGATAGGTCCCAAGTTCGAATCTTGGCGCGCGCACCAATGTATCTACAAAAAGAGCACCCTTTAGGTGCTCTTTTTGTAATGAAACACAGCTGAGCGCGTCCTCGAAGCAAAGGTCAAAAGATATCGTTGTTATGTAGTCCATTAATTATGACATTTTCAAAAATAATCGCAGGAGCCGGAGCATTTACAGCTGGGTTCGCGCTTGCAGCGGGAGCGGCATTTGCACAGACCGCCACAACAGGAGGCGCAGGCACGCCTGATTACACAGAAGGAACGTACTACTATTATTACAACGGGCAGACAGGCTCATCACAGTCGAGTGCCGATCCAGCCGACACAAACGGAGCGGCGGCGAACACAAGCCTGAATGTGAACGGACAGAATACAGATCCAAACGACAACTCATACCTCTACTACTACACAACAGCAGGAGCGGCGGCGAATACTAGTGCAAACTCGACCGGCCTCAACCAGGGCGTGAATGCTGAAAATACAACAGCAACACCTGGCCTGCCTAACACTGGAGTTGGAGGTGATGCAAGAGAGATCATCCTTGCACTCGCACTCTCAGCCTTGGCCTTTACAGTGGGTGGCGTGGCTCTGACCAAGGCTGCGTAACTGCGAGCTAGCGCAGCAGTTACCAGAGCCACGGGCCGGACGAGCGAAGGCGAGGAGGCGGGGTCGCGACCGCTTTCAGAAGAAAGCGAGCTGTGACTGGCTCTGAGCAAAGCAGCGTAGACTCGACTCAGGGACTAGAAATACAAAAAAGCGCCTTACGGCGCTTTTTTGCATTATTTGAAAACTGAAAGCACAATGATCTCGAGAAACAAATACTTATTCTTTTGTTCTGCCCCTCAGCCTAAATCCTTGCGGACCGACCGAACCAGTCTTCCCTGGCTGCCCGATTGGTGTTTCGAGATACACAATCATTATCCGTTCCGAATCCTTAAGGAACCCAGAACATCGACACGATCAGGAGTGCGCCCCGAAGGACGTACACCGATTTTTCATTGAAAAATTCCACGAACAGCTTCCGCTACCCGTGCCTTGTTACGACTTAATCCTTGTTACCAAGCTCGCCTTAGGCCCACATACGTGAGACTTCGGGCGCTCCCGGCTTCCCTGACTTGACGGGCGGTGAGTACAAGACTCGAGAACGTATTCACCGCAGTATAGCTGACCTGCGATTACTAGCAATTCCAACTTC
>JAZKIQ010000006.1:20222-43407 GCA_040384765.1 Patescibacteria group bacterium | reverse complement strand
ACGACCCGCTTCGGCGGGTCGTTTTTTGTTTGTTGATAACGCACTTTCCCTCGTCTATTGCCGTGCTATACTTTTTTCCAGAATGAAAGGTCGATCCGTCGTTTTTCAGATGGAAGCGATGGACCGGAGACTTTCCCCGAACTTCGTTTTGGGAGGGCTCCAAGATATAAACCACGAAAGCACATCTTGTTACAACATATGAATCCTAAGCAATTTTTGGTAGTAGGTGGTGTTGTGCTTCTCCTCTTGGGTATCCTCGGATATCTTACGGGAACACCAACTGGCGGTCCGCTCGACCTTATGGTCTGGCTCACCTCAGGTGAAAACATCGCTCATGTGGTCCTTGGTATTGTCGCTCTCATTGCGGCATACACGCTTGGCGGAGGTGCTCGCAAGTGGCTCACGGTTATCGTTGGCCTCGTTGCACTGTACTTTGGCCTCGTCGGATTCACTCTTGCTCCAACTCAGGTAGGGGCAATGAACTACTACGGCGTTGCAAACCTCGAACTCTTCGACAACCTACTTCACATAGTAGTTGCCGTATGGGCTTTCTGGGCTGCATCCCGCAAGGAGATGATGATGTAGTTTTCTCCAATAAAAAAGCGCCGACGAAAGTCGGTGCTTTTTTGTTTTGCCCATTAGAAGCATCTTTTATTTTTCTGCGGTGCGGTATGTCACAGCAGCTTCTAACGGGCTTTTCCACACTTTGTGCTTCAAAAAAGGTTGCGCGTCTTACATCTCTGTTACAATAGATCCATCATGACGAACGAAGTACAACAAAACACAATCGAGGAAGCGGTGCTGCCGGTTGCCTCAAGCGATCTCGAAGCCAATCTGTACGCTGGCTCGGCTTCAGACTATGCGGACGCGCAGTCGACAGGGAGCAATCTCTTCATCTGGATTACGCTGACCATGCTTTGGGTGCTTATGATCCTTGCGATCCTTGCATTGCTCAAGTACGTCACGAGCGAGACAGCACCCCGCAAGCGCACGACCGCAAAGTAGGGATTTTTTTGGCTAACGATACAGCTGTGTCAAAGAAAGATATTGTGCTGCTCGTTTTGTTTACTGCCATCATCATTTTTGCGATGGCGCTTCACCATAGGTCTCTCGGATGGATCTAGTCGTTCTCGTTTGTGGCCGTCGTTTCCAAACGGCGGCTTTTGCGTTAGAGTGCCAGTATGTTTGACATGCTCTCAAAAGAGTTCCCTGAGGTGTGGCAAGATATCCCGCTTGCCCCCTATACCACCTTCAAAATTGGCGGCCCTGCCGAGTTTTTCTTCGAACCAAAAAATGACGCAGAGCTCGCACGAGTGATCCGCTTTGCGCAAGAAAAAGGGATACCCGTTACGGTGATCGCGGGTGGGAGCAACCTCGTGGTGAGCGATGGCGGGGTCGCAGGGCTCGTGGTGCGTATTACCTACGGAGGGATGCGTGAGCTCGGCGGGGTGCGCATGGAGTGCGATGCCGGGGTGTCGCTTGGTGCCCTGATCACGCACCTCACCGGCCGTGGCCTCGAGGGTCTCGAATCTCTTTCTGGGATCCCGGGTACGGTGGGAGGAGCGGTGGTGGGCAATGCGGGCGCCTATGGCCAGTCGATCTCTGGGCCAATCGAAGGGGTGCGTATATTCGATGGTGAAAAAATTCGGACGATCTCAAAAGATGAGTGTGAGTTTGCCTATCGCAACAGTATTTTTAAGCGAGAGCGTGCGTGGGTACTCCTTTCGGTGCGATTTCGGCTCGAGGTAGGAAAAGCTGCAGAGCTCAAGGCAAAGGCGCGTACCATTATCACTACGCGAGAGAAAAAATATATTCCGGGTCTCGCATGCCCAGGGAGCTATTTTAAGAATGTGCTCGTTTCTACGGTATCTCCGGAGACGCTTGCTCTCATCGACGAGACAAAAATAATCGATGGCAAGATCCCTACAGGCTATCTCCTCGAAACAGTCGGCGCGCGCGGCCTCTCGGTAGGAGCTGCTCGAGTGGCGGAGTTTCATGGCAACCTAATCTGGAACGAAGGGGATGCTATGGCGGAGGATGTGCGTAGCTTGGCGGAAAAATTAAAGGTGTTGGTGAAGGAGAAATACAATATCGCGCTCGAGGAGGAAATACGTTATATTGGCTTTTAATGTCTGACTATTTCCCGACAATCGGTCTCGAAGTGCACGCTGAGCTCGCGACTGCGACAAAGATGTTTTGCCGCTCTAAGAACGACCCTGATGAAAAAGAGCCGAACGTAAACATCTGCCCAGTCTGTATGGCGCATCCTGGCACATTGCCGGTGATCAACAAGGCGGCGGTGCGGCACGTGCTTCGCGTGGGTACTGCTGTCGGGGGATCGATCGCTGACTTTACCGAGTTCGACCGCAAAAACTATTTCTACCCAGATATTCCAAAGGGGTATCAGATCAGCCAGTACAAATATCCGCTTATTTCGGGAGGCACACTAAACGGCGTTGCACTTACGCGCATTCACCTCGAAGAGGACACCGCTCGCTCGCAGCACGAGGGTACGCAGAGTCTCATCGACTACAACCGCGCGGGTGTGCCCTTGATGGAGCTTGTCACCGAGCCGGTTATTCATGATTCAAAAACCGCCGGCGCGTTTGCCCGTGAGCTACAGCTTCTTTTGCGCTATCTCGGGGCCTCAGAAGCGAATATGGAAAAGGGGGAGATGCGCGTAGAGGCGAACATCTCTATCTCGAAAGATCCCAATAAGTTTGGCACGAAAGTTGAGGTAAAAAACATCAACTCATTCAGTGCTGTGGAGCGGGCTATCGAATATGAGCTCAAGCGACACGAGGAGGTGCTCGAGTCGGGTGGCACCATCGCGCAGGAGACGCGCGGCTGGGACGACGTGAAGCAGAAAACCTTTAGCCAGCGGACCAAAGAGAACGCTTTCGACTACCGCTATTTTCCTGATCCTGATCTGCCGAAGCTCAAAGTGAATGAGATCGAAGAGTTTAAAAATATCAAAGCAACCCTGCCTGAGCTTCCATGGGAGCGGCGAGAGCGCCTTTCTCGCGAGTTTGGCTTGCGCGCTGAAGCTGTGGAGATTTTTGTAAACGACGAGCAGGCCGGCACTTTTTTCGAGCATGTTGCAGAGGCGCTCAAGAACGACAAAGAGCTTTCGGCGCTTGCTTCAAACTACATCACTACCGATATTGCTGCGCTCACGAAAACAGTCGGTGTTACGACTGCGGCGTTCAACCCCGTGTATATCGCAGACCTTGTGCGGCTCGTGAAGATGGGCGAGATTGGAAGTCGTGGTGCAAAGGATCTCCTCGCCCTTATGGCAAAAGATTCACGCGATCCAAAGACAATTGCCGAGGAGCATGGCCTCTTCCAGAAGAGTGATGCAGGAGCTATTGAAAAGATTGTTGATGAAGTGATCGCAACAAACGCTGCTGTATTCGCCGAATATAAAGCCGGCAAAGCCGCCTCCCTTCAGTTCCTCATCGGCCAAGGCATGAAGCTCTCAAAAGGAAGTGCCAACCCAGGAATGCTCAAGGAGATTTTTGAGAAGAAGCTTTCTTAAGATGTCCCTAGAAAACTACAAAGAGATTCTTCAAAAAGAAGGCTTTAATCATATATATGAATGGAGCGACGAACCAGGGTTTGTCTACGAAAAACACGCACATAAAGATAGGGTTACCTTCTATGTTGTTTCAGGAGATCTTGAGTTTTGTTTGCCAGATACAACTTTCCATCTCAAAGAAGGTGAAAGGTTTGATGTACCTGTGGGAGTAGAACACACGGCGAAGGTCGGAGAATGTGGTTGTCTATTTGTGGTTGGTGAGATGGTAAAGGGAGATTCATAACAAGTGAGGCTAAGGCCTTTGGGATGAGGTTGACATACAGCAAAAAATCAGCATAATGCTGTAAGAGAAGGGGGTGCGCGGTGAGAAAAGAAAGGCGAACGCCTTACGAAAGTCATGCGGCGCACCTCCGCGAACAGGGAGAGCGCGGCCGTGAAAAGGGCAACACTGCTGAGCGGATGTTTATTGCCGCATGGCACAACTATCGATGGAAGCCTCGCTGGCTCGTCGAAGTGCGCCCTGGCACGCGCTACGAGGATGAGAGGGAGAAGACCGATGCTGTCATCCTGACGGCGATCGGAGTCCCGATCCGGATTCAGATAAAAGCCCGGAGGATAAGTGCTGTTCGGGAGGAGATGTTCTTCCGAATGGGCATTGTTCCGGTTGGCGTGCTGCCACGCTATACGCCCGACGAAGTACGCATCCAGACCCTGCTCGCGATCGATCGATACTATCGCTTTCGCGAGACCAGCTTGCCTCGAACGAGGAGAGCTGGGAACAACGTGTCTTCCGCACACAGATAAAGGTGGTGATAGGCCTAGCCCAGATAAGTCGTGTTTCTCCTGTGTGCAGCAGGAGAAACACGCAAAGCGCTAGGCCTTTTTCTTTTGTACGGATAGTACCCCTTCGCGTATACTGCACTCCAATGGCAAAGGCTCTGACGACAGAAGCATTCGAAAAAGCGTATCAAAAGCTCAATCCCAAGCAGCGGGAGGCTGTAGATGCTATCGAGGGGCCCGTGATGGTGGTGGCGGGCCCGGGGACAGGGAAGACCCAGATCCTCACCCTCCGTATCGCCAATATCCTCAAGGAGACCGATGCCTCTCCGGACTCGATTCTTGCACTTACCTTTACCGAGGCGGGTGTGGCAGCGATGCGCAAGCGCTTGCTCGAGATCGTTGGCTCGGACGCATATCGCGTGCCGATCTTTACCTTCCACGGCTTTTGCAACACCGTTATCAGCCGATTTCCCGAAGAGTTTCCGCGCATCGTTGGCGCACAGTCTGTCTCCACGGTCGATCGTATTGTACTGATGCAGGAGCTGTTGCCTGCCGTGCCACTTTCGCGCCTCCGGCCGTACGGCGACCCACTTTTCTATACCCAAAGCGCGCTTTCTGCGATCAGCGACCTCAAGCGTGAAAATATTTCACCCGATCGTTTTGACCTGCTTAACAAAGAGGCCGAAGATGCCTTTGCTTCACGTGACGATCTGTACCACATAAAAGGTGCTCATAAAGGGAAGATGAAAGGCGAGCATCAAGATACGCACAAGCGGATCGAGAAAAATAAAGAGCTTGCGCTCTTGTATCGCGCGTACGAAGAGGCGCTGCGTGAGCGGCGACTCTACGACTACGAGGATATGATTCTCGAAGTGGTGCGAGCGCTCGAAGCAAGCGACGATTTTCGCCTGGAGATCCAAGAGGAGTATCAGTATATTCTTGCGGACGAGCATCAAGACGCCAATGACTCACAGAACCGCTTGCTCGAGCTTCTTGCGAGCTTTCACGAAAACCCGAATATATTTATTGTAGGTGATGAAAAGCAGGCGATCTATCGCTTTCAAGGTGCCTCTCTTGCCAACTTCCTCTCATTTCAGAAGCACTATCCCGAGGCAAAGCTCATTAGCCTCATCGACAACTATCGCTCATCGCAGACCATTCTCGACTCTGCGCATAGTGTGATCGGGAAAGCGAAAGAGGGAGGAGAGCTGCGGACTCGCCTCGAGGCAAAAGCTCCACACGAAGATGTTTCGGTAAGCATTGTTTCGTGCGAGACAGGAGAAGCAGAAGCGCTTGTGCTCGCTCGCGCCATCGAGAAGGCGCTCGAGGAGGGTACCCCTTCCGAAGAGGTCGCCGTGCTCTATCGCAACAATCGAGACGCCAGCCTCTACTCACGGCTCCTCGCAAAGCTTGGCATTCCGTATGTCGTCGAGTCAGATCAGAACCTGCTCGAGGATATCGATATTCGCAGGCTCACGCTTCTGCTCGCCGCAGTAGAAGGGTATGGAGACCCCGTAGTTCTTTTGCCTGCGCTTTCACTCGATTATCTTGGATTCTCGCCGCTTGCTGTGTACACGCTTTTTTCCGAGGTTCACAAGGATAAAAAGAACCTGTACGAGGAGATGCAGGCCGTGCCCGAGTTTACGGAGTTTGCCGCCAAGCTCAAGCGGTGGCGTGTGCGGTCTAAAAACGCAAATCTGCTTGAGGTGGTTGAAGAGATCATGACCGAATCAGGCTACCTCGCTTCGATACTTGCGGCGCCTGACTCACGCGAAAAGCTCGAGAAGGTGCGCACTTTTTTTGCAGAGATGCAGGCGCTTGTCGAGTCGAAGCGCGAGGCAGATCTCGGCGCTCTTATGCGCCACCTGCTCGTGCTGCGCGAGCATGGCCTCACCCTCGCAAAAAAGCCCGCAGGCCGTGCGGGGGTAGTGCGCCTCATGACCGCACATCGGGCAAAGGGGCTTGAGTTTCTGTGCGTCTTTATCGTCGGCGCGTATGACGGACACTGGGGCAACAAGCGTACGCGTGAGCAGTTTCACCTGCCACTTGCGGGGAGTGATGAGGATGGCAATGAAGATGAGCGTCGCCTTTTCTACGTAGCTCTTACTCGTGCAAAAAAGCGCATTACCATTTCGTATGCACGCCAGGGTGCGGATGGCCGTCCGCAGCTGCCTTCACAATTTATTGGTGAGATAGAGGAGCGATATAGAACGGAAGTAGTTCCCGATGTTTCAGAAACCTCAGTTTCACCGGAGATCTTGTACGGCCCATCACAGGACCTTCCCCCGTCGTTGTACGAGAAGCAGTACCTAAACGAGCTTTTCCTTATGCAGGGGATTTCTGCGACTGCACTCAACGCCTATCTCGCGTGTCCTTGGCGCTATTTTTATGAAAATCTGATTCGCGTGCCAAAAGCTCAGTCGAAAGCGATGTTGTACGGCATCGCGGTGCATGCCTCCTTGCGCATCTTTTTTGATAAGTACCGCGAAGGGGAAGATATGGGAAAGGTGGCTTTGGTGACCCTGTTTGAAAAGTATCTGGCTTCGCAGCCCCTTCGCGAGGCTGACTACCAAGAGTCGCTTTTGCGGGGGCGAGAGGCGCTTGGTGGCTACTACGACCAGTACAAAGGCAGCTGGCTTTCGAACAGTAAAAATGAGCTGTTTATTTCCGATGTGATCCTCGATGGAGAGATCCGCCTCCTCGGCGCAATCGATAAGATTGAATTTTTGGATAGTGGAAACAAGGTGAATATCGTGGACTACAAAACAGGGAAGCCAAAATCTCGCAATGAGATTGCCGGCGCTACCAAAAGCGCGACAGGGGACTATCTTCGCCAGCTACGCTTCTATAAGCTGCTCCTCGATCGCCACAATGACGGAGAGCTCGAGATGGTGTCGGGTGATATCGATTTCATCGAGCCTGACGAAAAAGGTCGCTATCATCGCGAACATTTTGATATTTCGAGCGATGATGTGAAAACTCTCGAGGATCTTATTCGCTCGGTAGCGGAGCAGATCAAGAGTTTGGCCTTTTGGGATAAGCGGTGCGAGACGCCGGAGTGCCAATACTGCGCGCTTCGGGAGGGGATACGGTAGAATAGAAATATGCGTACTCCCATCCATATCACCCTGTTTTTCCTCACGCTCCACTATGCGTTTCTTCTCTATATAAACTCAACGTTTCTTGGCCAGTTTTTCCCCGAAGAGTCGACGGGTATCCTCTATACTCTGAGTTCTCTTGTTGCCATCGCTGCGCTTGCGGTTGCCCCCGCAGTTATCAATCGCTTCAGGCGCTATTCGGTGACCCTTTGCTTGCTTGTGTTTACTGCTGTTTCCGCGCTCTTTCTCTCGCAGGCAGGAAACCCACTGGGAGTCGGGCTGCTTTTTATCGGGTTGAACGCAGCTGTGGTCGTGCTGCGTTTTCTTCTTGATGTATACCTTCGCCAGTATTCAACGAAAAAGGAGACAGGTGAGATTCGTGCAGATGATCTCACTATTCAGAACGTTGCCATCGCCGTTTCACCCTTTATCGTAGGCATGCTTCTTATGGAGACTCACTTCGACCGTGTCTACCTTGCCGCTTCTCTTCTCCTCTTGCCTGCAATCGCTGTGGTGTTTCTTCGATTTAAGCAGATTCCTCACGAAAAATACGATAAACATAATATTCGGGCCGCAGCTTCGCATGTATGGCAGAATCGAGATCTGCACGCCTCGCTGATCGCCAACTTTCTCCTTGAGTTTTTCTACGCATGGATGGTCATCTATACGCCTATCTATCTTCACGAGGTGATTGGCTTTGATTTTGCTGAGATCGGTGCAATTTTTAGCTTTATGTTGCTGCCGTTTGTCTTCTTTCAGATTCCATTTGGAAAATATGCAGATCGCCGCGGCGAAGGAGAACTCCTCGCTGTCGGCTTTTTTGTGATGGCCCTCTTTACCGGCTCGCTTGTATTTTTACATGACAAAAATATGGTCGCCTGGGCGCTTCTTCTTTTCATGACCCGAGTCGGTGCAGCGGCTGTTGAGGTGATGAGCGAGTCCCGTTTTTTTAAAGGGATTGAACCAAAGGACGCCAATCTCGTCGGTATTTTCCGTGCCATGCGTCCGCTTGCGCTTCTCATTGCTCCGCTTGTCGGCGGTCTCGTGCTCGAATCTTATGGTCAGAACGGTATATTTGTAGCCCTTGCCTTCCTTATGCTCTACGGCGCTCGATTTGGCATGGCGCTGGAACGTGCCTAGAAGCCGAAAAGCTTTCTCAGCTCGATCATCTTTTCGGGGTAGACCATCGCTTCTAGTACTGCAATGCGCATGTTGTCGTGGGCAATTACTCCAGTCGCTACCATAGAGCAGAACTGTTCGAAGGTGACTTCGCGCAGCTCGATTTTCTCTCCGATGTCCGGGGTGGCTTCTTGGGCCTTCACGCACCCCTTGGCAATCAAGATATATACCGCCCAGTCGATCTTTGTTACTGGCTGGAGCGAGTGCCACAGCTCCCAGCTTTCCGCCGTGTACCCTGTCTCTTCAAGGAGCTCGCGTGCAGCACCTGCAAGCACCTGCTCACCCTCTTCGAGCTGGCCTGCAGGGTTGGTAAAGAAGGGTGCGCTGTGGCCCGGCTGCTCCTCGAGGTTGATGATGATCGTACCTTCCTTTGTAACGGGGATCACCGATACCGTATCGCGCCGCTTGAGCTTTTCAAACGTCTCGAAGCTCCCATCAAAAAGCTCCTGCTCCCATTCGTACACTTCAAACAGACCTCCTTTCCACACCCGTTTTGCGTGCGAGGGAAGTGGCTGTTTTGATTCAGGACGAGTTATTTCCATGTTAAGCTTTTTCCATGATCATCATTCTTGCTTTGTTTCTTGGAGGAAGTGCTGTCCTGTTTTATGCAGCTCAGTTTGCTTCGAATAAAGCGCTCGCAATTACAACGCGCATCGTTGCGGCTCTTTTGCTACTCTACGTTGTGCAATTTTTAGCCCGTCCATTATTGTAGCCTGCCACTCCACCGGCGTGGAAGCACGATCGCAACGCCCGATTTTTGTCAGACAGATTAGGAGTTTAGTCGCGAGAAAGAAGGTGTCTTTTGAAAAAGACTAGTGAGCGCGACTGGCGCGAACTCGAGGAATTTTCTACCAAGAAAATATCCGTACTTTTTCAAAAGAGCACCTGAATTTCGAGTCGCCTAAACCTCCAAGAGTACTGGCAAAATGATCGGGCGCTTTGCGGTCTGCTGGAACAAGAATTTTCCCATCTTCTCCCTCAGATTGTTCTTCACGAAGTCGAAGTTTACCGGATGCATACCTTCTGTTGTATCCTCGATCGTCTTTTTTGTAAGCATGCGCGACTGGCGGAGAAGGTTTTGTGCTTCTTTGAGATACACAAATCCGCGCGAGATAATGTCTGGCGACTGGCGCACCTTGCCGGTCTTTGTATCGATGATGGCGATGATCACGAAGATGCCGTCCTGCGCGAGGGCCTGGCGGTCGCGGATGACCACATCCTTCACGTCGCCAAGTCCAAGCCCGTCTACCATCACGATCCCTGCGGACGCTTTCTCTTTGAGCATTACCGCTTTTGAGCCGCCTTCCGAGATCTCGATGATGCTTCCGTTGTCCGGCACAAAGATATGTGCCGCTGGCATACCTGCGTTTTCAGCAAGCTCTGCGTGCACGCGCAAGAAGTGGTGGTATCCATGGATTGGCACCAGGTAGCGTGGGTTGATCATCTTGTGGATCCAGACCATCTCATCGGCATATGCGTGTCCTGAGGAGTGCACATCGGCAACACGGAAATGGATGATCTTTGCGCCCTGGCGCGAAAGGTTGTCTTTGAGCTTCTGCACGTTCTTTTCGTTGCCCGGCACGATCGAAGAGGAGAGAAGCACGGTGTCGCTCTTCTGGAGCTTGAGCACCTTGTGTCGCTTGTATCCCATGCGCATGAGCGATGCATATTCGTCTCCTTGAGCGCCTGTGGCGAGGATGAGGATCTTGTTTGGAGGGTATTTGTCTACATCTTCTGCGGGGATGAGCGTGGTTGGCTGGCATTTGAGAAGGCCAAGCTCCTTTGCAATCATTACGTTCGTCTTCATCGAGCGTCCATCGATGATCACTTTTTTGCCGAGCTGTTCTGCGGTGGTGATTGCGAAGATGATGCGCTCGAGAAGCGATGCAAAGGTACCCATGATCAGACGACCAGGAGCCTCGGCGATAATTTTCTTCAAGTTTTCGTGCACCATGCGCTCAGAAAACGACCAGCCTGGTCGCTCCACGTTGGTCGAGTCGGTGAGAAGCATTAGGTTTTTGTCGGCACCAAGCTTTGCAAAAAGCTCCTCTTCGTGGGGAAGGGGGACACCGTTGTCGTGGTCTACCTTGAGGTCTCCGGTGAAGATGATGTTACCCATATCCGTCTCCACGATCACGCCCATCGCATCTGGAATGGTGTGTGTTACCGCGAAAAACTTCACGGAGAGGTGTTCACCGAGCTTCATGCGCCCGTCTTTTTCGACGAGTTCGAGTCGGAGGGCTGGAAGGTGAGGAAACTCTTCCTGGCGCTTCTTGATCATCACCGAGGTGAGGGCGCGAGTGTAGAGTGGTGGGTTGCCAAGCCTATCCATGAGGTAGGGGATACCGCCGGTGTGGTCGAGGTGGCCGTGGGTAATGAACACTCCGCGAATGCGATCGCGGCGGTTCATAAGATACGACACGTCGGGAATAATATAGTCGACGCCCGGTGCCTCTTCACCAGGAAATTGAAAGCCCATATCAACGATGATGATGTCGTTTTTGTATTCGACAATCGTCATGTTCTTGCCTACCTCCTCTACGCCGCCAAGCGGAATAACCCGGATATTCTCCGAGATAGGTGCGGTGGAAGCGGGAATCGGCTCACGAGTGCCCTGCGGTGCATGGCCCATAGGGCTCGATCGTGCGCGTGAATGAGGTCTTCCGTGAGGTCGTCCCTCTTTTCTTCGTGGTGTGTGTGTTTCTGTGTTCATATGTTTAATTCCTAAAGCTTGAATCTTGAAACTTGAAGCTTTTCAAACTGCAAGATTCAGGCTCTAGGGTTTGTTAATTAGTTTTTGTGTTTTTATTCTGTTCGATCTGGCGCAAACCATCTCCATACTCGGTCGGTCTCTACATACCATTCGTAGCTATCGGTATATCTGTCAGAGGGGGTGCCTAGTGCTGCAAGATTCATCCCTTTGAGCCGATCTGGTGCCGAGTAGATAAAAGAGGGCGCGTATAAAAAGAGGGCAGGACTATCCTTGCGAATCTCTTCTTGAAAATCTGCAAGAAGCGCTCGCCGCTTTTCTGGGTCAGACTCCTCGCGAGCTTTTTCAAGGATCGAGTCGGTCGTGCTATTGGCGTAGAGTGCGATGCCGAGGCCTGGGTCTTGTCTTTGCGAGGAGTGCCAAAATGCAAAAAGGTCTGGGTTTCGCCCGATGATCTCCCCAAAGAGAAGCGCATCATATTTGCGAGTTCGGATGACGTTCTGGTTGAGGTCGCCGATCTCATAGATATGGAGCGCTACGCGTGCGCCCACCTGTTGCCACGCCGAGGCGAGGAACTCTGCCGATGCTTTGAGCTCGGGCGCATCTGAAGTGGAGAGGGAAAAGGAGAGTTCGGTGGTCTCTTTGGTCTGCTTTCCTCCCGATTTTACGGTCGTTGTTTTTGTGTACACCTTTTTTGTCTCATCAAACTGCCAGCCCCCTTTCTCAAGGACACTTTTGGCGGCTGCGATCCCTGTTTCGGCAGCTTGGGTTTCGCTATAGCCAAATGAGCCGCGGGGAAGCGGGCCGTCGAGCGGGAGTGCGTAGCCGTCGAGTACGGTTTTGACGAACGCATTTTTGTCCACGGCGATCTCAAGAGCCTTCCGTACAGTGGCGTCGGTAAAAACTCGTGCACTGTTTTGATTCCAGAACACGCCGAAGGTGCGTGGGAGCGGACCTTCGCTTGTGTGGACCGCTATCCCTTTTGCTTCAAGTGATCGGGCGGTTGCCGGAGTAAGTGTTGCGATCATCTCTACCTCGCCTCGCTCTCGGGCAAGCATGAGCGCCTCTTCGTTTGGATAAAAGTGCATATCGAGCCCTTGGATATAAGGACGGCCGAGAGCAAACTTTCTAAACGATTCGAGGTGGGCAACGGTAGGTATGCCAGAGTCGTTTTTCTCGGTACGAGCAAGCTTGTACGGCCCGCTTCCGATTGGCTCGGCATTTTTCGTGCTGTAGGTAAAAGCATCAGTATCGAGCTCTCCCCAGATATGGCTTGGCAAAATGCCCATCGTCGCATTTTCAAGGAACAGTGCATACGGCTGCTTGAGGGTAAAGGTGACATGTCGATCATCTGTTGCCTCGACGGCTACCCCTTCCCAGTTGGCGCGCTTCGGGCTTTTGAGGCTCGGGTCCTGGGCTTTTTTTATGGTAAACACCACGTCGCTTGCAGTAACCGCTTTGCCGTCGTGCCAGGTGAGTCCTTCGCGGAGCGTGAAGGTGTAGGTAAGGTTGTCTGCTGAAGCTACGTAGCCCTCTGCGAGGTCGGGTAGATAGGTGCCGTTGCCAGTCGCTCGCATGAGGCCGGAGTATACGAGAGCGGTGAGGTCTTCGTCTGCATCCGAGGTGGCAAGAAGAGGATTTATAAACCGTGGTACGCCCACGATCCCTTCCGCAAGAGAGCCTGCGTAGGCCGGCACTTCAACAGAAAAAAGCTCGTTTACTTTCCAGATGAGACCCGTCGAAGAGAGCACGAACAGTGCAAGGAATGTGACAAAGAGAAGCTTCCTCCGAGAAGAAAGGAGATGGAATGCACGGAGAATCTCGTGTGCATAATCGCGCAGTGCGCGGCGAAGGGAGTCGAACATTGTTGAGGAGGAATAGGGACTAGAAAATTTAGGAAAATCTAGAATCAAAATTCATACAAATCGGATGAGATGCGAGGCGCTGGTGAGCATTGCGACCAATCTGTAGTTAAATGCTACTGCGCGCGAGCAAGCGGAGGCAGCAACGAAGCAGGTCGCCGATTTTATGGATTTTACTAGCGAACGAGGAGAATCGTGACAGAGTTGGCTACAAACAGTACGGCAATAACTATCGTTGCGATAAATAGAACCTTCTCAGCTCCACGCTTTGTGTGGAATCCAGTACCTGCAGCATCCATGCCGAAAGCACCTCCAAGACCTGCCTCGGATTGCTGAAGGAGAACCCCCGTGACCGTGAGTATTGCGAATACCACCTCAAGATAGGGGAGGATATTTCTGAGAGTTTCCATTTGCGAAAATGGTATCACGGAGCATGGTTTTGCGCAATATGGAAGGCTCAAAAAGCCTATTGACCCCGTTAGAGAAAAGCCGGTTTTTTCTAACCCTAAAGCTATGAATAATGCTCTGCCAAGGCGTTCTCTAACGGGGTTGACTAAGGGCTAAAATGGCTCTACAATTGGGCATTACAGAAATTATTAGTTGAGCACTTCAGAAATCATTTTGCTATGAGTAATAAACTCAAATTACAGCCGCTCGGCGATCGCGTAGTGGTAGAAGCGGTCTCTCTTAATGAGCGAGGGTCACAAACAAAGGCGGGTATTTTTATTCCAGACACGATCTCAAAAGAGCGTCCTGAGCAGGGAGTGGTGGTGGCAGTGGGACCCGGAAAGATGAACGATGATGGCACACGCGTTCCTCCTTCTGTAAAAGTGGGGGATCAGGTGCTTTTCACGAAATACGGACCGGACGAGGTGACGATCGACGAGAAAGAGTACTTTATCTTATCCGAGACGAACATTCTGGCGATTATTAACTAAAAATAAGAGTTCAGTTATCAGAGTTCAGAGCTCAGTCTGACTAAACTCTGGGCTCTGAACTTTAAACTCTGATTCCTATGGCAAAAAATATCGTATTCGGAGATGCTGCGCGCATCCAGATCAAAAGAGGGCTCGACAAGGTGGCAGATGCTGTCCGGGTGACTATCGGCCCAAAAGGCCGCAACGTGGTGCTCGACAAGGGGTATGGCGCACCGATGATTACCAACGACGGTGTCTCGATTGCAAAGGAGATCTCACTTGAAGACAAGATCGAGAACCTGGGTGCTGAGATCATTAAGGAGGTTGCACAGAATACTGACAAAGAGGCGGGAGATGGTACCACTACGGCTGTTGTGCTAACCCAGGCGATTGTGGCGGAAGGGTTTAAGCGCACCACGATGGGAGTGAACGCTATGGGAGTGAAGCTTGGTATTGAGCACGCAACCAAGGCGGTTGTTGCTGAACTTAAAGCAATGGCAAAGCCAGTGAAGGGAAAGAACGATACGTTTCAGGTGGCAACGATCTCTGCCGAGAGCGAAGAGTATGGTCGGATAATCGCTGATGCTATTGAAAAGGTGGGAAAAGATGGTGTGGTGACGGTGGAGGAGTCTCAGACTATTGGTATTGAAAGCGAGATGGCAGAAGGTCTCGAATTTGATAAGGGGTATGTGTCGGCATATATGGTGACCAACCCAGATCGCATGGAGGCCGAGTATTCTGATCCTCATATTCTCATTACTGACAAAAAGATCTCCTCGATCAAAGAGATCCTTCCTATTCTTGAGAAGCTTGCGCAGGCTGGGAAGAAAGATCTCGTGATCATTGCAGATGATGTAGATGGCGAGGCTCTCGCCACCCTTATCGTCAACAAGATTCGCGGCAACTTCAACGCTCTTGCGCTCAAGGCGCCAGGATATGGCGACCGAAAGAAGGAGATGCTTGCTGATATCGCGATCATGACCGGTGGCAAGGTGGTGACGGAGGAGGTCGGTGCAAAGCTCGATACGATTGGCCTCGAGGTGCTTGGTCGCGCGCGCAAAGTGATAGCGACAAAGGACAAAACCACGATTGTTGGTGGCAAAGGCAAAAAGCCGGAGATCGAAGCTCGCGTCGCCCAGATCCGCGCACAGATTGCGAACACTGATTCGGATTTTGATAAGGAGAAGCTCGAGGAGCGCTTGGGCAAGCTTTCAGGTGGCGCGGTGATCATTCGCGTAGGAGCTGCCACAGAGACAGAGATGAAATATCGCAAACTGAAGATTGAGGATGCGGTAAAGGCTACAAAAGCAGCCGTCGAAGAGGGTATTGTGCCTGGAGGTGGCTCGGCACTCGTGCGTGCAGGAGCAAAAGTGATGGCAGCGGGAGTGAAGTCACCTTCGAAAGATATCGCCAATGAGTTTGCGGTAGGTGTTGATGTGCTCCTGCGCTCGCTCGAGGCACCGCTTCGCCAGATCGCGATGAACGCTGGCAAGGGCGACGGCTCAGTAGTGATCGACAAGGTACTCGCGACAAAAACCAACGGTGGATACGACGCAAACGCCGACCGTATCATAGATGATATGTTCGCGGCTGGGATCATCGATCCGGTAAAGGTGACGCGCAATGCGCTTCAGAACGCTGCGTCAGCTGCAGCAATCCTCCTTACGACCGAGGTGGCTATCGCAGAGATGCCGAAGAAGGAGGGGGCAGCAATGCCGGGAGGGATGGGGATGGGCGGCGGCATGGATTACTAGCTCGGCGGAGATCCCTGCCCCGAACGGCTTCGGAAACCTAAAAAAGAATAGTCGTCCTGACTCCTCGAAAATGGTCGCGGTTCCCGTACGCACTTCGTGTCGTACGACCACTATTTTCGGTAGCCAGGACTCCTTTCTTTTAAAGGTTTCCTGCAGATGTTCTTGTCAGGGATCACGCACCTCGCCAGAGGCTGAAGATAGAAAAAACGCCTTATGATGAGGCGTTTTTTCTATGAATAAGCAGAACTATTGACAGATATTGCTGAGCTTGTTATCATCGTCCTCCTGCACATTTGGTGCAGTTTCCTTTTTGGAAAAAAGTTCTTTCAAAACGTTCTGCGACCCTGCCAGCTTCGAAACACTGTTTCGGCACTGACAGGGTCGCAGATACACAGTAGTAGTGGATATGCGATTCGAAGCTCGAGGAGCCAAGGCTGGCTTGCTCGAGCAAGAAGTACCGAAACTCGAAGGAGTCTAAGTGAACAATCAGAACCAGGGTCAGAACCAGAACGCCCAGATCCGCCGCCTCAAGGCCGCGCTCGCTGCGAAGAACGGTACCGCCCCGCAGGGTCGGCGCCATCACCGCGGTGGCCGCAATCACGGCCGCAGCAATCAGGGCTCGCGCTTCGCGCAGGCGCAGGGTCTGATCCGGGAGAACAAGGCCCCGCACATCGGCCTCGAGCGCGTCTTCGTGTTCGGTATCGACAGCGACGTGGCTGCGTTCGGGAAGACGCTGGAGTCCATCAATGCCTCCGAGCTCGCGCTCGTCGGCATCGCGAAGGATGGCCAGTCGGCTCACCTCGTGACCTACGCCAAGGGTGCGCTCTCTCTCGAGGGCAACCCCAAGGCGTCGGCGCCGGTGTTCGAGCGCCCGGGGTTCGAGTACTTCAACTACGCGCAGACGGTGCAGCAGGGCAAGCTCAGCGTGATCACGGTGGTGACCGCTGGGATCTTCATGCCGGAGAGCTCGGACTTCTTCAAGACCGCGGTCAACGCGTTCGCGAAGAAGAACACCGATGACCTCCGCCTCGCCGCGAACCCGAAGCACAAGAGCCGCTCGTGGGTGAAGGTCGGCAACGCCGATCCCGCCCCGGTGCTCCTGCGCAACGGCGCAATGGCGAGCGCGATGCTCGTCAAGACCGACGACACCCCGATGATGATCGCGTTCACCAAGAACATGATCCTCGGGACGACGCCCGAGAACGCGACGAAGGGCATGGCGTGGAACCTGATCGGGAGCACCCCGTACCAGATCCTGCCGCGCACCTCGCGCGCGATCGTGTCGAAGAACGGCGCGACCTACTTCATCGCGAAGAGCCGCCAGGGAGAGCTGCACCTCATCACGGTGCCGTTCAAGAACCAGCGGGTCTCCGTCACGCCGATCGTGGGCAAGCACCTCGCGAACGGCAGCGAGCTCATCGGCCGCGTCGGTGACGCGGTCGTCATCGCCCGCAACAGCCGCCAGGCCAAGCAGGTCGACATCGACCTGCGGCCGCTCGCGACCGTCGTCGCGGGTACCATGCTCGCCGAGACCGCCCAGCACCAGCAGACGCACTAGTCCTGCCGGCCCGAGCCCGACCCAACTCCACTACACTCTCAGCCGCTCACGTAGCCGCTGAGTAACCGACCGCCAGCTTCATCCCCATCACGTGGAATGAGGAGGGCGGTTTTTCTTTTTCAGGAGAAAACGACATGTGACCTCTTCTTTTCCCCACCAAATTTCTTGATGACGAGCTCCGCCATTGCTATACTTTTCATCCGGCCTGGGGGAGTAGTACGGCCGTCTGGGACTCCGTGCGGAGTTCCAAAAACAGTTCTGTAGTATTCGAGGAGATCGGGAAGAATGCGAAATTGGGACGAACTGCCTCATTCACTGCGCCCTCGCGGCAAGAAGGGCAAGAAGAGCCACAATCACCGCAGCCGTCGCCAGCGGCGCAAGCAGGCCGAGGCGCGCCGGGGGCAGTTGGCTATGAGGTCGCCGACCTTCGTTGAGTCGCGACACGATCACATGAACGCCTAAGTAGCGTTCGCCATGGGCCGCCGGAGGCCAGTTTCAGTAGGAAACTGGACCATCCGGCGGCCCTCTCTTTTTGCGCTCCTTTTTCTGCGGTACAGGCATTTTTCGCTTTCCTCTTCAAAAGAAGAGGGTAAAAAGTGGCCTTTTGCTGCCCCTAAGCAAGGGCCCACTTTACAAGGGGTTTCCGTCTTGCTAGTATCTAATTCACGTCCAAAAGGACGATTTTTGTTAAGGTATGGCCAAAACATCCGTAATTGCACGTTCAGAAAAGAAGCCAAAGTTCAGCACGCGTGCTACGCGCCGTTGCTTTCGCTGCGGTCGCAAGCGAGGCTATATGCGCGCATTTGATATGTGCCGAATCTGCTTCCGCGAATTTGCAAACGAAGGAAAGATCCCGGGTGTAAAAAAATCGTCTTGGTAGCCTCCTCCTCACTTCTATGACCGACCCCATCGCAGATATGCTCACTCAGGTAAAGAACGCAGCCCACCGTGGCCGCGCGACTTTGGTTATTCCGCACTCACGCATCAAGCAGGAGATTGCAGAGATTCTCGCCAAGGCGGGCTACCTCGCAGCTGTTTCTCAGAAAGGGAAGCGGGTAAAGAAATATCTCGAGCTTGAGCTTGCAATGAAGGGAGGCGTTGCTCGCGTCTCTGATGTAAAGCGCATCTCAAAGCCAGGCAAGCGCGTCTACTTTGGTGTATCTGAGATTCGCCCAGTGCGCGAAGGTCGTGGTCTTGCTGTGTTCTCCACACCAAAGGGTCTCCTCTCTGATAGGGACGCTCGAAAGGAGAAAGTTGGCGGTGAGCTTTTGTTTCAAATCTGGTAATTATATGTCACGAATCGGCAAACAGCCTATTGAGATCCCAAGCGGCGTCGAAATAAAATTCGAGCCTCTTAAGGTGCACACAAACGTAATGGTAAAAGGTCCGCTTGGCACGCTTTCACGTCCTTTTTCAAACGATATCGCTCTCAAACACGAGGGGAGCACACTTACGCTCAAGCCAACGGCAGAGTCTATCTTTCTCAATGCGCTTTGGGGTACCTACGCTTCGCACCTCGGAAATATGGTTGCTGGTGTTACGAAAGGATTTTCAAAGAAGCTCCAGATCGAAGGTATTGGCTACAAGGCGGACGTTGTGGGGACAACACTTGTACTTTCGCTTGGGTTTTCACATCAGGTAAAAATGCCGATTCCGGCAACGATTAAGGTGACCTCTGAAAAAGGCCTTTTGACCATTACTGGTCCCGACAAGGAGCTTGTAGGCCAGTTTGCTGCCTCTGTCCGTGCCCTCAAGGTGCCGGAGCCATACAAGGGAAAAGGTATTCGCTACGACACAGAGGTAGTCCGTCGCAAGCAGGGCAAGAAGTCTGTTGCATAATCAAACGCCATGACACCTTCCAAGAGACAAGCACGAATTCGCCGCCACAGCCGCATCCGCATGCGGGTAGCTGGTACTGCATCTGTTCCACGACTTGCAATATACCGCTCGAATACGGGCGTCTACGCACAGGTTATCGATGACGAGGCGGGGAAGACGCTCGCTTCAGCTAGCGCTCTTTCACTTAAGACAAAAGGAACAAAGAGCGAGAAGAGTGCACTTGTTGGAAAAGAGATTGCAAAGATTGCCCTCGAAAAGAACATCAAGAAAGTTGTGTTCGATCGCGGAGGATTCCTGTATACCGGACGCGTAAAGGCACTTGCAGATGCTGCTCGTGAAGCGGGCCTCGAATTTTAATTTATGGAAAACACACAGCCACAACCAAGAGACCAGAAATCATTCGGCAACCGCCCAGGTGGCCGGGGTGGTCGTGGTGGACCAGGCGGCGGACGTCCGGGTGGACGCGACCGCGGTCCTGCACGCGAGCGGGTAAAGCCAGAGTTTGATCAGAAGATCATCGATCTTCGCCGTGTAACGCGCGTGGTTGCAGGTGGAAAGCGATTCAACTTCTCTGTGCATATTATTGCTGGCGATCGCAAAGGCCGCGTAGGTGTAGGCACGGGCAAAGCTGGCGACACTGCATCGGCAATCGAAAAAGCTCTTCGTGATGCGAAGAAGCATATGATTACGGTAAAGACGACCAAGGAGGGAAGTATCCGCCATACGATTGAGTATAAATATTCAAGCGCACAGGTGTTTCTTCGCCCAGCACGTGGTCGCGGCCTCATTGCAGGATCTGCGCTCCGCAACGTGCTCGAGCTCGGAGGGATCAAAGATGTAAACGGAAAGATCCTCTCGTCTTCGAAAAACAAACTCAACATTGCTCGCGCGACCATCGAGGCTCTCAAGATGCTTTCATAAACTGCCATGCAACTTCATACGATCAAACGCGAACACGCGAATAAAAAGGTAAAGACGGTAGGCCGCGGCGGCAAGCGCGGTACCTATTCGGGCCGCGGTGTAAAGGGTCAGAATGCTCGCTCGGGCCACAAGAAGCGCCCTGAGATCCGCGACCAGATCAAGAAGATTCCAAAGCTTCGCGGTTATCAGGTGCCAAAGATTGCCCAGAAGCCTTTTGTGCTCAACCTCGATACGCTCGAAGCAGCCTACCAGTCTGGCGAAAAGGTATCTCCAAAAACATTGCATGCAAAAGGACTTCTTTCTGGCCACAAGCGTGGCACCGGTATCAAGATCCTTGGCCGTGGCGAGCTTTTAAAGAAGCTTTCTTTCGAAAATGTGATCATCTCTCACTCGGCAGAAGAGAAGATTGGCAAGGGTGGGATGACGATCTCTTCTGTTGGTGAAGCGAAGGCAAAAACCGTCGCTAAGTAAAAAGTTCGCGAGGTGGTCTAATCTGTCGTTTCGGGCTTGGTCCGAAACCCAGACCCTTCTTTGGATCTGGATTCCCGCATGCGCGGGAATGACAGATTCACACCCCTCCGCTACACTGCTCTCATGGACACATTCCTCACAAAAATTAAACTCCTGCTTGCGGACAAGGTAATTGTTCGCCGCATTCTTATTACAATCGGGCTCCTCATTCTGTTCCGCTTTGGAGATGCCGTGCCGATTCCGGGGGTAGACCAGGCTCGACTCACTTCGTACCTTGCAGGAAACAGCTTCCTTGGCCTCCTGTCGCTTTTCTCAGGTGGTGGCATCTCGCGCCTCTCACTCTTTATGCTTGGTGTGGGGCCGTACATTACGGCGACCATTATCATGCAGCTCCTTACGATGGTGTTTCCAAAGATGAAGGAGATGTATCAGGAGGAGGGCGATCTTGGCCGCAAGAAGTTTTCACAATATTCCCGTATCCTTACCGTACCGCTTGCCCTCATTCAGGGCTTCGGTTTTCTTGCACTCCTGAGGACCCAAAATATTCTCGGTACATCCACGCTTTCTGACCAGCTGATCAACCTGCTTGTTATTACCGCAGGTGCAGTTCTTGCTATGTGGATTGGTGAGCTCATCACCGAGTATGGTATTTCAAACGGTACCTCTCTCATCATCTTTGCAGGTATCGTGAGCCGCATTCCGGCGATCGCATCACAGGTGTCGGCGACCTACGATCCCTCTCAGCTTCCGCTCTACCTGCTTTTCCTCGGACTTGCTGTACTCGTGGTTGCCGCGGTTATCTTTATTACCGAGGCCGAGCGTCCCGTGCCGGTGACATACGCAAAGCAGGTGCGTGGTATGAAGGTGTATGGTGGCGCTTCAACCTACCTTCCGCTTCGGGTAAATCAGTCGGGCGTTATTCCGATCATTTTTGCGCTTTCGATCCTCCTTTTTCCTCAGATCATCTCTCAATTTCTTGTTGGGATTAACCACTCTGTTGCGCAGGCTATCGGTGGTTTTCTCCGCGATTTTCTGCAGAACAGCTGGCTCTATGCGGGGGGATATTTCATCCTCGTGTTTGCCTTTACCTACTTTTACACTGCCGTTACGTTTGACCCGGACAAGATCTCCGAGAATCTTCAGAAGAGCGGTGCGTTTATTCCAGGCATCCGCCCGGGCCGCCCTACCTCTGAATATCTTGCCAAAGTGCTTACCCGTCTGACGCTCGTGGGCGCAACCTTCCTTTCCATCATTGCAGTGCTCCCGCTCGTCCTTCAGTCTCTCACCGGCAACGCAACTTTGGCTATTGGGGGTACAGGGCTTCTCATTGTGGTGTCGGTTATCCTTGAGCTGGTGAAGCAGCTCGACGCGCAGGTCAGCATGAAGGAGTACTAGGTTCGCGAGTGCGATTTTGCACAACGGCTTCGAAATCTAAGAAACAAGAGTCGTCCTGGCTTTTCAAAATAACGCGAGACGCACCGCTCGCTATTTTGAAAAGCCAGGACTTCTTTGTTTCTAAAGCTTTCTGCAGATGTTGTACAAAATCGCACTCGTTCACTGGCGGGGAAGCGGAATGCTTTGCATGCATTTTCTAATCCCGGCCTTGAGCCGGGATTAAGGTGCTTTTATTGAGTAGTCGTTTATAATGCTTTTATGGAAAAGAAATTCCCGTTTCCGCCAGAAAAGAAAGAAGAGGAATTTGATATCTATGAGGATCGGGGAATGCTGAGCGATTATACAAATGTTCTTGATTACGGCCCACGGGTGCGAGACGGAAAGATCGTGCGGCAGAGAAGTAGTCTTTTACCGACGCTCGATCAGCGCTACCTTACTCCGATAACCGACAACGGTCTCACTAGACGAGAAAACTCAAATTGTAATGCTGCCTATTGGATTCCATTTTTTGAGAAGAATCCGGGAAAGAAGGAGCGCTTCAATAGCATGATTGAAATCGTTAATACTACGGATGATGTTATCCGCTTCAAGCGTGCTTTTAATGAAATCCTCAGGCTCATGTATGGAAAGACCTTAAGGGAGGATGGTAGAGAAAACTGGAAGCAAAATACTCTTCATTATAAAGACCCCGAATCCAATCCAGATCTTCTAGAAATCTAAAATGAACCCAAAGACTTTTATCTTTATCGGACGATCGGGGTGCGGGAAGGGGACGCAGGCGGAGCTTTTGAAGAAATATCTGGGTGATACGACTCCTCAGGCGGGGATTTTTTATCTGGAGACAGGGAAGCGGTTTCGCGATTTTATTACCGAGACCCACGCAACGGCTACCCGTGCAAAGAAATATATGGAGGAGTCGAAGCGCCAGCCCGACTTCCTCGCAGTCTGGATGTGGTCACATGTGCTCGTAGAAGAGCTCACGGCCGAGGCTGATGAGGCCAAGCATTGGGTTATCGATGGTACTCCGCGATCACTTCCCGAGGCCAACGTCCTCGACACGGCTATGCAATTCTACGGACGAGGCAAGGCGTACGTAGTGCACCTCAATGTGTCTCGCACCTGGAGCGAAGAGAGGCTTCGTGGCCGCAAGAGGGCAGATGATG
>JAZKIQ010000006.1:0-20212 GCA_040384765.1 Patescibacteria group bacterium | reverse complement strand
CGAAGAGGATATAAAGAGGCGTCTCGATTGGTACGAACGTGATGTGACGCCTGCGCTCGACTGGTACAAGATCAATGCCGGGTATCATTTTCTCGACATCAAAGGTGAACAGGCGATTGAGGCAGTGCATGAGGAGTTGGTTGCAAAAGTTGAAGCACTCGGATAGTTTCTACAGATGGCGATTACGATAAAAAAGCCCGAAGAGCTTGAGGTGCTTCGCGAAGCTGGCAAACGGCTCGGGTCTGTTTTACGTGCCGTAGCATTTGCCGCAAAGCCGGGAGTAACCCCCTCGGTGCTCGACGCTCTCGCTGAGCGTCTTATCCGCGAAGGCGGGGATCTGCCGGCATTCAAAAACTATAAGCCAGACGGTGCAAAGATCGCCTTTCCGTCGACCCTCTGCGTATCGGTGAACAATGCCGTGGTGCACGGTATCCCTGGCGAGGTGCCTCTTGCTGAGGGAGATGTTGTGGGACTCGATCTTGGCCTTATACACAAAGGTCTTTTTGTAGATGCTGCTGTAACAGTGCCAATTGGGAAAGTGGACGAGAAGGCCGAAAAGCTTATTTCTCGTACTCGTGAGGCGCTTGCGCTTGGTATTGCGGCGGCGCGTGGTGGCGGAAAGGTGGGCGATATTGGCGCTGCTGTCGAGCAATATATCAATCAGTTCGGGTATGGTATTGTACGAGAACTTGCTGGTCATGGAGTGGGGTATAAAGTGCACGAAGAGCCGTTTGTTCCCAACTATGGGTTGGCGGGCACCGGCCCCAAGCTTGTGCCAGGCATGGTGCTTGCGATCGAGCCGATGGTGAATGAGGGAGGGGACGAAGTGAGGCTCGCGCCCGACAAGTTCACCTTTGTTACGACCGACGGTTCCCGAAGCGCACACTTTGAGCACACGATCATTATCACGGAGGGTGCTCCTGAAGTTATTACAAAATAAATCTTGAACTAACTCGTACGAACTAAAATCTTTGAGATGCGAGGCGCTGGCGAGCATTGAGGCGTAGCTGTACATGGGGTACTGCTCGCCGAGTAGCGGAGCCGGCAACAAAGCAGATCGAGATTTTAGGAGTACTGTGTTCACATCACAAACATGACCGGACCAAAAGAAGAAAAGGTGTTGATTATATTGAAGCCGGACTGCGTACAGCGGAATCTGCTGGGCGAGATCATCCAACGTTTTGAGCACAAAGGTCTTCGGATCATTGGCCTCAAAATGATACATCTCTCCGATCTTCTTCTCGAAGAGCACTATGCTCACCTGAAGGACAAGCCTTTCTTTGCAGGTATCAAGAAATTTATGCAGTCGGCGCCAGCAGTGACGATGGTGCTCGCTGGCTACAAGGCGGTAAGTGCAGTGCGCCTCGTGGTGGGCCCTACAAAAGCATACGAGGCTGCAGCGGGCACGATCCGCGGCGACTTCTCGCTCTCTACTCAAACAAACATCGTGCATGCATCAGACTCTGTGGAGAATGGTGAAGCCGAGGTGAAGCGATTCTTTAAGGCAGATGAGCTTTTTGACTACAGAAAAGTAGAACAGGAGTTTTTGGGAGCAACAGACGAGCGATAGGCTGGATAGGCCGGCGTCATATACAAGAAACCGTCCTCGTTGGGCGGTTTTTTGTATAGAAGTGTGGATAAGGGTGGGGATAAGTAGGGGATATCGTGTGGATACCTTGGGGAAAAAGGAGGGGAAAACTACTGGATAGTATGGGGATACTTTTGCGAAGCCTCGACATCTTTTTTTGCTTGTTGTGTAAGGTTTTTGTGCAGTAAGGAACGAGCACTAGAGCGTCTTCATAACCAGATAGCTTGAGCCGACCACTCGGTACATACGGGACTCACTATAGCTCTGCACTTTTGTGTAGAACTGAGAGGCCCACTTTCCATCCAGGGGTCAACGCTCAAGCATCTACAAAAAAACCTCCACTCACGTGGGGGATTTTTTGTTTTCGGGCAGAGCTGCCTCGCATGATATAATTAGTTCACATGATCGACGAGAACAATAGTGTAAAGGTGACTTTCCATGGCGGTGCGGGGTCTGTAACAGGAGTGAATATTCTCGTGCAGTTCCCTGGCCCAAAAGGCCCGCGCATTCTTCTTGATTGTGGTCTCGTGCAGGGAAGCAAAATTGGCGACAAGCAAAATCATGAGCCGTTTGCGTACGACATGGGCTCGATCGATGCTCTTTTTATCAGCCATGCTCATATCGATCATACTGGTCGGATCCCAAAGCTTGTAAAAGATGGCTATAGAGGCCCGATCTACTCTACTCCTCCCACAAAAGATATTGCGCACTATCTTTTGCTTGATAGTGTGGGGATCCTCACCAAGGAGGCGCGCGCCGAAGGCAAGCAGCCGCTCTACGAAGAGAAGGATGTTGAGCCTGCGATGTCGCAATGGAAGACTGTTGAGTATCATCAAAAGGTTCAGTTTGGCGAGCTTTCGGTAGAGCTTCTCGATGCAGGGCATGTGCTCGGCTCATCGATGATAGAGATGACTTTCCGTGGCAAGAAGTTTGTATTCACCGGCGACCTGGGCAACTCCCCAGCACCCTTTTTACGAGATACCGAAGATCTTTCTAGTCCGGACTATCTTTTTATTGAGTCAGTATATGGCGATCGCAATCACGAGCATCGGGATGACCGCCGCACGAAGCTCGAAGATGTCATCGAAGAGACGGCACACAGGAAGGGTACGCTCGTGGTGCCAGCTTTCTCCTTTGAGCGTACCCAGGAGCTCCTTTTTGAGGTGAAGAACATGATCGAGCAGTCGCGCATTCCGCTTATCCCTGTGTACCTCGATTCGCCGCTCGCGATTCATGTTACCGACGTATACAACAAATATCTCTCGTACTACAAAGAGAAATCTCAGCAGTCACACTTGATGGGAGATACTATGTTTGGGTTTCCTCAGCTTCATCCGACGCTTTCCACCGAAGAGTCGAAATCTATTGCAGAAAAGGCGGGACCCAAGATTGTTATCGCTGGGTCTGGCATGTCGAACGGCGGGCGCATTCTTCATCATGAAAAAAAATACTTGCCTGATCCGAACAACACGCTTTTGATGCTTGGTTACCAGGCGCCTGGCACCATGGGTCGGCTCCTTCAGGAGGGGATCAAGAACGTACGGATTTTTGGCGACGAGGTGCCCGTGCGTGCCCGGGTGGTATCTATCACCGGGTACAGTGCGCATAAGGACTCAGATCATCTTCTCGAGTTTGTGGAGCGATCCGCAGATAGCTTGAAGAAGGTGTTTGTGGTGCTAGGCGAGCCGAAATCCTCCCTTTTTCTTGTGCAAAAAATACGCGACAATTTGGGGGTCAACGCCGTGATGCCGCATGCTGGAGAAACAGTCGAGCTGCCACTTTAATTTCTAGTTCCTAACTTAAAAAAATGGATCCCAAAGTTGCCGAAAAACATCTTCATCGCCAGATAAAGCTCGCTATCACGGGTGCCGCCGAAACGGGTCATTGTGGGGTGGATGCATTTGATACAGCTATTGTGCTCGGAACCGAGATCGCCAAAGCTGGTGCCGTGCTCGTGTCGGGTGCTACGACGGGCTTTCCTCTCTGGGTTGCTGAGGGTGCAAAGAAGGCTGGTGGCATGTCTATTGGTCTCTCGCCAGCTGCCACCGAGCGCGAGCATGTCGATGAGTACAAGCTTCCGCTTGAGTATATGGATCTTATTATCTACACCGGCGCGGGCTACTCAGGGCGTGACATGCTTATGACGCGGAGCTCGGACGGCGTATTTGTAGGCTGCGGCCGCATTGGCACGATCCACGAGTTCACAATCGCTTTTGAAGACAACAAGCCGATTGGTATTCTCGAGGGGGAATGGAAGACCGACGAAGTGATTAAAGATATTTTGAAAGAGTCTCACCGAGCCCAAGACAACCCAAAAGTCGTATTCGACCGAGACCCAAAGAGGCTTGTCGAGCGGGTCATCGAACTCGTCAAAAAGGATAAGGCCGCGGATTTTGTGAAGTAAGCGTCCTCGCGGCGTTTCAAATAGTGTGTAGTGTGGCTACTCAGATGTACCTTGGATCGATTCTCGGAGCGCAGTAGCCTTTTTCTGATCGAGAATTTCTTTTTCATCGATGAGACGGAAATACTCGTTTTCGAACCACTTTGATATTTTGCCAAGGAGTCGCATGTCTCGTTTCAGCTTGCGGAAAACTTCTGGTGGAAGCTCTTTCTCTTTGCCATGCACTGCATAGATGAGTACTGCCTCAAAACGCTCGGCGGTATCCATCTGCTGTTTGCAGAAGCGAGCATCGCCGTAGTTGGAATCTTCTTGGTTTTCAGTTGGTAAAATCTGCACTGGCTCGCGCCCAAGAGCGTACTCGGAGTCGAAGAGCCCTTTGTAGTCGTATACTCCTTCAGCCGCACGCAGTCTTTCAATAAACGGCTCTACGGTGTCTGAAAGAAAGGCCGGAACATTTTCAAGAGCTATCCGCTCTTTTGCTGCGGCTTCTGCCGCAGCTTTCGGAGACTCCTTTTCTCGCGGGGCAATTTGCGCGCCAGCTTCATGAGCTCCAGAGAGGGCGGATGCAAAAGCTGCAGCCTTAGCTATTTTCCCAGCGTTTTTTCTAAAGTTTTCGAGCATGGAGATTAGAACCAAGCTTGGACATGCTTGATCTGGTCGGTATATGAATCAAAACCTTCAGGGGTTTCGAGGATGAGGGGAAGATCAGGAAGCTCTTTGACGAGCTGGGTAGCAAACAGTTTGAGGCCAGTGTCGCCGATCGTGCCGCGGCCGATATCTTCGTGGCGATCGACACGAGAGGCGAGCGGCTTCTTTGAGTCGTTGAAGTGGATACATTTAATGTTCTCGAGGCCTACATGCATATGGAGTTCCTTGATCGCTTCGTCGACACCGCTTTGGTGCGCGAGATCGTAGCCTCCACCAAAAAGGTGCGCGCTATCGATGCAGGCACCCACGCGCTTCGAGTTTTTAAGAAGCGCTTTCAAGATGCGGCCGTAGTCGGGGAGGCGGTACCCCATCTCGGAGCCCTGGCCGGCGGTGTTCTCGAGGAGCACTTTTGCTTTGAGCTTTTTTGTTGCTTCGAGTACGGTCTCGATATTATGAATATAGTTTTTCTCGGCTTCTGTTGGATCAAGAGCCAGCGCCTTTCCCATGTGCACTACCGCACCGTCGCCTTCGAGGGCCTCTGCATTCTCAACATCCTCGATGAGCGATTTCATCTGGTAGCTGTCGGCCTCCATCGGTTTTGCAAAGTTGAGGAGGTACGAAGCGTGGATCACCATCGATTTGATTTGCGAGCGATTGGCGAGCTTTTTTACAGCAAGAGCATCTTCGGCTGTTACGGCGCGCAGCTTTGACTGCATCGGGCTTTTGGCAAAGATCTGCATTGCAGTGGCGCCAATCGAGATCGCTTGGTTGAATGCTCCGTCGAAGCCATTGGAGACCGACATGTGGGCACCGAGGATAGGGGATTTGTTGGACATCGTGAATGTGATTATACACGAATGCTTGAGAAAGGTTCTAGGTTTAAGAATGGGAACAAACAAGCCGCCCGGAGGGCGGCTTGTTGCTAGAACCTAAAACCTTGAACCTCTTGAAACTAGAGACTCTTCACCAATCTTCCGAGCGTCGCTGGTTCCTTGTCTGCGAGATAGGCGAGGACTTTGCGGTCGAGGAGGATACCTTTTGCCTTAAGAGCGCCCATAAACTTGCTGTATGAGAGGCCGAGTGGCACAACACCAGCTGAGATGCGGGTCTGCCAGAGGCGGCGGTAGTCGTTTTTCTTGTCGCGGCGGTGGGCAAAAGCGTATGCGCCTGCATGAGCGAGCGCTTCACGAGCCTGCTTCTCCTTGGTGCTGCGGCCGAATCGAAAACCCTTTGCCTGCTTGAGCAGGTTGCGTCGTGACTTATTTGCGTTTACTCCCTTTTTAACTCGTGACATACGTTATAAGTTATTCGTTATCAGTTTATGCATTCGGCATATAGTGGCCAATATCGTTTGCCGAGATGTTGAAGTTTCGGTACCGCTTGTTGGCAAGCTGGGTGCGGCGCTTCTCCTTTGCATTAAAATGGTTCTTTCCGCCAGGACGAGCAAGCACCTTGCCATTTTTGGTGACCTTGAGGCGCTTCGTGAACATTTTGTTAGTTTTGGTTGCCATTGTCTTCTGGTGCTTGTGACTCTTGCGAGGGTGCGGTGCCTGTCGGAACTGCGCGCTCTATAATAACCGTGAGGCCTTTCGGGCTCTTCTTTGCCGGATCGGCAACTTTGTACGGCTCGGTGATAAGGAGCAGTACGCGTTCGAGCCTCTCTTTCAGGAATTTGATATCCAGATATTTGGCTCGGCCGGGGAGAAACAGGTCGATCTTTACGCGGTTGCCCTCCTTGAGAAACTTCGAGGCTTGCTTTGCCTTGAGCTCAAGATCGTGCTCGCCGGTGGCGATCTTCACCTGGAGATTCTTCGTCTCTACGGTGTGCGCCTTCGTCCTGTTTTTCTTCTGCTTCTTGTTTTCGAGGTACTGATACTTGCCGTACTCCATGATCTTGGCGACTGGCGGCACGGCGTTTGGAGAGATCTCGATCAAGTCGAGGTTCTTTCCTACAGCCAGCCTCATTGCCTCCTCGCGCGTCATCACCCCGAGGTTTCCCTCTTCATCGTCGATCACGCGTAGCGTGGTCGCTCGAATCTGGTGGTTGATGCGCAAAGATGGTCCTTTCAATATGGTACGGTTCTATCGCCCGAAAAGGCGTTAGTATGGCCAATCCTAGCGTATTTATAGAAGACCGTCAACTATGCTAGACTGGCGCCATGGCAACCCTCGTAGCTAACAAAAAAGCCCATATTTCATGGGAGATCACCGATCGATTCGACGCAGGAATCGAGCTTTTTGGCTTTGAGGTAAAATCTCTCAAAAACGGCCAAGGTTCCCTTGATGGGGCCTCGGTCGGGATTCGGGGAGCCGAGGCGTTCCTTCTGGGGGCCACGATCCCTCCCTATCAGGTGGCAAATACGGCTGCGGGGTACGATGCCACTCGCGCCCGCCGCCTGCTCCTGCGGCGCGACGAGATCGACACACTTCTCGGTATCGAATCTCAAAAAGGCCAGTCGCTCGTGCCGCTCTCTTTTTATACAAAGAACAATCTGATCAAGCTTGAGATAGGGGTAGGCCGCCACAAGAAAAAGCACGACAAACGCGAATCGATCAAAAAGCGTGAAGTGGACCGCGATATTCGCCGCGAGATGAGCGCTCGCTAACATATCTCTTTGTAACTGCCTTCCGGGACCGGCGTCATAATTCACGGCAGAGTTCGAGAAGCAACAGTAGAGAACCACTAACCAGGGATACCTTTGGGGGTATTGTGATATGAAGGCGATCATTCTTGCAGCAGGAAAGGGCGAGCGAATGCGTCCGCTCACAGAGACGGTGCCGAAGCCGATGCTCCGTGTGCGGGGCAAGGCGCTCATTTGCCATATGATCGACGCGCTTCCCATGGAAGTGACGGAGGTCATCGTAGTGACGGACTACCTCGCCGAGAAGATCGAGAAGGGGCTCGGCAGCACCTATGCAGGCCGCGAGATCACATACATCCGGCAGGGGCCTGAGCGGGGTACGGCGGGCGCGCTCTGGCAGTGTCGCGATCGGATGCGGACGGGCGAGCGATTCTTGCTGGGCTATGCAGATGATCTACACGATCCGAATGCTATCAAGGAGCTCCTGCGCTATGATCGAGGGCTCCTCGTGCATGAGGTGGCCGATCCTTCGCGATTCGGCATCGTGTACGCCAGCCACGCCGGCACAGTGAAGGCGATCGTGGAAAAGCCGAAAGTGGCTTCTTCCAATCTGGCTGCGGTCGGGGTGTACCTCCTCGATACCAATATTTTTACCTACTGGCCCAAGCCCGATGCCAAGGGAGAGCATGTGCTCACCGATTCGATCGCTGCCTCGCTCAACTGGTACGAGATGACTGCGGTGAAGTCGCACTTCTGGGTACCAGTCGGCTATCCCAAAGACCTCGTGCGCGCTTCGGTCGCACTCGCAAAGCGCGAGCACACTCCCTTCGTGGGTACCTTGCTCGGATGGAGGGAGCGTGTCCTTGCTTGGTTCCGTGGTCTCATTCCGACCGAGCCCGTCGCTTCGTAGGCTGACGCAGGTTTCCGGTCGGTG
Organism: Patescibacteria group bacterium; assembly: GCA_040384765.1. Lineage (GTDB taxonomy): Bacteria > Patescibacteriota > Minisyncoccia > Phycocordibacterales > JBBUBG01 > JAZKIQ01. Next base: position 12,059 of record JAZKIQ010000006.1, on the reverse strand, counting down.
GCGCGCTTCGGATTCGTTCGAAGCGCGCTTTTTTGTGAGAAGAATTTTTGGAACTGCTCGAATGTGTTTCGGTTGCTATACTGATTCAATATGCGGCGCGCTACCAAACGGCACGTAGGTATTTTATTTAGCGCTCTTCTTGCTCTTGGACTTCTCGCTCACTTTGTTGCGGTGAAGCCAGATTCTTTTTCAAAGGAGGGTGCTGCCGCTATTGCGGGCGTGGCGAGCTCGGCACGCGCGGAAAAAGCACGATGTCCTGATCTCTCGGATGCGAGCATTTTCGACAACCTCCTCCACCTCATCGATCGTACGTACGGTTTGCCATCTGAGTATGTTCCCTCAACGCTCATCGATCTCTCCGTGCATGTGCGCACAAACGGCACCATCTGCTTGCGCGAAGTGGCGGCGGAGTCGCTTGTCTCGATGTTTAGGGCTGCCGAAGCCAAGGGGGTACATCTTGGGGTGACCTCTGGCTTTCGCACCGCCGCTCGCCAGAAGACGCTCTTTCATTTTTGGCTAAGCGTAGAGGGGGCAGACGCGCCTGAGGAGATTGCAGAGCCGGGCCATTCGGAACATCAGCTTGGGACGGCGGTTGATCTCACGGGCAAGTCGATCGGCTACGCTTCGGTTGACCCGCGCTTCGGCGACTCGAAAGAAGGGGTGTGGCTGCGAGAAAACTCCTCGCGCTACGGCTTTGTGATGAGCTATCCGAAAGGGAAGAAGGTAGAGAGCGAATATAACTACGAGCCGTGGCATTTTCGCTATGTCGGGCCGTTTGCAGCTACCGAAATCGTGTCAGCTGGGGCGACGCCGCGCACCTTTTTGCGCAAACAGTATCTCTATGAGCAAACGATTGGGAGGTAGCTACGCGAGCTATCGTTTGGGCTTGATTTTTCTCAAAAATAGGGTATAATTGAGCGGTTCATTGAAATGGGGATGATCGGCTTTGACAGAGCGCACGTCTACTATATGCATGTCGAGGATGTCGGAATTCTCGTAAAACTTCCGGCAACAAGCAATGCAAAAGCATCTGCTCAGGGAGTACGTTCACCATTTGCTTCGGTAAATGGCATGTCTCTCGCATTCGCTTAAAGACGAGTGCCGTCCGCCTTCCTGCCGTCTCGTAGGGGAGGGCCGGGCGTAATATTTCGAGACTAGCTCCGAGGGGTGTCTTGACCTCGATGCGAATCTTATCAAGGCTCGGCCGCGGTTGGTTTCGCACAGTTTTTCACAACCCGCGCCTAAACACATGCAAGCTGTGACACACATGTAGAAGTGTAGTAGTTCCTCGCTTTGCACGACGGTTCGATTCCGTCCATCTCCACAAAACAACAGAAGAAAAAGACCGCTCAAGGCGGTCTTTTTCTTGCGGACTCCTTTAGGGCGGGCACAATCTTAAGAAACTGGTCTTAGATACTGATTGACAAACGAAACAGATATGATATAATGCCCGTATCAATTCAGTGCTGTGATCCAATGTGGATCGAAGCATTATCTCGGCATACTGTAGTTGATACATTACTAGGTAGAACTACATAGAACACAATATGTCAGAAGGAATAATTGCCCGCATTACCCCAAACGGTTTCGGGTTCATTAAACAGGAGGGTCAGACAAAGGACCTCTTCTTCCACTCAAACGAAGTTGTCGGAATCTCTTTCGACCAGCTCCGTGAAGGTGACAAAGTTTCTTTCGAGGTTGGTGAGTCCCCAAAAGGACCAAACGCCCTCAAGGTAACGAAGATTGGCTAAGACTTAGGTCTTACCAAAACAAAAACGCCCCGAAAGGGGCGTTTTTGTTTTGTATCGTGAACATATCTTTTAATAGGCAAGGCCAATTTTTTTTCGCTTGACGGGGTGGTCGATCTCTCGTAGTTTCAATCCAGTCTTTAGTTGCTCTATGGAGGAGGCAGAGATGCAGATCAAGCTGGTGCAAACGCTCTTCTTGGCGCTCATGCGATGGTGGCCCTTTGATGCGAAGGAGTACCCGAAGCTCAAAGGGAAGAGTTCGGCCGAGGTGGTGGATTTTGCCCTCGTGCATATGAGCTACCACATCAGTCATCGCGCAGGCGATCTCGCGCGAATCCACGAACGTCACGCGCATCATCGAAGCGCGCTTCTCGACAAGCGACAGCGCGATCGTATGAAGCGCCTTGCCGCACGGGTGATCGTGAGCGCCATTCGACTTTTTGTGATGGCGGGTGGTACGCCCCGCGAGTTTGTCGTGTATGCCACGCGCATTCATCGCCGCCATAAGAAGGTATCCAAGTAGTCATTCTCGTGAGGCCTCCGGGTCCGGCCGTTCTCTTGAGCGGCCGGACTTTTCTGTATGGAATATAAAAACAAACCCCAGGGATAGGAGATCCCTGGGGCATTTCTGCGTTCTAGACGTGCTCGCGCAGATGTGAGAGATGTCGCCCGAGCGCATGAAGCACCTGACGTCGCAAGATGCTTTTAATGGTGTTGATATTCATCCGAAGCTCTTCGGAGATCTCGCGTGCACTTTTGTTTTCGTAAAAGAGCATCTCAAGCACGAGCCGTTCCTTGAATGCGAGCCGTGGGATGAGCTCGCGCACGGCTGCCTCGAAATGCTCCTGTCGCATTGATTCTGAAACGATATCGAAGGGATCACGTGCTTGCGTGTCAGGGGTATAGTTTGCCCTTGTTTGCTCGCTATCGAATCCAGACGCCGCATCAAGGCTGATGACCCTGATGTTGCGAGCAGCAAGCCCTTTTTTCTTGCGATCAAGCTGGTTGCCGAGGCCCCACCGGAGCTTTCGCATCTCCTTCCACATGTACTGTCGGATGATGTGGTCTGCATATCCAAAGAAGTTTGGATTGATGGAAGGGTTGAAGGACGTCAGTGCATGTCGGATACCTTCGAGCCCTGCAGAAAAGAGATCGTCGGGGTGAAATGCGCCATTAGACCTTCCCGCGTATCGTTCGGCAATTTTGCGCGCATGAGGTATCGCGAGTGCTGCCAAGGTATCGTGGTCGAAGGGTGCTTCTTCGGAAGAAGCCCGAGATTTTTCCACACGTGGAAGCGGGAGATTCATCGTACTTCCTCCTTTCATTTGAACTTGTTGTTCCTTCCCAACAATACGCATTTCCTTGCAAAGCACAATTATCTACCGCATTGTGGCGAAGGAAGAGAACGACTGATTTGTGTCAAAAAGGAGGCCTCTATCACAACGCTCACCATGAAAAGGGTCGAGGTGCCGGGGGAGTTCGAGGTCGAACTTTCGCGGATTCGGCCGTTCCGTACCCAGCCTCGGACCTATTTTGACGAAGAGCATCTCAAGGGTCTCGCCAGATCGATCAAGATGGTCGGGCTCCTGCTTCCGCTTCTCGTCAAGCAGCTCGATGGGGACTCGGAGCATGATTTCGAGCTCATCGATGGCGAGCGGCGATACCGCGCGTGCAAGCTCGCGGGTGTGGAGTCGGCGCTCGTGGTGCGAGGAAATCGCAAGGGCGAGCTCGACCTATTCGAGCAGTACACAATGGCGGTTATCGCCAACAGGTGCCGCGAAGAGCTCTCTCACATCGACGAGGCGCGAGCCGTTGCCGTGATGCGCAAGAAGTACACGCCGGGTGAGATTGCCGATATGATGGGCGTCTCGCTCTCATGGATCATCTCGCTTCTCGCGATACTGAGGCTGCCCAAGGAGGTGCAGGCAATGATGGAGCCGTCTATCCCGAAGGATGAGCGGCTTACCATGTCTGCAGCGCACTACATCACCCTGCGGGTGCCGGAAGATCGGCCGGATCTCGCGATAGAGATCGCGACCGCGATCTTCAAGAAGGGGCTCAAGCTGTCACAGGCGAAGCTCCTTACGGATCAGCTCACTACGGGTCTCGGAAAGGAGCACAAGCCCCACTCGAAATCTCCGCACAAGATGTTCGAGAAGTTCGGCAACTTCCTCGCGCGCACCGAGCGTGAGTTTGAGGTGTGGCTCGGTACGCCGAAAGATGTCGTGCGGGAGATGGTGGCAAGCCGCTCCGAGCGCGAGATCAAGGCCGTGGTCGAGTCGTTCGACCTCACGATCAAGCGGATCGGAAAGCTCAAGGAGCTTGTGGAGGCAAGCCGGAAGAAGTAATCGGTTCCTCGTGTTCTGTCGATGCCCCTTCGTCTTCGGAGGGGCTTTTCTTTTACAAAATAAAAAATGCGCGCCGTAAGGCGCGCATTTTTTATACATAGGATGTCCTAGTAGTACATCGGCCAGAAGCCGTTGTAGGTAAGGTACCCGCCAACTACGATCATTATGAGTCCAGCAAAGGGAAGCATCTTCCCGATGTTGTTTTTAGAGTACCAGCGCTTGATCGTTGCGGTTGGGATCACCATGCGGCCTACACCTTTTATGAGCGTGAGCCAGCCGATCGCGGTAATGGTTGTTGTGAGCATGTCCGCATCCCAGACGTTGTGGGTGAGCACTATCGCAAGACCGAAGATAAGGTCGAGAATACCGAGCACATAGAGGAGCGCTCGATTTTCAACCATGTCACGAAGCACCTCGAGCATCATCTTGCGTTCGAGAAGCATGGTGAGGCCCGCCAAGAGAAAGGTGATGCCAAATATCTGTGCGAGAAAAAGAGTAAGCTGCAGCATTGGAATTAAAGAACTTAAAAATAAATAGTTACTGTTGTCACTAGTGTAGCAGGAAGAGTGCCGCATCTCGGCGCTGTACAGTCATTTCTGTGGATTACGAGAGTCGCTTTTCGTATCGCTCTCGGGTGCTATACTCCCGGCATGGTTCTTGAATGGAGAAAAATCTCGCTTTTCATCGCTGTGTTTCTTGGCGGGGGCGTCTCTGGTTTTTTCCTCTCTCATCTCCTCGCTCCAGCAAAAGAGCCGATCTCGCCGTTTGTCCGAAACGACCTCGGCTTTTCGTATGTGAAGCCGCTTCTCTATTGCAATGCACCTCAGAAAGAGTTTGTAGAATATGGATCTCTTCAAAAAAAGGTTGAGCAGGTGGCGCGATCGGTAAAAGAAAAAGATCCGAAGGCGGAGCTCTCGGTATATATGCGCGACCTCCAGACGGGTGCATGGATGGGTGTGAATGAAAACGAGCGGTTTACACCGGCGAGCCTCCTTAAGGTGCCGATGATGCTTGCGTACTATAAATACGCAGAGACCCATCCTGATATTCTCGAAAAGAAGGTTTTGTATGATGGCACCTTTGACCAGAACATTGGGCAAAATTTTAAGTCGGCCAAGCTCCTTACCGTTGGGACCTACTCTGTCGACGAGCTGATCCGCTATATGATTGTACATTCGGACAACAACGCTCTCGAGCTCCTACGCCGCAACCTCAAAGCCGACTATCTCCTCGAGGTGTTTACCGACCTCGGTTTGCCCCTGCCGCCGCGCAGCGACAACGTGGATTTTATGTCGCCGAAGTCATACTCATTTTTCTTTCGCACCCTCTACAACGCAACCTATCTCAACCATGCGTTTTCTGAGAAAGCGATGAAGCTTCTCGCCGAGGGTGGCTTTGCAGAGGGGATACGCTCAGGGATCCCATCGGATATTAATGTCGCCGAAAAATTTGGAGAGCGCGCTGTGGTCACCCGTCCTTTGGGAGGTCTTGTGGTGGCCGAGCTGCACGACTGCGGGATAGTCTATCGCCCCGAAAGCCCGTACCTTTTGTGTGTCATGACGCGTGGGGGCTCATTCGCGCCTCTCGCCGAGGCGATACGCTCGATAAGCAAGATTGTGTACGAGTACGATCTGCGCTGAGGGCGCCGCGGGTCGTTTTTTTGTATGAGAAAAGCGGCGAGGTCCAAAGTTTTTTCTGGGACCTCGCCGCTTGGGCCGGTTGGCCGGTTTCGTCAGTTGCTCCTTGCGGTAACGGTGTGAAATGGAGGATCGATCTCCCGGATCCCGTCGAACATCGCTGCGAAGGTGCGAATACGACAGGGAAGGCCGCTCTCTTCGATGGTCTCGCGAGCACGCCGGAGCTCGACCGCGATAAATTCGAGCGCCTTGTCATGCTCCTTTGGCATGGCGTCGCCATATGCGCCGCATTCTTGATGGAGGAAGATCGCGATCACCTTGGGATGATGGAGCTTCACCGAGAGCTGCATGTCGTCGAGACACGATGCTGCATCGATGGTCGGATCGCTCGGGTCATCACAGATGAGTCGCTTGGCCCCTCCTGGCCGCACGATACGGTCGACGTGATGAGTCCACCCCTGGGCCCGCTCGAGCTCCTCTGTGGCCCTCGTGAAGCGGTCATCGAAGCACCGAAAGGTGCACACGTCCGCATCGTAGTGGCCCATGCTCGAAGGGTAGTCGAAGATCTTCTGTACTCGCACCTTCTTCTGACCCTTCGGCTTGCGAACGCTCTTCGGGAGAACTCGTGAAAAGAGTACTACCGAGAGACAGATCATAATCAGAGTCGCACGTCGGCGCACGTCTCACCTTTTTCCTTTCCGTCTTTGAACCCCTGCAAAAAAGTTATCACGAATGAGTGATCTGTCCAAATTGATCCACAGTATCACTCGAACTCAATATGATACGATATGAGCATAATGAAAGTGACTCCAGGCCAGGTTTCTCGTAGCGAGTTTAGGCTTCTCATCAACATTAGTCTTTTCAGTGCATGCATTGGTGCACTCTTCTTTATCCTCACGCTGCGCCCTGACATTTTGTCGAGCACTCTGTTTCTCCCTACACAAATTTCGCTCGCGGTCCCGTTTATCCTCAGCTCACTTTTTTCTCGAGCCCGCCTCGGCTTTACACGTAAGCCCGAGATCTGGAAAGGGTTTGCGTTTGCTACCTTTCTCATCGGCTACACTTTTATCATCAACTCGCTTGGGATACTGCTCGGCCTTTTTGTGGACCCACGTGTAGCGATGCTCTTTCTCATGACCAACATCGCACTTGCAGTGATGTATTCGATACTCGAAGTGCGAGAACACCCTGCGGAGATCGGCTCGCGTATTTTCAAGGATTTGGCCTTCATACTGCTTGTTCTTTTTGGGGGGCTTCTCCCAGCTCTCGGTATCTGGTAGACCCCGCCTAGAATCGCCACCTCCTTCGTTGCCTTCGTTAGGAAAAACTTCAACGTACCTTTAAGTACGTCTCAGATTTTCCTTCCTCGTCGTCTCGGATCTGGCGATTCTAGGCGGGGTCTATTTTGAGTGTAAGTGTTGCAAGACGCACAAGTCTTCGAACGCATGACTACATGGCAGTTTCTTCTTGGCATGCTCGCCTGCGCACTTGTTTTTCTGGCCCTCTGGTTTTTTCTCCTGGGGCCGGGAGAGGTATTGACAATATCTTGAATCTATCCAATAATTTCTGATGGAAAGTCTGTCCCCACTATGTCAGGAAGGAGGGTTGATAAAGCGGCAGAAATAAGGCGAAGGTATTGCTACTATCAATATGTAGTAGGGGGAAAGGGAGAATAGTGCATCGTGCCACACCAGACAAGGCGGCCGACTGCGATGTTCGTTGATGATGATCCCGACATCCTCGAATTGTACGGGACGTTCTTCGACTGGCTCGAGGACGCACCGTACTGCTTCAAGGTGAAGTGCGTCGGAAACCCGATTGAGGCGGAAAACCTGGCTAAGCTCCACTCCGTGGAGCTGCTGGTCACTGACCTCAGCATGCCAACCAAGAACGGTGTTGAGCTCCTCCATGATCTGCGAAAAGTCCAGCCGGGGCTTCTCGCTCTGCTCGTGACGGGAAACATCACCACCGACGACCGCGCCGAGCTGGAGCAGTCCGGCTTCGACGGGATCTACGCCAAGCCTCTCAACTTTACCCTCCTCTGTACTAAGGTGGGAACTCTGCTCAAACAGAGGCTCGCGCTCGCAGACCAGTGTGCAGGCATAGTCGCGAGCGCAGCTCCGAACGAATAGCACGACCGAAAGAAGCCGGGCTGGGAAGCGTCTTACAAGATGCATCCCAGCCCTTTCTCGTTTGGCGGAAAAATGGTACGATCTCGAGAATTATGGAAGATCCCTCTATGCCAAACAACAACGACACCAAGAATCTCCTCTCCCAGTACGGAAAAAACCTGATCGGCGTCATTTTATTTTTGCTTCTCATTGTAGCGTTGCGCTCGTTTGTGACGGAGCGGGAGAAGGAGCAAAATACGGTTCCGCTCTCTAGTGTTGCGGCAGATATCAAGAGCGACCTCGTTTCAAAAGTAGCTCTTCGGGGAGATGACCTTGAGATTTCATACAAAGACGGTACGACCAAAACCTCAAAAAAAGAGATCGAGTCGGCTCTTTCTGAGCAGCTCGCGACCTACGGTGTTCCTTCTGAGAAGCTCTCTGCGCTTCGGATAGAGGTAAACGATCCAGGGGGCCTTACCTTCTGGCTTTCTGCTTTTCTGCCGTTTCTCCCGACCCTCCTTATCATGGGCGCGTTCTTCTGGTTCCTTTTTCGTCAGGTGAAAGGTTCCTCGATGCAGGCGTTTTCATTTGGCCAGTCGCGCGCTCGCATCATCGACCCATCGGACCAGAAGCAAAAGGTGACCTTTAAGGATGTTGCTGGTGTGCGGGAGGCAAAAGAGGAGCTTTCGGAGATTGTCGACTTTTTGAAAAATCCACAGAAGTTTCTCGAGATCGGTGCGCGCATTCCAAAGGGCGTGCTCTTGATGGGCGCCCCAGGCACTGGAAAGACGCTCCTTGCGCGAGCGGTGGCAGGCGAGGCGGGGGTGCCGTTTCTCTATCTATCGGGATCTGAATTTGTGGAGATGTTTGTCGGAGTGGGTGCATCGCGTACCCGAGACCTTTTCCGTATGGCAAAGAAAGTAGCTCCTGCCATTATTTTTATCGATGAGATCGATGCTGTGGGCCGGCATCGCGGCTCTGGTATGGGTGGGGGCAACGACGAGCGCGAGCAGACCCTCAACCAGATTCTCGTGGAGATGGATGGTTTTGAGCCAAACGAAAAAGTGATCGTCATGGCTGGCACCAACAGGCCCGATGTGCTCGACCCTGCGCTTTTGCGCCCAGGCCGTTTTGACCGCCGGGTGATGCTTGATCTGCCAGATATCAGAGACCGTGAGGCTATTCTCGGTATTCATGCTGCCTCGAAGAATCTGTATGAGGATGTTGATCTGCATGTAATCGCAGAGCGTACGCCAGGCTTTTCGGGTGCGGATCTTGCGAATCTGGTAAACGAAGCAGCTATCCTTGCTGCACGCGAAAATAGGAAGAGCGTGTCGCAGTACGACCTTATACGCTCGATCGAAAAAGTACTGCTCGGTCCCGAGCGCAAGAGCTATATTCTCTCCAGCAGAGAAAAAGAGCTCACCGCTTACCATGAGGTGGGGCATGCACTCGTATCGTCTGTGCTTCCGTATGCCGACCCAGTGCACAAGGTGACGATCATCTCTCGTGGCCGCGCCGGCGGCTACACTCTCAAGCTTCCGCTCGAAGAGAAGCGTATGTCGTCGAAGAAAGAGTTTCTCGATGATATCGCCGTCGCTCTTGGTGGCTACGCGGCAGAGCAGATGATCTATGGAGATATCACTACGGGTCCTTCAAACGATATCGCGGTTGCTACTTCTCTTGCTCGAAACATGGTGATGAAATATGGAATGTCCGATGCCGTTGGTCCCGTATCTATCGAGGGGGATGCTCCGCTCACCGGCTATGAAAAACCGGTATCTCAAACATACTCACCGGAGGTTGCTGCAAAAGTGGACCATGAGGTGCAGCGAATGATGGAAGAGGGCCTTAAGCGCGCAAAAGAGGTGCTCGAAAAGCATCGCAAAGCGCTCGACAGCATTGCCGCAGAGCTTACACAGGTAGAAAGTCTAGAGAGAAAGGAGTTTGAAGAGCTTTTGATTTTGAACGGCATTAAGCCAAAGAAAAAGGAGGATAGTCTTTCGGCAATTAAATTGGAGATCGGGCCGCACATGTAAGGGTGGTGAAAACGAAAGCCCGGGCGCGCGAAGCGCGCCCGGGCTTTCGTTTTTGCTTTCTTTTCTTTAGTATGAGGTTTGCTGTATAAGGCTTGACCGAGCTTGTCGAGCCGGAGTGAGTGAGAGTAAAAATAAATGGACGTGTAGCTCAGCTGGTAGAGCACCGAGCTTATACCTCGGCGGTCCCTGGATCGAAGCCAGGCACGTCCACAATTGATATACTCAGGAGGTGAAAAAGTTTCTCTGCTTACTTCTGTTTTTTGTTCCCACGGCTGCGTTTGCTGCGCCGTTTTCGGAGGCAGATCTCAGGGCCCAGTACATATCTGGCAATCTCAAGGTGATCATCGTGCCTGGCCACGACCCCGTGCGCTGGGGTACCCAGTTTGGCAAAGGGAAGTCGCTCTACAAGGAGGGTGAGCTTAATCTCACTCTTGCGTATCACCTGCGCGACTACCTCGCAAAAGATCCAAAAATCTCGGTACAGATCTCACGGGAAAAGAATGGAGAGTATGCAGACTGGCTCAAGGAGTATGTAGAAGATAGTGGGGGAGAGATCCTTGCGTGGCGCGCAGAGCATCGGGCCAAGATGAAAGCGGCCGTGGCCACAGGTAGCGTGAAGAGCGTCGACGGCGTACAGCACAACACTGCTGATCAGGATACCGCCACCTACCTTACCGCGATCAACAAATATGCGAATGAAACGGACGTCGCACTTGTCCTCCATGTTCACTTCAACGACTACTGCTGTCATGGCATTGCAGAGATAGGAAAATATACGGGCTACACCATCTATATTCCCGAGCGCCAGTATGGAAATGCTGTGCTTTCACGCACTGTGGGCGAAGAGGTGTCTCGATCACTGGGACAGTTTTTAGCGGGAAGTACGTTGCCTATTGAGTCGGCGGTGGTTGTGGAAGACCAGGATCTTATTGCGATCGGGCAGTACGACACTCGCGACGGCGCTTCGCTTCTGGTGGAGTACGGCTACATCTACGATCCGCATATCCGCTTTCCGGCGCTACGTCCGAAAATGCTGAAGGAGCTTGCCTACCAAACATACGATGCGCTTGAGAGGTACCTCAACCCGAGCAAAAAAATATCGACTAGAAATACAACGATACTCCCGCATCAGTGGAGTGGATCGCTCGCGAAGGGGATGAAAGGATCGGTTGAGGTACTTGCCCTTCAGTACGCTTTGCGAGATCAGGGAGTGTATCCACCGTATCCGCTCTCGCTTCGCGACTGCCCGCTCTCAGGTACTTTTGGGGATTGTACGGAAGACGCGCTCGCCAATTTTCAGGAAAAGCAGTTTGGATACGCCACAGGGGAGTTTGGCCCAAAGACGAGAGCTTTGCTCAACACGCTGTATCGTAAATAGCTAACGCCAAAAGAGCCTTGTTCTACAAGGCTCTTTTGGCGTTTTTGTGCTTGACCCCGTTAGAGGCGAAGACCTCTAACGGGGTTGACTTTTTAATAAAAGTATGCTATTATATAAGGGTAAGATTTTTGACATATACAGATTGATTCGGCTCAAGCCGGATCGAAAGGAGGGTGGCCAGTGGTCACTCTGTTTGGTTCGAAGACAGTCGTTCTGGTCGCCGTACTGTTCGCGATCGGGTTCGAGGTGGCGTGTCTCTTCGCGAGGTTCGTCCTCAAGAAGAAGTCGACCCAGAACACCGGGTTCATCGGGAAGTGCACGTGCGGACTTCGGATTCACCACGGCTACGTGGGGGTCCTGCTCGTCCTGGTGCGGAACCTGTTCCCGATGACGTTGGTGCCGATGGTCGGCAGCTACCTCGGGACGTGGGCCGAGCTTGCGGCGGGGATCGGTTGGGGATGCATCATCTCCGACGGGATTCACCACTTCTGGGTGTTGTGGCCTTTGACGGGGTCGCATGACTTCGACCTCGTGTACCCAGTCCACAGCTTCCCGACGCTCAAGGAGCTCGAGGAGAAGTGGAGGGCCTCCAAGACGTTCGGATGGGTGGGGGTCGTGGTGACCTTCGTCCTCCTCGTTGGATTCCTCGCAGTGCCGCGCTAAGGAGGCGGGTATGAGGAAGAATCAATGGATGCTCCGGCCGATGCCTGCCCGCGTGATCGCGGCAGAGTGCATCGGCCAAGCGCTCGTGGGGGTCTGCATGACCACCATCGTGGCGCTCGTATTCCGGGTGCTATT
>JAZKIQ010000005.1:125926-179246 GCA_040384765.1 Patescibacteria group bacterium | reverse complement strand
GACAACAACCAACAAGGCGAAACAAGGAAGGTTTGAGATGAGCAAGTCGAATGGTCCCGAGAGCAAGGCTTGGGAAGCGGTGCAGGCGCAGCAGGACAAGGGCGAATGGAAGGCGATCATCGTGGTCGTCGCCGGCCTGGTGCTCCTCGTGGGAGGGATTCTCCTCCTCGTGATGTAGTAGATAGCGCGGATCGCAAAGATCCTCGCGCTCGGCGCAGGTTGTGAAAACAACCTGCGCTTTTTCTTTTATAAAATATCCCGAACTGTTTCCGGTCAGCGAGCGCTTTTTGCCCTGAGAAGCATCTGCAGAAAACTTTTAAGGAAAAGGAGCATCGGATTCTCAAAATAGTGGTCGTGAGACACGAAGTGCTCACGGGAACCGCGACCATTTTGAAGAAGCCAATTGCGACTATTTCCTTTTAGGTTTCGAAGCCGCTTCTCAGGGCAAAAAGCGCGAGCCCTCTACTCAAAATGGATTTCTCCCGTCTCTTTTTCCATTTTTTCTCGCAACAATGGGTGTCCACTGAGCTCTGGATCTTTCCGAACAAGCTCCTGTGCTTCGGCGCGGGCCGCCTCCACCATTTTTATATTCTTGATCGCTTCCATGCCAAGGTCGGAGATACCCCACTGCTTCGTACCTGAGAGCTCTCCTGCGCCGCGCATGGCCAAGTCGAGCTCAGCAAGCTCGAAGCCGTTTTTTGCTGTTGCGAGCGCTTTGAGGCGCTCCATGCTTTTCGGCGATTTTGTTTCGGTAAACAGATAGCAGTATGCCTGATGCGAGGAGCGCACCACACGGCCGCGGAGCTGGTGGAGCTGTGCCAGGCCAAATCGTTCCGATCCTTCAATGATAATCATCGTTGCGTTCGGTATGTTTACACCTACTTCAATCACGGACGTCGCTACAAGAATCTGTGTTTTGCCTGATGCAAAGTCGCGCATCGCGCGCTCTTTGTCATCAGGCTTTTGCTTGCCGGTAACAAGTCCTATTTCAAACTCGCGGAACACCTCTTTTTTGAGGCGCTTTGCTTCTTCGGTGGCCGACTTCGCAAGAAGCGCCATCTCTTTTGTTGGGTCAGGCTCTGCGACTCGAGGACAGATCACAAAAAGCTGGCGGCCAGTTTTGAGCTCTTTGCGGATCGCTTCGTAGGTGGCGTCTCTTTTTGTGGGAGGAACAATCTCCGTGAGGACCTGTTTCCTTCCTGGTGGAAGCTCGTCGAGCACTGACAGATCGAGATCGCCATAGATAGTGAGGGCGAGTGTGCGGGGAATCGGGGTGGCGGTCATCGAAAGGAGATGCGGTACACGCTCGTGCTTTTTTGCGAGCCGCGCGCGCTGTGCAAGGCCAAAACGATGCTGCTCGTCGATCACGACGAGCGCGAGGTTTTTAAACTGGACAGTTTTTTGAATGAGCGCATGTGTGCCTACAACGATCGGCATCTCTCCAGAGGCCACCCATTTGAGAATCTGAGTGCGGGAGACATCTGTCGGCATACCGGGGGAGATTTTCGATGGGAACTTTTGCGCGCCTGCGCCAGTGATGAGGCCAATGGGGAGGCCTAGGTGTTTGAAGTTTTGAATAAACGAGGCGTACTGTTGGCGGGCCAATATTTCAGTGGGAGCCATGTATGCCACTTGAAGAGGTTGGCCTTTTGCAGATGCGTGGACGATGAGATATGAAACTGCGGCCGCGACCGCTGTTTTGCCGGAGCCTACATCTCCTTCGAGGAGCCTCGCCATCGGCCGCTCGCCTCTGACATCTTTTGCTATCGCATCCACGGCACGCCTCTGTGCGCTGGTGAGTGGAAAGGGCAGTCGCGAAAGGAAGTCGTTGAGCACGGCATCTGTTGCTTTGATTGTGAAGCTTGGGTTGTCGAGGTAGGCCAGGCGATCTTTTTGTCGGGCAAGCTGGATGCTAAAAATCTCTTCGAAAGAGAATCGTTTGCGGGCCACTTCGGCATTTTCGGGCGATTGGGGAGCATGGATCCAGATGAGGGCCGTCGCGAGAGAAGGAAGGTGATATTTTTTGAGGATATGAGGAGGGAGTGGGTCTTCGAGCGCTTCGTGAGCGCGGCCACGGAGCACACGGTCTATGGCATGGTGAAACCAGCTTGAGGAAAGCCCTCGCGTTTCTGGATAGACAGGGATCTGAAACTCTTTCCCATCGCCAAAGAGCGAGCCAGCGGTGGCCACTTCGGGTCCGCTGACCGCCTCGATCTCGGGGTTTGAAAAGTAGAGCTCGCCGGGGAACTCTGAGCCCTCTTTTGCTTTACGCTGGCTCACCGGGCCCGAGATGCGCGCGAGCTCGCCCTCGGGTACCTTTTTTGCGAGGTACACCTGGTGGTACCAAAATGCCTTGATCGAGCCCGAGTCGTCGGTGATGATCATCTCGCCAATAGGGAAGCGCTTTTTAAACGCCTTCCCAGTCTTTACTTTTGAGACGCGCCCGATAATGCTCGCGGTGTCGCCTTTTGCGAGGTCGGCGATGCGCCTCGTCTCGATCTTTTCGCCATAGCGAGAGGGAAAAGTGAAGAGAAGGTCGCGAACTGTTTCAAGACCCATCTTCTCAAGCGCTTTTTTCTGAATCGGGTTGAGGCGGGGGAAATGTTTGGAAAGAGGGTCGGAAGGGTGCATCGGATAAGCTTACCTTACCGATCTTTTTTGCGAAGGAGGCTGCGTATCGTGGTGATGATCGTGCCAACGAGGCCAATAAAGGCGATGCTGTAAAGAGTAAACATAAGCGTGTAGTCGCCACTTCGAGCGATGCATGGGTGGACGTTGTAGCATTTGATGATGGCTACAAGGTAGGGCAACAAAGCCCCAGAGAGCATTAGAAGTACCCAAAAAAGAGGTTTCTTTAACATGGTTTCAGTATATAAGGTTTGAGCAGTTTGCGTTAAACAAAAAGAACCGCCCGGAGGGCGGTTCTTTTTGTTTAGATTTTTCCTACCAGATCCATACCGGGCTTCAGGGTCTTTTCTCCTGGTTTCCAGTTTGCGGGGCACACCTGGCCTTTGTGCTCCTTTACGAATTTCGCTGCTTGGAGCTTGCGGAGAAGCTCTGCTGCCGAGCGGCCGATGCCATTTGCGTGAATCTCAATCGTTTTTACATGGCCATCCGGGTCTACGAGAAACGATCCGCGGAGTGAGAGACCGGCGTCTTCGTCCGCTGGATTTTCTATGTACGTGCCGAACATCTTGCAGATAGCTCCACTTGGGTCGGCAAGCATTGGGTATTCTACTTTTTTGATTGCCTCCGAGTGGTCATGCCACGCTTTGTGCACAAAAACAGTGTCAGTCGATACCGAAAAAATCTCAGCACCCTCTTTCTTGAATGCGGCATAGTGGTCAGCGAGGTCTTCGAGCTCTGTAGGGCACACAAACGTAAAGTCTGCAGGGTAGAACACAAAGGCGAGCCATTTGCCCTTAAAATCCGCAGGGATCTTGAGCGTCTTCTCTTTTCCGTTTACGAATGCTCGTGCTTCGAATGCAGGCAGTTTGTCGTTGATTTTGAGCATCAGAATGGTTGCGAAGCTTCCTAGCGGCCTGTTGTGGTGTCGATCTGTACTTCAGGAAGTCCAGAGGTCGAGGTCGCCTGTTCGAGGTTGGTTATATCAAGGCCAGCTTTTTTAGCTGCCTCGGGGTCTGAAAGATCGAGAGCTGTTGAGCTGGTTGGTCGCTGCCAGAGTGCTACACCACCGAGGATGACAAGAATCGCTATAACTGCCACAAGTGCTTTGTTCATGATTTCAGGATTTTTTGCTAAAACGGAGGCTTCCTTGGGATTCGGTCACAAATATTTTTCTCGTGAAAAATTTTGCGACCCCGCCTCGCGCCGCCGCGCTCCGGCTTTCGAATCCTCCCGCCTCATCGTAATGATTACCCAAAAAAAGCTATAAAAACGCTTTTGTTTGGATCATTACGGAGGCGGGAGGATTCGAACCTCCGAGGGCTTTAAGACCCTACCCCCTTAGCAAGGGGGCACATTCGACCACTCTGACACGCCTCCAATGAGGTTTTACTATACTGTACTCATGGTGCTTTTTCAAACAGTTTGATACGGTGGTCCTGGGGAGGAGTGACCGAGTGGTTTAAGGTAGCAGTTTACTAAACTGCCGAGCTCGCAAGAGTTCCGTGAGTTCGAATCTCACCTCCTCCGTATGAAGCAAGAAAGGTAAGCAAGCAAACTACCTAAAAAATATGCTCGATTTTAAAAAAGTACAAAAACAGATCTGGAGCAACAAGCTCGAGAAGAAGTTTAATACGACGGATGTAGGCCTTGAGTTTAGTCTCACTCACGGTGAGCTTTCCGAGGCGTTTAACGCATATGTTAAAAAGCTACCGGATGTAGGGGAGGAGCTTGCCGATGTATTTATCTACCTCGTGTCGCTTGCACAGATGCTCGGTGTTGACCTTGAAAAGGAGATCGTGCAAAAGATCGCAAAGAACAAGAAGCGAAAGTTCAAGATCGAAAATGGTGTTCATGTGAGGATCGAAGGGTAGCTTAGTGGGCAAAGGTCACGCCTACTATTTTGGCAGGCGCGCCTTCGCTTACCGCTCGAAAGGCTTCCTGCATTGTGGCCCCTGTGGTGGATACGTCATCGATTATGATGACAACCTTTCCCGCGAGCTTCTCTTTGTTGCGGACAGTAAAGGTCCCTTTAAGGTTTTGAAGACGCGCTTGCTTGTCTTTTACTGAAACTTGGCTTTCCGTGTCCTTTATTTTATAAAGGACTTTCGACTCTACTCTATAGGTCGATGGGTTTGTCTCTGAAACTCCTTCTGCTATCCGAAGCGACTGATTGAACCCCCGATCTCGGAGGCGGGAGTGTGAGAGAGGTATCGGGAGCAGAATGATAGGCTCTCCTTCTGAGTAGCCCTGGCCTGTTTCAAAGAGTGTTTCCGTGAGCTCTTCTTCGACGAGCTCACCCAAACGCTTTCCGACTGCTTGATACTTTTCGTACTTGAGCGCGTGGACAAGCTTTTGCACGTCCGAGTTTTGATACGAGAAAAAAGAGAACAGCTGATCCTCTGACCACCTCGTGCGGACAAGCGCTACGCCGCACTCGACGCACAGAGCCAGGCCCTCTTTTTTGCCACAGAGAGCACATGAAAGCGGGAAGAGTACCTCCAAAACAGTTTCCAGGCTCTTTCTGAGTAGATTTCGTACCATGCTCTCATGATATACTGGGGGAAACTTTCGTTGTATGGCAAACCCGCTCTCTTTTCTCTCTGGTTTTTTTCAAAAAGATGGTGAAAGCGTCCTTGGTGTTGACCTTGGCGCCTCGAGTATAAAGGTGGTGCAGCTCAAAAAGAAAAAAGGCAAAGCCGTGCTTGAGACGTATGGAGAGGTGGCGCTTGGCCCGTATGCACAGCTTTCGATAGGGCAGGCCACCAATCTTCCGCCGGATGTTGTCGCAACTGCCCTCAAGGATGTGTGCAAAGAGGCGAATGTGACAGCGCGCAAAGCGGCCCTCTCTGTGCCGCTCCAAGCAAGCCTTGTTTCGCTTGTGGATATTCCGCTCCCTCCAGATGCGAATCTTGCTCAGATGATCCCTCTCGAGGCACGTAAATATATCCCCGTGCCCGTATCTGAGGTAACACTCGACTGGTGGGTAATCCCAAAGCGTCAGAACGGTTTTGACGATTCTCTTTCAGCTGAAAAAACTCCCGAAGAAGATAAAAAAGCGAAAACGAGCGAGGTGCTTTTGGTGGCGATCCATAACGCGATGCTTGATCGCGTAAAATCAATTGTTGCAGATGCTGCGTTTGAAAGCGGGCTGTTCGAGATAGAAAGCTTTAGTGCTGTTCGCTCTGTCATGGGCGATGAGCTTACTCCTACGCTCCTTCTTGATATCGGTGCGGCGAGTACCAAGATCATTATCGTTGACTATGGAATCGTGCGCATTTCGCATGTTGTATCAAAAGGTGGGCAGGATATCACGCTTGCACTCTCGAAATCGCTTGGGATCACGTTTGATGAGGCGGAAGAGAAAAAGCGCACGCCAGGCGTGATCGGCTCAAGCGATGTCATTGGATCGATTCTCGAGTTTCTTTTTTACGAGGCAAGTCAGGTTATTTCAAGCTATCAGAAAAAATATCAGCGCTCGATTGGAAAGGTGTACCTTGTCGGCGGAGGAGCACTTTTGCCAGGTCTTGCAGAAGAGGCCAAGAAGCGTTTTGGCGTAGATGCGCATCTCGGCACCCCTTTTACGAAGACAGAAACTCCAGCATTTCTTGAGCAGGTACTTTCGCGGGCAGGTCCTGAATTTGCGGTTGCAGTGGGCCTTGCTCTTCGCCGTCTTCAAGACTCAAAATAGAATCGTCTTGTAAGGTCCACCTTCTTCGTTGCCATCGTCGAGAAAAGCCTCGCAGTAAGTTAGCTACAGCTTGGCTTTATCTCTCCTCGAGCCACGAGTATTTTCTTGGTAGAAAATCTCTCGGCCCCGCCTCAGTCGCCTTCGCTCCTTACGGCTCTTTATTGCTCCAGGTATTCCCAATAAAGCCTCGAATCTGGACCTTACAAGACGATTCTCGATATACCTATCTCTTCCTAACAGCGAACCGGGGTCACGGTTGTCCTCAATCCACATCTTTTTGACACGCTTTCTTTTCCTTGCGTGATACACTAAAAGAGCAATGGAGCCATTTGTTCCTTCATCTTCAGATTCGTTTGGTACGAGAAAAAGTTTTACTCCTGCTGTCCCTACAAAAAAGCGGCGGTTTGGCTTGCTTATTATTCTTTCCGTAATTGTATTCGTAGCATCAGTGCTCCTTTTCGGTGGGCAGTATCTCTATAAATTTACTCTGCTTGGGCAAGCGGAGTCGCTTAAAGGATCGATCGAGATTGCTAAAAGCAAGTTTGAGCCGGGAACACTCGAAGAGCTGT
This sequence comes from Patescibacteria group bacterium, assembly GCA_040384765.1. Lineage (GTDB taxonomy): Bacteria > Patescibacteriota > Minisyncoccia > Phycocordibacterales > JBBUBG01 > JAZKIQ01. The sequence goes on along the minus strand of JAZKIQ010000005.1, from coordinate 172,361 downwards.
CCCGTATCGATGCAAAGATCGTTTCGCTCAAGGAGCTTCTTGGTCAGCATACGAGCCTTACACCGCTCTTCGCTCTTCTCGAAGCGTCTACTTTGCAGGCGGTTCGCTTTCGCTCGTTCGACTACGCAGTACAGGACGGAAGAGCTCCGGAGATTCGTCTTACCGGCGACTCAAACGGCTACGCGGCTATCGCTCTCCAGTCAGACTCCTTTAGCAAGACAGGAAAATTCAAGAATATTGTATTTTCCGAGCTTCGGCTTGATGACAAAGGTAGGGTGCAGTTTTTGATGTCGGCAACTGTCGACCCTTCACTCCTTGTGGTGCCGGTGCTTGCTGGGGCCTCTGCTGGGGTGCCAGCTGTAGCAGAGCCGGCGGGAGCTGAGTCCGCGGAAAATAGCTCCACAGAAGAAACAATAGAACAATGAGCCGATTCCTTATCCCATTTTTGCTAATAGCGATTGCAGCCGGACTCTTTTTCGGTTTTACTCAGCCGCTCATGGATGAGATCGCTTTTATCAAGACCGACAATGCGAGCTTCGAGCAGGTGCTCTCGAGCGCATCCGAGCTTGCAACGGTGCGTGACGGCCTCCTCAAGCAGTACAACGCCATCGATCCCAACGATCGTGCTCGCCTCGACAAAGCGATTCCTGATCAAGTGGACAACGTGCGTCTTATTATCGATGTGGATACTATCGCAGGCCGCTACGGCATGAGCTTGCGTGATGCTGAGGTGGGCAATGAGTCGGCGCTCAAAGATAACGCACCGATCGGCCCTGATGGAAAGCGATACTCGAGCGTCACCCTTGCTTTCGGTGTTCGCGGTTCGTACCAAAACCTCAAACGTTTTCTCGCAGACCTCGATCGAAGCTTGCGCGTTGTGGATATCGTTGATCTGAAGTTTAAGGCGGGTGACAAAGATCAGAATGACTATGCGATTAAGTTGCGCACTTACTGGCGCAAGTCTTAAACATACTCTTTAAGTCGACCACACTCCTATGCCGAAGAAAAATATCATCATCATTGCCATCGTCGCGCTCGCTCTTCTCGGAGGAGCGGCATATCTGTTTGGCTTTGGAGGGGGCGACTCTTCATCGTCAGTTACCCAAACGGGGGCGCTTGGCGCAGGAGGAGCTATCTCCAAAGAGTCGAGCGACTTTCTTTCGATTGTTGCAGGGCTCCGTACTATCTCGATAGACACCAGCATTTTTACCAACCCTGCCTTTACTCAGCTTGTTGACTTTGGGGTGCCTCTGACTCCACAGCCGGTGCGCAATAGCAATCCGTTCCTTCCGTTTGGTGTTGCACCTTCCGCTTCAGAATCCTCTCTCGACCGCTAGATTATGTTTACAAATGGCAGAACCTTCTACTACCAGAATCCCAAAACGAGATCTCAAGGGGTATCAAATTCCTTTTGAGGTTCTTAAGCTTATTCCCGAAGAGTCGGTCGTTCATTATCGATTTGTTCCGCTTGGGCTCAAAGACGGTGTTCTCGAAGTAGGTATCGTAGATCAGGACAATATTGAAGGCCGTGATGCGGTTGCGTTTATCGCATCGCAGATTGGTCTTCCGTACACCTTTTTTCTTATTTCAGAAGAAGATTTCACGGAAGTGTTAAAGCAGTTCAAGGGACTTTCAAGTCAGGTGGGAAAAGCGCTTGGACAGCTCGGCTCGGCGATAGGAGATCTTCCGAACTCTACGCAAGGAGCTGCTGTGCCAGAAGCTGCGGGTTCAACAAAGCAGGAGGCTGCGGCGTCTGAGCTTGAAAAGGAGGTGGGTGGGGCTATTAAAGGCGGTGAAAAGGCGTCGATTACAGAGGAGGCGCCTATTACGAAGATTGTTGCGGTAATCATCCAGCACGCGACTGAGGGCAACGCCTCTGATGTGCACATTGAGCCGATTGGCGAGCGCGTTCGTGTCCGATTTCGTGTCGATGGGGTTCTCTATACAAGCCTTTCGCTTCCGATAAGTGTGCATGAGGCGGTGGTGGCGCGCATCAAGATTCTTACCAACATGAAGCTTGATGAAAAGCGAAAACCGCAAGACGGACGCTTCTCTGCCACTATTGGTGGTCGTCGAGTAGATTTTCGCGTCTCCACTTTGCCGACCTTTTTTGGAGAGAAGGTGGTGATCCGTATTCTCGACCAAGATAAGGGGGTGAAAAAGCTCGACCAGATCGGCCTTACGGCAAAAAATCTCAAAGCTATTCGCGATGCGCTTGCTGCGCCTTATGGCCTCATTCTCATTACGGGTCCGACTGGATCAGGAAAATCGACAACCCTCTACTCCATGCTTACCGAGCTCGACCGAGAGGGCGAGAACATTGTGTCGCTTGAAGACCCGGTGGAGTACAACATTGCTGGAGTAAACCAGTCTTCGGTGCGGCCAGAGATCGAATATACATTTGCCAACGGACTTCGCTCTATCCTTCGCCAAGACCCCGATGTGATCATGGTGGGTGAGATTCGCGACAAGGAGACTGCTCAGCTCGCAATCCAGGCTGCGCTTACGGGGCACTTGGTGTTTTCGACGCTCCACACCAACAACGCTATTGGCGTTATCCCCCGACTTATTGATATGGGTGTTGATCCCTATCTTATTGCTCCAACACTTATTCTCGCGATCGGCCAGCGCCTTGTGCGCGTGTTGTGCGAAGATTCGAAGTCGCCTCTTGCGGTGGAGGGGGCAACAAAGCTTATTCTCGAAAAAGAGTTTGCTGATCTGCCGCTTGAGTTTCAGAAGGAGATCGAATATCCAAAGGAGGTGTATCGTGCGATCCCTTCGCCGACATGCTCTTCTGGTACAAAAGGCCGACTAGCCGTATTTGAGATGCTTCCTATCGATAAAGATCTTCAGACGGTCATTCTCAAAAATCCGACGGAGCAGGAGATTTATAAAACTGCTCGCGCAAAGGGGATGCTCACGATGAAGGAGGATGCGATGTTGAAGGCGTTTAAGGGGATAGTCCCATTTGAGGAAGTCAACAGGCTCTAGAGATGTTTAAAATCCCCACCTTCTTCGTTGTCGTCGTCAAGAAAAGCCAAGCTGTAGGTCTCTACAGCTTGGCTTTATCTCTCCTCGACGCCTCGAATCTGGGGATTTCTAATCCACTCTAGAGCGTCAAATGGTGTACTATATAGAACAAGAATAATATCCGCTCCATGGACACTCCGAAAAAACATTCCATCCTTATCGTTGACGACGATAAATTTCTGCTCGACATGTATGCGATGAAGTTTACCGAGACGGGATATACGGTTGCGACTGCCCCTAATGCTCAAGAAGCGCTCGAGCGTCTTTCGAAGGATGAGGCTGCTCCAGATATTGTAATGCTTGATATCGTAATGCCAGGAATGGATGGCTTTGAGCTGCTCACGGAGATCAAAAAACGCAAGCTTGCTAAAGATAGCTCGCTCATTGTTCTCTCCAACCTTGGACAAAAAGAAGATATCGACAAGGGGGTGGCGCTTGGGGTGGACGGCTACATTATTAAAGCGAGCTGCACGCCGACCGAAGTGACCAAAAAGGTAGGGGAGATCGTTGAGAAGCACGCGAAGAGATAGCTTTTTATTTGCATGGCAACTGATTATCAAAAAACAGCAGAGCGGCTTGTCGAGATAACGCTCAAAGAAGGGGCGTCCGACCTGCATATCACAGCAGAGCATAGTCCCACCATTCGAGTTTCAGGAACTCTCATTCCGCTTGTGCGAGAGCCGGTACTTTCTCCTGAGGACGCTCGGGGTATCTCCCTCGCACTTCTTTCGCCAGATGCCCAGAAGCAGTTTCTCGAGAACAAAGAGATGGACTTTGCTTATTCGACAGCGAACGGAGATCGTTTTCGAGGCAATGCATTTTTCCAGAAAGGGTATGTGGGCTCCGCTCTGCGCTCGATTCCAAAGCACCTGAAAACGATTGAGGAGCTCAATCTCCCCGCCATACTCAGAGATTTTTGTTTCAAGCCACAAGGCTTTTTTATGGTCGTGGGGCCTGTCGGGCAAGGAAAATCAACCACGCTTGCGGCGATGATCGAATGTATCAATCGCGACCGGGCTCAGCATATCGTGACGATCGAAGATCCTATCGAGTATCTCTTTACTCCTGACAAATCGATTATCGATCAGCGCGAAGTGCGTTTTGATACGACAAGTTTTCATGCTGCCCTCCGCTCGATGTTTCGCCAGGATGTAAACGTGGGCCTTGTGGGGGAGATGCGCGACCCGGAAACCATTGCGACGGCTGTTACTGCTGCGGAAACGGGCCACCTTATCTTTTCAACGCTCCATACAAACAACGCTGCGCAAACGATCGACCGTATTATCGACTCGTTTCCTGCGGGGCAGCAAGATCAGATTCGCATTCAACTCGCGGGTTCACTTCTGGGTATCTTCTCGCAGCGCCTCATCCCTCGGGTGTCGGGTGGGCTTGTGCCTGCATATGAGCTTTTGATAAATACACCCGCGGTTTCAAACCTTATCCGAGAGAAGCGAACGACTGAAATAAACGTGATGATCGAAACGGGCTCAAACGAAGGGATGATCGACATGAACCATTCGCTCGCAGAGCTCGTGCGGAGAGGAGAGATTACGCTTGAAAATGCCCATCACCACTCCTTTAATCCAAAAGGGTTGCAAAGATTGGTCTAAACTCGAATGCTGTACTCGTATAAAGTCACAACCAAAGAGGGTCGGATCGAGGAGGGAAGCATCGATACCAACTCTCAAGATACCGCGATCACCACGCTCCAGAGTCGGGGATTTACGATTATTTCCATTGAGGAGGCTATCAATCGCACGAACCTCTTTTCTAATATTCGTTTTACGACGCGTGTCTCAAACCGCGACATGGTTATTGTGTCGCGCCAGCTCGCTACCCTTTTTGAGGCAAAGGTATCGGTGCTCAGTATCTTCAAGCTTCTTGCTGCAGAAAGTGAGTCCGCAAACCTGCGTGATGTCCTCTCCGAGCTGGTGGATGATATCCAGACCGGTATGACGATCTCAAACTCGATGGCGAAGCACCCAAACGCTTTTAGTCCTTTTTATGTAAACATGGTGCGCGCAGGTGAAGAAGCAGGAAAGCTGTCTGAATCATTTTCGTATCTTGCAGATTACCTTGAGCGCAACTACGAAATTACGACAAAAGTACGCAGTGCACTCGCGTATCCGGCTTTCGTTATCCTCTCGTTCATCGGCGTAATGGTGGTGATGCTCACCGTGGTGATTCCGAAGCTCTCGACCATTCTCACTGATACAGGCCAAGAGCTTCCGTTTTATACCAAGATTGTGCTCGGCCTTTCTGCTGCGCTCCTCGACTACGGGATATTTATTCTGATTCTTCTGGTCATCTTGGGCTTCGTGGCATGGCAGTATGGCAAGACACCCGCTGGCCGCTATGCATTTTCTCAGGCAAAGCTCGCGACGCCATACGTCGGTTCGCTCTACAGGAAGCTGTACCTTTCGCGTATCTCCGACAACATGGATACCATGCTTTCTTCCGGCATCTCGATGCTTCGTGCGCTCGAGATATCAGCATCGGTGGTAGATAGCGAGGTGTACAAAGATATCCTCCTGCAGTCGATGGAGATGGTAAAGGCAGGCTACCCACTCTCGAATGCTTTCTCCCGGTTTTCTCAGATGCCGGCAATTGTCGTGCAGATGACAAGGATCGGTGAAGAGACAGGCAAGCTTGGATACGTGCTTAAAACGATTGCTCGCTTCTACAAGCGAGAGGTTGATAGTGCGATCGATGGTATCGTAAGCTTGATCGAGCCAGTGATGATCGTAACGCTCGGTTTGGGAGTAGGTTTCCTCCTTGTGTCAGTGCTCGGTCCGATTTATAGCGTAACGTCAGGAATTTAAATCATGAAACAGATCTTTCAAAAAAATAGAGGGTTCACCTTGATCGAGCTCCTTGTAGTAATCGGGCTTATCGGTATCTTGGGGGCCATCGTCCTTGCCGCTCTTACCAATACGCGCCCGCGCACACGCGATGCACAGCGATTTCGCCATATGGCCGAGATTCAGAAAGCTCTTGAGATATATCAATTGCGCAACGGTGTTTACCCAGCTGGGTTGGGCAACCTTCTCGGTCAAACTCCAAATATTATTACCGAAATTCCAAACAATCCTCAGGGAGCTGCCTACTCGTATGTATGCATACAGGCGTGCCAGAAATATCATCTGGGAGCGACCATGGAGCTTGCTACCACCAAAGGTGCAAACGCACTATGGCGTGCTGGCGGAACAGCGGTGCCAGCGGTGTCGGGTGACTTCGAAGGGCACCCTTCATCAGGCGGATGTGCATATTCCGCAACTGCTCCGGCAGTCGGCGCAGCAGGCGCAGTTGATAACTGCTATGACATCATTCCATAGGATGTGATAGCATAGAGAGTATCAGTACGTAAGATTTAAAAATTATTAGTAGCAGGTAATTTATGTCACGAACAAATCGGTTTACAAAAGGTTTTACGCTCATCGAGCTTCTCGTTGTGATCGCAATCATCGGAATCCTTTCCTCGATTGTGCTCGCATCGCTCTCGACAACGCGATCGAAGGCAAAGGACACGAGCGCACAGGGCTCACTCAGCTCCGTTCGCACAGCAGCTGAGGTGTTTTATGGAGGCACAGGTAATGGTTCGTATGGTGCCCCAGGCTTGGGAACAGTATCTGCGACGGGTGCGGTCAGTCCTGCCTTTACAGGCGCGTGTCTTGACGCGGATGTAGCGAAGCTTGTTACTGCAGCTGCAGCTCAGGGAGGAAATCCAGCAACCTGCTCAGTTGGTATTAGTGGCGCGACATACGTAACATTTGTTAGGCTCCAGAACAACATTGCTACAGAAACGTACTGTGTTGATAGCAACGGCTTTGCAGGCAATACGCTCACTACGGGTATCGTAAGTGCGGCTAGTGGAGCGGTGAAGTGCAGATAGGTTCTCTCGTATAGTCTAAAACAAAAGCCCGCTCCAAGAGCGGGCTTTTGTTTTAGACTAAGTACACGGGGAGATTTTGGCGTTTTCTTTGAAAAGGTCGTGCTACAATATATGTATGATTTCGGTGCTCGATATCGTCTTTTTTCTGTTTGGCACAATCGTCGGAAGCTTTCTCAATGTGGTGATCTTTCGCTACAACACCGGAAAGGGGATAGGGGGAAGGTCCGAGTGCTTCTCGTGTGTTCGGACACTTGCATGGTATGAGCTTATTCCTGTCTTCTCTTTTCTCTTTCAGGGTGGCCGATGCAGGAGATGCCTCTCCTCCATCTCGACTCAGTATCCCTTGGTCGAGCTCGCAAGCGGTCTGCTCTTTGCACTGCTCGCGCACCAGAGTGCGGACCCGTATGCGGTCGCGTTCTCCTGGCTCGTATTTTCAATCCTGCTTGTTATCGCTGTGTACGACTACCGGCACTTCATCATCCCTGATGGTCTCGTGTACGCCTTCATTTTTCTCGGTGCTGTCTCATTTGTGGCGCGCGCAGCATTTTTACCTGACCTTGCATCAGCGCTCGGGCTCGCCCTCTTCTTTGTTTTATTGTGGGCCGTCTCGGGAGGGCGTTGGATGGGTTTTGGGGACGCAAAGCTTGTTCTCGGGATGGGGCTTTTTCTCCCGTTTCCGCGCAATGTCAATGCGGTGATTTTTGGCTTCTGGTTCGGCGCAGCTATTGGGGTGCTTATGCTTCTCGTGCAGGCAGTTCGCCGCATTTCACGGAAGAATAAAAAAGGCACACATGAGACAGGGGTTGGGACAGTGATCCCGTTTGCGCCGTTTCTGGTGTTGGGTACCCTTGTTTCCTATCTCTATTACGTGCCGTTATGGTGAAAATCGCGAATCGCAAAATGGATAGCATTAAACGTGCGGGCTTCACCTTGATCGAGATGATGGTGGTAGTTTCCATCTTTCTGGTTTTAACATCGGTCGTTCTTGCAAACTATCCAAAGCTAAACAGTCAGCTTACTCTTGGGCTCGTGGCAAACGATGTGGCGCTCTCAGTGCGCCAGGCGCAGCAGTATGCTCTTGGTGCAGTGCAGCGTGTTGGGGCGCCGAGCGTATCGGTCTCATACGGGATACATTTTAGTACAGCTACGCCGCAGGAAGCCCAAGGATACGTGCTTTTTGCTGACACTGCGCCCGTAAACGTAGCTCCGGTGCCACCAGGGGATTTTCTCTATACGCTCCCGCCGACTAACCCAAATGACACTCCTCCTGCGGGCACGGGCACGCTTCCATCTTCGGTGCGTATTTTGCGCCTGTGTGCAGCGACCCAAGCGCAGATAGCTGCTTTGCCTGGGTGTATCGCAAGCGGTACGGGGCCTCTCGTAACATCGCTCGATGTGGTGTTCCGCCGCCCCGAGCCGGATATGAATGTGAATGGTATTGCGTCGACTTCGGGAACACCCTTTGTAGAAGCGGTCGTTGTTCTTGCAAATGTTGACGGGTCGCTTAAAAGGGAGGTACATGTGACACTCCCAGGACAGATCTATGTTAAGTAAGTTCATGAACCATAAAACACGAAACATGAATCATCCAGGGAAGCCTTTTTGCCGCAGGCAAAAAGGCCCTGCTTCATGTTTTATGCTTCATGATTCATGTGGTAGAGCGGGTTTTACCCTGCCGGAGTTTCTTGTTGCGATGACTCTTTTTTCTGTCGTGTCGACGTTTGCCATCTCTTCAGTTATTGCTGTGGGTAATCTGGCGCGATCCGCCGCCGCTAAGCGAGCGGTTGTGGACAACGTACACTTTGCGCTTGAGACGATGTCACGCAAAATAAAAGTGGGGACCAGCTACCACTGTGACGTGACATCCGGCTCGGCTACGCCTCCACCGATAACAGATCCGAAGGCGTGCTCGAGTGGCGCCAACTCTTTCGGTTTTCTTGCGGCAGACGGCTCGACTCATGTTGAGTACAAGCTCAATACCGCCACAAAAAGAATTCAGGCAGGGTCATGTCAGGGTGCGTGCACCCCCTCTTTTTATGATCTGACAGCGCCAGACGTGGAGATCACAAAGCTTACCTTCTTTGCCGACAACAGTGTTCTGAAAGACAACCAACTGCAGCCGCGTGTCCTTATTGTTGTGGAGGGAAAGGTTGTCGCGGCAAACTCTGCTAAGGCCGCGGCTGGTGACGCCACTATTTTTACGCTTCAAACCACGCTCTCTCAGCGCGTTTTGGAAAACTAGCCATGACATTCTTGAAACTTGAAACCTATATCTTGAAGCTTGGCCGAGTCGCCAAAGGCGATTCGGCATCAAAAGTTTCAAGCTACAGGTTTCAAGCTCCAAGATCTTCACGCGCGGGATTTACTTTGGTTGAAACACTGGTGGCGCTCACGATACTCCTTATTGGTGTTGTTGGCCCGCTCTCAGTTGCTGCACGCAACGTATCAAATTCTGTTTATATTCAAAATAGCGCTACCGCTACATTTCTTGCACAGGAAGGGGTCGAAGCAATTCGCAACTTGCGTGACAACGATCTTTTGAACAGCTCCGTACCAGGAGGCCGGTGGCCGACCAGCAGCCCTACGTTTAGCTCATGTGTGACACTCGCAGGAGCGCCGAGCACTGCCGTGTGCACGGTGGACTCAGTGAATAGGACGGTGGCGACCTGTGGAAGCTCGTGCACGCCTCTTGCTCGAAGCACGTCCGCCGGACTTTTTTATCAGACAGGGTGCCCTCCCGGGGACTGTTCACCAACTGTCTTCACGCGCACCTTTACGCTTAAGCAGGTTTCGTCTGCGGCTGATCATGAGCTGTGGCTTACGGTCACGGTGTCGTGGCCGCCTGAGCGCGCCAACGCTCCGGCACGCTCATATATTTTGCGTAGCGCTCTTTTAAGAAATTAATATGTTCAAGGTAAAGAATAAAAAGGGTATTAACCCCGTAGCAAGCCCCCGGCCCCAGTGTGCGAGTACGCACTACGCGGGTCCGCGGCAAAGCCGACGGGGTATTCACCTTTTTTGCCGTCGCTCGTTTGGTCATGAAAGTGAGTACACTTTCGCGACGCTCACTTCACTAGGCAATAAAAAGCAGGGAGTAGTTCTCCTTATCTCGGTTCTCATCTCGAGCATCGTGCTTGCGATTGGCCTCGCCCTTGCAAATGTTGCATACAAGGAGCAGCTTTTGTCGTTGACACAAAACGACTCGGTGCGTGCCTTTTATGCGGCAGATGCAGGAGTGGAGTGCGTGCTCTACTGGGATCTTCACCACGATGATGTTGAGCGCGGTGCACCAAACACGGCTGGCCAAGCTATCTTCCCCGAAAACCCCTTTCCGGTTCCGGGTACCGTTTATGCCCCTTACTCTGCTCCCACCTCAAATCTCATCTCCTGCTATGGCCAGCCACTCGGGGTTAATTTCATCTCATACGCTCCGCCGACTCCGGTGTGGAGTGCCGCTCTTCCGCTGACTGCTCTGGCGACGTCGGACTTTATCTATATAGATGAAAATGTAGGAGCGCTTACCCCAGCGCAAAAACTCCGCACGGCATGCGTCCAGGTGAACGTAAAGAAAACGTGGACGGACAACGCTAACGGGGTGGTAGAGCCGGGTGAAATTACAACCGAGATCGATTCGCAAGGCTATAGCGTGTGTGATGCGGCATCGACGAGACGCGTCGAAAGAACACTTGTCCAAAAGTACTGCGGCGCTTCCAGTTGCCCGTAAAATCTGCGCATGCGTCGTTGACTTCGTCGTAAAAAACTTCAATGTACCGTAACATCTCAGTCTTTTACTCCTCGTCGCCTCGCCTTCACAGATTTTACGAACAACTGGCCACTGGGGCGTGTAGCTGCATCCACTCATGAACCGAAAAGAAGCCAAAGAACGACTCGAAAAGCTCCGAAAAGCGATCAATCACCATCGCTATCTGTATCACGTGCTCGATACACAAGAGATATCAGATGAGGCGCTTGATTCGCTCAAAAAAGAGCTCAAGGATATCGAATCTCAGTTTCCCGACCTCGTAACTCCTGACTCTCCAAGCCAGCGCGTCGGAGGTGAGCCGCTTCCAAAGTTCGAGAAAGTACAGCACGAGGTGCCACAGTGGTCGTTTGATGATGCTTTTTCTCCCGATGATATGCGCGCATTTGATCTGCGGGTTAAGAATTTTTTGCGTAGAGCTGGTATAGCTGATCCAAAGCCTACGTATGTGTGCGAGCTCAAGATAGATGGATTTAAGATCGTGCTCACGTACGAAAAAGGTGCACTCAAAACGGCTGCCACGCGGGGCAACGGAAAAGTGGGGGAGAATGTCACGGCAAACGTGCGCACTATCGAGTCGATCCCGCTTACCCTCGAGGAGAAGGTCGACGTTATTGTAGAGGGTGAGGTGTGGATGAGTAAAAATGCCTTTCAGGCGCTCAATCGCATTCAAGATAAAAAAGGGTTGCCGAAATACGCTAACCCTCGCAACGTTGCCGCGGGTACGATTCGTCAGCTCGATCCAAAACTCGTAGCCGAGCGACACTTGGATAGCTTTTTGTACGACCTGGGAGCTGCCTCATTTCCGCTTCCGCCGACCCAAGGAGAGGAGCTCGCTCGTTTGCGAGAGCTTGGTTTTAAGGTGAATAAATATGCGAAAGAGGCGCGGACAATCGAAGAGGTCATACGCTATTGGCAGGAGTGGCAGAAGAAAAAAGAGTCGGAACCGTACTGGATTGATGGTGTTGCGGTAAAAGTGAATGAACGCAGATACCAGGAGCTTCTTGGGTATACCGGCAAATCTCCTCGTTTCTCCATTGCGTTTAAGTTTCCGGCCGAGCAGGTGACAACCGTGGTTGAGAAGATAGAGCTGCAGGTGGGGCGCACGGGTGTTCTCACTCCGGTGGCCCATCTCCGGCCTGTGCTCGTTGCGGGTTCTACCGTGTCGCGTGCAACGCTTCATAATGAGGATGAGATCAAGCGCCTCGACGTGCGTGCGCACGATACGGTTATTTTGCAGAAAGCGGGAGATGTAATTCCTGATGTGGTGCGGGTGCTTACCGAGCTTCGGCCTAGGGGATCGAAGCCGTTTGTATTTCCCAAAACATGTCCTGTATGTGGAAGCATGATCACGCGCGCAGCGGGTGTTTCTGCTTATCGGTGCACCAACCCAGACTGTTATGCTCAAAAATCACGGTCGCTTCATCATTTTGTTTCCAAAAAAGCGTTTGATATTGAGCATCTGGGACCGAAGATCGTAGATCTCCTGATAGAAGAGGGGATCGTCGACACTCCGCCTGATTTTTTTGAGATCAAGGAGGGTGATCTCGCCGGGTTGCCCCACTTTGCTCAAAAATCGATAGAAAATCTTCTCGCGAGTATCCGCGATCGACGTACGGTGCCGCTCCCAAACTTTATTTTTGCACTCGGTATTCGTGAAGTGGGCGAAGGAACCGCAGAAGATCTTGCCCGTGCGTTTGGGACGATCGAAGCGGTGATGTCTGCCTCCGAAGATGATCTGCTCCGTGTTTCGGGGATTGGCGAAGTGGTGGCGAAGTCGCTCGCGGCATGGTTCAAAAAGCCCGAGCATATACAGATGTTGAAGGAGCTGCTTGCCCACGTGAAGCCTGCAGCGTTTGTGCAAAAGAAGGGAGGTGCGTTTGTAGGGAAAACGTTTGTGCTTACCGGTACGCTTGCGGGCCTTGCTCGCGACGAGGCAGAAAAGGCGATCAAGGAGCAAGGCGGGAAGGTGTCTGGCTCGGTATCTCAGAAGACAAGCTATGTCGTTGCGGGAGAAGAGCCTGGCTCAAAATACGAAAAAGCCCGCGAGCTCGGGGTGCCGATCCTCTCGGAGGAGGAGTTTCGTAAACTGATTAAATAAGGTAGTATCGAACAGATGGAAATTGATATCGCACATCTTTCGCGTTTGGCCAGAGTGGCTATTCGTGCTGAGGAGATGGCAAAAATTAAAAAAGATCTTTCGAGCATTCTTGGATACGTGTCTGAGCTTGAAGCTGTTGGTGCTGGACCTGCCGAGGTGCTCGCGGATAGTGACCTTCGCAATGTGATGCGCTCGGATACAGATGCCTATGAAAAAGGGCGATTTAGTGAGTCGATTTTGTCGCAGGCACCCGACCGGGAAGGATCATATATTGCAGTGAAAAAGATTCTGGAAAAATGAGTATCGACCTCTCGACACTTTCAATTAAAAAGGCTCACGACGGTCTAAAAAACCGCCTTTTTTCCGCCGGAGAGCTTTTTGATGCGTACCATGCTGAGATTACTCGGCGCGACGGTGATATTCACGCCTATGTTGAGCTGTATGAGTCTGCCCGAAGATCAGCTGAAGAGGTGGACAGCACCCTCAAAAATAGCTCCCGTATTGATCTCGAAAAAAAGCTTTCGCCGCTCGCAGGAATTCCGATAGCTCTTAAGGACAACATTCTTGTTGAGGGTGAGATTGCCTCGGCTGCTTCGAATATTCTTCGCAACCACAGAGCCACGTACGATGCTACGGCCACGGCACTCCTTCGATCTGCGGGTGCGGTCCTTCTTGGTCGGACCAATATGGACGATGCCGCAATGGGAAGCTCAACGGAGAGTTCGGTGTATGGGCCGACAAAAAATCCCCATGACCTCGAGCGTGTGCCAGGTGGAAGCTCGGGAGGTTCTGCGGCTGCTGTCGCGGCACATATGGCGCTTGTCGCGCTAGGCTCGGACACCGGTGGTTCGGTGCGCCAACCAGCAGCGCTGTGCGGGGTTGTGGGTCTCAAGCCAACGTACGGCAGCATCTCACGCCATGGATTGATTGCGATGGCATCGTCGCTCGATGTCATTGGCCCTATCGGTAAAACAGTCGAAGATGTTGAGATTCTTTTCCGTGCCCTCAATCAGCATGATCCGATGGATAGCACTTCGCTACCTAACGACCGATACGGTGCACCTGCTCGCACAACTAGGCGAATTGGGGTGCCCGTGGACTTTCTTAAAAAAGGGATCGACCCTGATGCTCTCGTCCGATTTCAAGATGCACAAACACGACTGAAGACTCTGGGATATGAAATTGTGCCGATCGATTTACCGCACATGCCATACTCCTTGGCGGTGTATTACATTTTGATGCCCGCGGAAGCCTCGACGAATCTTGCGCGCTACGATGGCATGCGCTACGGCTTTCATAAGGAAGCGGCAACGCTCCTTGATGAGTACTTGGAGTCGCGTGGGGAGGGTTTTGGGCCCGAGGTTCGCCGTCGCATTCTTTTGGGAACCTACGTGCTTTCTGCGGGATATTATGATGCGTATTACAAAAAGGCTACTGCGGTGCGCGATATGATCCGGCGCGAATTTGCTTCTGTTTTTGCAGGAACAAAGGATACTCCTGCGATTGATGCCATTCTGACGCCTACCACACCCTCTCCAGCCTTCAAGCTTGGAGAGAAAACCGCCGATCCGCTTATGATGTATCTTGAAGATATTTTTACTGTTCCTGCCAACATAGCCGGCGTTCCTGCTATTTCGGTTCCAGCCGGAACGCTTCTGCGTGATGGCAAACAGCTACCGTTTGGCATTCAACTTATGGGCGCGTGGGGAGATGAAGCGACGCTCTTTTCTATCGCAAAAGATTTTTCACAGGATCGCTAAGGGCGCCTTTTGTGTTCGTGATACACTAAATCTACAGTGTTTCGCTTTCTCAACCTTCAGTATCTTTTTTATCGTATCTACTCGTGGGTATTTGAGCCGGTAAGCGGCATACCCTCGGGCTCGAGCCTTGTCTTCTCTCAGTTTTTAGTGCTGTTGCGGCTTTTTTGTATTTTCCTTGGGGGTGCGTTTCTGGTGGGGCTGGTGTACGCGCTTATCAAGCTTAGGGAAGTTCGCAAAAAATCTTCATTCGTCGTGCCAACTCTTACCCCGGATGAGGAACGCCCTCCACGACAGGGTCAGTGGGAAGAGGTGAAGAAACACGCAGGGAGTGAAAATCCTTCGGATTGGAAACTGGCCATTCTCGAGGCGGATACGATTCTCGATGAGCTTCTACGCTCGCTTGCCATTCCCGGGGAGACGGTAGGTGAGAAGCTTAAGAACGTAGTGCCGGGTGACTTCCGAACTTTAGATGACGCGTGGGAGGCGCATAAGGTGCGCAATAAAATTGCGCATGAGGGACTAAACTTCGGGCTTACCAAAAGAGAAGCTCGGCTGGCAATCGACCGTTTCGAACGCGTTTTCCTCGAGTTTGGGCTAATCCGGAAGATTTAGGTACGATTCGGGTTCATCGGTCGCGGATGTTTCCTTACAAGGGCGGGAATCGGTCACAGATAAGTTTTTGTTGTCACAAAAACTTTCCGCGACCCCGGCTCGGCATTTTCGCTAGTGCGAAAATATGCTTGTGCCTTTCGATTCCCGCACGTAAGGTGCAGAAGCACCTTGCTCCCCGCAACAAAGATACAAAGCAAAACGCCCCTTACGGGGCCCTGCTTTGTATCTTTGTTGCGGGGGCGGGAATCGAACCCGCATGCTGGGGTTATGAGCCCCATGAGTTACCGTTACTCTACCCCGCGATGGAGATTTCATAATACCCCTTCGCCGCTGTTTGTAAAGATGTTTCGTGGACAATTTCCTTACAAAAAAGTATAATTTTGCTCGCACCGAAGGGGGAAGCAGTACGGTTTTCGCCGCTGTATAACTGGGTACAATACAGCGGCGGCGCTCAGTCGCTATGTCAGAAAAAGAATTGCTACTCTTTTTCCTCACCACTCCTTCGCTTGCCGCTGTAGTTCAATGGTAGAACGGAGGACTCATAAGCCTTAGACGATGGTCCGATTCCATCCAGCGGCACCTGACAGTTTGTCGTGTGTCTGTTAGATTGTCAGAGTTGCGGTCATACTCAGTCGTATGTCCGCGGCGTTCGATAGAAAAGCATGCTAGCATGCTTTTCGTATCTCACTTGCGGTCATAGCTCAACTGGTTAGAGCACTCCCCTGTCACGGGAGAGGTTGCCGGTTCGACCCCGGTTGACCGCGCAGAGTGTAAGCAGGTTTTGCGAGCGGCGTCTCAAGTGATGTATCCCGCCTGGGATACATGTGTTGTACCAACAAAGGCCTTCGGGCCTTTTTGGTTTTTAGTTTATGGCGGAGCGTTTTCGGAAAACGGCTAGCTCATGCAAAGCATCCAAGATGAGCCGTGCATCGCTGAGTGCATCGTGGCCCCTTCGCGTTGGCTCTTTTCCAAATGCTCGTACGATGGTGCTTGAGATATATCCTTTCGTATCTATCCCATTTTGCTCGAATACGGTTCGAATATCAGAAAAGTCCGAGGGTGAAAAGGGATTTCGTGTATCTATAAGAACGCAGTTTTCTTCCAGAATAGTCCCATCGTTACCATACGAATAGAGCGTTGTTTCACCGCACCATGTTTTGAAGCGATCAAGTGCTGCAGCAAAAGGAAGTCCTTCTTTCTCCACGGTTTCCTGTGATATTCCTGTAAGCTCTGTAAAGTAAGCTGAAAGAATAGGGTTTTTGAGGGGTTTTGTGTACAGGAGACAGCTATCTACCTCGAGCATGGCAGCTCCCTTTATGCGGATCGCTCCTATCTGTACGATTTCACGATATTCATTTGGCCCGCTCCAGTTGCGTTCATGAGTGCCTTCCCATGTAGTGTATTCCGTATCAAATAGAATAAATTCTGGGGGCAGAAATGAGCTGTTTTCCATGATGCGGATAGAATACCACGAACGCCTTGCTTGATCGGGCGTCATTGAAAATACGGCATTTTTCCTGTAGTATCGACTTTGTTAGTTGGGGGAGAAAAGGGCCTCCCCAATGTATGGATTACCATACATTGGGGGCGCTCCTTCGCGATTCAGAAAAATAAATTATTATTTCTTTTTCTTTTCGCTCACTCACTACGCCAATGTAGCTCAGCTGGTAGAGCACCACCATGGTAAGGTGGGGGTCATCGGTTCAATCCCGATCATTGGCTCCGAAGTGAAGTTTAAACGAAATGAGGAGTTGATGATCGGGATTGCGGGGATGGGGTCGGGAAGGGAGAGTATCCCTTCCCGTGGAGGAAAAGGCGTAGCCGTTAGAAACCGTGGGTTTCTAAAGCGAAGTGAAGCGAGCATATCCCGATCATTGACCCCATTAATCTATTTCCATGTCTGATATTCAAGCAATCTTTGTACTCTTTGGCGCAGGATTTTTGTTTATCCTGTTTCTTTCGTCAATTCGCATTGTTCAGCAGAACACGGTGTACGTAATCGAGTTCTTTGGAAAGTTTAGGCGCATCATGAACGCCGGCCTCAACTTTAAACTGCCACTTCTTGAGCGTGTCGCAGAGAAGGTGACGCTTCGCCAGCAGAACTTTGCCATCAAGAATACCTACCCTTCAAAGGATAAGGTGATCGTTGATATCTCCACCAACCTCATTTTCAATGTGGATCCTTCCGAAGATGGGGTAAAGCAGTTTACCTATTCTCTCACCAACCGCAATCAGTCGATCGGTGCGATTATCGAGAACTCTCTTCGTACATACGTAGCAAGAGAAACCCACGAGGGGATTCTTGAGAAAAAAGATGAGCTTGCTACCCATATCCGAGGCGATCTTGAAAAGCAGTTCTCAGAGTGGGGAATGCTTATCGCCTCTTTCCAGATCACTGAAGTATCGTTTCCCGCTACAATCACTCAGGCGATGAGTGAGGTGGTAGCTAGCGAGCAGCTCAAAAAGGCAGCTGAAAACAAGGGAGAGGCCGTGAAGATTCAGTCGATCAAGGAGGCTGAGGCCGAAAAGGAGCGCAAGCGTCTTCAGGGTGAGGGTATCGCTCTTGAGCGCGAGGCGATTGCAAAGGGTCTTAGGGATTCAATCGAAATTGTGAAGCATGCCACCGGCCAAAAAAGCGAAGAGATCATCGCGCTCCTTACTCTTACTCAGTATCTCGATACTATGAAGTCGATTGGGAGCGCTTCGGGAAGCAAGGTAATCTTTATGGACTCGAGTATTGGCAAGACAAAAGATCTCACCCAGCAGATGATCGCCGCGTTTGAGAGCAAGGAGTAGTTTCTTGCTCTGGGCTAGTAAAAAACGTACTATCAAATAGTTCGTTTGTGCCACCTTAGCTCAGTTGGTAGAGCATTCGCATCGTAAGCGAAGGGTCCCCGGTTCAAATCCGGGAGGTGGCTCCACTTTTCATGATTAAAAAAATAACCAAGGTCATTTTTAAGGATGGCCGGGAACTTGAAGAAGGGGGAGGGATTCCGTTGTCAAAAGGAGAAAAGATCAGTTTTCACTCCAAAGATGGAGTTCAAGAGTATGTAGTCACTGAAAAAACGGTGGAATTTTTTGATCGGGAAGAAGATCCTGAGGTCCGCATTACCTATTTCGTGGAGTAACTATCGCTCGCTATGCCCATTCTCGAGGCAAAAAACATCGTAAAAAAATTTGGGCCGTTCACCGCGCTTGACGGTGTTTCTTTGTCGCTTGGAGAGGGTGAAATTCTTGGCCTTCTTGGTCCAAACGGAGCGGGGAAGACTACTCTGATGCAGTGCCTCCTTGGTATTATGACTCCGACCGAAGGCTCGGTGACCTATTTCGGAAAGGATCTGCGAACCCACCGCTCCGAGATTATGGAAGAGGTAAGCTTCTCCTCCACCTACACCAATCTGCCGTGGGAGCTGACCGTACGCGAGAATCTCACGTTTATTTCGTATCTATACAATATCTCTAATCGCCGCAAGCGGCTTGCCGAGGTGGTGAAGCAGTTTCGTCTTGAAGATCTTTGGCATGAACAGATCAAAGAGCTTTCAGCCGGCCAGTCTACGCGGGTAAATCTGGCGAAAGCATTCATCAATTCACCCAAAGTGATCCTTCTTGACGAGCCTACTGCTTCCCTCGACCCAGAAGTAGCTGCCTATCTGCGTGCTTTTTTGCGAGAGGAGCAGGAGCGCTCGGGTATCTCCATTGTGTTTACTTCGCATAACATGCCCGAGGTGGAGGAGATGTGCGAGCGCATCATTTTTATCGCTGATGGCAACATTGTGGCTGATGATACTCCAGAGAATCTCGCTCGTTCTATCCGAATCGCCCACCTGGATCTCTTCTCTCCCGAGCATGCAGCCGAGATCGCTGCGCTCGGGGAGAAGAAAAGTTTCCAATCGGAAGTGAAGGGAGAGAGGGTGGTAGTGGCGCTGCCCGAGCCCGCGATCGCAGGCTTTCTCCAAGAGCTTACCCATGCTTCACTTTCCTATATCGAAATAAG
Source organism: Patescibacteria group bacterium (assembly GCA_040384765.1). Lineage (GTDB taxonomy): Bacteria > Patescibacteriota > Minisyncoccia > Phycocordibacterales > JBBUBG01 > JAZKIQ01. The sequence continues at coordinate 153,212 of JAZKIQ010000005.1, read as the reverse complement.
CATCGAAAAGCCGAGTCTCGAGGACTACTTCCTTCAGGTCGCAAGCAAACAGATAAGCGAAAAACTATGAGCCTTACCCGAATGTATGGGGTGATTGTGCGTATCATGTTCAACCTTCGACACAGCCTCGATCGTGCGGCGGATATGTTCTATTGGCCAGCTACTGATCTCGTGCTCTGGGGACTCACGAGTCTTTACTTTTCAACGCTTTCTGCCGAAACGCAGTCTGCTTCGGTGCCAATCTTGGCAGGTGTCCTGCTTTGGACAGTGGTACATCGTGGCCAGCAGGAGGTGTCTATTAGTGTGCTCGAAGAGCTGTGGAACAGAAATTTGGTGAACCTCTTTGTCACCCCGCTCACGATTGGTGAGCTGGTCGCTTCGTATTTTCTGGTAGGTATCGTAAAGGGTGTTATCAGTTTTGCGGTTGCTTCGGCAATTGCGTACGGACTTTACGCATTTAATATCACTTTTTTTGGTCTGCATCTTATCCCGTTCATTTTTCTTCTCCTCATGTGTGGCTGGTGGATGGGTCTTATTATCGCTGCGTTTATCATGCGGTACGGTACGCGGGTGCAAACTCTAGCCTGGACACTTGCTTGGGTCTTCTCTCCATTCAGTGCGATCTATTTTCCTGTTTCTGTACTTCCAGAGTGGGCCCAGGTAGTTGCAGAGGCTGTACCTTCAAGCTATGTGTTTGAAGCGGCGCGTACATATATTTCAAGCGGCCTGATTGACTACCGCACTCTTGGCGTGAGTTTCGCTCTCAGTTTGGTGTACATAGTGCTAGCCCTACTCTTTTTTAGAAGTAGTTTTAGGGTCGTGCTTGATCGAGGTCTTGTAAAACTCAACTAGGACTTTCTAAAATCCCCACCTCCTTTGTTGCCTTCGTCAAGAAAAGCCTCGTAGTAGCCAATCTACAACTCCGCTTTATCTCTCCTCGGCGCCTCGGATCTGGGGATTTTAGAAAGTCCAAGCTTCTTGCAGTTTTGAGTTAGTCGTATAGGCTTGATATATATGTCTTCTGATCTCTCCAAAAAAATTGCCGATCTTGAGGCCGAAATGATGAGCCCGGATTTCTGGCAAAATAAAGTGCATGCACAGGAGGTGATTCGCGAGATCCAAGCAGCAAAGGATGAGCTCGAAGGAAAGGACAAATATGACAAGGGTCCGGCAATCGTGACTATCTTTTCGGGCGCAGGTGGAGATGATGCAGAAGATTTCTCTGGGATGCTTTTTTTGATGTATCAAAAGTACGCGGGTCGAATGGGGTGGGGGACAGTGCTCATTCACGAAAATCAGAATGACCATGGCGGGTTCCGCAATATCACCTTTGAGGTGAGTGGCCGTGATGCGTATGGCTCGCTCAAGGGCGAGTCTGGAGTACATCGTCTTGTACGCGTTTCGCCATTTAACTCAAAGAGCCAGCGTCACACGAGCTTTTCTATGGTTGAGGTGATTCCAAAGTTTCCCAAGACCGCTGACCTCGAGATTCCGGAGGCCGACCTTGAGGTGGAGTTTGCACGCTCAGGAGGACCAGGCGGGCAAAACGTAAATAAGCGTGAGACGGCCGTGCGTATTGTGCACAAGCCTACGGGTCTTTCCGTACATGCAACCGAAGAGCGCAGCCAAGGGGCAAACCGCGATCGCGCCATGGAGATTCTTCGTGGTAAACTATATAAGCGTCTCGAGGAGGAGCGGATTGCGAAAGAGAAAGGGATGCAGATCTCGAGTACGACCTCTATTGAATGGGGAAATCAGATTCGTTCGTACGTGCTTCATCCGTACAAGATGGTCAAAGATCACCGAACGGGCGTGGAGACTTCAAAGGTTGATGCCGTGCTCGAAGGAGAAATCGACGAATTTATAGCCGCAGAAAAGAGTTTAGAGTCCAGAGCTTAGAGTTTAGTTGGACTGAACTCTAAAAGCTGAGCTCTGAGCTCTAAAACGAATGATCTATTTCGACAAAGTTAGCAAAGTATACCCGGACAACTCAATCGCTCTCGACTCGGTAAGCTTTCCGATCGAGGAGGGGGAGTTTGTCTCTATTGTCGGACACTCCGGTGCAGGAAAAACGACGCTTCTCAAGCTCCTCCTGGCTGAAGAAAAGCCAAGCACGGGGACTGTTTTCTACGAGTCTCAAAATGTTCACGAGCTTAAGAGTCGTGGAATGACCGACTATCGTAGAAAGATCGGTGCTATTTTCCAAGATTTTCGCCTCCTCTCGGGTAGGACTGCGTACGAAAATATTGCTTTTGCTATGGAGGCGGCAGGAAAGCATGATAAAGAGATCGAGGCTTCTGTTCCTGACGTGCTTGAGCTTGTGGGGCTTGAGAATAAGATCTGGAACTTTCCCGGAGAGCTCTCGGGGGGCGAGAAGCAGCGTCTCGCCATTGCCCGTGCCATCATCAACCAGCCGGACCTCATTATTGCCGATGAGCCAACGGGAAATCTGGACCCGCTTAACACGCATGAGATTGTCGATATTCTTCAAAAGATTAATGAGCTTGGTACTACGGTCATCCTCACTACCCACAACAAAGGGGTGATCGATTCGCTTAAGAAGCGGGTGATAACGCTTGAAAAAGGGAAGGTGATCAGGGACGACAAGAAGGGAGGATATATACTATAAAACGATATGTTTTGGACCAAACTCAAACGAGTTTTTAAATCAGGCTTCATCAATTTTTGGCGCAATGGCGTGGTGTCGCTTGCGGCGATGCTCGTGGTTTCGGCAACCCTTTTTGTGATCGGATCGATTGTCCTTGGAAATGCCCTTACCAAAGCAGCACTTGATGAGATCAAGGAGAAGGTGGATGTAAATGTGTATATGCGTGTCGATGCAAAAGAGCCCGATATCTTGGCTCTTCGCGATTCACTTTCAAAGCTGCCTCAGGTGTCAAAGGTAGAGTATGTCTCAAGCGAAGAGGCTCTTGCTGAGTTTAAAGAGCGCCACAAGGATAACACCCTTATCTTGGAGTCTCTCGAGGAGGTGGGAGGGAATCCATTGGGGGCAACGCTCAACATAAAGGCAAAAGATCCGTCTGAGTACGAAAATATCGCAAAGTTTCTCGAGTCTGATAGCGCGCTTGCGCCAGGGGGTGCTTCGATTATCGACAAGGTAAACTACCGCCAGAACAAGCTCATTATCGATCGGCTTACTAACATTATTGATTCTGCGCACACGCTCGGGTACGCCCTCACGCTTCTTTTTATCCTGATGTCGGTGACGGTCACTATCGGTACGATTCGCCTTGCCATCTACACAGCACGTGAAGAGATTTCGGTGATGAAGCTTGTAGGCGCTTCCTCAAACTATGTACGCGGGCCCTTTATCGTAGAGGGACTTATGTACGGAGTGCTTTCAGCGTTGATCGTGGTGGTCCTCTTTTATCCCGTTGCCCTGTGGGTGGGCAGCGCGACCGAAGGGTTCTTTGGAGGGATTAATCTGCTCACGTACTATCGCTCAAACTTCTTTGAGCTCCTTGCGATTCTTCTTCTTTCGGGATCGCTTCTCGGTACTGTATCCAGCTGGCTTGCTACACAGCGCTACCTGAAGGTGTAGTCGGACTGGTTAAAATCTTTGTATGCTTCGTTGGGCACTGCGCTACTTGCGGGGTAGTACCCCATGTACAACCCCGCTCGTTGCTCCTGCCCGCCTCGCCTTCAAAGATTTTTCCTGCGTCCGAAGCAGACAAAAGAGCCATGCTTTTCTGTTTTGCTCATGCATGGTACTATTTTTACACTTTGCCAGATCGTCTAATGGTAGGACATCGCCCTCTGGAGGCGAGTATCTTGGTTCGAGTCCAAGTCTGGCAGTTATAGCGATCTTCTCATTGGGCTTCGGATAATTGTGTATATAGTATTTAGTTAAAAGAGAGACTTCGATACGAATATGCAAAATAAGCTATTTGAGCACATCTCTGCAAACAAGCCGAAGTTAATATACATATCAGGCAGAACCTGTTCTGGAAAAACAACCCTCTCACGTGAGATAGAGAATTTGGACTACAAAAAGATTGAGCTAGACAAGATCGTGGAGCGCGCAGTGATGCATGCGTTTAATGTTACTTCTAGCAGTGAGGCCTTTCTTGCGGCGTATCGTGGACAGGGTCCCGAGGCGCACACTACAGCTTTTATTACCGAAGCACGGAAGGTGATTCACTTAGAGTGTCTGAGTGGGTCTCGGCTGGTCACAGAGGGAGCAATAGCAAAGGATTGGATTTTTAAAGAGGTTTTTTCTGATTACCTCGACGATCTTCTGTTTGTATATCTTTTGCCTCGTAACATTGAGGTGTATGCCAAGAGGATAGAAGCACGATTCGTTGATGGAGCTGCCACGGGTACTACCGGTCTCCCGAGGGACTTTTGGGCTCTCGTATCCCAAAAAGATGTAGATCACTTTATTCGCAGTGGCGAACTTGGAAAACTAAAAGATAATTTCTTGGATTTTGCTGTACATGCAGCAAAGGAATCACAAGAACGTTTAACACACCTACAGGAATCGTTTCCTGATATATATGTTGTGGAATTTTAGTTGAGATTTCGAAATGGCTAGTCCTGCTTCCCGCTAGCCGCCACCCCCGCCACATATCCTGTCGTCCAGCAGAGCTGGAGGCTGTAGCCGCCGGAGGGGCGATCTACATTTAAGATATCTCCGACGAGGAAGAGGTTTTCAACTTTCAAGGATCGCATTGTTTTGAGGTCCACTTCGTCGAGCGACACGCCGCCCGCAGTAATGACCGCTTTGTTCATGCCAAGGAGGCCTTTTGCTTCGAAGCGTAAATGCTTAAGGATTTTCATGAGTCGGATGCGCGCGTCTCTGGTGACACTATTGCACGGGGTTTCTGGGTCTATCTCAGCGCGTTCGAACAAAAGGGGAGTGAGTGCGGTGGGCACAAGGTCGGGGAGAGCGTTTTTGACCTTTTTGTTGGCGTGCAGTGCAAACATCTGTTGGAGTTTTTCGTTTACGACTTCGTAGCCCATCTCGGGTAGAAGGTCGATTTCGATAAAAAGTTGGCCGTACTTGAGGAGCTCACCAATATCGCGGCTCATGTTGAGGATTGCAGGACCGCTCATCCCGACATGGGTAAAAAGCATTTTGCCGACACGCTGGCCCTGCTTTACCTCATTTTGAAAGAGTGTAATTTTTACGTTTGAAAGTGCGACGCCTGACGCATTTTTGGCGGGCTCCCTGAGCGCTATTGGCACGAGTGCAGCCGAGGCTTCGCTTACCGTGTGGCCAAGCTCACGGAGCCACACATAGCCATCACCCGTGGAGCCAGTTTCGGGATGTGAAGTGCCACCTGTGGCCAAGATGAAATTTTTTGCATGGATCTGGCGCCCTTTTCTAAGCTCGGCTGAACTTACCAGATTGTTTTTTGCGTGAAGTTTTATGACCGGGGCGTTGGAGATGACGGTGACGCCGGAATCTTTGAGAAAGGCCACGAGTGTATCCCAGACGGATTGGGATTTGTTGGAAAGCGGGAACACGCGCTGTTCTGCCTCGACTTTCGTCGGCATCTGCTTTTCGTGAAAAAAATCGAGCGTCTCTTGCACGCTCCACTGCGAGAATGGTGAGAAAAGATATTTGCCGCTCTCCTTGAATTTCGCTAGGAGCTTTTTATTATCAGATTCGGCATTGGTGACGTTGCACCTGCCTCCGCCCGTGATGAGAAGCTTTTTGCCGAGCTGGTCATTTTTCTCAAGAAGTACTACGCGAGCACCTCGGCTTGCTGCTTGTCCTGCCGCCATCATGCCAGCGGGCCCGCCGCCGATTACGGCAACGTCCCAGATTGCATCGATTGCCTCTGTGGTGGCTCGTTTTTGCATGCGGCAATACTATCAGGTTTTGCCACCATGCGCAGAAAGGATATGCTTGTTTCGTGTATTACCTCTATATTCTCGAGTGCAAGGATGGGTCTTTGTACACGGGCATAACAACAGACGTGAAGCGTCGCTTTCGGGAGCACCTCGCGGGCAAGGGTGGGCATTATACGAGATCGCACACAGTTGTTCGCATCGTGTATACAGAAAAATGCCCAAGCAGGTCAGAGGCACAGAAGCGCGAGCATGAGATCAAAGGGTATAAGAAGGAGCAGAAGATGGCTTTGATTTCATCATAACAATAGGTATTCACGAGTTTGTCTAGTATACTGGCAGGTCCTATGGAACGCCTTGTTCGTAACCTTGTTTTCGGCTTTCCCGTTCTCCTCATGACCGGTGGTTTGCTGTACCTTGTTCAGTTTATCTACTATAGCGATGCGAGCAGGGCATATGACGTAATGGGCATCATTTTTGCCCTTGTTATCTACTCAAATATGGTCGCCAAGATGTACGAGCTTACCGAAAAATAGAGATATGAAAGCTCGAAGCCTCTTCATCTATTTCGCTCTGTACCTTATCAGTTTTGCGCTGGTAGGTTCGATTTTCTTGGTGCAAAAAAGCACGGTGCGCATTTCGTGGATACAGACGATCATTATTTTTTCTTCGTTTGTATTTCTCACCAAGTATTTGATCTACATGATCATCAATCCGTGGCATGACGCGCTATGGAACGTATGGAAAAAGCGAAATCGCGCATGGGTAGAATCGTATCGCCCAAAAGTATCCGTACTTATTCCGGCATGGAATGAGGAGGTGGGCGTGCTCTCAACGGTAAAAAGCATCTTGGCAAGCACCTATGACAACATTGAGGTTATCGTTATCAATGATGGGTCAACGGACAACTCCGACGCTGTTATGAAGGAGTTTGTCGCTCGATTTGAGGAGGAGAAGAGAGAAGGGGAAAAAACGATTGTGTACCACTACCAGGAGAATGGGGGCAAGGGAAGCGCGCTCAATCGCGGTATAGGGCTCTCGACCGGAGAGATCATTGTGACGATCGATGCAGACAGTATCGCGCATCCTGAGGCGATGACACAGTTCGTGTCACATTTTGCCAATCCGAAAGTCATGGCAGCTGTCGGCAATGTGAAGATCGGAAATACTTCGTCGTTTGTTGCGACGGTCCAATCGCTCGAGTTCCTTTTTTCATTCTATTTCAAGCGGGCAGACTCGGTTCTAGGTTCTATCTATATTATCGGCGGGGCAGCGGGAGCATTTAGACGAGAAGTATTTGAAAAGCTCGGACTATACGACCAGACAAATATTACTGAGGATATTGAGCTTTCTGTCCGTATACAGGTTGCTGGCATGAAAATCGTCTATGCTGCTGAGGCGGTGGTGTACACGGAAGGAGCGAATGATATAAGAAGCCTCATGAAGCAGCGCCTCAGATGGAAGCGAGGTCGCATCGATACATTTATTAAGTATAAAAAGCTGTTCTTCAGTACGAAGGAGGGTCACAATCGATTCCTCTCGTGGTTCGTACTGCCATTTGCGGTGCTCGGTGACAGCGAGCTTCTTCTCGAAATACCATTTATTGCCTTTCTGTATATCACATCATTTATTACCCATGATTACTCAGCATTTGTGGCCGCACTCCTGATCGTTGTATTTGTGTTCGTGATGCAAATATTTACTCCGGACAGAAAGTACAACAAAACTAACGTGTATCTTCTTGCTCCTATCGGCTGGCTCATGTTTTATCTCGTCACCTTTATCGAGATAAACGCGATGGGTAAGTCTCTCTATAGCTTGTATGCAAACAAGGCCATCAAGTGGCAGTCGTGGAAGCGGACCGGTCTCACAGATATAAAGTAACAACTAAGCTATACTCCCTCTATGAATACACGCCACAATCGCGGGTTCGCCCCAATCGTCCCTGCGGTCATCATCGGCCTTGTTGCCCTCATGGGCGGCACTGTTGCCACCGCTCAGATTTCACTGCCTGGCAGTCCTTTATACGGCATCAAGACCGCTACCGAGCGTGCGCGGCTTGCTATCGCCCTCTCTGACGAAAACAAGGCTAAAACGCATCTTTCTATTGCGGCAGATAAGCTTCGAGAGCTTGAGGAGCTTTCAGACAAAAATGCTTCACTTGAAACCATTGAAAAAGTGGAAGCTTCTTTTGAAGAAAATCAGTCAAAAGCAAAGGGGTATATAGGAAGTCGTGAGAAAGAAGTGGATGCTCCTAAGCTTTCTCAAAAGCTCGATGATAACAGCGTAAAAAATGAGGAGGTGCTGACCCTCGTGCATGATAAGGCCCCAGAGCAAGCAAAGCCGGCGTTTAAAAATATCCTGGAGAGAGTCAAAGGGAATCATAAGGAGACTACCGGCTCAAAGGATAATAAGTAGCTTCAAGAAAACACCCCGTACGGGGTGTTTTTTGTATGAAGCATCGGCCCACACTGCCTCATCAATAGATGCTCATGGTGCTATAGTATTTCTATTATGAGCATCTCTGTTGAATATAGACGCAGCTCCCGAAATAGCGAGCGCGCACAGAAGAAGGCTGACCCAGAAAACAAACGTTTGCCATGGACAGCCGTACCAAAAACGATCTGGCGCTTTTTGGACGGCGACAGGCGCCGATTTGCCTTTTTCAACGTCCTTCTTTTTGCTGTGTTTTTCTATGAGCTTGTTCCGCCGTTTATTGTAGGAAAAATTGTCGACTTCTTTGCAGTGTATCGGCCCGGCATGTCGCTCGAGCCGTTCTATGGCTATGTAGCGTTTCTTTCAGTTACTTGGGGTGTCGTTTCTCTTGTTCGTCAGTGGTGTAAAAGTCAGCTTACCCGAATTGGAATTGCTCTGCGCTCCCGCGTGAAAGTTGCTGGATTTGAACGGCTCACCGACGCATCCCTTGCATGGCATGCCGAAGAGAACACGGGCAACAAAGTGCAGCGCATTCTCACGGGAAGCCAGGCGTTTTTCGAAGCGATAAAAATATCGAGCAGCAATCTCTATCCCATCGCTGCAAACTTTATTGGCGTAACTCTTTTCTTTTTTACGACGAGTCCATCACTTCTCCTCTTTCTTCTTGCCTACAATCTTGTCTTTTTTTCGATCCAGTTTTTCTTCAACGAGCGAATCGAGCGCCTCTCTCTTTCGTATAATAAAGCCATCGAGCGCTCAAGTGGTACCTTTTTCGAGGCAACGGGGAATATTCTATCGATCAAAGCGATAGGTGCAGAAAAGCATATGCACTCACGGGTTGCTACCGATGAGGAGACTGCCAAGGGGTACCAGCTTTCCATTTCCGCCCAAAATACTAACAAATGGCGATCCTTCCAGCTGTGGAATGCGTGTTCGTTTGCTATATTCCTGCTGCTCGTCGGCAGAGGGGTCGTTGCGGGCACTATTAGTGTCGGGGCGATCCTTGTGCTCTACACCTATTTCAACAAGCTCCGTGAGTCTGCCAATGATACGAACGATATCAGTACAACGCTGATCTCTGTGAAAGCAGATCTTGCGCGATTGGTACCTCTTTTTGATGAACAGCCTCCTACGCGCACAGGAAGCAAAGGGTTTCCAGAAGGATGGAAGAAGATCACCCTCAAAGATGCGCACTTTTCATACCCTAAAGGGGAGCGAGGGCTGCACAACATCTCGCTTGCGATCGATCGAGGAGCGCGTATCGGCATAGCAGGGAGCTCGGGTGCTGGAAAATCGACATTGCTCAAGCTTTTCCTTGGACTGTATGAGCTCGATCGAGGAGCGTTTAAGATTGGCTCGACTGATTTTTACGCTATTGACCATGCCGAGATCGCGAAGCATATAGCGGTCGTCCTGCAGGAAACAGAGCTTTTCAACCTTTCATTCCGGGACAATGTTACGGTTATGCGCGATGTTGACCCGCTGCTGCTTGAGCGCGCCATTGATGTGGCGGACCTCCGCGACGTCATTGCTCGGCTTCCCGAGGGGCTTGATACGGAGATAGGCGAGCGAGGGTATGCGCTTTCGGGTGGAGAGCGCCAGCGTATTGGTATTGCCGTGCAATTTACAAAGACTGTCCGATTATCTTGCTCGACGAGGCGACTTCTGCCCTCGATAGTAAGACTGAGAAAAACATAATCGATCGTCTTTTTGGAGAGCTCGGGCGCGATAAGACATTTCTTATTGTGGCGCATCGCCTCTCTACTCTTCAAAATGCAGATGCGGTAATTGTGATTCACGATGGACTTATCGTGGAAAAAGGAGGCTTCCAGGAGCTGCTCCAAGAGCCCGAGAGCGAGCTCGCTAAGTTGTATGCGCTCCAGCAGCAGGCGTAGTATTCCTTGACATATAGGCATTTAATTGTGAACTTGTAGGAGGTTTGTAGAAATCGCTGGAGCTCTTTTCGAGAGCAGGGAGGACTCGTATGGAAAAGTCTGAGATCGATGCCCGCCAGGCGCTGGTCGGTTATGTGTTCGTGGCGATGCAGCAGCTCTTCGCGGGCCTCGAGCAGTGGAAGGATAGCCCCTCGATCTATATCGAGTATTCCAACCTGGACGTCGAGGGGAACTTCCAGGCATTCGTCACTCCGAGCAACTGGCCGCACGACGACCAGCTCGTGATCTCGATGCAGAAACATGAGTTCGGCGTCTACTCGTTCGACGCGATCTCGTTTCCCTCATCGGATGAAGGCCACCAAATCGAGCTCGTGTGCGTGTCCGAGAGCCTTCCCAAGATGCTCTCGCCTAAGGATCCAGATCTCTTCGAGAAGTATCCGCCACTTCTGGGTCTTCCAGAGTACGGGCGATTGATCAGCCACTCTTGCGCAGGATTCCGTCGGTTCTACGAACGATGGGAGAAGGTCGATAACGAGAAGAACAGGGAAGCACTCGCGGCGGAATAGTACAGGGTACTAACCCCGTCGGCTTACAAAAGAGGACCGCCCAGCCATCGACAAGGTGGCTGGGCTTTGTTTTTTGTGTACACTGTAGTGCACATATATGATTCTGTCCGCGATACTTTTTTTCTGGGGTGTGTTTGTTTCTTTTTGGATCGGTAGCGCGGTAGGGAATAAGCAGAATGTAGAGGAGGTGGGTGCCAGAAATCGGCTACGATTTGGAGTGCCTCTTGCCGTTGCTGCGATCCTTCTTTTCCATCCAGTCATTAAAGGCGTTTCGCATGTGCCGTTTATTGATATGCCCATATTTTTCCATGGCAGTGGCTTTGTCTTCCTGGGCTCTCTCGTTACGCTTTCTGGTCTTTTGCTTGCGATCTGGGCTCGCATGACGATTGGAGTAGACTGGAGCTCGAGCGTTACCGTCAAAGAGGATCACGAGCTCATAACAGGAGGGCCGTACGCTTATGTACTCCATCCGATTTACACGGCAGTAGTCCTTATGTTTCTTGGCACATCGTTTGCTGTCGGCACTGTGGGAGGCTATCTGGCCGTTGTGCTCGCGCTTGGCAGCTTTCTATATAAGTTTCCGCTTGAAGAGGCATTTATGCTAAGGCTTTTTCCGGCAGACTATCCCGCATATAGGGCGCGTACGGCGCGACTGTTTCCTGGTATCTATTAAACCCGACCTCGCTTGGCTCTTAGGGTACTTTGGCAGTACAATCCGAATAATCTTAGGATAATTTCGTGCGAACCTACCTCGTTGTATATATTTTGGTTGTAGCGCTTCTCATGGCACTTGCGTATATCGTGCTTAGTTTTTTGTTTGCGCAGTTTTTCGAAAATCGTCGCCCTGTGTTTACGCGCCGGTCGCTCTGGTCGATGTTCTGCGTAGCGCTCCTTTCCATTGGCATCTCTCTTTTTTCTTTTCACATCCGTGACCGTGAACTGGGTAACCGTTTTTTGCATATGCTTGGCGGCGGCCTGCTCTCTTTCTATGTATGCTATCGAGCCGTTCGCGATACGAATATCGTACTTCGCCCGTTTCAGTTTTTTGTGTTCAGCGGCCTTGTTGTCACGGCACTTGGCGTTGCAAATGAGATCCTCGAGTTTATCCTCCAGCATTTCATCCACTATCTTTTTGCATCAAGCGTAACAGACACGTGGCTCGACCTTTCGAGCAACACCATCGGTATTTTTGTAGGAGGGACGCTTTATTTTTTGTATTGCGCCTATCAAAGATGGGAGTAAAGTAGGGGTATGTACACCTGCCCCATGCATCCTGAGGTGCGCGCAGATACTCCCGGCCGATGCCCGAAGTGTGGCATGGCGCTCGTAGTTGCTTCGAGCCTCGTAGCACTACCCAAGAAAAGCGTGGACGATAAGGGTCTTGGTCCGCTTACGTGGCGTAGCTATCTTCCGCTTATTGTTATTTTTTCGATCCTCCTGCTTGCGACATTCGTTTTGTCGTGGACTGATATGCAGGCTGGACTCTTTTCTGTCGAGCAGTCGATCGTATACTTTATGACCGGCTTCTTTCTTGTATTTTCAGGGTTTAAGCTCCTTGACCTACCTGGCTTTGCCGAAGGGTACGCCACGTACGACCTTCTTGCCGAGCGGCTGCCAGCATATGGATACCTCTACCCATTCATCGAGCTTTCTTTTGGCCTTGCAATGCTAGTCGGAGTGCATAATCCATCGCTTCTTTGGATCGAGGTCGGTGTGATGCTCTTCTCAGGCGTGGGTGTTGTGATAAAGATTGCGCGAAGGGAGCCGGTACACTGTGTTTGTCTTGGGACGGTGCTCAAAGTGCCGCTTACGTATATAACGCTGATCGAAGATTTTGGGATGGCTGCGCTCGCGCTCCTGGTTATCACTTTGCAATGAGTTCTAAGGCAGACAAGATGCGTGAGATTCGCGAGGAGGTGCTTGCTCTCGAAAGCTCACCACTCTATAGCTACCGCACTTCGGGCAACTACTACCCCGTCATCGGAGAGGGAAGCCATGATGCAAAAATGGTGTTTATCGGGGAAGCTCCCGGAAAAAATGAAGCAAAGACAGGCCGCCCGTTTTGCGGCGCTGCAGGAAAGATTTTTGACGAGCTTCTCGCTTCAATCGGCCTTTTGCGGAAGGATATCTATATCACCAATATTGTGAAGGATCGTCCGCCGGAAAACCGTGACCCGCTTCCCGAGGAGGTCAAAGTGTATGGGCCATATCTTGATCGGGAGATCGAGATAATCAAGCCAGAGGTGCTGGTTACACTTGGCCGCTACTCTACGCGCTACATCATGGAGCGTTGCGGACTCACAGATGAGCTGTGTCCGATCAGCGCTGTCCACGGAAATCTGTTCAAAGGCGCCACTCCCGATGGCCGAGCCGTGTCTATTCTTCCGCTCTATCACCCGGCTGCCGCTATTTACCAGCGCGCCCTCAAAGAGACACTTATCAAAGATTTTGCTATGGTAAAAAAATTTTTATAGCCATGTCCCGCAAAAGATCCGTTCTATTTTTCAGCGCTCTGTGTGTGCTCGTCGCGCAGCTCTTCCTTGCAGAGGGGAGGCCAGTGCCCTTCGATGCCGATATCTCTCCACTTGTTGCTTCTGTCGGAGAGACCGCGGCCACCTCATCCAAGCAGACGGGCCTCTCTTTGGTGACTAAGGTTGTCGACGGAGACACGGTGAAGCTATTGCTTGGAACTACTACAGAGACGGTGCGTCTCATTGGCATCGATACGCCCGAGACTGTTGATCCGCGAAAGCCCGTGCAGTGTTTTGGAAAAGAGGCGAGCGAAAAGATGAAACAGCTTGTGCTCGGAAAATATGTGCGCGTAGAGGTTGATGAGACCCAGGGCGAGCGTGATAAGTATGGTCGCATGCTTGTGTACCTTTTCTTGGCCGATGGTATTTTTGTAAACAAGCTGATGGTTGAAGAGGGGTATGCGCATGAATATACGTATCGTCTTCCGTACAGATATCAGGCAGAGTTTAAGAAGGCCGAGGAAGATGCGCGAGAGGCCAAGCGCGGTCTTTGGAACCCGGATGTTTGCTCCGAGTAGCCCCGCGCGCTACAGTGGGGAAACGATCTATGTCTGACAAAAAACTGTTTATCTACGGCAAGCATGCACTCGAGGAGGCGATGGCGTTTGCACCCCATGTTGTTCGCAAGGTGTATCTTGCTCCGACGGTGACCGATCCTGCTCTTCGCGATGCACTTCTTAAAGCAAAGGTTGCAGTGGCTTCGCTTGGGAGCGGCAAAAACCCTGGCGGAGTAGAGGAGGATGCTGCTCATCAGGGGGTAATCGCCGAGATCTCTCTCTCGGGTCTTGTGAGCACGTACGACGACTTTGTAAAAACGCTTGAGCCGACGCCAAACAAAGCTCTCATCGTACTTAACGAAGTCCAAGATCCGCACAATGTGGGTGCAATAATTCGTTCTGCCGCCGCCTTTGGGATTGGTGCAGTGCTTATCCCGCCGCACAATCAGGCGCCGGTGACGGGGACTGTTGTGAAGGTGTCTGCCGGCATGGCTTTTCGCGTGCCGCTCGTAGAGATCGGTAATGTGAATCATACGCTCGAAGATCTAAAGAAGCGTGGCTTTTGGATATACGGTCTTGCGGGGGAAGGTGCGACAAGCCTCTCGAAAGAAGAGTTTACCCAGCCTGCAGTTTTCGTGCTCGGCAACGAGGGAAAGGGTATCCGCGAAAAGACGCGAGAGCATTGCGATATCCTTCTTTCGGTACCGATGCATCCGGGGTGTGAATCCCTAAATGTGGGCGCAGCTGCTGCCGTAACGCTCTATGCGTGGAGCGTTCAGCATCCTGAAGCCCTTACGTAGCGAATGCTTTAAAACCCCACCTCCTTTGTCGCCATCGGTCGAAAAACACTCACTGTACCCAATGTACAGCTCGCTTTTTTTCTTCCTCAGCTTCGCGGATCTGGGGTTTTAAAGCATTCGCTAGATCTCGAGGAAAAGGATTGAAATCAAGACACTTTTGCGCTAGAGTGAACGGGAAAAGGTTCGCACCATAGTTACAAATCAATCTATTTTATATGTCAAACGGAATGAAGGTGGGTATCGTAGCGATCGTGATTATCTTCCTTGGGGCTTGGTACGCAAACAAGGATTCTGCACAAGCGCCGCTCGATAACACAGGCTCTTCGGAGCAGGTAGGGGGTGGCCAGCAGTATTCCAGTACTTCAGATGATTCGCTCGACAAGGATTTGGCAAGTATCGACGCATCGCTGAAGGCATTTGATGCTGACAGTGCAAACGCTGATGCAAGCCTCTCTGACAAGCCGGTCACACAGGGAGAGTAAGCTCCGTCATACTGAGTGTAAGCACAACCGTAGAAAGAAATAACCACATATTATGACTATTAAAACAAAGATCGCAGCAAGCTCTCTCTGCGCAAGTGTCCTCTTGCTCTCGGGAGCAATGCCCGCATTTGCCCAGACCGACATAAACGCCACTGTTGGAGTGACTGCAGAGGTGGGCACCAATAAAGCTGATGCCAAGGCGAAAGTAGATGCCACTCGCATGGATAAGGTGCGTACTCGTGCCAACCAGGAGATCGATCGCCGTGTCTCTGCGCTCACAAAGCTCAAGACTCGCATTGGCGAGATGAAGCGTATTACAGCGGAACAGAAAGCAGGACTTTCGGCGACCGTACAGGCCCAGATTGACTCGCTCGCTGCCCTTAAAGTAAAGATTGCCGCTGATACGACTATTGAGCTTTTGAAGACTGATGCTCAGTCGATCACCAACTCGTACCGCATCTACGCACTTATCATGCCGCAGATCACGATTCTTGCTGCAGCAGATCGTGCAAACGAACTTGCTGGTCAGTTTGTCGACCTCAAGGCGAAGCTCGATGTTCGTATTGCTGAGGCAAAGAATGCAGGCAAAGATGTGACCGCAGTGATGAAGCTTCGTACCGATATGGATGTAAAGCTTGCTGATGCAAAAGTACAGTCTGATGCAGCGGTGTCGCTCGTTGCAAGCCTCAAGCCTGACAACGGAGACAAAGCTAAGATGGAAGCAAACCACAAGGCGCTCATGGATGCTCGCGCAAAAATCCGCACATCGAATGAGTCGCTTAAGGCTGCACGCAAGCTTGGAAACGAGATCGTTCGTGCAATCAAAGCGATGAAGATCAACGCTTCTGGAAACGCATCGACGACGGTAACGCAGTAAGGCAGAACAGAGAGTAAAAAGAAAAAGCCGGGTCCGTTTGGACCCGGCTTTTTCTTTTCCTCGAGTTCAGATAGTATGCGCGAGGCAGCATCAACAACGGTTTGTTTCCAAGGAGGTGTCAGTTCGTGGGCTTTTTGTCTGAGATTGTGCTGCCGAACGGGTATCCCGTTCGGCATGTTACCGCCGGTGGAGCTCTCAGCTTCGACGGCAGGGGGTGGCCATGGGAGTGGCCGCATCGGTTGCTGGGTCGTCTTGACCCATCGGCATTCGATGCGAACATCACCAAGACCATCCAGTGGGATCCGGTGATCGGAAATCTCGATCTCCGGAAACCGTGGACCTACATTCCTGCCTTTCCGACCTCCTGCGTGCGCTACTTCGGCGAACGCGGAGTCGTGAACAAGGTGGGACACTCGAATCCCGGTTTCTTCTGGTGGTACAACACCATCGGCAAGACCGACAAGCTGAAGCGATACAAACTCGTGCCGTCGATCTACGGTACGAAAGAAGAGCTGCTCAAGATGGGGTCGCTCCTTAACGGACTCGATCTCATCGCGGTGCAGCTCATCGTGTCGTGCCCGAACATCCAGGACGGCCAGCTCGATCCGGAGACGATCTACGACATCGTCTATTCGTTCAGGCTGGTCTGCCGGCACCCGATCTTCCTCAAGCTCTCTGCGGCCCAGCCGTACGAGAAGATCGCCGGTGCAACCTGGAGTGAGGTGAGCGCGTACACGATCAACAGTGTGCCGTTCTCACACGCCTATCCGAAGGGCTCTCTGGTGAAGACGCCGGTCGCGTGGCTCGAGAAGCGGGTGGGTGCGGGCGGCGGAGGTATCTCCGGTGTTCCTGCTCAGCCGTGGAACTTTCCCATGGTGGCTAAGATTAAGGTGGCGGCGCCTAAGGCGAACGTCATTGCGAGCTCTGTCATGGGATATGACGACATTCGGGTGGTGCGCAACCTCGGAGCCGGAGCGATCGCTCATGGCACCTCGTTCATCTTCAATCCGGCCGATCCGAATCGGTGGGTTGCACGGGATCTCAAGGAACAGAGTCTGACATAGTTTCTGATGAGAGCACTCGTGTGCTCAAAGGAAAGGGTGATCGATGAGCGAACTTGAAAACCAGTTCGGATCTACGGGTCCGGACTCTGCTGTCCTCATCACTCCGCCGCGTGCTGATTCGCACGTCCACTTCCGCGAGGCCGAAGCCGAGCAGGTGTGGAACGTGAGGATGGTCGGGCGTGACACTGACACTGCGGTGCCGATTCTGAACCTCAGCCGCTGGATCAAGACCGGTGCTGAGGCAGTCGAATACCGAGACAATCTCCGAAGGATCGCGGACCGCGAGGGTCGCGACCTCGACTTCGTGATGAGCATCATGCTCGCCGAAGACACGACACCCGCGATGATCGTCGAAGCGAAGAAGCTCGGCGTCGTCGAGATGAAGTGTATGTTCGATGGACTCTCGACCAACTCGCGCGCGCAGCAGGCTATCATGCCTGATCGCCTGTTCGAGAAGATCGAGACGCTCCGCGCCATCGCGGGGGAGGGAATGATTTTTGCCCCTCATCTCGAGGTGAAGTGCTTGCACGGCAAGAAGATCCGACGATGGGAGCGCGAGCGGGAGGCCGAGCCTCTCGTTCACGAACTGCTCGAGCAGGTGCCGGGCATCAAGATCGCCGTCAAGCACGTCTCGACGGCGAAGCTCGCTCGAGCGCTCGTCCGCCTGAGAGGCGCTGTCGGGATCGAACTCACCCCGCAGCACTACGAAACGAGCGTCGACGACATGATCGACGACAAGCTCAACCTCGCAAACGTGTTCTTGCCCGTGCCGCAAGATCCAGAGGAAGACCAGGCCTATCTCCGTGAACTCGCGGTGGCGGGCTACGACTTCGTATGGCTCGGCACTGACCAGGCGGTCCATCCGTGGGCCGCTCGGAAGGCAAAGCCGCTCGCTGCGTGCGGCGCAGTAAGCGCTCATGTGGCAGGACCGACTGCGATCAAGATGTTCGAGCAGTCTGGCCACTCCGACTGGGTCTCTCGCCTCGTTCGGTTCTGGAGGCGCAACTTCCTTGCCTTCTACGGGGTCGAGCGTAAAGCCACCCGGACGCTTCGGTGGGTGAAGAGATCCTGGACCGTGCCCGACTGGTACGAGATCGAAGGACTCGATGACAAGGTTCTGCCTCTCCTGTGGGGCAAGACACTCGATTGGCAGCTCGAAGAGGGCTCCTGATCGTTCGTCTCAACTCCGGTGTTGCCCTCCTGGCAACACCGGTTTCTTTTTTTCAAGGCCTTGGCGTA
The DNA here is from genome assembly GCA_040384765.1 of Patescibacteria group bacterium. Classification (GTDB taxonomy): domain Bacteria; phylum Patescibacteriota; class Minisyncoccia; order Phycocordibacterales; family JBBUBG01; genus JAZKIQ01. The sequence goes on along the minus strand of JAZKIQ010000005.1, from coordinate 135,008 downwards.
CTATTGAAATATGATTCGACACCTACTCGGTATCAGAGATTTTTCGCGAGAGGAGATCGAGGCTATTTTGAAAAGCGCGGAAGAGCTGCGCGGGAAACGGGAGCCGATTCTGAAAGACCGCATTATGGCGGCTCTTTTTTTTGAAGCGAGCACCCGGACTCGTTTCTCTTTTGAGTCGGCAATGCTTCGACTCGGGGGAGGTATTCTCTCCACAGAAAATGGGCTACAGAGCTCATCTGCAGTAAAAGGGGAGACGCTTGAAGATACTGCGCGCATCGTCTCGGGCTATGCGGACATTATTGTGGTGCGTCATCCCGAAGAGGGTGCAGCAAAGCGAGTGGCTGCCTATTCGCGGGTGCCGGTTATCAATGCCGGAGATGGCGGAAGCGAGCACCCCACCCAAACGCTCACCGATCTCTCAACGATAATGCGTGAGCGAGGATCGATCGACGGCCTCTCTGTCGCATTTGTAGGGGACCTCAAAAATGGGCGTACGGTGAAGTCGCTGTTGCGCTCGCTCGCGCTTTTTCGGGATGTACAGGTAACTCTCGTTTCTCCGGTAGGTCTTCAGCTTCCCGAGGCAATCATGTCGGAGCTTTCCGGCTCGCTTCACCTTTCGGTCGTATCAGATCTTTTGCCGGTTATCTCTCTTGTCGATGTCATCTATCAAACTCGAATACAAAAAGAGCGTTTTACTGATCCTGGAGAATACGAAAAATACAAAAGCTGCTATCGGATTGATCGGGAGCTTGCACAGAAGATGAAGCGAGAGTCGCTTCTCATGCACCCGCTACCGCGCATCGATGAGATCGCTCCCGATGTAGACGATCTGCCCCAGGCTGCATATTTCAGGCAAGCTGAAAACGGCGTGTCTGTGCGGATGGCCTTACTTCACTTTTTGCTCGCGCAGTAGGTTTGTGAACCTTCGGGGGTATGTTATAAAGTTGCCAGCAACAACGCGTGACCAAGGAGGGCACGAATGGTCATTTTTGAACCCGAGATCATTACGATCGGTGGGCTCGGGGGTACGGGCACTTCTTCGGTGGGAAGAGCGCTCGCCCGCGCTCGGAAGGCCGAGTTTTTCTCGTGCGGCGACTTTGTCCGCGCAGAACTGAAGAAGCGTGCCGGATCCGTGTACGAGAAGCGCTCGAGCGATCTCGACAGCCTTGTCGACTCCGAGGTGCGCTCGTTTGGCGAGTTGCCACCTGATTCACGACAGGTCGTGGAGGGCCGGCTTGCCTGGCGGTTTCTGCCGTACTCCTTCAAGGTGCTGCTCGTCTGCCCTGATTCGGTCCGCTTCCGGCGGATTGCGGAAAGGGATGGGCTCGCTAGCGTCGAAGAGGCGAAAAGCAAGACCGAGAAGCGCGAGCTTCTCGACGCCGAGCATTACCGTGCACTCTACGAGATTCGGGAGGTGTGCGATCCGCGGCAGTACGACCTGGTGCTCAGAACCGGACACGAGCCGGTTGGGCGCATTGTGCGGCGCATCGTGGCACATTTTATCGTCAGGAGATACAAGGGGGATTCTGCTCTACTCTCTTCGGTACGCGCAGCCTAATCTGCGCACGGGCGGGACCATACATCTGGTCTCGCCCGCAGTTGTTTTAAAACGGTCTTGCGGTCATTCGTTGGTAGGCATAGCGCATCGAAAAGAGGAGAAGCGCTACAAGTATGGCGTAGCAGGCGAGCGCATTTTCTAGAATGATAAGGAGGAGTTTCTCGGCTCCTATGCCAGCACCTCGGAGAGCGTTCACGAGAGAGGCCGACTGGAGAGATCCGAATGAGTCGTTCGTCTTGTTGGCTTCAGATTTATTTTTGGTGCTTTCGGTAGCGATTTTCTGATCTGCCTTTGTTTCGGTGTCTCGTGCAATCCTTGCCGAGAGTGTCACCACGGCGCTTTCGCGCAATGACTCGAGGTTCTCTCCTGCGGTTAAAATCAGATCTGTTGCGGGTTCCGGAAGTTTCTTGATCATATCCGCGGCAAACGTGGCTATGGCGCTTTGGGCAAAAGAGGTTCCTTCTTTAGCTGCTTCTGTAGCACTTTCCAAAAGCTCTTTGCCGATCTGCTCTGGTCGCGGGAGAACAGTCTTCTCGCTTTTGGGCGCATTTCCATAGGCGAGCTCCACCCGCTCTTCCGTCTTGCCTGGTAGGTAAAGGCGACTGTTTTCTATGGAGGCCTCGACTGAATGTTTTCCTGCGACTGGTTTCCAGTCGGTCCAAACTGTTTCTGATCTCCCTTGGACAAGCGAAAATGAGCTTTTTCCTATGGTCGCCCCGTTGTCTTTAAAGAGTAGCTCGCCCTTGAGGTCTCCTTCGCTTCCATTAAATATCACTGTATAGATACGCACGGTATCTCCGGCGTAAAAATCATTTTTTGAGTACCAGATCGTACTTGGAACGAAGCCCGCTTCTGGCTGGGCGCCAAAGGCTAAGCTGGGAGAAAAAAGGAGTACAAGAAGAGCGAGAAGCATGCGCATAGATAAAGTGTATCATGTGGCGATAGATGCTTTTTTCGGAAAACACCGCTTCTCTATATACTGGCCATACACATTTGTTCAATGACTCAACTGGATTTTAAAAGTCGCGTAGTAGTGTGCGTAAAGGCGATTCCGCGTGGATCGGTCAAAAGCTATGGTGAGGTTGCGCTGTGCGCAGGCTCGCCTGGTGCTGCACGGGCGGTGGGAAGCATTTTAAAAGCGAATGCCGACCTTTCCGTACCGTGTCATCGAGTGGTGCGCTCGGACGGAACCGTGGGTGAGTACAACGGGCTTGCCGGAAAGAAGGAAAAGCTGCTTCGTGAGGAGGGAGTTCACTTTTCTGAAAGAGGCGGTATACTGTAGCGACTAAAAGTAATTCATGAATACGGGTATGACAATGGCTCTCAACATGTGGGCGGTACTTGCCGGAGGGGTGCTTGCTATGATTATTGGGGCACTTTGGTACTCACCGCTCCTTTTCGCAAAGTCATGGCAGATGGCCTCGGGGATGACTGAGGACAAGATCAAGGAAGCTCAGAAGAAAGGGATGGGCAAGACATATCTCGCCGCTTTCCTGGCAGCGATCGTTCTCTCGTACGTGCTTGCGGCTGCAGTAGCTCTTGCTGCTATGGCAATGGGAGTCCCTTCAACCTTTGGCCTTGGTTCGCAGGTAGGCGCATGGCTTTGGCTTGGGTTTATTGCAGTACCGTTTCTTAACATGGTGTTTTGGGAGCGAAAGTCGTGGAAGCTCTACTGGATCAACTCTCTGAACTACCTCATTACGCTCGTTCTTGTAGGAGGTTTGCTCGGTTCTTGGAAATAAATAATTAAGAACAATTTTGCTATGGCTGAAGTAACTATCTTTACAACCCCTACGTGCGTCTACTGCAAGATGGCGAAAGAGTATTTCAAGGAGCATAACGTTGCCTATGGCGAGAAGGACGTCTATCACGACGAAACAGCTCGAGCTGAGATGTTCGAGAAGTCCGGACAGATGGGCGTACCGGTGATCAAGGTGAAAACGGAAGGTTCTGAGGAGTATATTGTCGGATTCAACAAAGACCGCCTCGCCGCGCTCTTGGGAATTAAAGAAGAATAGTTTTTAGTTTATAGTTGGTAGTTTGTAGAGAACCTGATTTTTCAAAACTATAGACTATCAACTATAAACTGTATCCCATGCCTTACGACCTCATCATCATTGGTTCTGGAGCTGCTGGCCTTGCTGCCGGTCTGTATGCTGGCCGCTATCGGATGAAAACGCTCATTATCGGAGAGGAGTTTGGTGGCCTTACCTCGCGTGCTGGCGTGATCTGGAACTATCCGGGCAACAAAGGGATCGATGGATACGATCTCATGGTGATCATGCGCGATCAGGCGAAGGAGGTGGGGACCGAAGTGAAGGATGGCACGGTCACGTCAGTCGTAAATGATGGAGGCTGTTTTACGGTGACCACCGCAAAGGGCGTGATCTATCATGCAAAGACCGTCTTGTTTGCGTGTGGCACCAAGCACCGCAAGCTCGGTCTTCCCAACGAAGACGCCCTTCTGGGGAAAGGTCTTCATGTGTGCGCAACGTGCGATGCACCCCTTTATGCAGGAAAAGAGGTTATCATCGTTGGCGGCGGCGACTCATCGGTAAAGAGTATCAACCTTGCGGCAGAGTATGTTTCAAAAATCTACTTTGTGGTGAGGGACGGGATAACTGCTGAGCCGATCAACTATGAACAGATGCAGAAGCTCGGGGATAAGGTAGAGGTTTTGATGAACAATGAAGTGGCAGAGCTCGTAGGGGAGAACAAGTTTGAGAAGGTGGTCCTGAAAAAACCGCACGACGGCCATGTCGAGCTTGCGGCAGCTGGTATTTTTGTTGAGGTGGGTGCTAAGCCAAATGTCGAGATCGCAAGCATGATCGGTGTTGGGCTTGATGAGAAAGGGTATATCAAGACAAATGCTCTTGCGGAAACAAATATCCCGGGCGCGTATGCAGCTGGGGATACCACTAACCTCTTTGGTTTTTTTAAGCAGGATATTACTGCTGCTGCAATGGGGGCTGTCGCCGCCACGAGTGCATACAACTTCACGAAACTGCACGTAAATCTCTGCGAACCAGATAAGAAGGCATAGCCTATGCGTGAGAACACCCCAACACTCTTTGTCATATTCGGGGTAACAGGTGATCTGGCAAAACAAAAATTGCTGGTCGCCCTCTTTCATCTGTTCGAGAGAAATATGCTTCCGCTCACGTTCAGGATTGTGGGATTTTCTCGAAAGGAGCTTTCTCCTCTGGAGTTTCAGAGATACATCACGGAGGTGCTTGATGAGAAAAAGGTTAAAAAGGGAGACCTTCGCACAAAGTTTCTCAAAGCATGTACCTATGTACAGGGAGATTTTGATAAGAGTGCATCGTACGGGGCGCTTGCGGAAGCACAGAAGGCAATCGACGATGAGATCGGCCAGTGCACAAACAAGCTGTACTATCTCGCGGTGCCCCCAACCCTCTACGAGACCATCTCAAGGAATCTCGCGGAGTCAGGCCTTACCAGCGCCTGCGACGATGAAAATGGCTGGACTCGTGTGCTTGTGGAAAAGCCGTTTGGCAACGATCTTAAGACTGCAAAAAAACTCGACCAGCTGCTTGGCCGCCTTTTTCGCGAGGAGCAGATCTTTCGTATCGATCACTACCTTGCCAAGGAGGCGATGCAAAATATCATCGCGTTCCGTTTTTCTAATGCGATTTTTGAACCGCTTTGGAATCATGAACATGTTGAAAAGGTGGAGGTTCAGTTTTTTGAGCGAGAGACCATCGGATCGCGTGGCGCTTTTTATGATTCTTTGGGGGCTTTGCGCGACGTGGGTCAGAATCACATGCTCCAGATGCTCGCGCTCATTGCCATGGATCGGCCAACTAGTTTTACGGGCTCATCGATTCAGGCTGCTCGTGCCGCTGCGCTTGGCGCACTCAAGCCGATAACGAGGCAAGGTATCCTTGAGTCGCTTGCTCGAGGTCAGTATGAAGGGTATCGAGAGGAGAAGAATGTTCATCCTGACTCAACAAAGGAGACCTACTTTCGTCTTCGTCTTGAGGTAAAATCGGATAGATGGAAAGAGGTGCCTTTCTTCCTCGAGTCGGGCAAATCGCTTGCGGAGGAGAAGATGGAGATAACGATTTTCTTTAAGAAAAAGGAGTGTATCTGTGGTGCGCGTGACACCTGTGCACATCAAAATCGACTTACCTTTCGTATTCAGCCTGGAGCGGGTATCACTCTTTCTTTGTGGACCAAGGAGCCGGGTTTTGGATTTAATCTCGTCGAAAAAACACTCTCCTTTTTGTATGAGCGTGATGCAGAACTCGAGCTTGTCGATGCGTATGAACGGGTGCTGTTCGACTGCTTCCGTGGAGATCAGATGCTTTTTGCGTCCACTGATGAAGTGCTTGCCTCGTGGCGATTTATCGCTCCTATTGTAGAGGGCCTCGAGCGGGTGCCGCTTGCTACCTATCCAAAAGGCTCGTGGGGGCCGGGGAAATAGAAAACACAGTTACTAGTTTATAGTTGATAGTGAAAGCTCTTAACTAAGAACTAGGAACTAACAACTTGTAACTATCTAAATGAAACTTGGATATATCGGTTTGGGTAAAATGGGTGCGAACATGGTGGCACGGCTTGCCGAAAAGGGGCACGAGTGCGAGACCTACGATACGAGTGGTTCGGGTAGTACACAGTCGCTCTCAGAGCTCGTGGCGGCAGTTTCAGCGCCACGGCTTATCTGGGTTATGGTTCCAGCTTCGGCGACCGACGGTGTTATCGATCAGCTCGCACACCTTCTTTCTTCGGGTGATACGGTAATCGACGGGGGAAACTCCTTTTATAAAAAGTCGGTCGAACATGCAGGGAGGCTTGCTCGGAAAGGGATCGAGTTCCTCGATGCTGGTATCTCTGGTGGCCCGAGTGGCGCGAGAAACGGCGCGTGTGTCATGATCGGTGGAAAAAAAGAGCTGTTTTTGAGATACGAACAGCTGTTTCGTGATATCTCTGCACCTGCCGCATACGCCTATCTGGGCCCTGCTGGTGCTGGCCACTTTGTAAAGATGGTGCACAACGGGATCGAGTACGGCATGATGCAGGCGATCGCCGAAGGGTTCGAGGTGCTTCATCAGTCTCCCATGAAGCTTGATCTCAATGAGATTACGCGTATCTACAACAGTGGCTCTGTCATCGAGTCACGTCTCATTGGATGGCTTCTGGAAGGATACGAAAAATATGGTACGGAGCTTGCAGATATCTCAAGTACGGTTGCTCATACTGGCGAGGGGGCGTGGACGGTGGAAGCGGCAAAAGAGCTGGGTGTAGAAACGCCGATTATCGAAGGATCACTTCTATTCCGTAAGCAGTCCGGAGACAACCCAAGCTATGCGGGGAGGGTACTTTCACTCTTGCGTGCACTGTTTGGCGGCCACTCGGCCAAGTAGCGAGTCCGCTCTCGTTTTTGGTTTCTGTGCTAGCATGACCCAATGATTATCGATGAGGTAACAATTAAGGTTCGCGGAGGCAATGGTGGAACGGGAAAAGTTGCCTTTGGTGAGACCAATATGGACTACCGACCGAGTGGTTCTGATGGCGGCAACGGTGGCTCTATCTATCTCGAAGTGACCACTGCACTTGGGGATCTTTCTCGGTATCGATACGAAAAAGATTTTAAGGCCGAAGATGGTGAGCTCGGAAGGCGCCATAAGCAGGGTGAAGATGGTGACGATATTCTTCTTCCCGTGCCTCGCGGGACGGTTGTTGTGAACAAGACAACAGGCGAGCCCCCTTTCGAGTTGCTTACGCTTGGCGAGCGAGTGCTTGTTGCAAAAGGCGGATTGCGCGGCCGCGGCAACCGCGCTTTTTCTCATGCGCGGGGTACGGAGCCTCAGCGCTTCGAGGAGGGCCGACCTGGGTATCAGGCAGAGCTGTATCTCGAGCTCCAGCTTATTGCTGACATCGGGCTTGTTGGTTTGCCTAATGCTGGAAAGTCGAGCTTGCTTAATGCGCTCACTGGCGCGAAGAGCAAGGTGGGTGCGTACAAGTTTACTACGCTCGACCCATCCCTCGGCATGCTCGCAGGCGCGCTTGTGATGGCGGATATTCCCGGGATCATCGAAGGGGCATCGCAGGGAAAGGGTCTTGGGTCAAAGTTTCTCCGACACGTAAAGCGCACAACATTTATCGTGCATTGCCTCTCGCTCGAGAGCGACGACTTAGCGCGCGACTATGGCATTATTCGAGATGAGCTCGAATCGTTTGATTCGACTCTTGCCAAAAAGCCTGAGTTTGTTCTCCTTACTAAAACAGACCTGGTTTCTCCCGACGATCTCAAGAAGAAGCTTGCCCTCATGAAGAAGATTGCTTCTCCACTTTCATCGGTGAGTGTGTACGACGATGAAAGCCTCAAAAAACTCACCAAGGAGCTTTCCCAGTTTTTCAATAAAGCGGGAACTTCTTTAAAGAAAAGTCATGAATGAGCCAAAACCAACAATTTCATACGACGATTTTGCAAAGCTTGATATGCGGATTGGAACGATTGTTTCTGCAGAAGCGGTGCCGAACTCAGAGAAGCTGGTTCGCATGATGGTTGATATTGGCGAGAAAGACGAAGCAGGTGTTCCAAAGCATCGCCAGATTTTGGCGGGGATTGTGAAGTGGTACCCTCCAGAAACGCTCGTAGGGCGGCAGATCGTTGTGGCAGCAAATATTGCCTACCGAAAGCTCGCTGGCCTCGAGTCGCAAGGGATGCTTATAGCTGGGCACACAGAGGAGGGGGGAGCGGTGATCCTTTCGCCAGAGAAACCAGTGTTTAATGGTTCTCATCTTTCGTAATGAAGAAAAATACCAGCTGGGGCGGCGTCGCAGATTGGTACGACGAGCATCTCGAGGAGGGCGATACGTACCACTCTCGGGTTATTTTGCCGAATCTTCTGCGGCTGCTCGATATTAAAAAGGGGGAACAAATACTCGACCTTGCTTGCGGTCAGGGTTTTTTTGCGCGTGCGTGGAGCGAGGCTGGTGGCGAGGTGTTCGCGTCGGACATCTCTCCGGAGCTTATCGAGCGAGCAAAGAAAAAAGAGGGAAGCGGCATCGAATACCATGTTGCTAAAGGGCAAGACCTCTCATTTTTACAAGATGAGTCGCTTGATAAAGGAAGCTGCGTCCTTGCTTTGCAGAATATTGGCCCCTATCAGGAGGTGCTTGTTGAACTTGCTAGGGTTCTCAAAAAGGACGGCTCCTTCTATTTTGTTATCAATCACCCAGCATTTCGCATTCCAGGAGCGAGTGGCTGGGAGTGGGATGCCGAAAAGACTGTGCAATACCGTCGCCTGGATGGGTACCTGTCTGAGTCTCGAACAGAGATTGTAATGGATCCGGGTAAGACTGGCCGCGAAAAAACAGTCTCCTTCCATCGACCGCTCCAGGCTTATTTCAAAGCTTTCCAAAAGGCCGGGCTTGTCGTATCTCGCCTCGAAGAGTGGACCTCTGATAAAGAGAGCGACAGCGGACCTCGTGCTAAAGCTGAAAACGCTGCACGCAAAGAGTTCCCGCTATTTCTTCTCCTGGAGCTTAAAAAAA
>JAZKIQ010000005.1:87557-125916 GCA_040384765.1 Patescibacteria group bacterium | reverse complement strand
GTTGGTTTTTCCAGATCCTCTTGCGATTGATTTGGAGCTTAAAAAAAGAGCTGAGTAGCACGAGGTCCAGAAAACGGGCGCCCCGTAAGGGGCGCCCGTTTTTTTTGTGATACGGCCTCTTCTTTTCTATGTAAACAGCTCGTCCACAATCTTTTTTACGAGTGAACCGTCAGCTTTTCCTTTCAGTTCCTTCATGATTACGCCGGTGAACTTTCCAGCTTCTGCTTTGTCGGACAGTCCCATCTCGGCTTTCTTGGCAACAACCACTTTTCGAACTTCTTCTTCGCTCATCATTTCAGGGAGGAATGCTTCGAGGATCGCAAGCTCTGCTTTTTCAGATCCGGCTAGGTCTGGTCGGCCTCCTGCGGTGAACTGTTCGATAGAATCTTTGCGTTGCTTTACCTGGCGCGTAATCACTGCGAGCGCCTCTTCGTCGGAGAGCATCTCTTGCGGCTGGCGGCGCTTTGCTACGAGCTCGTTGGTAAAGGCCGCAATGAGTCCTCGGATAACCGAAAGGCGCAGCTCGTCTTTCGCAAGCATCGCTTTCTTTACTTCACCTTTGAGATTTTCATGAATCATTGCCTGAGAATAGCCTGTTAGGGTCTGTTTTACAACCAGACAGGCCTGTTTTTTTAGGTCAAAAACTGCTATACTTCTCCTAATATGACCTCGCACTTGCCCGCAGAATCACCTGCTACCAAGCGACTGCGAGCCCTTCTTGCCAAGAAAAAACAGGAGTTTTCAAGACTTGCAGGAAGGCTCGAGCGCTTAAAGGATGAGCTCCTGGAGCTTAAATACGAACACGATATGCGTATCGGCAGGCTCACCTACGAGTCAGATATGCTTGACTATTCTCTGTTCGAGTCAAAAAAGATCAATGATCTGATGGTAAAGGGGTATACATATGCTGATGCGCGCAAGCTTGTAGAGGAGCGTACCTTTTCTGAGTTTGCCAAAGCACGTGAGCGTGAGCAGGAGGCGCTTGGCGATGAAGGTGCACCCTCTGAGTCGGGGCATTCGCCCAAGGTGGCCCAATCTGCAGAGCTTAAAAAGCTGTTTAGAAAGCTTGCTCATAAATACCATCCAGATCTCGCGGAAGGGAACGCCGAGAAGATGAAAGAGATCAATCGAGCATACTCGGAGGGTAATATCGATGCGCTGCGCGCAATTGAGCGGGGAGTGGACGAGGATCTCTTGCCAGAGGCAATACCGGAGACCGATCTTTCTGCCCATCTGCGGACCATCGATGTGGGGATCGTGCGGCTCAAACAGCGCTTGAGAGCTTTTACAAAAAGTGAATGGTACGCTCTCAAACGTGAGATCGAGAAAGCTCGCAAGGAGGAGCAGGATTTTTTTGCAACATGGGAAAAGAAGCTTAAGGCTGAGATCGCAAAAAAACGCCGAGAGCTTACTAAAATCAAGAGCGGCTTCAGCCGCAAGGGCTAGTAGAGCGTGTCTAAAACCCCCACCTACTTTGTCGCCATCGGTCGAAAAACGCTCACTGTACCTTAATGTACAGCTCCCATTTTTCTTCCTTGGCTTCGCGTATCTGGGGTTTTTAGACACGCTCTAGATTCTTTATCACCACTCCACTTGGTGTTTCGCTTTGCATGAGTGATACACTGGTACGTATCTATGTTGAAAAGAAAAGTTGCCATAAATGGCCTCGGGCGAATCGGCCGATCATTTCTCCGGCTCGCACTTGAGCGCGATGAGATAGAGATTGTTGGTATCAATGATCTCGCCGAGATTGAAAATATCGCATATCTCTTGCGGTACGATACCGCTTACGGGCGCTCGGGTATTAAGACGGAAACAAAAGAAGGGGTGCTCTCAGTAAACGGAATCGCCATTCCGTATTTTTCGGAAAAAGATCCAAGCCTTCTCCCTTGGAAGAAACTTGGGGTTGATCTGGTGGTCGAGTCTACAGGTTTTTTTGCCACTCCAGAAAAGGCAAAAGTACATATCACTGCCGGTGCAAAGAGGGTTGTCGTGTCAGCTCCGTTTGAAGGGCATCACGAACTCACCGACGGGATTGAGGATACAGTGCTCATGGGAATCAACGAATCAAACCTTCGCAGCTGTCCTATTACCTCAAACGCTTCGTGCACGACAAACTCCGCAAGCCCTGTGATGCAGGTGCTGCACGAAACGCTCGGCATCGAGAAAGCGATACTCTCTACGGTGCATGCGTACACAGCTACGCAGAAGCTTGTTGACTCTCCTGATGCAAAAGATTGGAGGCGCGGGCGGGCGGGTGCCGCAAATATCGTTCCCTCAACGACTGGCGCTGCTATTGCCGTGACAAAAGCGATACCCACGCTCGCAGGCAAGTTTGATGGGATCGCTCTGCGTATCCCCCTGATAACCGGCTCGCTCGCTGACCTTACCTTTCTTGCAAGGCGCAACACTACAGCGGAAGAGGTAAACAAGCTTCTTTCAGATGCGGCGGCAACTGAGCGTTGGAAAGATATTCTTGCGGTTACCACCGAGCAGCTTGTCTCATCCGATATTATTGGAGATACGCATGCATCGATTGTGGATCTTTCGTTTACAAAGGTGGTTGGCGGCAATCTGGTAAAAGTGCTTGCGTGGTATGACAATGAGGCGGGGTATACGTACACACTCTTAAATCATGTTTTGAAGTCCGTGGCGTATGCATAAAATCTCCGTAGGCGTGGTAGTATAACGAACATCGTATGGGTATTTTTACTTCACTTCCGAAGGACTCTCCTCTTTCTGCCGCAATAGGCCGAGAGTCGAAGAAGCTTTTTATTGCAGGGGATCATGCGGGATACGATCTCAAAGAGGTTCTCAAGCCTTTTTTGATTGATCATGGATATGATCTCGAAGATCTCGGTCCGCACTCTCTTGATCTCGCCGATGACTATCCGGATTTCGTACTGCCACTCGCGCAAGCGGTAGCCCGAGCGCCTCTTTCCCGCGGCATCGTTTTGGGAGGCACTGGAGAGGGCGAAGCGATGGCCGTCAATCGGGTGAGCGGGGTGCGTGCCGTCGTGCTCTACTCTTTTAATGAAAAGATCGTTAGACTTTCCCGCGAGCACAATAATTCAAATGTTCTTTCCCTTGGCGCACGCTTTCTCTCTGATGAAGAGGCAAAGCAGGCTGTGCTTTTGTGGCTCGAAACGCCATTCACGGGTGAAAGCCGTCATCTTCGCCGTATAACTAAAATCGATGCAATTTCTTAAAAAAGATCCGACTGATATCCAGTTTGCTGCTGAGATCGTGCCTGCAATCCTCGAAACGACGTTTGCAGAGGTGAAAAGAAAGATAGAGCTTGTAGAGGGGGTAGTAAAAACGGCACAGGTTGATCTGATGGATGGTATTTTCGTTCCTGCATACACCTGGCCATACGAGGACCATACCTCTGTGCACGACAGCGGAGAAACCGGAGGCGATATTGATGATATTGAGAAGCTCGATACAAAAGTGGCAATCGAGCTCCACTGCATGATGGTAAATCCTGAAGAGGTTCTCCACGAGTGGCTTACCCACGGTGTAGTAAAGCGGGTGCTCATTCATCCGGAATCTACAACACATCTCGATCGTGCGCTTGAGATTATTCGCGATATGAAGCGCCAAGCTGGCCTCTCTCTCAATCTCAGTACACCAATTGAATCTATCGCTCCCTATATGGATCGGGTGACCCACGTGCAGCTTATGTCGATTGAAAAAGTGGGATTTGGCGGCCAGCCGTTTGCCGAGGATGTGCTTCCACGCATTCAAAAATTGCGGGCGATGTTTCCGCACGTTACAATATCAGTTGATGGAGGTATTTCTGAAGTAACGGCACCAAAGGTTCTCAAAGCAGGTGCGGATATTCTTGTAGCAGGATCAGCACTTTTCAAAGCGCAAGATATAAAAGAGGCCGCGCAGCGGCTTCAGGGAGTAGTATAAGCGTTTCCTGATTGGGTTAAGCGAGGTGGTGGTGAGCGATGACACTGTACAAATGGCTCTCGACGACACCAATATAAAAGTTCTTGAGGAAAAGGCGCGTGCGATTCGATACGACCTCATCGAGGCCGTAATCCGTGCGGGCTCGGGGCATATCGCGGGGCCTCTTGGTATGGCGGATATTTTTACCGCTCTCTATTTTCATACTCTTAAGCACGATCCCATGCAGCCATCATGGCCCGAGCGTGATCGTGTCGTGCTTTCAAATGGGCATATCTGTCCCGTACTCTATGCCGCGATGGCGCACGCTGGATATTTCCCAAAAGAGGAGCTTCATCGCCTTCGCGAATTTGGAGCAATGCTTCAGGGGCATCCGCATCGAGATTTTTTGCCAGCGCTCGAGACCTCTTCTGGGCCTCTCGGCTCAGGTCTTTCGCAGGGCGTAGGGATGGCGCTTGGCTTGCGAATGGATGACATGCCAAACCAGGTGTATGTGCTTGCTTCCGACGGTGAACAGCAGTGCGGCAGCACGTGGGAGGCGGTAATGCTTGCCGGAAAAGAGAAGCTTGCGAACCTTACGCTTGTCATCGACCGTAACAATATTCAGATCGATGGCATGACCGAAGAGATCATGCCGCTTGAGCCGCTTCCAGACAAATATCGCGCCTTTGGGTGGCATGTGCTCGAGATAAACGGTCACGATTTTCGAGAGATCATAAATGCGTTTGAGACTGCGCGCGCTATTTTTGAAAAGCCTGTCTGTATCATCGCCCATACTATCCCTGGGAGAGGAGTTTCCTTCATGGAGTTTAAATATCCGTGGCATTCAAAAAGCTTTAGTAAAGACGAGGCAACAGAGGCCCTTCGGCAACTAAGAACCATGGGCGGTAAAATTGACCATGAATAAAATGATAAGCACCAAATTCCAAGCACCAAATTCCAGACAATTTTTCAAATTTCAAAATGGATCTTTGAGATTTATCTGGGACTTGGTGCTTGGAATTTGGAATTTCTCTTAAACAATGCTCGTACCGCATCAAAAACTAAATCCAAAACTGTTTGACGCTGATCTGGAGCGCGTGCCTGTGCGCAACGGCTTTGGTGATGGGCTCGTGCTTGCCGCAGATGCCGACCCGCGTGTAGTGGGCCTGTGCGCTGATCTCACCGAGAGTACCAAGATGCTCGCATTCCGTGAAAAATATCCGAAGCGGTTTGTGGAGATAGGCGTTGCCGAGCAAAATCTTGCAACGGTAGCTTCAGGCCTCGCTGCGGTGGGCAAGATCCCTTTTATCACCTCCTACGCAACGTTTAGTCCTGGGCGCAATTGGGAGCAGATTCGCACGACGATTGCGTATAATAATCGCCCGGTAAAAATTGTGGGATCACATGCGGGTGTGTCGGTGGGCCCCGATGGCGGCACGCACCAAGCTCTCGAAGATATTGCGATTATGCGCGCGCTTCCTCGCATGGTGGTGGTGGTGCCAGCCGATGCCCATGAGGCACGTAAAGCAACGCTCGCGCTCCCGGCGCTCGATTCACCTGCATATCTGCGACTCACACGCGAGAAGACACCAGTCATTACGACAAAGGAGTCCCCGTTTGTTATTGGGAAGGCAAACCTCCTTCGCTCGCCAAAAAATCCCCAAGTAGCGCTTATCGCATGTGGCCCGCTTGTGCACAATGCGCTTCTTGCCGCAGAGGTGCTGGCAAAAGAGGGGATCGAGGTGTCTGTGCTCAACAATCACACGATAAAGCCGATGGACGAGGAGTCAGTCGTACGTGTGGCAAAAGAGGCTGGCCGCGTGGTAACTATCGAAGAGCATCAGGTTGCGGGAGGTATGGGGTCAGCAGTGGCAGAGGTGCTGGCGCAAAACCATCCGGTGCCGATCGAGTTTATTGGCGTGCACGATCAGTTTGGCCAGTCAGGAAAGCCGGAAGAGCTGCTCGAGCACTACGGGATGGGAGTGCAGGCGATTGTTGCTGCAGCCAAAAAAGTGTTGCTTCGGTAAGGTTTCCGTTCCTCGTTTACATTTTGAAAAAAGCAGCGCCCAGGGGCGCTGCTTTTTGAATCTAACCGAGAGGAGTTGGCTCGTAGTCAGGCGGAGCTTTCTGCAGATATTTTTTAAGCACGGAAAGTGAGAGGAGTCCCTCTCGCGCACCGACATGCTGCACTACTGACATCGAGTTGATGGGAGCCCAGCGGAGGGCCTCTTCCGGCGTCTTCCCCAGAGCGAGTGCCGAAACAAATGTGGAGGCAAAGGCGTCTCCGGCCCCTGTGCGCTCATACGGCGGCTTCGGGTCAGGATAGGCAGGCATAAACCATGCATTGCGGCCGGTCGAGAGGTATGCGCCTTTTGGGCCATCGGTGATAAGGATAATTTTTGATCCAAGTTTATGAAGTGCCGTGGTGAGTTCGCGAATTTTTGCATCTCCAGGAAGGCCGGTCACTTTTTCCGCTTCCTCTACATTCATCACGAGCACCTCAGCGCGTGAATAGAAATAGCGCATCTTTTCGATTCCTGCCGCGATCTGAAAGGTGCCTGGTTGAAAGGCGAGCTTTACCTCCGGGTGTTTTTTGAGATACTCCTCAATCTCAAGATGAAAGGTGAGCGTGTTTGCGCCGAGCGAGGTGAGGTAGAGCCACTTTGGCGATCCGATGTCCGGCAAGTGATAGCTATAGTTTTCGTGCTTTACGAGGATGGTACGTTCAGCGCCATACCAGAGAACGTAGTGGTAGTTTGAGTTTGCTCCCGGATGGTTTTTTATAAAATCTCGAAGAACATGTTCGTTTTTGAGCACGACTAGATTCTCTTTTGCGTAGGTGTCATCTCCTTGGTTGGCGACGAGTGCCGACGAAAGGCCTAGGCGGGCTGCGGCGATCGCAGCATTTGCCGAGTTCCCAACAGCAGGGATGATGGTCACCGACTCGTAGGGGATCTTTGCCGCAAACTCCATACAGAGCTCCTGTTTGGTGTGATCTATCGAAGGTTGCACCTCTGCCTCTTTGAGGCGGATAAATGCGTCCGTTACGATATCTCCGATCGCAACGAAGTCGAGCTGTTTCATAAGAATAGTATACCGTGAGGTTTGCTTTTTTTGATGTGCACAAAAAAGAAAGTCCCGTATCCGAGAAGGATACGGGAACATGCGCATGGGCGTCGGCGGCAGTGCGGACCCCAGAGTTCGGAGGCCTACGCTTCGGACAGCGTGGCCCATGCCTCCTTGAGCGCTACGGGGAGGACCTCGTCGAGATCAGGCTTCGCGATGAACTTGATGAGCTTCGAGAGGACCGCCTTGTCTTCGGGTTTCTTTCCCGCATTCATGATGATTGCGAGATTCTCTTTATCGGCGAGTACGCGTACCACCTCTTCGCCGCTCGGCTTCCCCATGTCGTTATCGGTGACGAGGATTACTCGCTTGCCCTCGTTGAGCAGAGGCAGTACGAGCGCGATGGCCTCGAAGCCGTTTGCGGCCTGTCGAACATCTGCGTAGCCCCATCGCCGTATCCGGAACGCGATCATCTCACGCAGATCTTTTTCGTCATCTGCGATAACGACTACGGGAGTAGACATTACTATGCCTCCTTGGTTGTGCTTTCTCTAGTACCATTCATTATTTTATCGTAAGTGTCAATAGTTTCCCAAAACCCTCGCACCACTGCTGTGGTACACTATGTCTCATGCAAAAAACACTGAAAGACTGCTTGGCCGAGGCCAAGATTGCAAAGCGCGCTATCGGTCATTTTAATATTTCAACAATCGATGGTCTCTGGGCGATTTTTAATGCCGCACGTGCCCTCGATCTTCCGGTGGTGATCGGCGCTTCAGAAGGTGAGCGCGATTTTATTGGCGTAAAGCAGACGGCGCTTCTTGTGCGCTCGTTGCGAGAGGAGTACGACTATCCGATCTTTGCAAATGCCGATCACACCTATTCGCTCGAGCGATGCAAAGAGGCGATCGACGCCGGATATGACAGCGTTATCTTTGACGGTGCCAAGCTTCCACTAGAGGAAAATATAAAGATCACAAAAGAGGTGGTTGCCTATGCTCGTGCAAGCGGTCGCGAGGTGCTTGTCGAGGGCGAGCTTGGCTATATCGGTCAGTCGTCTCAGGTGCTCGACGCACTTCCTTCTGGTGCAGCGCTCTCAGAGAGCGAGCTCACAACGCCCGAGGATGCGGTACGGTTTGTAAAAGAGACTGGCGTCGACTGTTTTTCCCCCGCCATTGGCTCTGTGCACGGGATGCTTCGCTCATCGCATGATCCAGATCTTCATATCAAACGGCTTTCAGAAGTTTCTTCGGCGGTCTCGCTGCCTCTCGTGCTTCACGGCGCATCGGGTCTCACTGATGAGACGGTTCGAGATGCGATTGCGGCTGGCATTTCGCTTGTGCATGTAAATACTGAGCTTCGTGTGGCCTGGCGCAACGCGCTGAGGCTTTCGCTCCAGGAAAAGGAGGACGAGGTTGCTCCGTACAAGATTTTGCGGCCGGCACTAAGCGAGATGCAGAAGTTGGTGGAGAAGAAGTTGCGGCTGTTTGCAGGACTATAAAAACCCGCTGCACATTTTTGCAACGGCTTCGAAACCTTAAAAGGGAATAGTCGCGGCAAGAATTCCAAAAGTCCCTTTGGGATCGTGGTTCCCGCCGGCACTTTGTGTCCGACGACCACTCTTTTGGATTCCTGCTTCTCCTTTCCCTTAAAAGTTTTCTGCAGATGTTTCAAAAATGTGCAGCGGTTTTTCTTCCTGAACCAAGGAGGTGGTGAATCGGGGAGAGCGAATGCTTCGCGAGTACACTCGCATACATATAAATGCCCGGCGCTATGCGCGCCGGGCTTTACTTTTTCATATTTAGTGGTATAATTAAATCTGGTGTTCACTGGTCCGTTTGGTGAGCTATGTCAGCTCCAAAAACGACGCCAACAACTTAGGAGGACTTGCTGTGGAAGCAACCCTCAGACAGGGCATGAAGGTACTCCAGATGCTTCTGGACAAGGGGTATTCGCTCGATCGGCTCCAGGAGCTGCTCGAGTCGGGGTACCTCGGGGATCTCCTCGATGGTGATCGCGCATTCCTGTCGAGATCGGCGTTTCGCTCGGCGCTCGGCTGGGAGTGGAGGGCCTTTCTGTGCGAGACAGTCCGCGTGACGTATCGGAAGGAGATGGTCGGAGACTTGGCTCGTCTGCTCAAGACGATGCTCGAGCGAACGTGCTGGATGATTGAAGATGATCCAAGTGGTATTTGCTGGAGCAACTTTGATCAGCGTCCTGCGAAGGCCGACTCGGATGTGCCGGTGGTGCTGCTCGGGCAGGGTAACGTCTCCGGATCAGCATCCATGGATAAGCTGTTCGGATCCATCGACAAGAAGCAGTACCGATACGCTACGGCGCCGGAGATGCTCACCTTTCTCGTGGATTACAAGAACAGGATCAAGGATCTGCGAAAGGACAGGGATCTCCTGATCGTTGCTCCGGGGTCGACATCCTTTTGTCACGTGTTGGTGCTCGAGCGGGATTTCGCTCACCGGGACTACCGCTACATGCTCTGGTGGAAGCCCATCACGGATGCTGAGCTGATCGCTTCAGTCCGCGTGGCGGTCGTTCCGCTCAAGTAGGAGACGGAGAGTTTGATTCTCTGTCCTGTGTCCGGCGGCATTCGCAAGAATGCCGCTGTTTTCTTTTATTTTATAAAATACTGAATGTTCAACTGCTCCGGGAGGTCTCCACGCTGCTCCTAGCCGCGGCAGGTCTTTCCTGATATTGTCAAAAGGTAAGGTTAACTTCATCTCTATGGACCAAACCACCCATTCTCCCGAGGTTTCGCCGCGGCCGGGGCGCTTTCTGCGCTTTATTCTCGCGCTTGCGATCGTCATTGTTCTCAACCTGTTTTTCTACTATGCGATTCGATCGGTCTATGCTGAGCCTGACTATCAGGCATACTGCCCAACCGAGCAGGTGACTACCATTCCTCAAACTCAAGACGAGTGTGTTTCAAAAGGTGGCAGCTGGAGCGAAAACCAGTACTACCTCGACAAGCGCATGCCAGTGCCTGCTGGTGTACCCGCAGAGACAGTCCGTGGATATTGCGATGTAAACTACACCTGCAACAAAAACTACCAATCAGCGCACGATCTTTATCAGCGCAACGTGTTTGTGGTGCGGGTAATTCTCGGCGTCGGATCGCTCGTCATAGGGTTCGCTCTCGCTGCTGTTGAAGCGGTGTCGCTCGGCCTCTCTCTTGGCGGAGTCCTCTCGCTCATTATTGCTATGATCGGATACTGGTCGAAGCTCGGGCAGTATCTCCAGGTTGTCGTACTCGCACTTTCTCTTGCGGCGCTTATCTGGCTGGGGGTTAAGAAGCTAAAGTAACTACTAACTCATAACGTATGACAGATAACAGGGATTTTTTTGTGAGTCCCGTTATTGGTCATCAGACAGATGTTATCCGTTGAGTCTATGGAATATAACCCAAAGGAGATAGAGCCAAAATGGCAAAAAACGTGGGCAGATGCAAAGGCGTTTGAAGCGCGTGACGACTCGCCAAAGCCAAAGTACTACTGCCTCATCGAGTTTCCCTATCCTTCGGGAGATGGTCTTCATGCAGGGCATGTTCGCTCAAACACGGCGATGGACGTGGTGGCACGCAAGCGTCGTGCCGAAGGGTACGAAGTGCTCTACCCAATCGGCTGGGACGCCTTCGGTCTTCCTACCGAAAACTATGCCATCAAGACAGGCAAAAAGCCGGCGCTTGTTACAAAAGAAAATACTGATACGTTTCGTCGCCAGCTCCAGGCCCTCGGTTTCTCTTTTGACTGGTCGCGCGAGGTGAACACCACTGATCCTTCATATTACAGATGGACGCAGTGGATCTTCCTCGAGCTTCACAAGGCTGGCCTTGCCTACAAGGCGAAGATGGAGATCAACTGGTGTCCAAAAGATAAGATCGGCCTTGCGAATGAAGAGGTCGTCGACGGATGCTGCGAGCGCTGTGGCACGAAGGTTGAGAAGCGTGAAAAAGAGCAGTGGATGCTCGCGATTACAAAGTATGCAGATCGTCTTGAAAAGGATCTCGATACGGTAGACTACCTCGAAAAAATAAAAGCTCAGCAGCGAAACTGGATTGGCAAATCAGACGGACTTCTTTTTTCTTCTCCGGTAAAAGATACGGATATCGTTATTGAAACGTTTAGCGCCCATTTTGAGGCATTTTGTGCGGATACGTTTGTTGTTATTGCACCGAATCATCCTCTGCTCCCGCGCCTTCTCGATGGGGTTTCGAATAAGGAAGAGATTCTTGCGGAGGCAAAGGCGATCACAGAGAGGCGCAGCGCCGCAGGCCATGCGGAGATAAAAGAGGTTGAAGGGGTGTTTACCGGCAGATACATTGTTGACCCGGTAGGAAATGGCGAGCTCCCGATCTGGATCGCAAACTATGCGCTTGCTGAGTATGGTACAGGCATCGTGAAGTGCTCGGCTCACGACGAACGAGACTTTGCTTTTGCAAAAAAATATAACATTCCGCTTAAGCCGGTGCTTTTCCCATCTCTCCCGGAAGAGCGCACTCGCGTAGAAAATCGAGAGGTGTGTTACTCGGATATGGAGCAGGGGATTCTTTCGGAGCCTGCAGATTTTGCCGGAAAAACGGCGGGGCAGTCGCGCGATGCAATTAGTGCCTATGCTGTCGAAAAAGGTCTCGCCAAAAAGAAGATCACCTACAAGCTTCGCGACTGGGTTTTTTCACGACAGCGCTACTGGGGCGAGCCGATCCCGATGATTCATTGCGAGAAGTGCGATTGGGTACCAGTACCACTCACCGACCTTCCGGTCACGCTTCCCGATGTCGAAAACTATCAGCCTACCGATACAGGGGAGTCTCCTCTTGCTGCTATTACCGAATGGGTGAACACCATCTGTCCCAGCTGCAAAGGTCCTGCCCGGCGCGAGACAGACACCATGCCAAACTGGGCGGGCTCTTCGTGGTATTACCTGCGCTATGTTGATCCGAAAAACGATCAAGTTTTTTGCGACCCCAAAAAGCTCGCCTACTGGAGCGGAGCGAACGAAAAACTATCAACTATCAACTATAAACTACAAAATGCCGGCCCCGTCGATTGGTACAACGGCGGCATGGAGCACACAACACTTCACCTTCTCTATTCGCGTTTTTGGCACAAGTTTTTGTTTGATCAGGGCCACGTTCCCACTTCGGAGCCATATGCAAAGCGCACTTCCCACGGCCTTATCCTTGCGGACGGCGGCGTGAAGATGTCGAAATCAAAGGGAAATGTGGTGAACCCCGATGCCATTGTTCTGCAGTTTGGTGCGGATAGTCTTCGCGTGTACGAAATGTTCATGGGTCCGTTTGACCAGGCTATCGCATGGAACACAGACGGCCTTGTCGGAGCGCGCCGTTTTCTCGAGCGTGCATGGAGGGCTGCACTTCGGGTGGATAAAGAGGCAGAGCCATCAAGTGCACTGCTCGTGCTTGCCAACCAGACGATCGAAAAGGTGTCGCACGATATCGAGGAGCTCAAGATGAACACAGCTGTAGCGGCGCTCATGATCCTTTTGCGTGATATTGAAAAGGAGGAGCGCGTAGCCCTTTTCCCACTTGAAACCCTGATCAGGCTTCTTGCGCCGTTTGCGCCTCATATTGCAGAGGAGCTGTGGGAGAAGATTGGCCACTCGGAGCCTCTTTACCGCAGCCATTGGCCCAAGGCAGACAGCTCAAAACTAGAGCTTTCCCTACTCACGATCGCGGTACAGGTAAATGGCAAGGTACGAGATACCCTCTCGGTCCCTCGCACCATCTCCGAGGAGGAGGTTCGGGCGCTTGCGCTTGGGCGTGATTCGGTCAAAAGATGGCTTGAGGGCAAAGAGCCCAAGAAGATCGTCTATGTGCCGGGGAGATTGCTCTCGATTGTGGCGGAGTAGTTGATCCCGTTAGAGCAATCTTGCCTAATCAGATGAGACTTTGGCAACTCCAAAGCCTCCTTGCTCTAACGGGATTGACACTTTCCGCGTGAGATGGTAATAATTATTTGACGAATCTCCCAAGAAGTGATACAAAGAGTACATCATTATGTCGACTATCAAAATCACATTTAAGCCAAAAGCCGTCTCGAAGGAGCTTCTTTCGGTATTGCCGACTCGCGCTCGCGATGTGGTGAAAAAGCGGTTTGGTCTTGAGAGCGGCAACCGCATGACGCTTGAAGCGATTGGGGATAGCTACGATATTACCCGTGAGCGGGTGCGACAGATCGAAAACTTTGCGATCGCCGCAATCAAAAAGTCAGATGAGTATGCCGAGGCTGCAGACGCGCTCCTTGAGCTCAAGGGCCATCTCGAAGAGTATGGCGCTGGTGTTGCCCATGAGCGACATTTTCTTTCGCATCTCGCAAAAGATGAAACTCTCCAGAACCATATCCACTTTCTTCTTGTTCTCGGTGATGAGTTCGTAAAGCAGAAGGAGGATGATGAGTTTCATCATCGCTGGACGGTAAATAAGGATCGTTCAGAAAAGGTGCATGCCGCACTTCGCGCGCTTTCAGAGAACCTTGATGAGGATGATGTGCTTTCAGATGCAGAGATTACTGCGCTTTTCCTTTCGCATCTCGAGCGCTACGTGCCAAACATGAAGGACGAGGATGTTGCACGCCGCTGGCTCGCGCTTTCAAAAGAGGTTGGCTCAAACCCGCTTGGCGGATGGGGCGTTTCATCTTCTCCCAACATCAAAATCCGCGGTATGCGAGATCTCGCTTTTCTTGTGCTGCGCTCGCACGGCTCACCGATGCATTTCACCGAAGTTGCCCGTTCGATCAAAGACCAGTTTGGCCGCAGTGCACACGTGGCAACGTGCCACAACGAGCTTATTAAAGACGCACGATTCGTTCTTGTTGGCCGTGGACTCTACGCGCTTTCATCTTGGGGATACTCAAAAGGCACAGTTCGCGATATTATTACCTCAATCCTTTCAAAGGAGGGTCCGCTTACAAAAAACGACATCGTAAAGAAAGTGCTCAAAGAGCGATATGTGAAGGAGAATACGATTGGCGTGAATCTCCAGAATTCGAAGCGTTTCAAGCGGGATGACGCAGGACGCTACCTCCTCGCCTAGAGTGCTTAAAAGCCCACCTCCTTCGTTGCCTGCGTCGAGAAAAGCCTCGCAGTAGCTCATCTACAGCTCAGCTTTATCTCTCCTTGCCGCCTCGGATCTGGGACTTTTAATTCACTCTAGGGTGCCTCGCTCCATTTTTGTTTTTTCATATTTAGTATGAGTTTGACAACACTACTTTTGGGAGCAGTTCAGGATGCTTTTGCCGCGTCTGCTGTGTATCTTCCATTCGCATTTGTGTTCATCTCGGGATTTTTATTCTGGGAGCTTTGGGTGCGCTATGTGCAGCAACTCACGATTTCTAAAACAAAGTTTGTTCTTCTTGAGATAAAGATCCCAAAAGAGTCTCCGAAAAATCCGAAGGGAATCGAGGTGGTGATCGGCAACGCCATGTTCCAGACCTCACCATCAAACTGGTGGGACTGGTACTACCTTGGCAAGATCCGCCCCTGGTGGACGCTCGAGATCGCTTCTATTGAAGGCGAGCTTCATTTCTATGTCTATACGCCGATCGGGTTTCGCAACCTGATCGAGTCACAGCTGTACGCTCAGTATCCAGCAATCGAGATTCACGAGGCCGAGGATTATACGCCGCTTTGCCCATATACTCCCGATGAGAAAAACTGGGAGATGTGGGCAACCCACTACAAAACAAAGGCAAAGGCGGGCGACGTGTTGCCTATAAAAACGTATATCGAATGGGGCCTCGACAAAGACCCAAAGGAGGAGTTCAAGATCGACCCGCTTTCCCAGATCGTTGAGTTTATGGGCACGATGGGCCCGGGAGAAAACTTCTGGTTTCAGATATTGCTTCAGGCGCACGACCCGAAGCCGCCAAAGCCTGGAGACTGGCCGGCGCCTTTTTCTAAGCGCGTCGAGGAGTTTCTAAGAGAGATTCGGAAGATCAATCTCCTTGAGAAAAAAGAAAAGGAGGGAAAGACGCTCGGCTTTCTTGAGTCAACGCTCTCTACTCAAGAGAAGGAGATTGTAGAGGCGACCGAAAGAAAGGCGAGTAAGCGTCTTTTTGATGTAGGGATTCGCTCGGTCTATCTTGCTCGCAAAGGAAAATTTACCGTTCCGCATATTGCGTCTCAGATCGGGCTTTTGCGCGTGTTTGGCTCGAATGCCTTCAACGACTTTTCGATTACGAACTATACGGGTTTTGATATCGAAGCGATCGAAGATCCGTTTGGCATTCGTCGCAAGAAGCGCAAGCAGCAGTTTTATGAAGAGTATTCAAAGCGCGGCTTTTTCTTCGAGCCGTACATTCGCCCTTCATTTGTGCTTTCAAACGAGGAGCTTGCTACGCTGTGGCATATTCCGGGTGCATCAACCGAAACACCTACTCTTTCTCGCATTGAATCAAAGAAATCAGAGGCGCCGGTAAATCTTCCGATATAATAGGATGCATACGCTTTAGCAATCACCATGAGCCGATACATTTCTCGCACATCTCTCAAGCTTGTCATTGTCGCTGCGCTTGCCGTACTCTTGCTCTTTTACTATTTCGGTATCCGCGCACCAAGCAACTTTCCGGTGGACTCTATAGCGGAGATCAATCGTGGGGAGAGCATTGGCCAAGTGGCGAACAAGCTCCATGCGATGCATATTATTCGTTCACCGTTTCTCTTTAAGATTGTTGCATCGCTCGCATCTCCAGTGAGGGGTGTTGTGGCAGGGGAGTATCTTTTTACTGAACCGACCAACCTCTTTGGGGTGATCGTGAAGACGACCGATATTATTTTTGGTATCAGTGGTGTTCGGGTGACGGTGATTGAGGGGATGAACAACAAGCAGATTGCCCAGATGCTTGAGAAGAAGTTTGGCACGTTTAACAAGCAGGCATTTCTTAAAAAAGCAGCCGATCTCGAGGGGTACCTTTTCCCGGACACCTATATTTTTGCAAAAGGGGTGACCGAAGATGAGATTTTGCATGCAATGAGCACTAATTTCACCACAAAAACGGCTGAGCTGCGGCTTGCTGCAGAAATGAGCAATCGAACCTGGGAAGAGACCGTGATC
Source organism: Patescibacteria group bacterium (assembly GCA_040384765.1). Lineage (GTDB taxonomy): Bacteria > Patescibacteriota > Minisyncoccia > Phycocordibacterales > JBBUBG01 > JAZKIQ01. The sequence goes on along the minus strand of JAZKIQ010000005.1, from coordinate 109,868 downwards.
ATGGCGTCGATCCTCGAACGCGAGGCTCGCACGCCCGAAACGCGCAAAACTATTAGCGGTATTTTGTGGAAACGCATCGACAACAATGTGCCACTTCAGGTGGACGCGGTGTTCTACTATCTGTTCAGTAAGCCAACCTCCGAGCTTACCCTCAAGGACCTGCTCATTGACTCTCCGTACAACGTATACAAATATAAAGGCCTTCCGGTCGGCCCGATAGCGAACCCTGGACTTGCCGCGATTCGCGATGCGATTCATCCCACGGCGTCGAAGTATTGGTTCTTCTTGTCGGATCACAATGGGAATATGCACTATGCTGCCACTTACGAATCCCATCTTGCCAACAAGAGACGATATCTAGACTAAGAAATCCCAAATTCCAAGCACCAAATCCCAGACAATATCCAAATTTAAAATTTCAAATGACTCTTTGTTTTTTTGGTTAGTTGAAGATTCGAATTTTTCTGGAATTTGGGATTTGGTGTTTGGAATTTATTTCACTTATGGATCGCAAAAAAGTTGTATTTGTAGGAATGTCTGGCGGGGTAGACTCGTCGGTCTCAGCAGCCTTGCTCAAAGAGCAGGGCTATGACGTCGTGGGTGTGTTTATGAAAACCTGGAGTCCCGAGTGGCTGCCGTGCACATGGCCCGAGGAGCGGCGTGATGCGATGCGGGTGGCAGCCGTGCTTGATATCCCACTTCTGACATTCGATTTTGAAAAAGAGTACAAGGAGGGCGTGATCGACTATATGATCACAGAGTACAAAGCGGGGCGTACGCCAAACCCAGATGTGATGTGCAATCGGGAGATAAAATTTGGCGCGTTCTTGAAAAAAGCGCTTTCAATGGGAGCGGATTATGTTGCGACTGGCCACTATGCCCGAGTTCAACTATCAACTACAAACTATCAACTACAAACTTCTTTAGATCGCAACAAAGACCAAACCTACTTCCTCTGGACAGTTGGCCAAGAGGAGCTTTCGCATACGCTTTTTCCCATAGGCCATCTCCAAAAATCCGAGGTGCGTGCCCTTGCCTCGAAATACGGTCTTCCGGTGGCGGAGAAAAAAGACAGCCAGGGCCTTTGTTTTGTGGGACATGTTGATATGAAAGATTTTCTCGCGCGATATATCGATGTAGCCCCTGGTGCTGTCGTTGACCTAGAGGGGAAGGTGATAGGGGGGCACGATGGGGCGGCTCTCTACACCATTGGTGAGCGGCATGGGTTTACTATCACCAAGAAGAGTCCGAGCGAGCTGCCCTACTATGTTGTTGCCAAAGATCACGAGAAAAATGAGATCACCGTATCGCACGATCCGCTTGGAGAAGCTGCAAAAGATATGGTGACGGTTGAGAAATTTCACACCATTTCTGGCCGAGCGCCAGCATTGGATAAAAAATACCAAGCTCGCCTTCGCTATCGCCAGCCGCTCGAAGCGTGCACGCTTCTTTCAGAAACAGAGGTCTGTTTTGATCGTCCACAAAAAGCGATTACCCCAGGGCAGTCGCTCGTGCTCTATGAGGGGGATGTGTGCGTAGGCGGTGGGATTATCGCTTAGCGAAGGTATTGCTATATCTGTAATTTTGTTGTAGCGTATATTTTGTCTGTGACGCAAAGAGTGCGGAAAACCCAGGAGGAGATAGATGGAGATCACGTGTGCATTCGTTGCCGACATGGTTGGCAGTGAAACGGTGATGCGGCCGATGGCGGATCTGATCGAACGACAGGGGCATAAGGTGCTCCGGCAGTTCGCGCTCGGAAAGCCGGCGAAGCTCAATCGGCTCGAAGTAGAGAGTGCGGACATGCTCGTGACGGGCCTCACCTCCGACGAGTCGAGGGCTCAGTCCCTCGAGATCCCGGCGATCACGGCTGCGTGGGCGCAAGGTGAGAAGGTGGTTGGTGTGCTCGACGTGCCGGATTCGGCAGGGCGTGGCGCTACGATCTTCAGCTCTGTGGCACACATGTTCACGATGATCATGGTCATCGTGAAGGAAGATGTCCCGATGGCTCGCAAGAACTTCCCGAACGCGCAGGTGGTCGTCGTGGGCTCTCCTGAATGGGAGCGGCTCGCCCTCGACCAGACGACGCGATCGAGTGTCCGTGAGTCGATCGGCATCGATGAACAGAAGAAGCTCGTCGTCGTACCGGGCACCAAGGACATCCTGGTCAACATCCCGCTCTTCCAGGCGGCGATCACCACGGTGGCCGAGATGGCCGAGTGCGACTCCACGATGCAGTTCATGGTGGCGCTCGCGCTCCACCCCGGCGAGGTGCTGACGCGCAAGTCGAACCTCGACAACATCCTCAGGCAGCATGCCTTCGTTCCTAACCCGGTTATGGAGGCAGCGGGCAAGGACGAGCAGTCGTTTTACGCCGATCTGCTCCTCGACCAGTACCGTGGCAGCACGGACGAGATCGAGAAGGCGGCGCGCGGCTTCGAGGGGCTCTTCTCCTCGGGTGCGGTGGCGGTGCGGGTGTTCACGAAGAAGATGATGCCGACCGAGAAGCTCGTCGTTGCCGCAGATGCGCTCATCGAGTATCGCTCCACGGTGCGGGTGTGCGCCGGGTTCCGCAAGGTGCCCGTCGTCTCGTACTGCGCGGGCGAATATGCACGGCGCGTGTCGATGAAGAACTTCGGCATGGTCGGCTACTCCTCGTGGGAGCAGGGCACGTACTTCGATGCCACGGACGGCAGTATGACGAAGCTCCGCTCGGGGCTCGGCGCGCTGCTCGAAGCGAACAACCGCAAGGCGAAGGCGATGGCGAAGACGCAGGGCGAGGTGTACATCATGCCCAAGCGGCTGGGCGAGTCGGCGGATCGGATGGCCAATGCCGCGATCTCGCTCCTCGGCTAGTCTGCGAACAGACAAAGGGAAGGAGGTGATCTTATGTTCAACATGCAGCCGGCCTGGCAGCCGACGCGCGATGCCCTTCGGGGAATCGCACTCGAAGTCACGGCGGCGAAGCGGTCTCTCAAGGACGAGGTGAAGAAGCCGCAGAGGAGGGAGCCCAGAGCTCCGAATCATGCGCGCCGCCTCAAGGGGGGATAGCCCTCGTCCGGTTCTCGGCCAGGTACAGAACGAAAGTTCAGTACCTGGCCATTCTTGTTTTAATGAAGGCAACCCTTCATTAAAACAAGAATGGGGCCGGAAGGAGCGAAGGCGACTGAGGCGGGGGCTGCGACCGTTTTTAGCAGAAAACGAGTTGTGGCCATTCTTTTTTTATGGTGTTTACGGTAGGATATACGATACCTTATGTCATATATGCCAACACTTACTTCAGCCGAAATTCGTAAGCGATTTTTAGATTTTTTTGCAAAGCGCGGCCACGCTATCATCCCTTCCGCCTCGCTTGTTCCCGAGAATGACCCGTCGGTCCTTTTTAATACTGCTGGCATGCAGCCGCTCGTGCCGTATCTTTTGGGGCAAAAACACCCTGCAGGAAAACGCATTGCCGATGCGCAAAAATGCGTACGCACAAACGACATCGAAGAGGTTGGCGATAATACTCATCACACCTTTTTCGAGATGCTTGGCAATTGGTCTTTGGGTGACTATTTCAAAAAAGATGCTATCGCTTGGAGCTACGAGCTGATCACCTCTCGAGAAGAAGGGTTTGGGCTTGATCCAAAACGCCTCTACGTAACCGTATTCGAAGGAGATGAAACTGCTCCGCGAGATACCGAGTCAGCAGAAATCTGGAAATCGCTTGGCGTGTCGGATCATCGCATCTACTTCTTGCCTGCCGACAAAAATTGGTGGAGCCCTGGTGACAACGGTCCATGTGGCCCGGATACGGAGATGTATTACGATGTTACGCCCGAGGGGCTCGGCGATATGACACTCGCGCAGTTTAAGAAAGCTGACGACAAGCAGCAGGTTGTTGAGTTTTGGAACGATGTGTTTATGGAGTATGAAAAGAAGGATGGAAAGGTGATCGGTAAGCTCGCGAATAAGAATGTTGATACGGGTGCTGGTCTCGAGCGCGTAGTTGCCCTTATTCAGGGCAAGAAGACCGCTTACGAAACTGACCTGTTCGAGCTCATCATGCACAAGCTCGAGGACTTTACCGTACTAAACGATATACGCGCAAAGCGTATTATCGCAGACCATATTCGCACGGCTGTGTTTTTGGTCGGAGATGGTGTCGTGCCCTCGAACACTGATCAGGGATATATTTTGCGTCGTCTTATTCGCCGCGCCGTTCGCTTTGCCGACTCGCTTGAGATGAAGCATGGCTCGCTCTACTGGCTCGCAGGGGCCGTTATCGAAACGTACAAGCATGTATATGCGAATCTTTTGGTGAATGAGGAGTTGATAAAAAGCGAGATCGACAAAGAGGAGTCGCGCTTTCGTGAGACGCTCGACAAAGGTATGGCTGAGCTATCGCATCGACTTGAAAAGAAGGGACGCGTCACCGGAAAGGATCTGTTTGACCTCTACCAAAGCTTTGGCTTTCCTCCCGAGGTAACAAAAGAGGTGCTCTCTGAGCTTTCAATTCAAAATGAAGACGGCACTACATCTAAGGTAGCCATAGAAAACGAAGCTGAGTATGCAGTGCTTTTGGCAAAGCACCAGGAGGTATCTCGTGCTGGTGCAGGAGAGCGGTTCAAGGGAGGGCTCGCAGATCACTCGCCTATGTCTGTGAAGTACCACACGGCAACGCATATGCTTCACCAGGCGCTTCGTATGGTGCTCGGTGAGCATGTGCTTCAGAAAGGAAGCAATATTACGCCTGAGCGACTACGCTTCGATTTTTCTCACACGGCAAAAATGTCTCCCGAAGAGATCAAAAAAGTAGAAGATATTATTAATGAGAAGATTAGGGAAGACCTGCCGGTCACTTGGAGTGAGATTCCGTTTGAGGATGCAAAAGCACAGGGCGCACTAGGTGTGTTTGAAGATAAGTATGAGCCGATCGTAAAGGTGTACCAGGTCGGCCCAAAAGTGGCGGGGGGTGAGTCGTATAGCCTTGAGATTTGTGGTGGTCCACACGTAGAACACACGCTTGAGCTCGCCCAAGACCATGCCACCGGGGAAGCAAAACATCAGTTCAAAATACAGAAAGAGGAAGCCGTAGCGCAGGGGATACGAAGAATCAAGGCGGTGTTGGCGTAAAGATAAAATAAAAGAGCAGGCAACATCGATCGGTGTTGCCTGCTCTTTTATTTTATGGTATAATTTACCTTGATTCGTAACAGTGAAAGGTAGCTTCGGGCTACTGCAGGAGGGTGCGATATGGATACGCTCGGTGAGAAGTTGCCCAAGACTGATGATCCCGCCTATTCGGGGAAGCTGGTGACGGCGCTCGTCGTGGCGCTCGCAAGAGCCCTCGGAGCTTTTTGCTCTGGTAAGGTCGCAAGCTGTTTTTCAATCTTGATGAGCGGGTTTGGTACAGCTTCGAGTACAGCCGCGACGCGCGCGACGGGGGTCGGCAAGGTGCTCTTCCTCCCCCTTCGGGTACTCTTCGGCGGACTCGGTGCACTCGCGCTCGGAGCCCAGTGCCTCCTGTGCCCGAAGAGAGATCTCACGGCCGACCAGTGCGACGTGGCCGCTGCATTCTTTCTGCGTATTGGACGCGCAGAGGATGCGATTGCGTATGCGCAGGAGGGTCTCGAACGGGAAGGGAGCAGGCCGAACAGCCGCGCGCTCCTCTCGCTGCGAATGCTCGAAGGAAGAGCAAAGCTGATCGCGGGAAGTACGCCCTCGGAGTTCAGTGCCAACTCCGAGCAGCTCAATGCGGAGTATGAGGAGCTCGAGCGTGCGCTCGATGACTTCGATCCAGAGAATCGGTCTCGGTTTCATCGTTCCTACGCCGATTTTCTCGCTTGCCGTGATAACCGGACGGCTGCTGGTATCGCTCGCCAGCGCGCGATCGAGCTCGCAATGCCCTGGCCTGATCAGCTTGCAAAGGCTCGGGCAATACGGTTTTATTGGGAGTAGGAAAGCCCGATTTTCAAAATACCCGCGTACCAGTCTCCTGGTGCGCGGTCTTTCTTTTAGGGCGCACGCAGTCGGCGCATTTCTTCGTTGCTTCGTTCGTTTACTCCCGCGCAGTAGTAGGTCTACAGCTTGGTCATAAGCCTCGCTCGCGCCTCGAACTGCATCCAACTGCGTGCGCCCTATTTTTCTTTGGAAAAAAACGAGGCTTGGGTATACTAGAGCATCACTCAATTTTACCCCATGAAGATTCACCGCTTTATTGGCCCGTTTGATACAAAGAGTGAAAGCCAGGTTCTTACTGACCAAGAGGTTGTCCACCAGATCGTAAATGTACTGAAGCTTGGGAAAGGTGAACAGATTATTGTGGGAAATGGAAACGGTATCCTCTCGCGCTGCACCATTTCGGGGCATGAAAAAGGAAAAGTTTTCCTTGAAAATTGTAAAGCGGAGAAGGTGGCCACCGAATCGACTGCCCCTGTGGTGCTATGCCTTTCACTTCTGAAAAAAGATAATTTTGAGCTCGCGGTCCAGAAAGCTGTCGAGGTTGGCGTGGAGTCTGTCATCCCGCTTTCAACCGAGCGTACGGTAAAGCAGGGTTTTGTGCGCCCCCGGCTTGAAAAAATTATGAAGGAAGCGTCAGAGCAGTCTGGTCGCGCGTTTGTGCCAACTCTCGAAGAGCCGATCTCTCTCGACTCTGCGCTTTTTGGAGCCAACCGAAAAGGCACGGTGATTTTTTGTGATGGAGGCTCGGAATATGGATCTCCGAGTAGCGTGAAAGTGAAAGGCACCTCATATGTATTTGTTGGCCCAGAGGGCGGGTGGACCGACGCCGAGCGCGAAATGGCTCGTGAAATAGGAGCTACTTTTGTTTCGCTTGCGCCCACCACGCTCCGGGCGGAAACAGCTGCGATACTTGCTTCCTATTTATTTACCTCGTATCCTCAGAGCTAACCTGATGTTCAACTCCTGGAATGACCTCAAAGGGAAGAAAGTGCTTGTAATGGGCCTTGGCGTACATGGCGGCGGCCTTGGTGTGGTGCAATTTTTCTCAAAAATTGGTGCAAAGGTGGTGGTAACAGACCTCAAGTCGCGCGAGCATCTTATCCCTTCGATCAAGAAGCTTGCGCGGTATAAAAATATCTCGTACGCGCTCGGTGGGCACCGCGAAGAAGATTTCAAAAACGCGGACCTCATTATCAAAAATCCTGCAGTGCGCAAGAGCTCGCCCTATCTTGGGATTGCAAAAAAGGCGGGAGTCCCGATACACACCGAGATCAGCTTGTTCTTTTTGTGGGCAAAAAATCCGATCATTGGGATCACTGGCACAAAAGGAAAGTCTACTACTACGTCACTTGTCGCAGAGGTGCTCCGCTCCCGCTACAAGGTACATATGGGGGGCAATATCCGCGTGCCGGTCCTCCCGTTTCTTCTTTCTGCAAAAAGGAAAGATCTCTTTGTGCTCGAGCTTTCCAGCTGGCAGGTGGAGTCGCTCAAGATCGTTGAGCGCAGCCCTCATATTGCAGTGATTACGAACATCGAAGAGGACCACCTCAACACCTACACGTCGTTTGATGAGTACACCCGAGCAAAGAAGCTCATCTACGCATACCAGTCGCCCCGGGATCACCTCGTGGTATCAAAAAGTCTTTCCGACCTTAAGGAGGAGAGTGTGGGTCGCACGGGAGTGTACGCGTACTCTAAAAAGCTCGATGAGCTCTTGCGTGCAAAGAATTTCGGCCTTACCGGAAAGCATATGGTTGAAAACGCTGCGTGCGCGCTCCTCGTCGCCTCGCTTATGGGGATCGAGGAAGCAGATGGCATAAAGGCGCTTGTTAAAACGAAGCCGCTTTTTGGCAGGCTTGAGACCGTAAAGAAAACACGGAAGGCAATATGGGTGAACGACACCTGTTCAACGGCGCCGTTTTCAACCATTCAGGCGATCGCGTCATTTCCAAAAGAACATCTTATTTTGATTGCAGGAGGCACGGACAAAGATCTCCCGTATGAGGATCTTGCTCGCGCGATCAATCGCAATGTGCGCGATCTCGTACTTCTCACAGGCTCGGCAACCGAAAAGCTCAAGGATGATCTTCGAAAAGAGTTTACCGAAACAAAAAGCCTTAAAGAGGCGGTGGAGGTTGCTGCAAAGCTTGCGAAAAAGGGAGACATTGTACTCTTTTCTCCCGCCGCCGCCTCGTTTGAGCTGTTTAAGAATGAGTTTGACCGGGGCCGAAAGTTTGTCTCCTTGGTAAAAAAAATTAGCTAAACGAGGTCGCGAGAAGCCGGTTTTCGCGCCACTCGTCCTTTGTAATAGCTATCTTGGGGAAGCGTCTACGAGAGAGCAGGAAGTATGCCCTGCATTTTTAAGGATAAAACTATGGAAAACAAGAACAAGAATCAGTCGATGAACCAGGGTAACAACGATAAGGACAAAAAGCGCGAGGAGGATCGGGACAAGGAGAAGGAGAATCGTGAAGGTGGAGGTGGTGGATGGCAGAAGGAACAGGATAAGACAGAAAAGTTTGAGGAAGATAGCGACAAATCAGATCGCGACCAGGTAGAGGATAAGGATATTTCAGGGGATCTCTAATCTCATTTTAAAACAAGCAAGCGGCGACCTACGGTCGCCGCTTGCTTGTTTTTCATTCGTGTCTAGACTGAAAGGATGAATCCCGTTAGAAATAGCTTGTCCTCATCCAAATATCCGAAAAGAACCCGTATCGCCAGAGAAAGAGTTGGGGATCTGATTTCTAACGGGATGAAGAGTCGCTTTAGCGAAAAAGAGAAGAATCGTGCAAGGGCAGTGCACGCCGCTCTGGGCAGATTGTTTCCCGGGAGGCCGGCAACGATACTCCGCTACAACAACAACTGGGAGCTCCTCGTGGCTGTGCAGCTTTCTGCTCAGTGTACCGACAAAAAGGTTAACGAGATCACCGAAAAGCTATTCACGAAATACCGCACGCTTGCCGACTATGCACGAGCAAATCCGCGTGAGTTTGAAAAAGATATTTTCCAGAGCGGTTTCTACAAAAACAAGACAAAAAATATTCTTGCAGCGGCAAACCTCGTCAGTAAAAAATATGGCGGTGCTATTCCAAAGACGATGGAGGAGATGCTCGAGATCCCCGGCGTTGCGCGCAAAACGGCGAATGTGGTGCTGGGAAATGCGTACGGTGTGATAGAGGGGATTGCAGTCGACACTCATGTTACACGTCTTGCGCAGGTACTCGGTCTCACAAAAGAGAAAACTCCCGAAAAGATCGAGCGAGACCTGATGGAGCTGTTGCCAAAGGAAGAGTGGTTTACCTTTACGTATCGCATCATCGACTATGGCCGCACCTACTGCAAAGCAACCAAGCACGATCATGCCGTATGCCCGCTCACGCATGAGTTTGGCGACAAAATTCCATGGCTTTTAAAAAATTCCAAGCATCAAATCCCAAATTCCAGATAAATTTCAACCATTAAATAAACAAACTAAATTCGTTTGAATTATTATAATTTTTGAGATTGAGGTTTGTTTGTAATTTGGAGCTTAGAAAAAATGTCAGTAAAAAAGAAAGTAAAAATTCATAGTTTTAAGAAGGAGATCTGGCGGTACTATAAGATGTATGGCCGTGAGATGCCGTGGCGCCACAATCCTGATCCGTATGCGGTGCTTATCTCGGAGATAATGCTTCAGCAGACGCAGGTGGATCGCGTGCGTCCAAAGTGGGAAGCATTTTTAAAGCAGTTTCCGGACTTCAGCGCACTTGCTCAAGCATCATCGGCCGATGTGATACGCGCGTGGCAAGGTCTTGGCTACAACCGCCGAGCACTCGGTCTTAAGCGTCTGGCAGAGATCGTGGTGCTAGACCATCAGGGAAAGCTTCCATCGGACAGTGTGGTACTCGAGACCTTGCCGGGAATCGGTCCAGCTACTGCCGGTTCGCTTGCTGCGTTTGCCTTTAATCTTCCCGCGCCATTTATCGAGACCAATATCCGTCGCGTCTATATTTACTTCTTTTTTCCGCGAGCAAAAAAGGTGAAGGACAGCGATATTCTCAAGCTTGTCGGCGAGACTATCGATAAAAAGAATCCACGCGAATGGTTTTACGCGCTTATGGACCATGGAGCGTTTCTTGCAAAAAAGGTTCCTAATCCGAATCGCAAGAGTAAAACATATACGAAGCAGTCACCTTTTGTGGGTTCCCGCCGTCAGATACGAGGTGCACTCCTGCGCGCTCTTTCTCTGTCTCCCATGCTATCGCTCGAAGAGCTTTCGCGCGCGACCGATTTTCCGGTTGACACTATTGCTGAGGTAAGCCGTCTCCTTGAGAAGGAGGGATTTCTTAAGGAGATGCCCGAGGGGTATACTCTTGTTTAAACACGTATGGCTCGATAACACATTATGAATACACAAGCACGAAGTATTGTTGGTCTTTTTATCCTTGTTCTTGTTGTGGTAGGGGTGTCAGTGCTCGTCGACAAGGCGCCTGACGACACGGCTACCGTAGATACGACACCGCAGGTGGGTGAGCTGATTACCATCTCCGCGCCAAGGCCAGGGGACACGGTCTCTTCGCCGATTCATCTTTCGGGTCAAGCTCGAGGCTATTGGTATTTTGAAGCCTCATTTCCGGTAGAGCTGCTCGATAGCACGGGCAAGCAGCTTGCGATCGTCCCTGCACAAGCACAGGGGGAGTGGATGACCGATGCATTTGTGCCCTTTATGGCAGATATTTCTTATGAGCTGTCGGCAGACACTGACGGCGTCCTTGTATTTAAAAAAGATAATCCCTCTGGGCTGGCAGAGCACGATGCCGAGGTACGTGTCCCCGTGAAGCTCAAGGCGACCAAAAAAGCAGAGACTCCCGTGGTAGGTGGTGTGCAGTTTGCCAATCGCAAGGCTGGTGCGTACGACGGCTGCGTCATTAGCGGCTGCTCGGCTCAGGTGTGTGGAGATACGCAGGTCGCCTCAACGTGTGAATATCGCGAAGCATACGCATGCTACCGATCAGCTGTGTGCGAGCGATCGTCTGTTGGTTCATGTGGATGGCGTGCGGATGCGGCGCTCAATCAATGTCTTTTGAGTGCCGAGTAGTGCCCCACGATTCATGATGTGCGCTATACTCTAGAGGTGAGTTTTTTCTCGTTCAAGAAAAAAGAGCCAGAGCTGCATCTCCTCTTTGACTTTGACTCAGGCTCGATCGGTGTAGGGCTCTTCCGTAAAGAGGGAGACGCTCTTTCGATGATATTTGCTGCTCGCTATCCGCTTCCGCATAGCTATCTTCGCCCAAAGACGCGTTTTTTTGCTGAGGTGAAGAAGGTGTTTGTACATGCACTGCTTGAGGCAAAGAAGCATGGAGCTGTGCATGCGAGCACCGTACTCTGTATTCTCGGTTCACCCCTTTCTGTGTCGCATGTTCGCCGTGCAGAAGCGCATTTCAGCGACCGCGCACTCGTGTCAGAGCAGACACAGAAAGATATGATCGAAGGGGCAGTGCTCTCCTTTAAGAAGGAGGTTGCCGAGTCGTTTGATGTGGATGAGGAGGTGCCAAAGTTTACCCTTCTCGACGAAGAGCATCTTGCCTATCGAGCAAACGGCTACTCCATAGAGACGCTTGTGGGACAAAAGGCGCAGATGATTGCGCTCGATCTGCTTTTGTCTGTTACTCCCGCCGCTTTCAATACGATGCTTGAGGAGACGGTACGAGCAGAGTTTCCTCGGGCAGTGCTCTCGTCTAAGGCCCGCGCCTTTGCGCTCTTCCAGACGCTCTCATCGTCAACAGCGCTTGGTGATCTCGTGATTGTCGACGTGGCCGCGCACGATGTCGAGCTTGTCGTGGTGAGGGAAGGACGAATAAGTGAAATAGGCACCTTTCCGTTTGGCAAAGAGGTGGTGCTGCGCCTTCTTGGGAAGGAGCTGGGGTGCGAGAAAGAGGTCGTCTCTTCGACGCTCCTTGCTACGCACGCTGGCGCTGTCTCTACCGAGGAGCGTATGCGCTGCGCTCTTGCACTGGGAAAAACCCGAGAGGAGCTTGTGGCAAAGTTCCACGAGCTACTCGGAGAGATTAGCGAGCTGTATCTTGTGCCAAAGCAGTTTCTCTTGTTTGCTCCGCCAGAACTTCGAGATTTCTACACGAGCTTCTTTCAGGACCCTTCGTTTCGACAGTTTAATATTGAGAATACGGCGTTTGAAACGGTGCTCCCGAGCACCATCTACCCACATCCCTTTTTCGGGGTTGAGCCTTCGGTAAAGCCAGACGACCTCCTCACTTGGGAGGCCGGAGCAGTTGTGCACTCACTTTTTGGGTAGTCGTCGTGATAGACTTACCTTATGGCAAAGAAGCTCATCCAAGATATTTTTGTAAAAAAGGAGACCGTGCGGCGCGAGCCTCTGGTGTCAAAAGCAGAGCCCTCATTCCAGTCACCCCGCGTTCGAGGGCCGCTTTTTTCAAAAAAACGCGTCGTAATCGGCCTCGTACTCCTTGGAGTTGTTGGGTTTTTCTTCTCTGCATCTGTCTTTGGGAGCGCTACACTCGATATCGTACAGAGGAGTGCTACTGTCGTTGTGGACGATGCCTATTCGGCACTCCGCAAAGAGGATCCTCTGGCGGTGCACTTTGAGGTGATGAAGATTGAAGATGAAGCTACCGCCCAGGTGCCTGCAAACGGATTTTCCGACGTCACCAAAAAAGCGACCGGCACTATCTTGGTATACAACGCATTTAGCGCGGCGGAGCAGCGCCTTGTAGCAAACACCCGCTTCGAGACAGCAGATGGCAAGATCTACAAAGCCGACAAGGCGATTGTTATTCCGGGTATGAAAGGTACGGTGCCTGGCTCTGTGTCAGCTGCAGTTACTGCGGCGGAGGCAGGAGATGCGTACAATATTGGCCTTGTCGACTTTACGGTACCTGGCCTCAAGGGAACTCCTAAATACGAAAAGATCTACGCTCGCTCAAAAACAGAGATGAAGGGGGGAGCACAAGGTAAGCAGAAGATAGCCAAAGATACAGATATTCTTGACGCACGACATCGGCTCGAAGAGTCGCTCCGCATTTCACTGCTCGAGAAGGCAAAAAAGCAGACGGCCGAAGGGTACCTTTTCTATGAGGGGGCCGATTTTGGGACTATTGCCTTTGCTCGATCGGACGATAGCTCCGCATCGCCCGACTCGCTCGAGGTGCATGCGAAAGGGGTACTCTACGGAGTGATCCTCGAGCGCACCTCCCTTGCTCGCGCGATTGCACACAAGAAGATAGAAGGCTACGGGGGAGAGGCGATCGATATTACAAACCCAGAAGCTCTCACTTTTGCGATAGCAAACAAAGAGTCAATTGATCCCGAAAAGGTAACAGCCATCACTTTGGCCTTTACTGGCAGTGCAGACCTCCGGTGGACGCTCGACGAAGCTGCTCTTCGGCAGGATCTTGTGGGTGTTTCAAAGAGCGACTATGGAGAGGTGCTTAAAAAATATCCAACAATCGAGAAAGCAGAGGCACTCTTTAGCCCTCCTTGGATTATTCGTTTCCCTTCCAACCCAGAGGCGATCGCAATCCGCCGCAAATAGCCGATTTTCGGGCCTAGAAAGGGCAGATGTGCCACCGCTTGATACACGGAATCCCTTGTTTTGAGCCAGGGAATAGCTTGGGTTTGACAGGAAAGCCTTATTTTTGCTACTATATTTCAACGCTTCTTCATATGGCACAATCTGATGATAAAGGGACGAACAGGATGGGTGTAGTCTCTGAAGCGTTGCCTAATGCAATGTTTCGCGTCGAGCTCGAGCCCGGGAACATCGTTCTCGCGTATCTTTCGGGAAAGATGAGAATTCATAAGATTAAAGTGCTTATTGGAGATAAGGTTGAGCTCACCATGGATCAGTATGGGGAGCGAGGGCGGATCATAAAGCGACTGTAATATGAAGGTACGATCATCCATCAAGAAAATCTGCTCGAAGTGCAGTATGGTCAAGCGCAAGGGGCGCTTGTATGTTATTTGTCCAACCCCGAAGCATAAGCAGCGCCAAGGCTAATTTATTTTAATACAGATGCGTGTAGCAGGTATAACCATTCCAGATAAGAAGCGCCTCGAAGTCGGACTGACTGCCGTGTATGGCATTGGCCGCTCCCGAGCAAAGATGATTCTCGACAAGGCGGGCGTTCCGTATGAGAAGAAGTCTGCGGAGCTTTCGGTGGATGAGGAGAATAAGCTCCGCAAGGTGATGGAGGGGCTCAAGATCGAAGGTGACCTCAAGCGCGAAGTGGCTGCAAGCATAAAGCGCCTCAAGGATATCAAGGCATATCGGGGGATGCGCCACCAGCGCGGACTCCCTTCTCGCGGACAGCGCACCAAGACCAACTCCCGCACCCGTAGGGGCAACGTAAGGAAGACTATGGGCTCCGGAAAGAAGAAGCTTGAAAAGAAATAGAAATTAGCGTAGAATACAGACTTTCCAATGGGTAAGAAACGGATAATTACAAAAGAAGAAGGAGCAGAAGGTGCTGGTGCCCCAAAGGCACCTGCTTCTTCGAGAGTGAAGATTTCGACCGGCATCTTGCACGTGCAGTCGACGTACAACAACACCAAGCTTCTCGTGACCGACGGAGGTGGCAACGCGCTCTTCTGGTCATCGGCCGGATCGCTCGGTTTTAAGGGCGCCAAGAAAGGCACCCCTTTTGCAGCTGCCAAGGTGGCCGAGACCCTCGCTGAAAAAGCGCAGGCACTAGGTATTAGCGAGGTGGACGTAGTGGTAAAGGGCGTAGGGTCAGGCCGCGAGTCTTCGATTCGAGCTTTTTCGTCAAAGGGTATCAGTATTGGCTCGATCAAGGATATTACTGGCATTCCCCACAACGGTCCGAAGCCTAAAAAGCCTCGTCGCGTATAGTCATATATTTCCATGATTGCTCCAAAGAAATTTAAAATTTGCCGCCGCGTAGGAGACCGTATTTTCCCTCAGTGCCAGTCACCGCGCTTTCAGACAGCCGCTCCTGTAAAAGGAAAGGGCAAGAGAGGTGGCAACAAAAGTGATTTCGGTACACAGCTCACCGAAAAGCAGAAGATTCGATTTGCGTACGGTATTACTGAGCGACAGTTTTCAAACTACGTCACCGCGGCTCGTGAAAAGCGAGGCTCAAATACGATCGAGCTCCTCTATCGCTCGCTCGAGATGCGTCTCGACAACGTGGTGTACCGCCTCGGGTTTGCAGCGTCTCGTCGTGCAGCACGACAGATGGTCTCTCATGGACATATCACGATCAATGGCAAGCGCGTGACGATCCCTTCCTACCATGTTGATACAAAGGAGGTGATCGGTGTGCGAGAGGGATCGAAAGGTTCATCCCTTTTCGGCAATATGAATGAGAAGCTAAAGGAGCACCGCTCACCGGAGTGGCTCCTTACAAAGAGTGACGTACTTACTGGTGAAGTACTCGGGGCGCCGAGTCCGTCTGAAATGTCTGCATCTGGCTTGAATCTCCACGCAATCGTTGAGTTTTATAGCCGCTAATTTTATAAAGACTGCGCCATGTCATACAGCATTATTTTGCCTTCAAAGCCGAAGATCGTCGTTGAGAAAGACTCAAAGGGAGTCTACGAGATCGACGGGTTGTATCCGGGATACGGACACACACTCGGCAACTCGCTTCGCCGCATCATCCTCTCCTCGCTTCCCGGCGCGGCTATTACTGCTGTAAAGATCGACGGTGTAGCTCATGAGTTTTCGACCATCGACGGTGTGAAGGAAGATGTCATCACGATTCTCCTCAACCTCAAGCAGCTTCGTTTTCGTCTCTCGAGCGATGAGCCACAGAAGGCAACCATCAAAGTCTCGGGCGTAAAGACTGTCACGGGTGCTGACCTCAAGATCCCAGGCCAGGTAGAGCTCACAAACCCAGAGCTTGAGATCTGCCACGTTACCGACAAGGGCACGACGCTTGAGATGGAGATCACTATTGAAAAAGGCCTTGGCTACGTGCCAAAGGAGGTGCATGCAAAGGAGAAGGTGGAGGTGGGCATGATTGCCGTAGATGCCATCTTCACTCCAATCCGTCGCGTAAACTACGAAGTAGAAAACATGCGTGTTGGCGATCGTACTGATTACAACCGTCTTCGTATCTCGATCGAGACAGATGGTATCATCTCTCCTCGCGAGGCACTCGAGAGCTCGGTCGCTCTTATGATCGACCAGCTTCGCGCTATTGTTGGCTTCCGAGAGGAAGAGGTTGTTGTATCGGCTCCGATGGCAGACAAGGAGGAGATCTCCGACTCAAAAGATAAGGAGTCGACAGACGAGGACGCTCTCAAGACTCGTATCGAGGATCTTGGCTTCTCGGCTCGCACGCTCAATGCTCTTACGGCTGCATCGATCCGCACGGTTGGCGGCCTTGCCCGCAAGCGCGAGGAGGATCTTCTCGAGATTGCCGGTATGGGAGAGAAGGGGATCGGCGAGATCAAGCGCGTGCTTTCTAATTTCGGCATAACCCTCAAGTAGACTGAACTCTAAACTCTGAGCTCTGAACCCTAGCCACCATGAGACACCATAACTCAAATCGAAAATTCGGACGAAAGTCGAACCTCCGCCTCGCACTCTTGCGATCACTCGCAGAGGGGTTGATTCTTCATGGCAAAATCACCACTACCCAGGCAAAAGCAAAGGAGCTTTCGAGCTTTGTAGAGAAGCTTATCACTCGTGGCAAGACTGATTCGGTAGCATCCCGACGCGTTCTCGTGACACGCCTTGGCACTGCAGCTCGTGCAAAGGCCCTTGTCGAGAAGGTGTCTCCGCGCTATAAAGAGCGTCCAGGGGGATACACTCGTGTTATCAAGCTTCCTCGCCGCCTTTCTGACGGAAGCCCGATGGCTGTGATTGAACTCGTTTAATACCATGTCTACCGCATACACTACACATACGTTGGACGCAGCAGGAAAGTCGATTGGACGCGTAGCGTCAGCGGCGGCTAAACTCCTGCGCGGAAAGGCAGAGACCTCTTTTGCAAACCATATCGAGCCGCGCGTAAAGGTGTCGATCGTCAACGCGAGCAAGATCGAAGTGAGTGAGCGCAAGCTCGACGGCAAAGTGTACCTTCACTACTCAGGCTATCCAGGCGGACAGAAGGCGTTTACGCTCGCTGAGATGATTGCCCGCAAGGGATACGGCGAAGTGTTCAAGAAGGCTGTATACGGCATGCTTCCAGACAACAAACTTTCAGATCGCATTATTAAGAACCTTACGGTTCTAGACTAGTTTTTACTATATATGACAGCCGTAAAGACACCATACGTAGAAGGAGTAGGAAAGCGCAAAACATCGATCGCGCGTGTTCGTATTTCAAAAAGCACGAAATCTGCAATTCACGTAAACTCAAAAACGCTTGACGCATATTTCCCAACAGAGGAGATGCGCACGATAGTTATGCATCCTCTCAATGAGATGGCCCCAGAGGCAAAGCTCGATATCAGTGTGCACGTGAAGGGCGGCGGTATTCACTCGCAAGCAGAAGCACTCGCTCACGGTATTGCTCGCGCCCTCGTAAAGCACGATGCAGAGCTCAAAGCTCCGGTAAAGAAAGCCGGTATGCTCACTCGCGATGCTCGCATTAAGGAGCGCCGCAAGTTCGGTCTCAAGAAGGCCCGCAAGAGCCCACAGTGGAGTAAGCGATAAAAATAAAACCCGGCATATGCCGGGTTTTATTTTTATAGTTTGCGAGACTGCTGGGTTGGGGTCGGGAAGGGAGATTGTCCCTTCCCGTGGAGGAAAAAGCTCGTACTCGAGCGCAAGAAACCGTGGGTTTCTTGGGAGCGAAGCGACCAGTGGTCAAAGCGATAATCTCAAAAGTTCTCCAAAAGCCCCGCAAGGGCCTTTTGTTTTTTTGTGGCAACATTACTTGCTTTTTCTCAAAAAATGTGGTAAAAAGCCATTCAGAAGGGAGGTGCTGTATGATACCTTTTGCAGAGGTGCTGGCCACGGTGGCCTTCATCCTCGTGTTTGTGCTCTCGTGCGCGGGGCTCGCCATGCCTCTCAAGAAAAAGGGGCCTGACGTCTGGCCAAACCCTTGGCCTGCCGCAAGCGATACCGATCCCCGCGATATGTGGGAGGAGCCGGACGACTACAACGCGCCCGGCGACTAGCCAGGGGATTCCAGCCCCAAGATGCCTCGACGCTCTGCGCCGAGGTTCTTTTTTAAATCGATTGGACAGATATCTCGTCTGTGATAGATAAAAGAGGGAGGTGTTCATGGAAGACGAGAAAGAGTTCCGTTTGCTAAAGTGTCGCCTTCTCCGGTCAGAAACAGAGCTAGGCCACGAAGGGGTCTTCACGGTGACGAATACGCTCCTCGGTAAAAGCAGAGATTTCCCTTTCACGTTTGAGGGAGATCGCCTGGTGTTTAGGCGTGGAGTGGAGAGCTTTATTGAGATTGAGAATGTGAAGAACCTTGAGCCTGGCCTCGTCGCTCGCGTGGGATGGGGTCGCGCGCTCTTGGTAAGCATGTTCGGCGCTGTATTTCACGAGCGCGACAAACGACACAGCTCGATCGTGATGCCAGAAATGCCCGAAGAATGCTACGACGAAGCAGTAGCATCACTCTTTGGGTTCTGGGACTGAAGGTGGGTCTAAAAAGATAAGGGCCAGGTTCCGGAGGAACCTGGCCCTTACTATATGGAGACGCTACGCTTTAAGATTTTCCTATTTATACTTCGCGAGCAGTTCGTCGATAGCACCCTTCACATCGTCGTAGGGCAGCGAGCCGTTGATTGGCACTTTTACTTTGCTATCTTTTGTAACCAGCATGATGCTCCACGGGGTGCCTTGTGCTCCAGTGGCGATCGCCTCGGCGATCTGGTTGTCCACCTTTTGTTTATACTTGTCGCTCGCAAGACAGGTCTCAAACTTCGCACGATCGATTCCGAGCCTTGTGGCGATCTTTGGCAGCTCGGCTGCTTCAAGGCCGTTGTTGGAGGGGGTGATCGCCATGATCTCATTCATGAACGGCCAGAATTTTGATTCGCCGCCTATCTCTGCCGCACACTCGAGGGCGTACGCCTCGCTCCGTGCCTTTGGGTGGAGGTTGTCGATCGGGAAGTGTCTGTATACCCATGCAAGCTCTCCCGTCTTGCCGTAGTCGCTCATGAGGCGCGTGAGAGTGTTGTGGAACTGTTTGCAGAAGGGGCACTCAAGGTCGGAGAACTCCACGATCTTGATAGGTGCCTCTGGATTGCCGAGGATATGATCGGCTGCAGTGACAGGGGAGATCTTCTCGAGCTTCGCGAGCTGTTCTTCGGGAGAAGGGCCAGTATCTGTAGTTGGCTGATTCGCTGTGCGGGAGAAATAGAGAGCGCCTGCAATAATGAGGCCCGCCATCACAATGGCACCAGGGATTAGGTACGGATTCGAGGGGTTTTGAGGATTTTCCATCACTTTTAATTAAAGCGTTCTGCGACTTTCCCCCAATTAAGGTTTTTCATAAAGGCGTCGATATATGCTGCGCGCCCCGTAGGGAGATAGTCTACAGCGTACGCGTGCTCCCACACATCCATGGCGAGGAGCACCTCTGTTCCCGCAAGGTGACCCACCTCGTGGTCGCCCACCCATACTGTTTGAAGCATGTCAGCTGCGCGGTCGTTTACGAGCAGTACCCAGCCGATGCCGCGCATGAGGCCGATAGCTTTAAGCTGTGCCTTGAGTTCATCTACCGAGCCCCAGCGCTTCTCGATTGCCTGCGAGAGGCCTGATGCAGGATCGAGGCCAGATGCATGTCCCAGGGCATCAAAATAGAGCTCGTGGAGGCGCATGCCGTTCCATTCAAAGCCGAGGCGTCGCTTGATCTCTGAGAGGGAAAGAGCGTTTTTCTCAGAATCTGCCATGAGGGCGCCAATCTCGGTCTCTATCCTGTTCACATTCTTTACATACCCCGCATACAGCTTGAGGTGTTCGGAAATCTGTTTCTCGGAGAACCCGTCGAGCGTACCGAAATCGAATGTTTTTTCCTGGTAGTTCATCCTGCGTGAAGTTTAAGAAGTAATGACTTGCATGGTAGCAAAACAAGGGCAAACTGTCGCGTTTTGAGGGGAAAGGATGGGCCGTTTTGCTTCGTCGTTTTATGGGTTGCAAACTGAGCTTTACTATGCTAAAAATACGCCCTACTCCCTCAGTGTCCAGAGGGGTACATCTGTCTCAAATATGAGACAACATAAGGGTATTTTAGTACCACTGCCTTCGTCCGGAAGCTTGACAATTAACACCTGTCGTGGTATAATATACTCATCTAGAAACGGCATAAACGAGGCATGTGCTAGTCGCGCATACTTCATTTGAGAAGCGACCGATCCTCTTAAGTTCACTTATATCTTAACGCTCGTCATTCAGAAGGCTGTCGCAAGTCTTGCGATTGTCACAACGCTTTCCGCTGGGGTGCCTCAAACGGCCCCTGTCACGGTCGCAGATGTGTCGCTTCCTGCCTCTACAGTACCGAAAGTGTCCACCGCGCGTA
Source organism: Patescibacteria group bacterium (assembly GCA_040384765.1). GTDB lineage: Bacteria > Patescibacteriota > Minisyncoccia > Phycocordibacterales > JBBUBG01 > JAZKIQ01. The sequence continues at coordinate 89,451 of JAZKIQ010000005.1, read as the reverse complement.
TGAACGCTAAAAACGCTCAGATCGGGGATGGACGCGTAAACGGTACCCGTGAGTATTGGAAGGGGCTCATCGAGCAGTATGCGAAGCGCTACGGAGTAGATCCGAAGCATGCAGTCGCTGTTGCTCAGTGCGAATCCGAGCTTCGTCCCGATGTGTACGGGGATCACGGTCTCGCTTATGGAATCTATCAGTTTCATGAGCAGACGTTTACCCTCTTCGCTCGGGAGTTCAAGCTCTCCGGTCTCGACTATACAGATCCGGAAGATAGCATTCAGCTTGCCATGATCGCCTTTGCCAACGGCAAAGAAGGTCACTGGACATGCCATGCCAAGGTGTTAAAGCGCGCAGCAATCTAATATCTTGTGAAAGCCGTTACGGTACGTCACTGACTTTCCGAAACGCGCTAACGAAAAATCGCTCCCTATTGGGGCGATTTTTTGTTTGAAATGGGCCACCCCCCATTTCAAACGGAAGATCGCGGCCGGACCGAGCGAAGGCGAGGGAGGCGGGGGCTGCGGGGCTTTTCAGTAGAAAAGAACCGGTGGCCCATTTTTCGTTATCTAGCTTTACTCCTTTGGTGTTTCGCCAAGGGTCGCATCTATCAGGAGCTCGGTGTTTCCACGCAGCACCCGAAGCCGGATCGTCTCCCCTGGATCTTTTTTCCTTATCTGTACTGAGAGGGTGTGGTCGAGGGTTAGCTTGGTGCCGTCGATCTCGATGATGCTGTCTCCGGCACGCAGGCCTGCTTTTGCCGCAGGGGAGCCGGGCACCACTGCTGGCTCATCGCGCGAGTCTCCCGGGAGAATCAGAATCCCTTCGTCGACCGAGAGCCCTTCTTCCTGGGCAATCTCTGGAGTGATAGCTACGTACCGCACGCCGAGAAACGCACGCTTTATCGTGCCATGCTTGAGTACCGACTCGACCGCCTTTTTTACCTCGTTTCCGGGGAGGGCAAAGCCGATACTCTGAGAGCCGTATGCTACCGCTACATTCATGCCAACGACGCGGCCGCTCGTGTCGAGGAGGGGCCCGCCTGAGTTGCCAGGATTTATCGCCGCGTCTGTTTGGATAACATCCTCAAGTGACTCTGCGCTTCCAGTGAGGTCGCTTGCTACGATAGAGCGCGAAAGCCCGGAGATCACGCCCACCGATACAGTGTTGCGAAACTCTGCCAGGGCGTTGCCGATGGCTATTGCTGTCTCGCCGACTCGCAGCGTGTCCGAGTTGCCAAACGAGAGATGCGCGTAGCCACTCCCTTCGATCTTGATGAGCGCGATATCGTACACCGGGTCGAGCGCCACTACTTTGGCGAGATGCTTTTTGCCATCGTTGGTGTACACCGCGTATTCGGCATCGGTGTTGTCTACCACATGTTTGTTGGTGGCGATGAGGCCATCGCTTGATACGAGAAATCCGGAGCCGCCGCCTGTCTCCTCTTTTGTTCCGGGCTCGCGGGGAGTTTCAAAGGGAAGGTCGTCTCCAAAGAAATAGCGGAAAAAGGGGTCGCGGAGTGCCGACGAGTCGCGCGCACGCACCTCTTCCGAAATAATGATCGATACCACGGCTGGGCTTGCCGACTCTACCGCGCGCACAATTGGCGTGTCGCTGCTCTCCGCATCTGTGCCAAAGAGCGAGTTCCATACAGAGCTGCTGGTTGTGCGGACTGTGGTGTCATCGGCGTTTTGGCTACCGAGCCGAAGCGACCTGTCTCCAAGAAAAGGTAGAGCAAACAAAAGCACGAGCATGCTGCCGGCCATGCCAGAGAGAAAGCCGATGATGATCGTGGAGCGCTGTTTCGTGATGGATTCGAGATTCATGAGAGGGATCATTCTTTTTTTTGGCGACCAATTTTTGACTATCGTACCACACTCGAAAAAACGCCCTTACGGGCGTT
>JAZKIQ010000005.1:64489-87547 GCA_040384765.1 Patescibacteria group bacterium | reverse complement strand
TTTCGAGAGGCGTTTCGGGCTAGTGCCCTAACGGGCACTACCACCCTTGCGGCCTGCTTCACGAGCCTCTTCAGAGGTAAACTCGTGTGCGGTGCCCTTGGCGTGTGCCGCCTTGCCGCCTTTTGAGGCGATCTCGCGCTGCTTTGCTTCGTCCATCGAAGCGAAGCCTCGGCGATCCTTATGGTCACGTGACTGTTTATCGTTATTTCGATTGTCGTTTGCCATATAAAGTGGTGAGTTAAATGAAATTGGCTGAGGCCACAGTAGGTCGGGCCTCATCTAAATGAGACGCATTGCCGAGATGAGCATTACTAACCTTGAGCTTGGCGTATACAAAAAAGGCGCACGATTGCTCGTACGCCAGAAACTGATCCTCCTCGACGTGTTGGTGTCTTCTCATTCCGCCCGAGCGGCTGCTCGGCGGTGTGTGCTTTTAGCCCAGCGCGGTGCGCTCTTCCATGCGCCTTTCGGCAAGCCGCGGCGAGCTCTGGTCCGACCAGTCGAAGGAGCGGCCCCACTCGCGGGTCATGCGGACGAGCTCGAGCGGAGTCTGCCGCTTTTCGTCCGGTATAGGCGTATCATCTGCGAGCCACTTCTGCCATTCCCGATAGTGAGGGAGTGGGAGCGATCTCGGATCGCCCCAGTACTCGAACCCCACCACGAACAGAAAATTCGGGCGATGCGCATCCGGCTGGCGGATGATCTCGCGGAAGAGGGGATAGGTGCTACCCGCGAGCCGGAACTGCTCGCGTTCGGCGCCGAGGCTCTCGAGATAGCGCGTCACCTCCTCGAGCGGGTTGTCGCCATGAAGGGCGAAGGTTGGCAGTTGACCGGTACCGTGGGAGCGTGACTCGACGATGAGCAGCTCGCGGCTTCGCGAAACGATCGCGGCGGCAACACAGGGTTGCCAGGAGAGCTCGCGGATCTTTTCGACCGCCTTTCGCACGTCATCGTCCGACTGCGCGCTCGGCACAGACCTTTCAAAGAAGAGCAACGTGGGCACCGTTCCTTTCGTAGAGAGAAGGGGGTATCCGATCTGTTTGCATAATATCCTGCCAGGTTTGCAAAGGGAATAACCCCGCCTTGCTGGTCTCGCAAAAATGACGTAAACTATTTCTTGTCTTTCTGCTCTTCGTGTAGGTTCGAATCCTACCTGGGGAGCAGTAAGGAATATATTCCCCGGTAGCTCAGTGGTAGAGCGCCCCGCTGTCAAAGGCAGCTTTCAGGAGTAATCCTGATCGAAAACAAGGTGAATTGCGGGAACCCTTATTGCGAAAGCAAAGGCGATCCGCAGCCAAGCCGGATAGAACTATCCGGAAGGTTCAGAGACTATCTCGAAAGAGAGTACTCTCCGAAAGGAGGGGAAGCGCCTTGCTCCACTAGATTGTGGATGATGATATAGTCCGCTCCATCAGAAATGATGAAAAAAGCGTAACGGGAGGGTCGTAGGTTCGAATCCTACCCGGGGAGTTCCCAAAAGAATTAGCACCTGAAAGGGTGCTTTTTCTTTTGAGTGAACTCCCCGGAGCGAGTCATCTGCATGACTCGCGTGTAGGACTCGAAGCCCTTCTGCCGTATTTTTGAGAAGCTGTGCTTCGAGAAAATGGGAAAGGGGTACTGCTCCTGTAGGGAGAGAAATTCCTACCCTGGTAGCAAAAGGGTCAGACATCAACTTAGGGTTTAGAGAAGAAAATAAGCATATTCTCGGCTATTTGCTAAAATTAAAAAATGCGATATTCCTTCAACCTTCTTATTGGGCTGGCAGCTTTTTGTATGATCACTCGACTGGTGGGAGTACCCCTCGGTTGGTTTGCTGGTCTCATGCTATACGTAGGTAAGATTATTTTTCTTATCTCTTTTCTTTTTATTAAAGCTCCAATTGCACGCAAGATTTTCTTGGTTCCAGTGATTTTTATTTTATGGGAAACTCTTATTATATTCCCACTTTCGCACGCCTTGGGTGAGTATTTCGCCCCGTGGGGAATTTTTTATGTAATCTCGTTGTACTTCTTTAGCGCTGTGGCTGTATTCACAATGTGGGCTCTTCCCGCATTATTTTTGGTTGGTGTTATCGTTGAATTGCAACACCGACGCGCAAAATTGATGTAAGCGGTAACGGAGCGATCTCTTCCTCGGATAGCCGCTAATTCTTCTCTGCACTTTCCGGAGTGTTTTTGCGCCAGTAGACGACCGTACTGAGAGGGCGTAGTGTTGTAGGCATTATGACAACACTGCAATCTGTGGGTGAGCGGGCGGCTAGTCCGAAGATGATTGGATATTTCTTTGGGGCCATTCTTGTCCTTTTCGTCTTGTTTGGCTCGTTCGGTACTATCAACGCGGGCGAGCGTGGGGTGAAGACTCGCCTTGGCGCCGTGGTGGGAACGGTTGATCCAGGTCTCTATTTCAAGGTGCCGTTCGTTGAAAAGGTTACCCTGATGGAGGTGAAGACGCGGACCGTGAACTATGACCGCAACGGGAACGAAGGGGATGCGATTGATAGCTCACAGCTCTCCGGTGCATCGAAAGATCTTCAGGATGTGTGGATTGGTACAGTGGTCAATTACCGTGTCAACGCTGATCGGGTGACCGCTATCTATACGCAGTACAAGTCGGTCGAAAACTTCGAAGCAAATGTGATCGAACCTATCATTCGCGAGGTCGTGAAGTCGACTTCGGCGCAATATACCGCAGAGGAGCTGGTTACCAAGCGTGCAGAGTTTGGTGACAAGGTAAATATTACGCTCGCTGAACGCTTCGCCTCAAAAGATGCCGTGCTTGAGCGATTTAGTGTAACGAATTTTCAATTTTCAGCTGCGTTTACCCAGGCGATCGAAAATAAGGTGACCGCGGTGCAAAACGCAGAGGCGGCAAAGAACAAGCTTGAGCAGATTAAGTTTGAAGCGCAGCAGACAATCGAGACTGCTCGCGCAACAGCGGAGGCACAGCGTATTCAGGCGCAATCGCTCTCCGCTCAAGGAGGCGATGATTATGTCCAGCTCAAGGCTGTCGAAAAGTGGGACGGCAAGCTCCCTACCCAGATGATTCCAAACGCGACGGTGCCGTTTATCGATATCAGTAGATAGGCTAACCCAATATCGCGAGAAGGGGGATTCTTGACACGCATGGAAATATGTAGCAGTTTGAACCAGAGAAGCTAGTCCCAACACACGAAGAGGAGGTGAGGTATTTGCAGTTGGTGAGACGTGGTCTTGAGGGTCGTGCGTTTCTCTTGCAGTTCCGTGAGATCATGCTCGAGTTTGCGCATGAGATCCCGTGGCTCGAGCCGGTGCGTTCTATCACGTACTCGACGAACCCTGTGTACTTTCGCGATAAGTTTCTCAAGTCGGTGGGGTGCAAGGGGAAGGAGGAGATCACGCCTTTCCAGCTCGTCACTTCTGATGCATCGCGTGAATATGTGGGAGGGATCGTACGCTTTGCCCGCTCTCCTGAGCGATTCAGTGATCGCCGAAACAATGAGGTGGTCGAGCGGTTCACGCACGAAGGGTACGATTATGTCTCCTGTTTGCAGGTACGTAACGTACTCCGCGGTGAAGGAAATGGAGATCTGCTTATGCGCAGGGCGCTCCGCTCGATTCTCGCGGCACATCCACGAATCTGGGGCGTGGTCTCCCGCTCTGAACTCCTGCCATGGTATCGATCGCTCGGAGCCCAGGTCGAACAGTTTCCCGATTCGCTGGACAAGCTCTCGATCATCAGATGGAACGATGTCGAGCAAATTTGAAAGGAGGTGGTCCACTCGTGGACTTGTCCGATATCCCGGTAGTTCTCGTGTATGTCATGGTCATTTATCACAGGATCGTGCATGCACATGTGTACACGGCAGAAGATAAACACGACTTCCTCGGCATCTGCTTTATCCTCGGCATTCTTGCAGGTATCGATCTACTTGTTCGCTAGAAGGTGGAATCTAACCACAAGGAGTGAGAAATGTCCCAAGGTAAGCTGACCCCGAAGTTCCTGACCGTGGAGAACGCTCGTGTTATCGTGCCGCTGGTGCTCAACACGACGTTGCGTCTCAGTCCGGTGTTCAAGCGCAAGGATTGCCACATCGTGATCCTCGTGCCCGAGATGAAGGACGACCGCGCTACGGATTACCGTGGTTGGCCCGACTATCCGATCACCCCGGCCGTGCTCCACGAGCACAGCGAGGGCGACCCGGAGAAGTGGGAGTACAAGTACAAGGATATTGCGCGGTGCAAGGCGCTCCAGCTCTGGGATGGGCGCAACGACGGTGGGACGGACATCCAGCCGCACCTCCTATTCGCAGGCGACACTCCCTTCTGGGGTGGTGTGAAGCGGCACGGGATCGTGGTCGCCATGTCCGGTGTCCAGCCGCACTTCGACAGGATGGTCTCGGGCATGATAGCCGACATGCTCGTCGGCTATGCCTATCACGACTGGATGGAGAGCTCCGACAAGAAGGACGATGAGCTCTGCTTCCTCACTTGAGTAGTGGAGGGGCACGACCCTCGAGAGAAGACCCGCACGGTCTCTCCGGGGGTCTTTTCTTTTTTAATGTTGAGGTGAGCTTAAAATTTGATACAGTAGCTCCATGACCAAGGCTATTTCAGGCGGTGTCGTGCATGAGCTGCCTGCCGATTTACGAAAAGCTCTCACTTCCGACCCCAAAGCGCTCGGGGCGTGGGAGGATATTACGCCACTCGCGCGCAACGAGTGGATCTGTTGGACTATCTCTGTGAAGAGATCCGAAACGCGCCAGGAGCATATTGTGCGGGCGACGAGCGAACTCAAAGAGGGGAAGCGCCGACCCTGCTGCTGGTACGGCTGTATTCATCGACCCGATAAGCCGGTCAGCCCTTCGGTGCAAAACGTGGTGTTAAAGAATCGAAAAAAGTCTTGAGTGTAAAGTGTCTCATGTGCAGGAGTGAAATTGGGTGTCAGCTTGAAACGTCTGGTAGTATGAGGTCTATCTATTTTTAACCTACTCTATCTATGTCATACGTTGATGGATTTGTGATCGTTGTACCGAAGAAAAATATTGACGCGTACAAGCAGATGGCAGAGGAGGGTGCAGTCATCTGGAAGAAGTATGGCGCTCTCGACTACAAGGAGTGCGTGGCCGATGATCTTTCCCCAAATATGGATATTGGCGACGGACAGAAGATAGAGACGATGCCGTTCCCGAAGCTCCTGAATCTATCCGATGATGAGACCGTGGTATTTTCGTACATTGTGTACCGCGACCGAGCGCACCGCGATGAGGTGAACAAGAAGGTGATGAACGACCCATCGATGACCCCCGAGATGATGAAAGACAAAGCGATGCCATTTGATATGAAAAAGTTTTCCTATGGCGGCTTTCAGCCGATTGTAGAGTGGTAGCGAGCGGTAATTTGTGAAGAAAAAAAGATAGGTGCCACTACATTAGAACAGGCCTTTTGGTGAAAATGGTGGATACCTCCATCCTCCGTTTTGCATGATAGGATGAACCAATGTTTTACCTCATAGGTGGCGCTCCGCGTTCAGGAAAAACTATTTTATCTAAAAAGCTAGCCAAGGAAACTGGTATTCCTTGGATTTCGGTAGATACTTTAGAATCTATTGTTGCCACATATTATTCTGTGGAGGATTTACGTTTACTTTTTCCCAAAACAGCGATGAGGAGAGAGTCGGGCGGAGGGAATGATCTTATGTACTCACGGTATACAGATAAGGAGATTTTTGAAGCTTATGCACAGCAGGCAAAAGCGACATGGAAAGCCCTGGAAATGTTTGTTGAGCGTGAAGAAAGATATGCACATGACTATATTCTTGAGGGTCATCAGATACACCCAGAACTTGCCGTGCGTATAAGTGACGCTTTTCCTTCAAAGGTTAAAGCAGTTTTTCTCGGCAGGTCCGATATTGAGACAATAGTGAAATCCGCTTCGGGGTATCCGGGTATTGGAGATTGGTTTACAGAAAAGACGTTGGATGCTGCTACCTATCCTAGAATTGCCCAAATGCTTTCTCTGTACTCAGACTATTTCAAGAATCAAGCAGATGCACGCGGATTTTCGTACTTCGATATGGATGTAGACTTTCACGGGCAGCTTGATGCCGCAGTGCATTTTTTGATCAAGTGATCACCTTTTGGTGAAACTGGTGGTGGCCATATTCTTCTCAGAGCGCGGAAAACCTGGAGCAGATTTGACATGGCTTATACATAGCTACATAGTCAATGCATGTCTCATTTGAAAGCACTATTTGATGAAGAGTCGTATCGGTTGAAGCAACGCTTAACTTCAGTAATCGTTGGAGGCGTTTTGGGAATTCCTCTGATAGTTGTAGCTTTTACTTTTGCGGGCGTATCTCAAAATCTTCTGTTGTTCGCCATTTTATTTATGTTTACATGGATCTACGTTGGCGTAATGCAGGTATTCCTTTACGACGACCTCTTCGTCCCAAAAGATCGAGCGCGGGTCAGGTCTTTCGTTAAAGGGGCTGTACTGTATGGTTGCGTAGCAGGAATTTTGTTTTACTTAGCTCTTCTTGCCGCAGCTCGTTTTAGATAGTACTTACGTCGCAATTAAGCTCCTGATTCGTCTGACCATTTAGGGTCAGATAGTACAAGAAGGTGCTAAGGTAGAACTGTATTGGTTGCCATAAATACAAAAAGAATACTATGCTCGGTCCTCGCAATACTTTTCGGGGTATTTATGTTTATATACGGTGGCTATGATGACAGTCCTGGCGCGCAGCTGCTTGGGCTCCTAGCTGGTATCTTTGGAGTTAGGTACCTCATAAAGAACAGGAAAAAGAATTAAACTTAAAAACCATGCAGACTAAACTTAACCCCTATATCAGTTTCGATGGTAAAGCGAAAGAGGCTCTCGAATTTTACAAGACTGTTTTTGGCGGCACGCTCACGCTGACCACCTTTAAAGAGGGCGGCGTTCCTGATGAGTCCGTGGCTGATCAGATCATGCACGGTATGCTCATTGCCGAAAATGGGATGACCCTCATGGCGTCTGATACTCCTCCTGGTATGCCTTACAATCCTGGCACGAATATCTCGATTTCACTGAGCGGTGAAAATGAAGCAGAGTTAAAGGGGTATTGGGACAAGCTCTCTTCGGGTGGATCTATCGCTGTGCCACTCGATAAAGCTCCTTGGGGAGACATGTTTGGTATGCTGACTGACCATTTTGGAATTTCCTGGCTCGTAAACATTACCGCACAGAAGTAAGGTTTCTAGAGAGAACGTCACCCATGAACATGTTCAAGCCGACAAAGGCGCGGACAGTCGCCGAATATATTGCGGCGGTGCCTTTGGAGCGAAAAGATACGATACTGCAGATGCATGCGTTTATAGAGAAAACGGTGCCAAAGCTGAAATCCCACTTTGCGGCCAATATGCTTGGGTACGGCTCATTCCCCTATAGAAACCACAAAAAAGAGCCGATCACCTGGCCGGTAATAGCTCTCGCCAACCAGAAAAATTATATTAGTTTGTACGTATGTGCTGTCAATGGTGGCCAGTACGTTGCCGATAAGTACAAAGCTGAGCTCGGGAAGGTGAGCGTAGGCAAAAGCTGCATTCGCTTTAAGAAGATCGAGGACCTCAACCTGCCTACGCTGAAGAAGGTGTTGCTGGCAGCTGCTAAAAATCCGGGACTGGCCGGAGCCTAGCTCGCTCGGCCTGCTCTACCCCTCGTAGGCGGTGATCTCGACACCGGACACCTGAAATGTTCGTTCGGTGAACTGCTCAAGCGTGGTTTCGCGGGCTACGCTTGCGCTCGCATATATTTTTCCGCTGTCTCCTTTGTCTTGGGCCAGCTTGGAAGCTACGTTTACCGGCATGCCGGCGATATCTCTGATCCCATCTCGTATATCAAACAGAAGTACTGGGCCAGTATCGATGCCTGTGCGGCTCTCGATGTCTACTTCGCGCAGTGCTGTCCGCGCTAGAAGTGAGAACGTGACTGCGCGAGCCGCGCTATCAAAAACAGCAATCGTAATATTCCCAGCAGTTTTTATCTCTTCGCCTTCGTGTGCGGCAATAAGGGGTGCAAGTAGCTTTTTTGTTGCCGCGGTGAGAGCGAGCTCGTTTAGGAGGAGCAACTCTGCCGCGCCCGAGGCCTCTCGCTCGCGCTCGACGAGTACGACGCATTTTGTTTCGGTGTAGCTTGCGTATAGATCTGCAAGGAGGTTTGCATCTTTTGATTTTTGGTACGCGTGTAGCCCCTCATAAAACGGTTGTGAATAGGGAATAGGGTACTGGTGGCTGCCAAGCTGGTAGGAAGCATCCACTTTTTTTGTGTGCAGATAGTGCGAGGTGCCGAGATGCTCGAGACCTTCTTCGACTGCTGTTATCTCAAACGAATGGCTTTTCGGAAGGCGTGCGCAGAACGAGTGAGAGAGGAGCACCTGCCCGCCGCTTAGATGGTTTTCGGTGATCTCCTCGATGGCGTCTGCCTCGGGGCCGTAGAGGCCGCCGCCGAGCGAATAAAATGAGCCGAAGTGTGCTCCAATGCCGAGCTTGATGCCGCAGCTCTCTTCGAGGTCGCTTCGTAAGTACGCAAGCATCTCGACAATCTTTTCGGCAGGTATGGACTCAGGGTAAAACATCTGCGTATTGTCGGCAGCCCAGATGCCGACCCCTTCTCCGCCGTTTGCAGTGCCGTGCGCGTAGATGAGCTCTTTGGGTTTGTTGATGACCGCTAGTATTTCGATCAGCCCCATCTCCCCGGAAAGCCGGGTGAGGCCGGAAGAGTCTGAGGAGACAATGGTGCCGCGCACGAGTGTTTTGCTGAGTATCGCCCGTGCGGCCTCTTCTGTTTGAGCGCCATGATTCCACTCGGCGATAATATCGACCGGCAGCGTTGCCGAGATATCTTGAGGGATATCAAAAAATCCAGGCGGATAACGGCGAGATTTCATGCCGCTAGTATAGCGGAGAGTGGCATATGAATGCTAAGGTCAGTGAGCGATGACAACGAAGAGATCAAAATATACGCCAGGTGGCTACGCGCTCCGGGTGCGCCGGTCGGGTACAGGAAAGGGCCTTTTTACCGAAGAGGATATTCCAAAAGGAGCGTGCATCATCGAGTACACAGGAAAACTCGTCAGTGATGAGACGGCAGATCGCGACTGGGGTAAGTACCTTTTCGAAGTTGATAAGGGCAAAACGATCGATGGAAATATCCCATCGAATATTGCGCGATATATCAACCACTCGTGTGCACCTAACTGTGAAGCAACTGGCCCGAAAGGAAAAGTGTTTATTTTTTCACTCAAGCGTATCAAGGCCGGCACCGAACTGTTCTTTGATTACGGTACAGAATATTTTGATGTGCACATCAAGCCGGTTGGCTGTCGCTGCTCCAAATGTGCTCGAGCTACGCTGGCCTAGCTATTTAGAAAAATGAGAGAGTGAGGAACGTGAGGAAAAAGAGTGCCGTGATAACAGCAAAGTATCCGATGGTGTGGAGTGCCAGCTTGAAGGCAGACTCCTTCTCGCCTTCAAGGAGTAGGGAGATTGGCTGGTAGAAGAATACGGTTGCCATGACTGCCGCAGAAAGGGTGAAAAGCGAGAGCATCGCCATAGGGATGAGTACCGTGTCTTCCGACTCTACGAAGGTGCTCCCGAAGTACATAAGCGATACTATCCCAACAATATAGAGAGCTGCTGTAAGGGCGTTGGTGAGTGGGTTTTTAGTCATATCAGTCTTTGTAACACATAGTTCGGCATATTGGTTACGCGCAAAAAGAAAAACACCCAGGACGGGTGTTTTTCTTTTTAGGCCGTATGGGTGAGTTATCCCTTTCGGAGTGCTCTCGCAATGGCAATAAAAATGCAGGCGCCGACGAGCGAGACGATGAAGCCATAGACGCTCACACCCCCTGATCCGCCGCGGCCTCCACCGCTTAGCAAAAATCCGCCGATCACCGAGCCGACGATGCCGACAACGATATCCCAGAGAAGCCCTCCTCCTGTGCCCATCACTCTACCTGCGGCCCATCCAACTATTGCGCCGAAGATGATCCAGATGATGAGATCCATATCTATTGTGATTTCGCGCCGCCTGTTGGGAGGGTCACATTAATATTCGTAGTACCTGGCTTGGCTGGAGTGCGGTAGTAGGTGTACCAGATGAACCCGCCAACTACTCCAAGGAGGACGATCACTGCGACTGCCCATCCTCCCGTGGCGTCCTCTCGGGGAGTTTGGGGAGGCGTGTTGATGATTGTGTCTGCCATATGTTGTGTTGTACCTCTTATGTTATTGATATGAACTCGTAGACGTTAGTATACGCTTATTTTTGACAAAAAAGAGAATATATTGTTTTACAACACAGGTTCATGAATATACCTATTCCTTCTGCCTTCAGTGGCCAGCACTCGGGATTTTCGATGGCTAGATGGTACACTGCCAGTATTACCCTAGCATCTGTTCCCTATGTCTACCTCGATAGAAGCACTCGAAAGTCTCAAAGGAAAGCTTGCCGAAGTTCTGCGCGACTTTGCACGGGCACAAGAGCGCCTTACTGAAAAGAAAGGGGAGCTCGAAAAAGAGAAAGGGAAAGTTGAGGAAAAGATCGCCGAGCTCACGAAAGAAAAAGCCAAGCTCGAGGAAGGACTCGCCGCCCTCGCGCCAAGCGAGGCTGAAGTCACGAAGCTCGGAGAACAAAAAACTGCACTCGAAAAGGAGATCGAAGCAATGAAGGCCGAGCTCGCCCAGGCTATAAAATAAAGAGTACTAGCGTGGGCCGCTTCTTTCTTTCCCTTATCCACAGCGCGAAGCCCTAAGGCTGAGCTTTCGAGGTATGCTGTAGCCTTAGTATATCTTCCTTAAGTTCTGGTTTTAAATGAAAAAGAATAAATCACGTCAAAAGCGTACGGCCTCTGTTTCTCCCGTACGTTTTGCCTACAGCAACCACCTGTTTGTGTTGGGTGCTCTCATTGTTGTGGGTGTGCTCATTTTTGGGTCTGACAGCTTTGCGGCGGGAAAGGGCGGCAGTGCTAACACTTCTGTGGATTCGGCGATTATTAAAAGTGCGAAGCTCTATGTGAAGCCGGGTTCACATGCAGAGCTACAAGCAGCCGATTGGAGACTTTCGCGTCCGGCTGACGCTGCAGTGATGGATAAGCTCGCGCTTCAGCCTGTAGGTGAATGGTTTGGCAACTGGATTCCAGATGTTACTGCGGCGGTAAAAAGTACGGTAGATGCCTCAAGAGCAAACGGCACCATCCCTATCTTGGTTGCGTACAACATCCCATATCGCGACTGTGCCTTGTATTCAAGTGGAGGTTCTGAAACCTCGGATGCGTACAAGATGTGGATCAGAAACTTTGCTCTCGGGATTGGTAATCGGCCGGCCGTGGTGATCCTCGAGCCGGACGCGCTCGCATCAATGTCGTGCATTCCACTCGAAGGGCAGACCGCGCGTACGGCGCTCATCAACGATGCGGTGTCGGTACTGAAAGCCCTTGGCTCGACATCGGTATATATCGATGCAGGCAACAACGGATGGACAAGTGCCGACGTCATGGCGACACGACTAACAAACGCGGGTATTAAAAATGCCTCAGGTTTTTCTCTCAACGTATCCAACTTTTTCACGACAGCTGAAAGTGAGATATTTGGGAATGCAATCTCAAAAAAACTTCGCGGTGTTCACTATGTCGTCGATACGAGCAGGAACGGTATAGGCTCGAATGGCGAGTGGTGCAACCCTGCTGGCCGCGCTCTCGGCAAGACCCCAATAGCATCATCGAGCAATGCGCTTGTGGATGCGTATCTCTGGATCAAGATTCCTGGCGAGTCTGATGGCCCATGCAATGGCGGCCCCGCGGCTGGATCATGGTGGGCTGACTACGCGCTCGGTCTTGCAAAGAGCGCTGGGTGGTAATCTGTAGCTGCTAAAAAAGATCAAAAACCCACTCTCTGTTTTTTTTGGAGAGTGGGTTTTTCTGTAAGAAAAAAGAGAGCTGGTCAGGCTCTCTCGTTCTTCTTAACGACCTTTCTGGCCTCTCAGCGGCAGGTGAGCCACAGCAGGCCCCCAAGCCAGCCAAAGAACAGTGTTCCGTAGAAGATACCGAACAGCATCTTCTCACGAGTAGTGAGGGGCGTATTCCTCACAGGAATGCCAGAAGAGCAGATGAGAGTTCACCTCCTTTCAGTGGTAGGTTCTATCCGCACTTGTTGCGTTCTTGTGCGGACGCCTCACTCGTCTCGGGCTTGGAGCTTGCTGTCTCTTGCCGCTCCGACGGATCAGCGATCCAGAAGGAGATGCTGAAGACGAGTGTGAGGGAGGATTGAGCGAACTTCCTCTGTGAGGTGCGAGACATGGATGGCCTCTCTTTGGGGAACTGTGCAGGATCTGTAGTTGAGGATAATCCGGGGAGATGCAAAGGTATATTTTTTAACGGTTATTTACAGATTTATTACATTTTGTTAGTTTTCTAACATGATAACCGTTAGCCAGGCAGTGCTCGATATATTGGAAAAATCGCCTTTTCTCGCGGATGTACTCGCAGAGGGGGTGGGGAATAGCGCCAAGATCGCGCGAAAGATACAAAAGCAGGTTGAGGAACGTTTGTACGAAGAGGTGTCGCTGGCATCTGTTTCAATGGCGATTCACCGCCTCTCGCCTCGTTTTAAGAAATCATCCTACGGGAGCCGTTTTCTTAAGCAGCTTGGTGACATAACAGTTCGATCTCATCTTGTTGAGTTTATCTTTTCCTCTACCCCGCGTACCCCGGAGCTTCACAAAAAGGTTCTCGAAGCTGCAAGGAGCGATCGAGACTTTCTTAACATCTCTCATGGGCACCACGCGTCTGTGGTGGTTGTGAGCAAAGAGCGCGCAAGCGATATTGCAAAAATACTAAAGAAAGAGCCAGGGTTTAGAACAATGAGCGACCTTGCTTCAATCACTATGCGTTTGCCTGTGGCGAGCCTTGATGTGCCAGGAGTCTACTATCCGATACTGAAAGCCCTTGCCTGGGAGGGGATCAACTTTGTCGAGATCATCTCTGTCGATACCGAGCTCACGATTCTTTTTGAAGAAAAGGATGTTGAACCGGCCTTTTCAGTGTTGAAAAGACTCACTTCCTAAAGCCTTCAGGAGACTTGCTTTTTATACAAAATATGGTATAATATATACTGTATACGTTTGCCCGTTTCGGGCTTTGTCATTGAATAGTGCGAATAGTTTCGGAGGTGCTTTGTGCGGGAGAATCTCGAGGACAACAACCATTCCCACGCCGTGTTTGCGATCTCGGCGTTCGCGCTTCAGATCGTCCAGCAGCGGTTTGGGATCGGTGGAGGGCCGATGGCTTTCCACCAGTTCAACCACTCGCTCGGGGTGATGCAGCGAGCGCGCAAGTTGATCGTGGCTTTCAGCGCCGGCAAGACTGGCTATGTGAGCTACATCGACCTGTGCCTCGCGATGATCGCGGCGACCTGCCACGACGTTGAGCAGAAGTTCACGATCGTCAACATGCACAAGACGGCGGAGGACAAGGAGTTCGGACGTACCTTTCGCAAGCGGCATTCGGGCGAAAACGAGCGCGGCTCTGTGGAGTTCGCCGTTCGCCAGATGCGGATCGCGAACGAGGCGCTTCCGGACGTGAACTTCACCGACGAGCACTACAAGGTCGTGGACGATGCCATCATGGGTACGGTCGCGGTCTTCGACCCGTCTGTGATGACGGTGGTGCAGAAGGCGCTGACGCCCGAGTGCCTCCCGGTATCACGGGCTGTCATGCTCGCAGACATCGGGACGGCCGTCATGGGACCGGCTGGCAACTACGTGAAGGAGGGCGAGCAGCTGTTCGTGGAGGATAACACCGACATGAAGGAAGGGCTCGACTTCACGAAGATGAGCCGGCGCCAGGAGCTCTACTACCGGGATCGGATGATGGCTTGGCTCGAAGGCCAGGCCAAGTTCCCGATGGGCCGCTGGAACCTCCTCGAGCGCGAGCTCGAAGGGCTCCCCGGCCCGGCCAAGGACGAGACGCGCAAGCTGTTCTCGTCGTGCAAGGATTCGATGGAGCTCCAGCAGGCGCGCAATAAGGAGTGCGCCGAGATGAGCACGCCTCAGCTCTACAGGGCTTTCGGCTTCTAGCCGGCTTTGGGAGAGCGTTTTGCCGTCCGTTGCAAACATCAGAGATGATGAATGTGACGGGCGGTTTTTTTGTTTGCCTAAACATCGCGGACACGGTACATTGTCAAGTCATGGCAAAAGACGGCGTACTCCTTAGTTTTGATGGAGTGACATTTGAATATGGACCCAACAAGCCGATCTTAATTGACGTCTCTTTTTCTGTGCGTCAGGGGATGAAGGTGGCTCTCATGGGACAGAATGGTGCAGGAAAAAGCACTATCTTTGGTTTGCTCACCGGAGCATTCACTCCAGAAGAGGGCGACGTGCATATCGTGAATGGAGTAACCATCGCTACGGCTCGCCAGGTGATCCCTCGCGCCGAGCGCGAGCTCACGATCCGTGATTTTTTCCTCAAATGCTTCAAGCAGAAGGTGTACGATATCGACCCTCGCATCGATGAGGTGCTTGAGGTAGTAAACCTCCATGCACCACACGATCGCATCGTGCAGAGCTTCTCAGGTGGCCAGCAGGCACGCCTCCTCCTCGCATCAGCGCTCATCCAAGACCCAGACCTCCTTTTGCTCGACGAGCCGACAAACAACCTCGACGCAGCGGGCATCGACCACCTCACTAAATTTTTGGTCAACTACAAAAAAACGTGCATCGTTATCTCTCACGATGCCCAGTTTTTAAACGCCTTTACACAGGGCGTGCTCTATCTCGATATTTTTACGAACAAAGTGGAGCAGTATGCAGGCAACTATTTTGATGTGGTAGCTGAGATATCGGCGCGTATCGAAAAGGAGAATACAAAAAACGCGCTCCTTTCAAAACAGATTCAGGAGAAAAAGGATAAAGCGAACTTTTTTGCACATAAAGGTGGCAACCTCCGCCTCGTGGCAAAGCGCATGCGCGACCTCGCAGAAGAGATGGAAGAAGAGAAAGTGGATGTGCGCCGCGAGGATAGGACGATTCGTCCGTTTACTATTCCTTCGCAAGAAGATTTTTCGGGCGAGCGAATTGCCATCACTTCGTATACAACACTCAATCCAAAAAGCCACAAGCCAATCAATAACAGCGCGAAGATTTCGCTTTCCCGCAACCGCCATCTCCTCCTGCGTGGCCCAAATGGCATCGGCAAGACCACGCTTCTTGAAGCGATTGCAACGGGGGCTGCCAAGGGAGTGAAGATCGCGCCCGACATCCGCGTGGGCTACTACCGACAGGATTTTTCTACACTCAATTTTGAAGACTCGGTGCACGACTCGCTCATGGCTGTCATGGATCGCAAGATCGAGGAGGATATGCGCAAGGTTGCTGCAGGATTTTTGATCACTGCAGATGTGATGCATACAAAGATCGGCTCGCTTTCAGAAGGGCAGAAGGGACTCGTGGCTTTTGCTCGCCTCGTGCTCGAGCGCCCGGGGCTTCTGATTCTCGACGAGCCGACCAACCATATCAACTTTCGCCACCTGCCAGTAATTGCTGAGGCGCTTGGAAAATATCAGGGAGCGATGATCCTTGTATCCCACGTGCCGGAGTTTGTCGAAAAGGTGCGTATCGACGAAACACTTGATCTTGGGAAGTAGTTGACCCCGTTAGAGCATGCCTTGCCCAAGTATGGGCAGCGGTTTCGGCCGCCTAGAGGCGGCCTCGCTCTAACGGGATTGACTTTATTGAAAATTATTGTAAAAAGAGTAGTAGACCTTAGGTAGTGTTGAAGCCCAAGGAGGCTCAAGATGTACCCGAAAGTGTTGTGGATCGAAGTTGCATTCAGCAACCAGGCACGGGCTATCACCATTGCGAAGGCGGTCGAGTACGAAAAGATCGTCCTCGGCTTCCTCGCGAAGGTCGGCATTGCCGGTACCTTTAGGGTCGTGATCGGAGGTGACCTCGACTACCGGCTTGCGAAGGGTGCGCAGATGGCGGTGGGTAGCTCGCCGGCCGAACGTGAGACCCACATCGGTTTGGCGCTGCTCGCCAAAGATTCGCAAGCGCCGGTTGCTGCGTGGCTCTACGTTCCGAAGGAGCTCTCCGCACCTTCCTACTACAAGCTCCTCGTTGTAGCCCTTGCTGCAGAGGCGGCGCCCGCTACGACGCAGGTGATGTCGCTGCTCCAGATCGGGGAGTTCGATACCAGCGTAAGGTCGAACCCCAGTGTCCCAAAGACGCTCGGGCCAGTCGACTACACGCGGGAGGTGTTTCAGAGGTCCCTCGAGAACTCGCTTTTCGGTATCGGCACCCTTGCGCGGCTCTCGCTCAAGGAGAAGCAGACGGACGAGGCGACGTTCAAGAAAAACACCAAGGAGGGTGTTTGCGCTGCTGATCTCGCTCAGGGGGTGAGAGACTCGTTCTGGTGGGCGGTCTTGACGCCCGCGCCCGAGATCCGCAAGGAGATCGAAAGGCACGCTCACCCTGGCAAGAAGCAGGGGGAGAAGAAGGTCAACGGGTTCCTCCGAAAGGTTCTCGGCGACGAGTTCTGCATTGCGGCCTTTGAGAAGGCTGGGTGGGTGCGCAAGGTCGGCAGCCGGTACTTCTTCACGTCGAAGGTGATCCCGCCGGATACCAAAATGTTCGCGGGTTCTCTCGACAACTACCTCGACTGGTGCTTCGAGCTCGCCGATGTTCGGCTGAAGGGGAAGGAGCATGGGGCAAAGCTCGCCGGTCTCGAGGAGCGGATCGTGGATGTCCGCGCCGAGATCGAACGGCTCGGGGTTGAGCTCGCTCGCCTCGAAGCGGAGCATGCCGAGGTCGTCTCCTTTGCGCAGGTCGACTGCGAAAGCATCGCGCGTAGGATCGAGGAGCTCGAGCACAAGGCGTTCGCTGCCTCGTGCCGCGGCATGATGCGTTCCTCCTAGGAAGCACGCCAGTTGTTGTTTTGATTTTCCGCCAGTACTCGAAAGAGTACTGGCTTTTCTTTTTCCAACAGCCTTTTGCTACACTTCGCGTGTAGTGAATAGCAACCCAAAACTGGTTATCATAGACGGCCACAACTTCCTCTGGCGGGCGTACTCTGTTCCGTTCTCTTTTCACTCAAGAAAAGGCACCCCGCTTCATGTGGTGACCATGTATCTGAAGTTGCTTCGTAGTGCGGTGGCAGCTGCGCCAGGATTTACCAAAAGCGACCGACTCGTCGTCGTGTTTGATACTGATACTCCTAATGCAAATAGTGAGCTTTCGCCTGCGTATAAGGCGAACAGGAGATCGTTTACGGACGAAGAAGAGTCTCCGTATAAGCATATTCCCCGTGTGCAGAAAGCGCTTGATACTATTGGAGTGAAGTATCTCGAGGTTCCAAACTACGAGGCTGATGACGTTGTTGCATCTCTCGCACGGCTCTTTTCTACCGAAGCGAAAGGGGAATGCTACATTGTCTCCTGGGATACTGATTTCTTCCAGCTTGTGCGTGAGGGTGTTTCTATCTTGAAACTGAAGACCCAAGGTGAGGTGGATATCATTGATGAGAGCTACGTTGTGCAAAAAGTTGGCGTGCTACCGAGTGAGTATGTATTTTATAAGTCGCTCATGGGGGATACTGCCGATAATATTCAAGGAGTTCCGGGTATCGGCCCGGTAAGGGCGAGAAAAGTGGTCAACAAGCTTTTGCCGTTCGATGCGAATAAGTATCAGGCGGTGCTAGCGCTCAACAGTAAGCTGATCACTCTCAACGAGCACGTCCCGCTTCAGTCAATGCTTTCCGAATTTACAATAAACCCCCAGTCGTTCGATCTCACTAATCAGGAGGTGTTTACGAAGTGTGACTTTTAAAATCCGAAAAAATAACTTTTTTCAGTACTCGTCGCGATTAGGCGTAACCGATGAGTTGTGTCATAAAACAATTCAACTATTGTTTTGTCAAGATATAGGGTATACTACGTCTACTCAAGGGTATCTAATAAACGGTACATATCAGCTTACGCCCTAAAGTCGACTGTTTAAGTCACTTAACCCACAGTGGGGCGTCACGAGCTAGAGAGTGTACTTTAGACATCGTCCCGTTTCGCAAGGAGTGCTGAACTCAACGAGAACGGGCGCCGAGGTTTACTTCTCAGTCTAAAAAATAAAATATGACGCACACACAACCCTCGACTATGGGCCGAGTTAGAGCTTTCTTTGGAACAGGTCTCGCAATTGCCCTCGTGCTTTCTATGGGCGGATCGGCTTATGCCGAAATGCTTACTCGTCAGCTCCAGTTTGGTATGTCTGGTAGCGATGTAGGTACACTTCAGTCATTTCTCGCAAAGGATGCGAGTATCTATCCTCAAGGATTGGTAACGAGCTATTTTGGGTATCTCACAAAATCAGCCGTTTCCAACTTCCAGGTACGCAACGGTATTTCAGCTGTTGGCCGCGTAGGTCCAATCACGCTTGTCGCGATCAACGCTCAGATGGGAAATCCAGTGGTGAACACGGACACAACTGAAGGAGCAGGCAAGAGAACAAACTATGGTCCCCAGCAGCCGACCCTCTCGGGCATAGTCGCTACTCCTACGGTAAATTCTGCAACGATCACATGGAACTCGAACATGGCCGCAACTCCTCGCGTGATGTACAGCACGGTATGGCCCTTTAACTATCAGACAGCCGCAAGTGTAACCAACACTGCAGTATTTGCTAATGCTCAGAGCGTGCTGATCGGAAATCTTCAGTCGAACACGACCTACTTCTATGTAGTCGAGTCGCTTGATGCCCAGGGAAACTTTAGCTGGTCAACAAATCCTTCTTCGTTCAAGACGCAGTAGGAGGTCCAGTTAGATAGGTTTTAAAACAGAAGCCGCCCCTGTAGGGGCGGCTTCTGTTTTTTGTGGATAAGTGGAGAGTGCAATAAGGTATACTTCCTGTATGGCAAAAGGAGACGGACACCGAAAAGAAAAAAAGAAGGCGAAGAAGAAGGATAAGAAATAGTTTTTCTCATCCGCTCTCGTCGTAAAACTCCAAAATCTCTTTCGTAAAAGAAAGAGATTTTGGAGGTATTCTGGACAAATATCTTCTTTTCGAGCAGAGTCAGATTGGAAGGAAAGAGGTGATTTGTGGGAGGAATCGATCCGTGGAATGAAGACGACTGCATGCTCTACGATCACGATGACGAGCCGTGCTCTCCGTCGTGCCGAGGATATGTGCCGACAGACGAAGAGTTGGAGCGGGTAGAGCAGGCTCGGAAGGAGCGTCGCAATCGGCGCTGGTCACGTGTTGTTGTCTCCATGGCACAGAGGTTTGTTCTGTGGGTTCTCGGTGCCTTGTTCTATTTTGCGTATATCGCTCCCTGAATAGGGTGGAGGGGTGGAGACCGGCTCATGTGAGGGCCGGTTTTTTTCTTACAGCAACCACTACTTGACGAAATTGCACTTACTCAGTATTGTGCGGGTACGGAAGATTTTGTCAGATAGTATGCCGATCCACAACGGTACGGCTATTATTTGAAGGGAGAAACTGAAGATGAGGGACTTGCTGGCACTGCACTTGGTGAACGAGGTTGCTGCAAACGAGCAGCGGCCTGCGTGCATCGAGCGCGAGTTCGCGCGCATCCTGCTCGAAGCGGGCGCTACACATGAGGAGCTTCGGGGGTTTGCCCGGTTGCCGACAGGGATGCAGAGGGTTTTCAGCGCGCAGATCGTTGCGATCCTCAGGGAGGTCGCGGCGCGCAAGGAAACGCCTATGCCGCCCCGCCCCGGGCTTCCCGCGAACGTCTAGTAGAAGGCGGCTCGGTTCGACCAAAAGGCGTCTCGTGACAAACGAGACGCCTTCTTTTGTATATGGGCTACTCGACGAGAGATCGAATGAACGTTTTGGTATCTTCGACCGTTCGCACCTCTACGCACTCCACTCCTGTTTTTCGGACTGGCTCATCGTTGCCACCAGGGAAAAGAGCGTCGCCAATGTACACCATTCCGTCTGTTGAGATACCTAGGATCTCGGACGCTTTTTGGATACCAAACGCTTTATCGATACCTTTTTTGGTGACATCGATGGAGGTTGTTCCTCCGATGCGTATTTCAAGCTCGGGAATCTTCTCGAGGAGCTGCTTAATAATCTCGGTGCGTTTCGTATGATCTGGGTCCCATGTTTCCTTGAGTGAAAGGGGTGCATCCTGACCGAGCGCTGAAAAAGTAATTTCCGTTCCACGGTCCTCGAGGATTCCTCCAAAAGTTTCCTCCGGAGGCAGATACTCACTGTGTGTAGTCGCGTATTCAAAAGCTTCAAACACCTTTTTTTTGAGGGGTTCTGAAATTAACTCTTGGTAGATTGCGAGCGGAGTACTATTTTCGAAGCGATACATGGCAGAGCCACTGCCTGTGGCGATTGTAAGATTGGCGAGCTCATCTGCGCTTGCAGTAAGATGACTCACCAGCTGTGTTTGGAGCTGTTGCCATGCGCCACCCGAGAGCACCAGCACCTTTTTTGTGTCGAGCAGTTTTCGGAGGAGGGTAGACATCTCGTCATCAATCGGCGATTTTGAAAGGGCGAGTGTCCCGTCGAGGTCGAAGATAAATAGCTTTTTTGATCGGTAGTCGTTCATAACGGTGCAGTAGGTACTCTAAGTAAGGATTGCGAGAATTTCTTTCAGACTGGCTGTTGCAACGGCCGTCGTGAAGTCGGTGCAGCCGTAGTAGATATATATCATGTCATCCTCGAGAACATTTCCGCAGGGAAATACCACTTTGGGCACCACGCCTTTTAACTCATAGTCTTCGAGCGGTTCAAGAAGCGGTACTGCCGTGCGTGCAAGGAGTACGGTAGGGTCTTTAAGATCAAGGAGCACTGCCCCCATGCGATAGGTGCGTGTTTCCGAAACACCATGATAGAAAAGAAGCCAGCCCTTTTTGGTTTTGATCGGTGGGCCTGAAATACCAACCTTACTTCCGTCCCACATGCCGAGCCGTGGAGAAAAGAGCTCTATGCAGCGTCGCACTTTTTCCTTCGTGAAATCGGAAGTGGGGAGAATGTCGGCGCAGATTGAGGTGTCGATGCGGTGCAAGAATACATAGCCGTGCTCTGTCTTTTCGGGAATGATGCAGGCGTCTTTGTCGGGAACATCGGGTGGGGTGATGACTACTGGCATTGCCCAGGCATCCCAGCGCTCGTTTTTGAAGTCGTCGGTACTGATGCTTGTGACGGCCACGCGCGGCACCTCTCCATCGTATGCGGTGTACGCCATCACGATCTTTCCATCAAGTTCGACAAGTCGTGGATCCTCGCAGCCGGAGTTCCCAGGATGATGCTTTGTTTCAAAATCTGCACGTGGCACATAGACAGGTTTTGGAGAGCGCTCGTCGATGACGTAGCCATCGCGAGTGGTAGCGTGCCCGATCGTCGAGGTGTCATCATCTCCCATTGCGCGATAGAAGAGGTGTGTCGTGTCGTCTAGTCGCAGTGCAGCGGCGTTGAATACGCCATGGGCTTCCCATGCCACCCCTGGGCGCGGCGCCAAGATTGGGTTGCCTGGGAATCGGGCAAGAAGCTTTGGGGCCGTTGGCAGCATGCTGCGCAGGAGATCGGTGAGCCTGATACGAGCAGTAGCTCCGTGCGTGTCTGCTGCGCCATAGTAGATATCAAGATAGGCCCCTTCTACCATCCCACCGCTTGGGAAGACGACGTTGGGGACCATGCCGGTTGTTTCGTAATACGTTTCCGGCACAAGAAATGCACCTTTCGTCCTACCAATGATCATGCGTGGATTGCGTCGGTCAAGGAGCACAGCCTCTATCCCAAACGTGCGCCGATCCTCTGTGGGATAGTGATTGATGTGGGAGTAGAGAATGAGCCATCCTTCGGGGGTCTCAATGGGCGCTCCGCCGAGCTCGATATGGTCGTCTGGAAGACGGTGAAAGTTAATGATATTTGCTTCGCGGTTCCATGTTTTCCAAAACGCAGGAGACCAGAGGTCCTCTATTTTGTCGCACTCCACATATGCGATATTTGAAGGAGGGTGGTCGGTATCGAGTGTTACTAGCGCCGCATATTTCCCGCGTATTTTTTCAGGAAAAAGCGCCATCGCTTTTGCGTTGAAAGGTGTCACGAGGTGGCGCTCGTCGATTGTTTTCATATCAGAGCTTTTTGCCACGGCGACTTTGATCCCATCGGCAGAAAAAGGGTAGCTGCCGATTGCGGTATAAAAAATATAGAAACTATCCCCGAGCTTCGTCACTCGCGGATCTTCGCAGCCAAATTTTTCCCACGGTTCCATGGGTACGATGAGTGGTGCGCGATCTACCACCTTTCCACTTTTTTCAACTTTTGCGCGAGCAATAATAGAGCGATGGATCTTGGGTTCTTCGAGCAGCTCTCGCTCCGAGAGTGCGCGGTATGCCACGAGCAGCTCTTTGCCGTGTTTAACAGGACTCCAGTTGAATGACGCTGCTGCCTCCCAGGGATGCTCGCGGTCGGGTGAGAGGATTGGATTATTTTCGCTGCGGGTGACTGTGAACATTGGTTATCAGTTTTGTTATACCTCTACTTTTCCATAGGTAGTAAGCCAGTCGAGAAGCGCACGGAGATTTGTTTCGGCAACACACACATGCTTATCGCCTCCACCATAGTAGACGTATAGGATGCCCTCGATAACTGCTGTGCCTGATGCATACACGACACCGGGCTTCCCATCATTTTCGTATGGCATCTCGGGCTCAAGAATCGGACTTGGGGAACGGTACAAAATTCTGGTGGGATCGGTGAGATCAAGAAGCATCGCACCCAGCTTGTATCTGTTCGGGTCACGCTTGTCCATCGCGTGATACAGAAGGAGCCAGCCTCGATCTGTCTTTATCGGAGGCGCACCTGCTCCTCGCATCGAGGTGTCCCAGTACTCGGCCCTTCCAGGCTGGGGGCCCATATGCCGAGCGCTTGCAAGTGGTTTCATGATGCTATCGAGATCGTTTACATACGAGATCTCGATGGAGGGAACGACGCTTTGGAGCACCGCATACTTCCCTCGGATCTTCTCGGGAAAAATAACCCAGTTTTTTGCTGGCATTCCTTGCGCTGATAT
>JAZKIQ010000005.1:0-64479 GCA_040384765.1 Patescibacteria group bacterium | reverse complement strand
CCAATGATATTGGCAACTCGCTTATTCGCCGCTGCCAGCGCTTGTGCTTGAGGTCGTCGAGACTAGTCGAGGTGAGTGCAATACGGATCGAGTCCCAGCCGCCGAATGCAACGTACGTCATATATACTCTGTCTCCGATCTGTACAACGCGCGGGTCTTCGCATCCGCCCCATCCTCCGCCCGAGCTGTATTTAATTGTATCGTATCTTCGATCTTCGTACGCGAGTGAGGCAGGAGGCAAACCAAGCTCTCGGGTAGGAACATGTATGGGGTAGGTGGAGCGGTCAGAGAATGTCACGCCGTCTTCGCTTGAAGCGTATCCTATGCGAGAGAGTCCGTCGCTTCCGACTGCTCGGTAGAAAAGATGGACGATTCCTTCGTTGTCGACAAATGCCGCAGGGTTGAATGAGCCAATCTGCTCCCACGCCTCTTTCTGTACTGGGTCGAGTACGGGATTGTGCTTGAATCGAACAAGTTTGAAAGGGGGATGCTTGCCGGGACCCGCACTTTTTCCGGCATAGCGGAAAAGACTCACCACAAAGAGCGCAAGTACCAAAATGGCTGCGAAACTCCAGTCGGGCTGATGATTAAGGGTGTACTCGTACATTCCCGAAGGAACTAAATGCGTCCGTACTTGTCCTCGAGTCGTTCTATGTCGCTTTCGTCGAATTCTCCAAGCGATATTTCGAGAATTTTTACCGCATCGCTCTTTGCGGATACTCGGTGAAGGCTATTGCGAGAGATAAAATGATTCGTTCCTTTCTCGATTGCGATCATTTCGTCTCCTATCTGGAGGGTGCCTTCTCCTTCGAGCACGTGCCAAAACTCGTCGCGTTTTTTGTGCCTCTGGAGGCTGAGGGCCTCTCCGGGGTTTATGGTGAGTATTTTTACCGTACAGGGAGTCTCGTGTACAAACTGATCAAAACTGCCCCAGGGGAGAGTTTTTGTCAGGGGAGAAAAAGGGCCGGTGGTGTCCATAGCCTCACTGTAACAACCACACTCTGCTATTACTATGTAATGCCGAGCAGGAAGGTGGATAACTTTATTGCCTAGCGTAGAGAGTGACTAGACAAGAGTCAGATAGCAGAGGAGGTTTGCAACAATGATCCCTGCTACATACACCCCGTAGCAGGCTACTCCGTGGAAACGGCGACTGAAGTGGGTCGTGCCATAAAAGATGAATCCGAGAACTATCGAGACAGTCATCGCTTGTATTGGTGATGCGGAAATATAGTGGATCGACTCGTTGAGAAGCTCTTCTGTCGATAGAGAGGTGGTAGTGAGGCCACCGCGGTACACACTCACCATTCTAAAAAGAAGAAAGTGTGAAGGCTTGCTCGCGATAAGTACGAATGAAGCGAGAGCGTATACCGAAGCCCAAAAGCCCTCGTATTTTTCCCGGCCGCCTATTGTGCCAAGATGATGGTAAAAGTAGAGCGGTATTGCAAAGAGAAGTGATATCATGTGAGAGTTTAAAAACAAGGAGTCGTACGTCCTCGAGGGGATACACTGAGAAGAATATCATCTACTATGCAAAAAATAACGCCGTTTTTGTGGTTTAACACCGAGTGTGAGGAGGCACTCAATTTCTACACGTCTATTTTCCCTGATTCAAAGATCGAGAGTATACAGCGATACCCAGAGGGTCCATTGCCTGAACCCATGAAAGGGATGGAGGGTAAAGTGCTCACGGCAGTGTTCGAGCTGTTTGGTCAGCGTTTTATGGCGCTTGATGGAGGTCCTGTTTTCAAGCCAACGGGGGCAGTCTCGTTTCATGTTGAGTGCCAGACTCAAGAAGAGGTGGATCTCTACTGGAGCAAGCTCTCGGCGGGCGGCGACCCTGCAGCCCAGCAGTGTGGATGGCTTGCTGATCGATATGGGTTTTCCTGGCAGATCATTCCAGTGCAGCTCTCGGAGCTACTCAACGATCCGGACAAAGAGAGGGCTGATCGGGTGATGCAGGCGATGCTCGGGATGAAGAAGATCGATATTGCAGGACTCGAGCATGCATACAAAGGGTAGAGGAGAGGTGTTGACTTTCAAGATATTAAGTGTTACTGTATACGGTGAAGAAAGGAGGCATGCATGGTCATGTTGGTGCCTACAGTTCTTGAGAAGATCAGGGTTCGTTGCCAGCCTCGGTTTGGCAGCGACCTCTCGGTCACTGTTCGCGACGGTACACATCACCTGATTGAGTCCCGGAAGATCTGGGTCTCCGTCATGATGGTGCCGCTCAGCAGGGTTTTGCTCTCGGTAACGATCCGCAATGGACGCATAGTCTGTAGTATCTTCAGCCGTCATGTGGCTGCTGATGCACAGGCCGAGCTTGCCGAAGCTGGAATGGAGCCGGTGATCGAAGAGAGCTATACCGAAACTTAGGCAGGGCCCGCGCGTCAGCAATGACGCGACGGGCCCTTTCGTTTTGTATACGTATACAGATACAGAGGGACGAGGGTGTCTTAAGGAACAAACCCTCCCGAGCCGTTGGCTCTGGGAGGGTTTTGCGTTTAGTTTGCGAGATCCTTTCGTATCTCGACAGGCTCAGCGATCTCGATCGTTTCTTCATCCTCGAGCTGGTCCATAACCTCGCATACTCGCTCCGAGGCTTCCTTGAGCGTGGCGTAGGTGGCCGGTACCTCGCTGAGTGCTTCGCCGCAGGCTGGGCATACGATATTGGGAGCCGGGAGTGGATACTCGATCTCGTCTATGACCACCGCTACCCCGTATGCTCCCAGCTGTATTGCAGTTGAGCAGGCAGTACACGAGAAGAGATCTTCTTCGGTTCCAAAGACGATTCCTCTTGCGGTTCTCTCGGGCCTAATCCGTTTCATGTCGCCCCTTTCGTCTTTTGTGATACTACTCCAACTCCTGTTTGTGGAAAAGGTCGTTGGTTCTTCTTTCGAGAAGGCTTACACTGATGCTATGAACTCCTCACAAAAGTACGCTCTCTTCGCTTTGCGCATAACGCTCGGGTGGATGTTTTTCTATGCAGGTATCACAAAGGTACTCGATTCGTCCTGGTCGGCTGCAGGGTACCTCGCGGGAGCAAAATCTTTTCCGGCGCTTTTTGCATGGTTCGCAAGCCCAAGCGTTATCCCGGTGACCAACTTTCTCAATGCATGGGGCCTTACGCTCCTTGGTGTCGCTCTCTTGCTCGGGATAGCAGTGCGGCTTTCCTCGATGCTCGGCGTGCTTCTTATGACCCTTTATTATCTGACTGCACTCGATTTTCCTTTTCCAAATGCGCACTCGCTCCTTGTAGATCAACATGTTATCTATAGCGCTGCTCTCTTTGTACTCGCAACATTTCACGCTGGCCGAGTATGGGGTCTTGAGGAGTGGTGTTCACGATTGTCCTTCTTGAAAAAGTATCCTAAGCTTCGTGAGATCTGTATTAGCTAGTAGCTAGTCAACTATTTAAAAACTATTTAGAGAGAGATGACATCATGTATCACATGTGGAATGCCGTTTGAAGGAGAGCACTCGGGAGATATCGGTCTTGAAACCCCGGATGGCCCGGTGTGCAAGTACGATTCCGAGAATGGAAAGATAAAAACGCCTCAGGAGGTTTTTGAAGGAGGGATTGCCTATTTTGCCCAGGCGGCGACCGACGGAGACCGCGCACTCGCCGAGCGCCTTACCCGGAGAAATATGAACCACTTGCCGTATTGGCAAAAGCACCCGTTTCCCGAGCTCGTGGGTCCGGAGGCTACGGATGATGAGTATGGTCTCGCCATCGCACGGCTCTAGAGTATACTGAGTATATGAAAAAGATCATTTCATGGGCGTTGGTTCTGGTAGGAGCATTCTTTGCGTTTCTTCCCCACAGCGTGCATGTATCCGTGGGCGCTTCGTATGTGGAGCATATGTACCATGTCATCTTTGGTGTTATCTGCCTCGTGATTGGTGGCGGCATGCTTTGGAAAAGCAAGATGCCGATGATGTAGGCTTAGCGCAGGAATTAGCTAAACAAAAAATCCCCGCCGAAGCGGGGATTTTTTGTTTTCGATATGTCGCTACTCGGTAACCATAATCTCGCCGGTCATGTACTGGTGCGGTCCACAGTGGTAGGAGACAAGCCCAACGGAATTAAAGGTGTAGGAGAAGCTTTCTCCTCTTGCAAGGAGCGGGCTTGTAAACTTGCCAGGAATGTCTGATTCGATGGAGTGGCTCATGTTCATCACCTCATTATTGGTCCAGGTGACTGTTGTCCCTTTTTTGATGCGTATTTTGTCCTCTGAAAATGCAAACTCCCTAATTCCGATAGCGACAGTCACTGGGGTAGGGGCTTTAGGGGCAATGACTACAGGAGGAGTTTCTTTCTTTTGAGCTACCGCAGCAGCTGGCTTTTTTTCCACAGCTGGCTTTGGCATTTTGCAGAGCTTGAGAGAAGCCTCCTTTCGAAGTGCTACCTCTTTTTTTGCTTTTGCAAACTCCTCATTTGCCTTTTTGACAGCAAGAGCGTGTGCGGCTGTGGCCTCCTTGAGGGTTTTTGATGTGCTGTCGTTTGCGTCCTTTATACAGAGTGCTTGTGTATTCGGGGTGGCTTTAGTTGTTTGGGCAAGAGCTCCTTGTGCAAAGATAAGCAGGCCGGCTGCTGCGAGAGATAATGATGCTTTTTTCATGTAAAGTAGTCTAGCGCACCGATAGCATTTTGGAAGGGGAGTGATGGCCATTTATGATTCGGACTTCTTTTGGCTTTACGTCAAAATGTATGGCGACGAGCTCGAGCACGCGTTTGTTGGCCAAGTTCCGCTCCGGTTTTTCTTTTACCGCTACGTCAAAACGATTCTCTCCCGCCGCTTGGAAAGATTCCTTCTTGGCACCCGTTATCACATTCACCCTAATGTACATACAAAAATCGTACCACGCTCCTCTGTGATCTTTGCTACTATGAACAGTATGAACAAACAGTCACTCTCTATTTTGGGTCTTTTTTTGGTTGCCTCCGGCCTCCTTCTTTTTGCTGGTAAGACACCAGAGTCACCCGGAGGCGTTGCGTGCACTCTTGAAGCAAAAATCTGCCCTGATGGTTCCGCTGTGGGTCGCACTGGGCCACATTGTGAATTTGCAGCTTGCCCTGCAGTCGCCACTTCTACTGTCGTCGTCGTGCCTCCTGGTACGAAGACCGAAACAGGGATTGTGGGGACCGTGATTCTTGGCCCAACATGCCCGGTGTTGCGCGACCCGCCTGACCCTAAGTGCGCCGATAAGCCCTATGCAGCAAAGCTTGTGGCCGTCGCAACAGACGGGAAGGTTGTGAGCAGCTTTTCTGCTGACTCCGCCGGTGCATTCAAAGTACTGCTTCCTCCTGGTACTTACGAGATACGTGGGGAAGCAAGTGCGAATATTCTTCCCCGGTGCGCAAGTAGCCAACCAATCAAAGTGAGTCTTGGTGCCATTACGCAGGCTCCGGTTTTTTGCGACACCGGGATACGATAAGTCCCGTTAGAAATAGCGTGGAATAACCTGCACATCATCCAATATAGATAGTCGCTGTTTTGGATTATAAAAAGTTATAAGGACTTGAATTTCTAACGGGATGAACCTCCTCTCAAACGAGCTCTCAAAGAGAAAGATGGCTTTTGCGATAGCTGCTCTTTTCCTCATAACCATCGGCATGCTTCTCTGGCAGGGCAGAGTGCCATTTTGTGAATGTGGCAGCATTAAGATCTGGACAGCTGCGGTAGTGAGCGCCGAAAATTCTCAGCAGCTCTTTGACCCCTATTCGTTTACGCACATCACGCATGGCGTAGCACTCTTTTTTCTTCTGTGGCTTTTTGCTCGAAAGATCCCGCTTCGCAAAAGGTTTGTTGTTGCCGTTGCTTTGGAGGCGCTTTGGGAGATTCTGGAAAATAGCGCGTTTGTAATTGAGCGGTACAGGGCTGCTACCATTTCGCTCAACTATTACGGAGATAGTGTATTCAATACGGTAGGAGATATTTTTGCGATGATGCTCGGGTTTTATATTGTTTCAAAACTGTCCTGGAGATGGTCACTTGGAGTGGTCATTGTGCTCGAGCTCCTCCTGCTCTACTTTATTCGCGACAATCTGATTCTGAATATGGTAATGCTCCTACACCCTATTCCCGCAATCCAAGCTTGGCAGGCAGCTTTATCGGGGCTCTAATATAAAACGAAGATGAAAAAGAGATTCCTTTTACTTGGCTTGCTTCTCCTCGTGCTCGTCCTTCTGTGGAGCATCCGAGGGTTTTTGAGTGGCGTGGTCCCTCTCCTCCTAACAACGCCGCCGCTCGAGCCTGGAAGCGAGTTGCCCTATACAGTACCAGAAGGGTTCAAGATCTCACTCTA
The DNA here is from genome assembly GCA_040384765.1 of Patescibacteria group bacterium. GTDB lineage: Bacteria > Patescibacteriota > Minisyncoccia > Phycocordibacterales > JBBUBG01 > JAZKIQ01. Next base: position 58,167 of record JAZKIQ010000005.1, on the reverse strand, counting down.
TGCAGAAAATCTTCCCGGAGCGCGAGATGTTGTGCATGATCCGGGTGGTGGGCTCGCCGTGAGCCTGCCTGGCGAAGGCAAGATTGTCACCGTCGTCGATACAGATGCTGATGGAAAGGCGGACAAAACATTTTTGGTGCTTGAGGACCTAAACGGGCCCCACGGCATTGTGTTTGTGTGTGAAGGAGAAGAAAACTGCACTTTGTATGTGGCAGAAGAGGACGCTGTGCGCGGATATGAGTACGACGCACAAGAACATGTAGCTTCTCGACCAGAGAAACTTGCTACGCTTCCGTCGGGCGGTGGCCACTCGACGCGGTCGCTCCACCTTTCACCTGACAACAAAACCCTGCTTATCTCTGTGGGCTCATCGTGCAACGTGTGCGAGGAGACTGACCGTGCTGTTGTGTACTCTCTCGATCTTGCCACGAAGAAGCTCGACCTTTATGCTACCGGCTTGCGCAACAGCGTATTTATGGCCTTGCATCCAGTGACAGGTGATCTGTGGGCGACAGAGATGGGGCGGGATCTTCTCGGAGATGATATCCCACCAGACGAGGTCAATATTTTGAAGGAGGGAGGCTGGTACGGGTGGCCCTGGTTTTATGGCAACAATATTTTTGATGAAAAGTTCCGGTCTGGGGTGATGCCGAGTTTTGCCAAAGAGGCGATTCCAAGCCAGATCGACCTCCAGGCTCACTCTGCACCGCTTGGGCTTGCGTTTATTCCCGAAGAGGGGTGGCCAGAGGAGTACTGGCACGACCTGCTCGTTGCGTACCACGGTTCGTGGAACCGATCTGTACCAACAGGATACAAGGTTGTTCGCTTCGACCTTGATCCCAAGGGGAAGCTTCTCGGTGGCCCGACGGATTTCATAAGCGGCTTTATGGCAGATGGGGTTGTCCGTGGCCGTCCGGTAGATCTCCTTATTGAGCCCGGAGGCACGCTTTATGTTACGGATGATCGCACGGGGGTAGTGTATCGGTTTGCGAGAGAGTAGTATGAGGTAAAAGCAGGCGTAATTTTTTTCTCTCCCAATGCATCACCAAAAATCTGAGCAGTATTTTCTCCTCGCGCTTCTCGTTGGCGTGCTCTTGCTATTCCTCTCGATGCTCAGGCCGTTTTTATACGCACTGATTCTCGCGATTATTTTTGCGGTGGTATTTGAACCTTTGCATAAGAAGATCGTTTCGTATGCTCCGGGTAAAAAAGGCGTTGCCGCATTCCTCTCAACGCTATGCGTGCTTGTTATCGTGGTGCTTCCGCTCATTGCTATTGGAGTACAGATTTTCAAAGAGGCGAGCGATCTCTCCTCATCGCTTGAGTCTGGGGGCGGAGCGCAAACGCTTGCGTCACTCGTTGATACCGTGCGCGGGTGGCTCTCTCAGTACATTTCACTGCCCGCAGATACCACTTTGGATCTGGGGCAATATGCAAAAGCGGGTGCAAGCTGGGTAGTGCTCCATTTCGGAAGCTTCGTTTCTGGAGCTGCGCGTGTATTCATTGGTATCTTTATCTTTCTCGTAGCGCTCTACTATCTCTTTAAGGATGGAGATGCGCTTCGACGGAGAGTTGCCGATGCGAGCCCCCTTCAAAATGTCCATGACTATGCTATAGGCGCCAAGCTCACTTCGGCTATCAACGCTGTGGTGAAGGGGAAGCTGATCATCGCCCTCCTCCAAGGAGTTCTCACGGGCGTAGGCTTTGCTCTTTTTGGTGTTTCGAGCCCCGTCTTGTGGGGAACTGTTGCTGCGATCGCTGCGCTCATTCCTGCGGTGGGTGCAGGCCTCGTGATAGCGCCTGCGGTCGTCGCTTTGTTTGCATTTGGTGAAACTGCACCTGCGGTGGCGCTCGCTGTGTGGGGAGTTGTTGGGGTCGGGCTTGCTGACAACTTGCTTGGGCCGAAACTGCTCGAAAAGGATGTCGAGCTGCATCCGTTCCTGCTCCTTCTTTCGGCCTTCGGCGGCTTGAGCTATTTTGGCCCGATTGGATTTTTGTTTGGTCCGCTCGTTCTCGTGCTCCTCTTTGCACTCGTTGACGTCTATTTTGCGATACGGAAAGAGCAGAAGTTGCCGTAGGGCTGCCTCTCCTTATGTACCTAAAAATGGCTTATGCAAAGCTCGCGCTTGACGGGATTTTATTGCGGAATACCATGGAGAGAGTACGGTTCCAAATGTGCTCTTTAGGGGGGAGAGCCAGACTTTATCGCCTTTAAAGCGGTGAAGGAGGGTTTTCCAGGTGTCTACAGATCTGTCACGAACTGAGTTGAAGGTTATCGAAGAGCTGAAGGAAAGGCGGGTGTTCGACAAGATCGACGGGCACAGGATCCCGTCGGAGAAGAAGTGCGGTTTGTTTAACTGCCGGGACATGGAACGCATGCCCGACATCAGCGAACACCACAAGAAGTTCTTCGGACCGACCCAGGACCTCTCTAGGTTTGGCGGTTCTCTGATCCTCGCGGATGGTTCGCCCGTTTCGTTTACTGAGGCGACCCAGCGCGAAACTCTCGCCGAGATCGGCGGGGGGATCAGCATCAAGGAGCTCGAGATCATCGCAGTTGGCTTCCACGGACCGTGCGGAATGGCGCGAAGAGCCGGCCTCTCGATTATCGAGATGGTGCAGGTCGGCTACGCCGGGAAGCTGCGGCTCAAGATGTGGCTCAAGGAGCACCATCCCAAGGTCGAAGTGCGACCGTTCGTGCACATCGATTACAGTGGCGGCAAGATGAAGACGTACTTCTTCAACAAGAAGAACTGGGAACAGTTCTGCGCGGAGAAGAAGATCAAGCCGTACTACATCGACTCTGACAACAAGAGCAAGAGCGGGGAGATCGAGAGGTCCCGCCTCAACACGTAGCCCAAGGACTACGCGCAAAAGCCGGAGCGACCACACAAACCAGTGTGGAAACGCCCCGGCTTTTATATATCAGATAAATCCGGCGGAGTTGGTTCCTCGGGTTATTGAACCTGGGGGAGATCAACCTCGTAAACCCCGTCAAGACCGTATGCAAGAAGTCGAATAGGGCGGGATTTTCCCTTTTCAGCCAAGAATTTCTGTACAACCATGCCAGCTTTTTCAAGCTCTTCCTGCATGAACCCGAGCGCGCCTTTGTGGTCTTCGGGCATTACACCTTTGCATGCACCACAGTCTTCGTGCATGGTAAGCACAATCTCTTTCGTGTCGTGGAGATTGATAGATTTTTCGATCTGGCCCAGAGCGGCCTTTCCTTCGAGCGAGCCTTTTGCGATTTCAGCAGCTCCACCTGCCCACTTTACTGAATCGACGCGGTCCCAACCCATCTCTTTTTTTACGGCTTCAACGGAGTCCGTAAAGCGGTCGTCAATACAGGTGACAGTTGCTGCGTCGGCTTTATAGTGCTCTTGCGATACCTCGATCTTTTTTAGGAGTTTTAACTCAGACTTTGACTGTTCGTTTTTCTCAAATTGTTCCTGGCTCATGGTTGTTGTAGTTAACTGACATTTCAAAAAATAGCACATGATGCGAAAAACATGCAATTTGCTCCTACCTCCTCTCGCGTGATAGTGTCACAGTACTGATGGCCACTTCCGAATACACTGAAAACGTCTCGTCCGAGCATGAGATCCTTGGAACAGAAGAAGCTGCTCATGAGAGTGCAGAGGGCGGCATGGAGCCTATCTCGATCAAGGCCGAGGAGCTTTTTCATATCGGGGATTTTGCGGTAACCAACTCGATGGCTCTCGGGCTCGTGACGTCGATCCTTCTTATTACGCTTGGTAGGCTTGTACAGGTACATCTCCGGACTATTCCTGGAAAGCTGCAGGGTGTCGCAGAGATCGTTTTTGAGGGGATCCTTTCAACAATGGACCCGGTGCTTGGCGATCGCAAGAGGTCCGAGCGCTATCTCCCGCTTGTTGCAACGATCTTTCTCTTTGTCCTTTTTTCAAACTGGCTCGGGCTGTTTCCGATCACGGGGCCGCTTAAGTTTGGACATCATCCACTTTTTCGAGCGCCGACCTCCGATCTTAACTTCACAATCGCTCTTGCCGTCATCGCTGTATTCCTGATCCATCTCTTTTCAGCTGTTGCTCTCGGTTTTAAAAAGCATGCGGGTAAGTTTTTCAACTTTAGCGATCCCATTCACTTTTTTGTGGGCCTCCTTGAAGTTGTGTCAGAGTTTGTTAAGATAGTGTCGTTTTCGTTCCGCCTCTTTGGCAACGTGTTTGCCGGAGAGGTGCTGCTTATCATTGTGTCGTTCTTGGCACCGTATTTCGTGCCATTGCCCTTCATGCTCCTCGAGGTGTTTGTTGGGTTTATCCAGGCGTTCATATTTGCGATGCTCACTACGGTGTTCCTTGCGATGAACTCAGAGGAGCACGGGGGCGAGGAGCATGCACATTAGGTGTGAGTTATTTAATAGATAGTTTTGAGAAAACGCTATGGATTCAGAAATGGCAAAGATGGTTGTAATCGGTTCGGTTATCGTAGCAGGTACTATCACTCCTGCGCTTATGATTGGGCGTATTGGTACAACAGCCGCAGAGGCTATTGGCCGAAACCCGGAAGCAGCTTCTAAGATCCAGACAGCAATGGTGCTCTCGCTTGCGTTTGCGGAAGCGATTGCTATCTACTCTTTGGTGGTTGCACTTATATTGAAGTTCGTCTAAGGAGTTCACTCAGAGTTTTGAGTTTAGAGGCAAGAGCTCAGTTTGACTGAACTCTGAACTCTGATAACTGAACTCTGTTCTCTGCTCATGTCAGAACTCTTCACCAACTTAGGTATCAACGGACCCGCTCTCCTTGCTCATGGGGTGAACTTTTTGGTGGTGCTCGTGGTGCTCTACTTTGCTCTCTACAAGCCTCTCCTTGCTTTGGTAGCAGAGCGTGAGCAGACGATTTCAAAGGGATTACTCGATGCAAAGCACGCAGAGCGTAATCTGTCGGATTCGGAAAAGCAAAAAGCTCTCAAAATTGCGGAAGCAGAAGGAGAGGCTTTGCGAATGATCCAGAAAGCTGAGGAAGAGGCTCGCACAGAGGGCGAGAAAGTACGTACACTTATGCAGGCGAAGGCCGACGGTATCGTAGAGGAGGCAAAACTGATTGCGCTGCGTGAGCGCAAAGAGGTGATGGACGATGTTGAGGAAGAGGCAGCAACCTTCGTTCGAGCGCTCTTTGAAAAGACAGTTTCGCTTAGCCCGTCGTTGGTTGATGAGGCTTTGATTGCGGAAGCAATGCGAGAGCTTGGGAAGAAATAATATATGAATCCCGTTAGAAATACACAGCTACATAAAGCGCTAAACATCGAATGTCGATGGTTGTTTAAGAGCTTAAATTTCTAACGGGATGAAATATTCTGCCCAAGCTTACGCCGATGCGCTTGTCGAGGTTCTGTCAGAGACAAAGGGTGACACTGAAGCGATTGCGAGGCGATTTGCCGAGCTTGTTCGCCGCAATGGCGATACCGAGAGATCAGACAGCATTCTTTCTCTTGCAGAGCGGACTCTGGCTCGCCGTGAAGGGGGTCGTGTTGTCCTCCTGGAGTTTGCACGGGCACCGCGTGCAGAAACGATCAGCGAACTTGCAAAACGTCTCAACGAAAAAGATGTCATCGAGACACGAGTTGCGCCAGAGTTGATTGCAGGAGTTCGTATCACGATTGACGGGGGCAGTGAACTCGACCTTTCTCTTCGAGGAAAGCTCAAGCGGTTGTTTAGTTCTAGAAATTAGAAACAGTACCGGATGTCATACGAAATTATCCAGAAAATTAAGCGCGAGATAGCTGAGTTTAAAGATGACCCGGCGCTTCGCTCGGTGGGTACGGTGGTAGAGGTGGGCGATGGAATTGCGAAAATCTCGGGCCTTTCCGAAGCACTTTCGCAAGAGCTTCTCTCTATTGAAACCGCTTCAGGTGCGGTACCTGCAATCGCCTTTTCCCTCGAAGAACAGTTCATCGGTTCCATTATCCTTGGCGATGCGAGCGGCGTCTCGGTCGGGGACCGGGTGAGCGGTACAAAGGAGGTCCTTTCGGTTCCTGTGGGCATGGAGCTTCTTGGGCGCGTGGTGTCGCCGCTTGGCCTTCCGCTTGATGGCAAAGGTGTCCTTTTTGCAGAGGGTAAAGGAGAGCGCTATCCGCTTGAGCGAGCTGCGCCAAACGTAGTATCTCGCGAGAGTGTAAAAGTGCCGCTTCATTCAGGAGTAAAGGCGATCGACGCCATGATCCCTGTGGGTCGCGGACAACGTGAGCTCATCATCGGCGACCGACAGACCGGAAAAACTGCCGTAGCGCTTGATTTTATTTTGAACCAGAAGGCTGACCCCGGCCGACCCCAGGTGTATTGCGTATATGTTGCGGTGGGGCAGAAGAACTCAAAAATCGCAAAGATTGTGAGTGATCTTGAGCGCGCGGGCGCGCTTGAATACACCGTAGTTGTATCCGCGCCAGCCTCTGCAAGTGCGTCGCTCCAGTACCTTGCACCTTTCGCTGGGGCAGCAATCGGAGAGTATTTTATGTACAACGGAAAGGATGCGCTCATTGTGTACGACGACCTTTCAAAGCATGCCGACAGCTATCGCGAACTCTCGCTCCTTCTTCGAAGAAGTCCGGGCCGCGAGGCGTATCCGGGAGATATTTTCTATCTTCACTCTCGGTTGCTCGAGCGTGCGGCAAAGCTCGACCGTGAGCGTGGAGGAGGATCACTCACCGCCTTGCCTATCATCGAAACGAAGCTTGGAGATGTGTCCGCATATATTCCGACCAACGTTATCTCGATCACTGACGGTCAGATCTATCTTGAGGATGCCCTTTTCCATCAGGGTATTCGTCCAGCTATCAACGTAGGACTTTCGGTCTCGCGCGTAGGTTCGGCGGCCCAAACCAAGGCGATGAAAAAGGTGGCTGGTCGGCTGCGCCTTGAGCTCGCACAGTTTCGAGAGCTTGCCGCGTTTGTGCAGTTTGCCTCTGACCTCGATGAACACACCCGCAAGCGCATCTCGCGCGGTGAGCTTTTGACCGAGGTGTTGAAGCAGGTGGATGGCGACCCGCTTCCGTTTTACTTCGAAGTGGTCGAGCTGTACGCCGCGCTCAATGGATATCTCGACGATATCCCGAAGGAAGAGGTGCGTGCGTTTCAGAAGGGTCTCATTGAATATGTTGGCGCGCGCCATGATAGTGATGTTGTGGAGCCTCTCCGGTCGTCTGGGGCACTTGATGAGACAACTGAGGGTGCGCTGAAAAAAGCAATCGACTCGTATCGTTCGATCCGCAAGTAGCTATGGAATCCCTCCAGAATATAAAAGCGCGGCGAAACGCCGTAAAAAATATCGGTCAGATCACCAAGGCAATGGAGGTGGTCTCGGCGACGAAGATGCGCAAGAGCCAAGAGGTGGCGTTGCGCTCTCGCGTCTACGGATTTGCTGCGCTTTCTATTTTGAGAGAGCTTCTTCTGCACACTCCCGGTAATATTTTGGCGAGTGCGCCTTTTGTTGCTGGAAGGGCTGTTCGAACAACTCTTCTGGTGGTGATGGTGTCAGATCGCGGGCTTGCGGGAGCATTCAATTCGCAGCTCATGAGGGCCGCCGATGCGTTTCTTGCAAAGGATATTCATGCGCAGACGGCGGGGCACACCTACAAGCTTGCTCTGGTGGGAAAGAAGGCGTTTTCGTATGGTGCAAAAAAGGGTCTCGAGATCGTCGGCTCTTTCGAAGGGTTTGGCGACTATGTGACCCCGCTTGAATCAAAGCCGATTGCGGACCTCATAAGCGAGGGGTATACAGATGGTCGATGGGATCGCGTGGTGGTTGTCTCCACTCATTTTCGGACCACTCTTAGGCAAGAGCCTCTTGTCCGTGAGCTCCTTCCGCTCCATATCGATACTATCCACGATACGATTGCCGAGCTCGTACCCGAGCACGGCCGTTTTGCAGAGTTGCGTGCAAAAGTAGAAGAAGAGCCCCCGCTTTCGCAGGAAGAGTATATTTTTGAACCAAGCCCTGAGCGACTCATTGCTGTGCTCATGCCGCATCTGGTCTCCATGCAGCTCTACCAGCTCTTGCTTGAGGCAAACGCAAGTGAGCATTCTGCCAGACGAGTTGCCATGAAAAGCGCCTCGGACAATGCAAGCGAGCTTGGCGAGGGACTTCTCCTTCTTTTTAACAAAGCGAGACAGGCAGGAATTACTAAGGAGATGACCGAGATATCATCAGCGATCGTAAACCAGTAACGTATGTCTAAAATTCCCATCTCCTTCGATCTCTTCGTCAAGAAAAACTTCGCAGTAGGTCATCTACAGCTCAGCTTTATCTCTCCTCGACGCCTCGGATATAGAAATTTTAGACATACGTCCTGGAATTAACTCCCATGAATACACACAAAGGAAAAATAGTTGAGATCAAGGGTCCGGTCGTGGACGTGCTCTTTCCGATGGGCAGTGCGATCCCTGCTGTTGGGCACGCAATTATCGCGCGCGATGTCGTCTTCGAAGTTGCTCGCCATCTTGAGCCGGGTCGCGTTCGAGCGATCGCGCTTTCTTCGACCGACGGTCTTGCTCGCGGGGAGGAGGTTTCTGATACAGGCGCCCCAATCTCTGTGCCGGTAGGGAAAGAGGTGCTCGGACATATTTTTAATGTACTTGGCGAGCCGCTTGCGGGTGTCCATACGGGAAAGAAGGATGCATTTTTGAAGCGATGGCCGATTCATCGTGCTGCTCCAACCTTTGAAGAGCAATCGACGACCACAGAGGTGTTTGCTACAGGTATTAAGGTTATCGACCTTCTCGCGCCATTCGTAAAAGGTGGAAAGGTGGGTCTCTTTGGAGGGGCCGGAGTAGGAAAGACCGTGCTCTTGATGGAGCTTATTCGCAACGTGGCCGAGGAGTCTGGCGGTGCATCGGTGTTTGCCGGTGTTGGTGAACGTACCCGTGAAGGCAACGACCTCTATGAAGAGATGCGTGAGTCGGGTGTTATCGACAAAACTGCTCTCGTGTTTGGGCAGATGAACGAGGTGCCAGGTGCGCGTCTCCGTGTTGCGCTCACGGCACTCACGATGGCCGAATATTTCCGTGACGAAGAGGGGAAGGATATGCTGCTCTTCATCGATAACATTTTCCGTTTTTCTCAGGCAGGCTCGGAAGTCTCTACGCTCCTTGGTCGTCTTCCTTCTGCCGTAGGGTACCAGCCGACTCTCGCGACCGAGATGGGTGGACTCCAAGAGCGCATCACCTCGACCAAGAAAGGCTCTATCACTTCGGTGCAGGCGATCTACGTGCCTGCAGATGACATCACCGATCCTGCGCCTGCCGCAACATTTGCTCACCTCGACTCAACCGTAGTGCTCTCGCGTGCGCTTACCGAGATCGGTATCTATCCAGCTGTCGATCCACTCGCATCATCATCGACTGCCCTTGATCCAAAGATCGTGGGTGAAGCTCACTACGAAACTGCACGAAATGTGCAGAAGATTCTCCAGCGGTACAAAGAGCTCCAGGATATTATCGCCATTCTCGGTATGGAGGAGCTCTCGGATGAGGACAAGCTCGTAGTATCTCGCGCTCGCCGCGTGCAAAAGTTTCTTTCGCAGCCGTTCTTCGTGGCAGAGACATTCACTGGTCGCTCTGGAAAGTTTGTACCGCTTGAAACGACCATCAAGGACTTTGCGGATATTATTGAAGGCAAGTACGACCATGAGCCGGAAGATTTCTTCTATCTCAAGGGGGCACTCAAGGAGTAAAAAGGTAAAAGTCGAATGCTAAAAGCCTCTATGCACACGAAAGTTATCTCTTTAAAAGGCGTTGAATACGAAGGTGAAGCAAAGCGCTTTACGGTAAAAACCGAGCTAGGAGAGGTGACGGTGCTCAACCACCACCGTCCTTTTGCGACCGTGCTTGTAGCTGGAACAGCTGAGCTCGAGACCCAAAGTGGAGAACCAAAAACCTTCAGTATTGCGGGCGGTTTTCTTCATATGGATACCGCAAACGTCCTCACGGTGCTTGTCGATGAGGCTGTTCTTCTCTGAGGAAGAATATTGACATTTCGTACCTCTGTTATCTTATTTTTTACCTCCTTGCAAAATAAGCCATTTTGACCAAACTAACTATAATGACTAAAAATGTCCTTAAAAACCCTGTATTTCAGCTGTTTTTGGCCCTTGGAGCTGTGATCTTGGGAAGTAGTGCTGTGCTTGCTCAGTTTTATGGCTACTATCCGCAGTATGGGTACGGTACTCAGTACTCTGGGTACTCCCCGTACAATAACGGCCCTTATGGTTCTTCGTGTCCTACCGTCTCGCGTGATCTCTCGCTTGGTTCAACCGATTCTGCTTTTGGCGACTCGAGCGTAACAAGCCTCCAGTCATTTCTCCTCGCTCAGAACCTTGGTGTAGGAAATCTTGTGGTAAGTGGATATTACGATGTGAACACACAGTCGGCGGTAGCAATCTATCAGTCTCGCAATGGCATTACGCCAACAGGCACCGTGGGCCCACAGACACGCTCTGCGATAGCTGCAGCATGTTCGACATACGGTGCATACAACTCGTATCAGAATGACTATCAGAACTGGATGTACCAGCCGTACGGAAACAATCCGTACTCGAGCGGTGCGTATCAGTACACTGGTCAGTACCCAAACAACCTGTACGGATACAACCAGTATGGCTCTCAGTACACGTATCCATACACCTACACCAATAGCTACAACAGCGCATACCAGTACTCTGGTCAAAATCAGTATAGCCAGAACTATCCGTACTACGGATATAACAGCACTCCTACGATCACCTCGCTTTCGAACAGTTCGGGAACAGCAGGGCAGATCGTCACGATTGTGGGCTCGGGGTTTGCGCCTTCAGGAAACATCGTGCAGTTTGGGGGGATCTCGATCACGGATCAGCAGCTCAGCTCTTCGAACGGTACAACGCTCTCGTTTCGTGTACCCGCAACCTTCTTCCCAAGCAACTGCTCATTCAACTGTAGCTCTCAGCTTATTGCTCCCGGTTCGTACGACATTTCAGTTTCAAGTGGCACCAGCGGCGTGCGGAGCAACTCACTCCCATTTGTCCTCACGACAAACAGTCCGTTTTTTGGTGGTCAGTCTAACCAGCAGTTCAACCAGACCTTTGGCGGCCTTATCACAAGCGTAAACGGCCCAAGCTCGCTCGCCCTTGGCTCTACGGGCACCTGGACCGTTACGGTAAACAACACGACAGGAGGACAGATCACTCTTTTGGCGCGCTGGGGTGATGAGCTGCAGAGTGGCTTCTCTTCGACTTTTTCTTCGGTGCAAACAGTATCAAACCCAGGGGTACAGACTCTTACGTTTACCCACACGTACAACCAGCGTGGGACGTTCCCAATACTGTTCAATGCCACAGCCCCCTTTGGCTTTACCAACGGTAGCGTAAACTCCACGGTCACGGTGTTTTAGTGCCAGAGCTCAGAGATTAGAGTTCAGAGTTTAGTAAAAGAGCGACGCCCGTAGGGCGTCGCTCTTTTGTTTGGCTGAACTCTGAACTCTGACAACTGAGCTCTTGCTCGTGATATGCTAGGTACATGCGTCGCGTCCGTGAGTTCTATGAACAGTACGAGCGTCGAATCTCTGCCGGCTCGATACTGCTTGGTTTCCTTTTCGATTCGATTACGCTTGTTCGAATCGACCTCTTCATAAATCACGTCCTCCTCTTTACGTATCTGGCGATCGTAGCCTTTGGGATTTTTATTATCAATCTCTATGAAGAGGGGCGGGTCAAGTTTTTTGGGCGCGAGACATACGCGTGGCTCTTCATTGCCATGCAGTTTTCCTTTGGAGGTCTGTTTGGGCGCTTTTTTCTTTACTACTTCCATAGCGGCTCGATAGCCCAAAGCTGGCCGTTTCTTTTGGCGCTGCTCGCACTCCTTATTTCAAATGAGTTTGCAAAAAAACATTACACGCGTCTTCTTCTTCAGATAAATTTCTTCTTCCTCGCTCTTTTTCTTTTCCTCATTTTCTACATACCGATTCTTGTGGGAAAGATGAGCGATCAGATATTCGTACTCTCTGGAATGCTCGCGCTTGTGGTCACGTATCTATTTGTTAGGTTCCTCGATTCGTTTGTTCCCGAGCGAGTGAGGACACGAAAGACACGCCTTGGCATTACGCTTGTTTCTCTCTTTGTTCTGCTCAACGTTCTTTACTTTGCCAACCTTATTCCACCCTTGCCGCTCGCACTTCACGATGTTGGCGCATACCACTCGGTTGCACGTGTGCAGGGCGGATATCGTGTGGAGCGTGAAGAGTATCCATGGTTTCTCGCATGGCGAAGGCCAGTCCTGCATCTCACTGCGATAGAATCGCCCTATATATTCTCGGCAGTTTTTGCCCCCACACATTTCGGTACCTCTATCGTGCATCGCTGGGAGCGATACGACGAGACCACTCGCAGTTGGGTTCTCGAGAGCCGTGTTCAGTTTCCGATTATCGGAGGTCAGGACTATGGATATCGAGGGTATTCGTGGAAATCAAACGCGAGCTCTGGAGAATGGCGGGTGAATATCGAGACCCTTCGCGGCCAGCGCTTGGGTAGGGTGAAGTTTGTAATTGAGCGAGTTGACGCTCCGGCGCCCCTTGTTGAAGAGCGCCTCTAGCAACTACTGTACGTCCGTCTTGCTGCTGATCTCTCCTGCGAGGTCTACCGGACCTCCGTACTCTCGGTTGTCTATTTTTTCAAGTGCATCGACCACGTTTTGTGGAGCATCCTGGCTTTTGGCATGCGATACAATTCGCTCCTTTGTTGCTGGAAAGCCGACCCCTGAAATATATTTTTCTACGTACTGTTGGTTTGTTTCGCTTTGCATATAAGATTAAGTGCATTGGTTGTGTATCCCGACCTATGTTGTGTGACGCGTTTAGACGGTTTTTCTTTTGCGCGATCGGGCCAGTTCGTGTGGTAGAGTCATCTCTATGAACAATAAAACATCGCTTGTAGCAGGAGCGGCGGCCCTGCTCATTATCCTTGGAGGAGCGACATGGGTGGGTATGCAGGGTGACGCTTGCAAGGACTCATCGTGCGAAAAGAAGGTTGAGTTTTCTGCTTCGATCGATGAGGAGGCACGCGCGCTCGGCGTGCGTATCGTGCCGCGTAAGCTGCTCGAAGATAGCCGCTGCCCAATGGATGTACAGTGCATTCAGGCTGGCACGGTGCGCGTGGAGGCAGATCTTGAAAGCGGACTAGGCAAGAGTGTCGTGGTGTTTAAGCTCGGCGAAAGTATCACGACAGAAGCTGAGACGATTACATTTCTTCGCGTGGAGCCCGGCGAGAAACGTGCCGGAGTCGAGGTGCCAATGGTGCAGTATCGGTTTATGTTTGAGGTCAAAAAGCGGTAGGAAGATATTGCGAGCCGCTTGATACTTTATGAAAAGTATGTTCTAATGTTTTTGGAGGTGGTCGCATGCTTCGGTACGTCCGAGGATACTTCGCGCTCGGAGTGGTTTTCTTCCTTCTTGCGGTGCACGGTCTCTACGGCACTCTTGGAGGAGCTCTGTTCATCGCGTGGTGCTTGTTCCGTTCGCCGGTTACCGGGAACGCTGGCAGTGGGTCGAGTCCGCTTCGGTCGGTGATCAGCTCATTCTGCCGCCTTTCACATAAAACCTCAGTCGAGGGGATATGTGGGGCCAAGCTGTACCTGTGTGGTGATGTGGTGGCGCCAGCAGGGGAGCGCGATGTGCTGCTTCTCCTGGGTCCGCATCCGCCGGAGATGCTCATCCCGACGTACGGATATTTCATGACGACCTATCTCACCCGAGACATGGTCGTAGTGATTAAGAGCGCGCTCCTCGTGCTCAATCCATTCCTCTCATGGACACTGCTCGCACTTGGTGCCGCGGTACCCGTGAGTCGCGCAAGCACTGAAAAAACCCGCAGCTGGATCGAGCGGTGGATCAAGGGAAAGATCCGGCCCGGCTCTGGAATTGTGTTGTTCCCAGATCAGCGGTGGAAGCCAGGTCGCCACAAAAGGGATCTGGTGGAGTACGCGAAGAAGATCCCGGGGATCTCTGACTGGATGCGCTATACGAGCGTACCCAGGGCAGGCGCGCTCATAGGAGTGCTCGAGGAGCTCAGGAAGGCCAAGGAGGCAGGCCTTAACGTGCGGGTGGTGATGTCGGCTTTCATCCCGAATGTCGACCTCCACTCCTACAAACAGGCCCCTAACCTGATCGGAGCGTCGATCTTTCTTCACATGAAGGAGATTCCGTTCGCCGAGATGCCGGGCCCGGATGAAGTGCACGGGTGGCTCAACGAGCGCTGCAAGGAGTGGAACGCACTCCATGCATACCATCGAGGTGAAATGCCCCTCGGCCGGCTCGTCGTAGTTCCCAAGGTGCGTGAAGCGTAATTCATAGTTAGTTTTTTGGTTGGCCGCGAGCACTAGTGCTCGCGGTTTTTCTTTTGTCTAATGTGCTGTGCTATTCTCTCGGGATGAGTCCCGTTAGAAATAGAAAGAGTACTTCATTGTTTAACCATTTATTCCATTATCACTGTTTTGTGGATAGAGTGATCTTTGCTAACTAAAATTTCTAACGGGATGAAGATCAAGCTTACAAAGCTTCGGTATGAGGAACATACGCTGGAGCTCGTTCGGGAAAATGGTACGAGAGAACAAGCTGTCCTCAATACAAAAACGTTTCTTTTTCACGACTTCCTCCACTATTGCGTAGAAACTCTCGCCGATCTAAGAAACTCATTTTGGGGCTCTCTTGCAGCAGGAAAAGCCCTTAAAGAACTTTCAATGAGGATGGAAGATCCTTCTCCCGAAAAGATATTCCTGGCTTCCAGTACCGAAGCAGGCACTACTGAAATGGTGGTAGGAGTACTGACTGGTGTTGTGCGCGGTGGAGCCTCTGCCAAGGATGCGATTGCTGTCCTCTCTAATATTGCCAGTGCAAAAGGTGAGGTAGTTCCTGCATGGTGCACCGAGCAGCTTATTGAAAAAGTGCAAAACCGAATGCGTGAGCTCTTGGGTGAATGGAATTCGCTTCCGCATGAGGGGAGCATGACCCTTGAATTTCCCCTTTAGGTCATTTGGTATACTAAAACTGATGAGCTTTCTCCATTCTGATCTGCCCTCTGACAAGATGGCCCGAGAAAAGGCTGCGCCCTATTCAAATAGGGCTCTTGCTCGTGACATGCTCGGTTTTCTGGGTGAACATAAGATCGACTTTCTCGGAGTGACCATCATCCGGCTTCTTTCCGAGATCTCATGGCTCTACCCTGCGTATGCGCTCTCACAGCTCGTAACCCTGCTCGGTGCGTATACCCTGGGTGCAGATACCCGCGTGATCTTCACTATTGTTTCGTTGTGGGTGGTTGTGTCGATATGGAGACATCTGTCGATATATATCTCCCAGATGCACGGCTTTGCCATTGCTGAGCGTGTGTATCTGAAGGTGCAGGAGGAGGCAATAGGGAAGCTGTTTCGGCTCGATATCGCGTGGCATGAGCGCGAAAATACGGGAAACAAGCTCAAGCGCATTGAGCGTGGTGGCGAGTCTATCTACCAGATACTGCGTATCTGGATCGTAAACATCATCTCCATTGGAGTAAACTCCGTCGGTATTTTGTTTGTCCTTTCCCAATTTGATCTGCCGCTCACTCTTTCGATCGCCCTTTTTACTATTTCGTATGCCATAATCGCGAGCTACTTTACCAAGCGAGCCGCAGATCGTGCGCGTATTGTGAACGAGGCCCAGGAGGAGATGAGCGGTCTTCTCTTTGAATCGATTGGCAATATGCGTAGCGTGAAGGTGATGTCCATGGGGCCGTGGCTTATGCGGCGAATTCGGGAAAAATCATCTGACCTTCGCATAAAAATCGAAGAGCGCATGTGGTGGTTTCAAACGGCGAGCCTTACAAAGAATATCTGGGGGCAAGGGTTTCGCGTTGCTTCTGCGGCCTATATTGTGTGGCAGATTACCAAGGGACAGCAAACGGTTGGCTTCCTCGTGCTCTACTATGGGTACTATTCATATTTTTGGAGTGCCATCGAAAACTTGGCGAATATAAGCCAGGAGATTGTTATCGCAAAAGCATCGATTGCTCGGCTAAAGGAGCTTCTCGACGAACCGGTCGGCATAGAGAACGATCGTGGCAAGCGTCGTTTCCCAAAAGAGTGGCACGCGATCGAGCTTCGAAATCTTTCATTTTCATACAACAAGCAGCCTGTTCTGTCCGGAGTATCCTTCACACTTCGACGGGGTGAAAAGGTGGGTATTGTCGGGCTTTCTGGCGCGGGGAAATCCACGCTTTTCAAGCTTCTCCTCAAGGAGTACGAAAACTATACGGGGGATATTCTTATCGATGATGTTCCTCTCCGCCGGATAAGCAAACTTTCCTATTTCGAGCGGGTTGCTGCAGTGTTGCAAGAGACGGAGGTGTTCAATCTATCCCTTCACGACAATGTGGTTATTTCAAATATGGCAAAGGAGCAAGACGGCGCCCTCTTTAAGAGATCGCTCGATATTGCGCATGTCACCGATTTTCTTCACAAGCTTCCTCTTGGGCCGGATACGCTTATTGGCGAAAAAGGGGTGAAGCTTTCGGGTGGCGAGCGTCAGCGGCTTGGGCTTGCGAGGGCTGTGTTCAAGGAGCCCGAGATCTTGCTCCTCGACGAGGCAACGTCGCATCTTGATATCGAGAGTGAACAGCGCATTCAAGATTCGCTTCACCGCTTTTTTGAAAAGGTGACTGCTGTTGTTATCGCGCATCGCCTTTCTACTATCAAAGAGATGGATCGAATTATTGTGTTTGAAAACGGCACTATTCTTGAGGAGGGAAGCTTTGAAGAGCTGTATGCCCGTCGCGGCCGATTCTTTACGCTGTGGGAAAAGCAAAAGCTAAACTAACATTTGACCTCTAGAAAAGCTGCCCTTTTGGAGTAAGGGGTATCGGTATATATCCGTACCGAAGCGGGGGAAATGTTCCCCACGTAGCCTCCGGCACGTAGCAATAGTCGGGAAGTAGTTTTTCCACCCAAAGGGACGGTCCTTCTTGCGAGAAGCTCTTTTGGAGAAGCTGTGCTACCTCCATTTGGGATCTGCCCGCCGTTGTCAGATTTTCCAGACGAGAATCTGCTTTCGGTTTTTTGCCGACAGATGTAGATAGATAGAGCACGATCACTTCTGCGATCTCGTCTGGTGAAAGCATGGGAAGCGTTTCGTTTGGGTACGCAAAAGGAAATCCATCAAGAGCCGCCTCTTCCTGTACTGTTCGGATCACCTCTTGGTCGTCATACATGCCGGTGTCGACGATGCCTGGCATTAGCTCCACGATCACCGCATTTTTGCCTGTATAGTGCGACAGTTCATAGGCAAGAGTGCGCAATGCGGTCGTAGAGAGGACTTTGTGTACAGTGTCTGTAAAGAGGTGTGCTGATGCTCGCCGAGCAGCAAGAGCCGTAGGTACCACCAGGCGGAGCTCGAGGAGACCTTTGTTCAGGAGCAGATCATGTGACAGATCGCTGAGGGTCGTAAAAACAGCGAGACGAGTGACGGCACAGCGGGTAACATCTTCCAAGGATTCTTCTATCATCGGTGCAAACGGCTTTTTGCGGCCGGCTGCAAAAGAGTCGTACAGGCAGATAGAGAGCTGTCCAACGGGTTGCTTGCGCGCTATTTCTCGGAGAGCGCTGTATAGCTCGCCTACAAATGAGAGGGATGCAAGGTCTCCCTCGATAAAGGTGATTGCGCTCGCGTTCGGGTGCAGGGAGAACAGTTCGCGTACTCGGTTGCCCACGCCCTCTGGCAGATGCACAATAACTCGCGCTCCCTTTTCGGTCAGTAAAAGTGCTGCTCGAGCGGTAATGTTTACGAGATGTTTTCTCCCGGTAGGTTTGTAGTACGATTTGGTGTCACTTTCATTATGTCCAGCTGGGGTATCGTAGATGCAACAGTTGGTGAAGAGCGTTATGTTCATCGCTTGAGGGTCGTTTGGTGTGAAAGAAAAAGCGGGTAGAGTATCGAACCCCTTCTTTTTGAGATGTATGCCTGTGATGGTAAGCGGGTCGGTCATGAGAGAAGCGCGAAATCAGGATCAATCTGGCCGGAAATATCTCCATGTGTTTCAGTCACCCAATCGACACGGGAAAAGGCACGATGGAGCTCCTCTATTTTTCGAAGCCGCAGAATAGGGGAAAGGTAGTTCACAAGGGCTTGCTCCTCCACTTTTGTTAGGACATCTTCTGTAGATGGATCAAGAGCTATTCCTCGTAAGGGAAGCCCTTTTTGACGAGTAGATTTGATCGCCATGCTTCGAGTGGCACTGCCGAGCATTTTTGCGCCTATCCTTTCTTTGAGATATGCGTAGTCTTCCGAGTTTTCAAGCTTGTTTCCGACGACAACTACTCGGTCCCAAACGCCCGCTTTCTGGGCAAGTGTTTTAAACTGGTCAAATACGGCAATACCCTCTGGTGAGGGCTCGGTCACGAGAACAAGCAGGTCAAACTGTCCGTGGAGTGAGTTTGAAAAGGCGTCTACTCCCGCCACCATATCAGCAACGAGCCATTCATTTTCGCCCAAAATGCTATGGGTCAGGATATTTTCAAATATCGAAAGGTGCCCATGGTAGCACGTCGCTCCAATATCATCTTCTGTATATGAACCAACTCGAGCGTAGTAGGCATTGAGAGAAAACTGGTCGGTATAGGTGATGAGAAAGGGATCGTTTTTTGAGAGTGAGATGATGCTCGAGCCTTTTCCGGGAGGGGTCGTTTTTACGAACTGGGAAAGTTTTGAGATTCGATCATTGGTGCCTTTTAAGTATGTCCGAATAGATATCGCTCGATCGGGGAGCGAAAGGGGGATAGAGGGGGTCTCGATACCGAGCAGCTCTGACATATGCATATTAATATCTGCATCTATCGCCAAAAGGGGTGACTTTTTCGCAAGAAGAGATTGAATAAAGAGCGCACAGAGCGTGCTCTTCCCGCTTCCCCCTTTTCCAACGAATGCGATTCTCATGATTTATATAGATGCAAATTAGTTGCATATGAGTATATAGAGTTACTTCTCGCGAGTCAAGTAAATGCAATATATTTGCGTTTGATATACCGAATAGCAGATGTTAGTATGTCGATATGTCAAAGGCTGCGGTACTAGAAGGTGATCTCAAACTGCTCATGCGAAAGAGTGGATATAGGGCGACTCCAGCTCGCCTTCGCCTTGCCGCACTTCTTTCCCGGGAAGCGAAGCCGATGAGTATTCAGGGTATTGAGCGGGCATTTGGCGGTAAAAAGGCGGACGTGGTGACACTCTATCGCACTCTTTTCGCCTTTGAGAAAGCCGGTTTTGTTCGACAGGTAGATCTTCGCCATGGGCATGCGCACTACGAGTGGGCACATGAGCGTACGCATCACCATCATCTGGTCTGTACTAGGTGCGGTGTCACCGAGGAGTATGATGGATGCGAATTCGCAGCCTTTTCTAAAAAAGCGCTCAAAAAATCAAAGCAGTTTGCTCGAATTGAAGATCATGCCTCTGAGCTGTTTGGGATCTGTACACGCTGCGATGTTTCGACTTCCTAGAATATTCAAGATTCCAGTCAGTTTGTACGTTGCGTTTTCAACGCTTCTCCTTTTTTCGTTCCACTCTGCTGTCGTAGATCACGAGCATTTTCATGCAGCGCCCGAGGTAGGCATCGAAGCATACTTCCATATGGGGGATAAGAAGCTGTGGTTTGTTGTCATGCTCGCTGCGATCCTTTTTGCTGCAGTGTCTCTTGTCCACGTTCGGCTCGTAAATGTTGCGTACGCCCCACTGATCTCCCAGGACGCTCCCCGAGCTCCTCTTTTGCGGCCCCCACTTGCCTTTGCCTTGTCTCAAGGGATCGTACATTCCAAGCGTTTCTAGAGTCCCTTTTTTGTAGGCTGACTCTTAATAACCTGAATCTCTATATGAAAAAACAACTGTTCATCCCGGTTCTTCTTGCTGTTTGCTTGCTTTCGCCAACTATCGCATCTGCGCATGAGCGACAGGTGTTTGAGATAAATGGTAAACAGTATCTGTTTGTAATCGGCTCTCTTGCTGAGCCTGTGGTGGTAGATGATAAGACTGGTGTTGATCTTCGCATAAAGCTTGCCGATCCCGCGAAACCAGAGGACTCAGCATCTCTTAAAGCTACCCCGGTGACGGGTCTCGAGAAAACCCTCAAGGTTGAGATTGCAGCTGGTGCAAAGAAGAAGACCTTTGATCTCTCGCCTGTGCATGGAGAGGCAGGTGCGTACAAGGCGCCTTTTATCCCTACGGTACAGACAACCTACGCCTATCGAGTGTTTGGTACGATCGATGCCACGCCGTTTGACTTCACCTTTCCTTGTGCCGCAGCTGGCGAGGCAAAATCGGGCGAGGATCGCACCCCAAAGACAGTTTCTGCAAGCGTAACGCGTACATTCCAGGCGGGGTCGTTTGGGTGCCCTCGAGCAAAGACCGACCTTACCTTTCCTGAGACCGTTCCGTCTGCTCTTGAGATCTCCAAGCAAGGCGCTCCTGCCTCGCACACCTACGCAGGGCTTCTTCTTGGAGCGCTTGGTGTAGGCTTTGGGCTATCGGCGAGACGACGAAATGGGTAACATGTAGGTACGTTGCTCCACACAAGGTTCAACCTTGTGTGGAGGTACCTATCTATATGAACAAAATAATTCTTCTTTTTTTTGGGTTTCTTTTCTCCGCGGTTCCGTTTTTTGCGGAGGCTCATGCCACACCGGTGCGCTTTGCTCCTGCTGCCGGTGCGCGACTCACAACTGCCCCCGAAGAGCTGAGTATCACCTTTAGTGAAAAGGTGGAGTCGGGTGCAAGCTCCATCTTCGTTTACCCGAGAGGAGTGGAGAAGAGCACGGAGCTTGTTTCAAGAGTAGATGGGGCAGAGCCTCGGGAGCTCGTGGCGCCATTTCCATTTGAGGAGGAGGGTGCGTACACCATCTCATGGGAGGTGGTGTCCCGCGATGACGGCCATTTTACAAAGGGCGCATACTCGCTTCTCGTAGGTACAGCGGCTACAAGTAGTGGAGCCTATCTTGGCTCTGGTTTTGAGATTGTGCATTCCAGCACTCGCCTCGAGGCGTTTACGCTCTGGCTTGAGCTTGTTGGACAAGCAATGCTCGTGGCGCTCCTTGGGTTTATCTTGCTCGGTATCTGGAAAAAGGAAGATTTTTTCAGCACCATTCCGAGGGAGCGGGTGCGGCGATTTGTATATGTTGCAGTCGCGCTCGTTCTTGCAGGGACGGTTGCGTATCTCGTGCTTAAAACGCGAGACCTCTCCCTCCTTTCGAGCGGCACATTTCTCGATAACGCTCGTATATTTGCCGCTACAGCTGCAGGCATGAGCTCGATAGTACGGGGGGTGCTCGCTCTTATGTTCCTTGCTCTGTTTGCAGGGGTTTCTCGAGATCTCTTAATGCAAAAACGTTCACCAAGAATCCTCATTCTTGCTTTACTCGTCCTCGCAATGGCATTTTTGCGAGCACATATTAGCCATGCTGCCGCCTCAGAGATCTATCCTGCTTTTTCCATTGTTGTAAATTGGGTACACCTTCTCTTTAAAGATCTGTGGGTCGGAGGAGTGATCGCGTATCTGTTCCTTTTTCACAGGAGTACGCAAAAAAAGGGGGCATATGTGGCATTTTCAAAGCTCGCGCTCATCTCACTTTTGGTTGGAGGGACAACAGGTACCTATATTATCTGGCTGCATCTCAAAGGGTTTGAACATATTGCAGGGACTGACTGGGGGGTGCTCTTTCTCCAGCTTTCGCTTGTCGCAGGTGCACTTTTCTTTTTTCGCGCCTACGGCCAGATTGTGACGCTGCCGCGGATGCTTGGTGCGGTCGGGGAAGCAATTATCTCTTTTTTTGATCGAGAAACCGACAACTACATCCTTGCCCTTGAGTTCTTTACGGGGCTTTTTGTGCTCTATCTCACCAGTATCCTTATTATTACAACCCCGCCGCTTCACGCTCGCTCCGCGTATTATGAAAAAATCGTAAGTTCTGGAGTAGAGCTTACGCTCTCTGCAGATCCGTATGAAGATGGCCAGGTGCTCCTTCGGCTCGTGCCAAAGAGTGGCGTGGTGCTTATGGGGGAGCCTACTGTGCTTCTCCAGAATAGAGAGGAGGGTATTGGGCCGATTCTCGTGGCCCTCGAGAAGAGATCAGAAAATCGATACGTATTTCCTGAGGTGAGCTTTACGCCCGGAGGGCATTGGTTTGCATTTGTCTCCCAGTCCCAAAAGGATGGATACGATGCAACTGCCCAGTTTGCCCTCAATGCACCGCGCGACTTTATGCGCCTCCCCTCACACTTTGCGCACAACGGAGGTCTCTTTGAAGGAGTGCTTCTTGTGGCGATTGCGGGAATCTTGCTCGTATTCACTGTTGCTCGAAAACACCTTCTCTTTGTAGAAGGGCTGCCGCGGGAGTCTGTGCTTCTTCCTGATCTTACGGCGAGACATCTTTTCCGGTCGCTCCTTGGGGTTGGTATCTTTGCGGGTCTCGTGTTCATCGTAGGTTTTCTTGTTGCAGATACACCTTTTCATCGATCGTGTGAAAAAAATAGACACTACTGGCATGTAGCGGCTCCAATGCGTGCTGGTGTTGCGATAAACTCACGTGCGGTGTACGGCTGCATGGTGGGAGAGGGGATCTCTACCTACCATTTTGCTGATCAGTCGGAGTACGAATATTTTTTGAGTGCTCCTCGGCCACAAAGTTCTGTGCGAGTCGATGGTGCGATTCCGGGCGCCCCTTCTCAAATATTAATTCGCTTCCAAGGTGCGGATAAAAATCCGATCTCCGGGCTTGAGATCTCGCATGAAAAGACTCTTCATGTTTCGGTTATTGCAGAGGACGGAGTCTCATTTGCACACCTTCACTCCGAAGATGCTCCTACGAAAGAGGGTGAGTATACTCTTTCGTACGAATTTCCTCGCTCCGGCCGATATCTTATTGGATACAGCTATCTGCATCACGGTACTCCGTATGTTGACCACTATCCGGTGCAGATTGGTGAAGATCGTAGGGCACTTTCACATGAAAGTCAGACTGTGGTTCGTGCGACTGGTGGTGTAGAGGTCGAGCTCGACCATGGCGAGCTTATTGCGGGGAAAAAGAGTCATATCAAATTTGCTCTCGCACGCGAGGGTGCACCTCTCTTTAACCTTGAACCATACCTTGGGGCCGCCGCACATATAACGATCGCTTCGGAAGAGTTTGATCAGTTTATCCATACGCACGGCACGCCATCACCTTCCCTGTATCAACGTATGTTTGGAGGGGGGAGTCATCATGGAGGAGACCTGCCAAAACTATTCGGTCCTTCCGTCGAGACAGATCTCGTCTTTCCAGAGCCAGGTTTTTACCAACTGTACGCAGAGTTCCAAAGCAAGGGGGAGATAGTTGTGGCTCCGTTTGTCGTAGAGGTGAAGTAGCCTTACTGTATTTCGCCAAGGAAGATCGGTATTCCCAGATGTTGCCGTTTGGTTGCTCCAATGAGTTCGGCGCCCCTTCGTAGCGCGCTGTCTCCTCGAGCCCCTCCGTGCACAAAGAAACGGTGCGCTTTTTCTGAGGAGGCGAGATACACCGTATGTTTTCCGTATCTCTCTTGGAGCGCGTCTACTTTTTCAAAAATTCGTTCCATTTTTTCTGTGCGGAGCGATTCACCAAAAAGGTCGGGTTGTTCGAGGGCAGCATCTTCAAGGAGGATGAGCGTTACCCCTGTTTGCCGGTAGCTCACTTTGGGGCGCCAGATTTTAAGGAGCGCCTCTTTTGCAAGAACAACTATTTCGTTGGGATAGGCTGTTTTTCGGGAAAAGGTGATGTCGATACCGTACATGCGAAAGTTCTGCTCGCGTAACACCAGTTGCATGCGGGGAGAGGCGAGCCCGTAGCGGCGCGCTTTGATGCAGGCATTTTCGATATTTTTGGAGATTTGTGAAAAAACAAAATCAAAGTCAGACGAGGGTGGCGTGAAGGTTTTGAATTTCTGAATCGATTTTGGAGCACTATTCTCTTCTCGATTAAGCTCCATGACATACTCTCCGTTTAGTTCACGCCACAAGGCGACCATTGGTTTTGAAAAGTGGCGCTCAACCCACTCGCGTGGCTTCTCTGCTAGCTCGAGCGAAGTGCGTACCCCAAGTTTTTCGAGGTGCGCTGTTGTGGCAAACCCAATACCCCAGATCTTCTGTACAGGAAGGTCTCGCAGAAATGTTTTGATATCGCGGCCTGGAATGAGCGTCGTGCCGGAAGGCTTCTTCCATTTTGAGCCGACTTTTGCGAGCACCTTATTTACAGACATACCGATCGAAAAGGTGCATCCAAGCTCGAGCGCGAGCTCTTTTTGAATCGTATCGAGAATCTGTGTATACGATTTGTGAAGTGGCCCTCGCATGCCAGTGAGGTCGGCAAAACACTCATCAATGCCGTACTCCTCGACTACGGGTGTGTATCTTCGAACGATAGAGAAAAAACGGTGTGAGAGCAGGGAGTACGTTTCGTAGTCCGACTGGAGAATAATCGCTTGAGGGAATCTTTTCCGTACTTCAAAGAGGGGCATCGAGCGGGATATGCCAAGCGCTTTGCCCTCGTACGATACAGATCCTACGATCCCGCGCTCTTTGCCAGTGACCACTACTTTTCCTCGGAGCGAAGGGTCTTTCGACTGTTCGCAGGAAGCGAAAAAGGCGTCGCCGTCGATGTGGATAATGGCGCGAGGGAACGAGCTGATTTCAATGGGTTCGTTGTATCGTTGGAACATGGGTTTCGGTCGCTTTTCGGTAGATTCTTTTCGAAAACCAGAATAATTTTCCCAGCGGAAAATTATTCTGGTTTTCGTCGTCCGGTCGGGGCATTGCTCTGCTGAGCGACACTTAAAAATGCCCCGCACCGGCTGCGGACGACTGCGCAAGCTTTTCTTAAAGAACTACCGGAAAGCGAATTTCTCTTATCTGCTCGTTGGGGTGGGTGTGGTTGGGGAAGTGGAATCGCTCGTAGGGCCTCGCGATGCATTTTTTAATATTTTCGGATGACGCCTTTGACAACCGCTCCAATTTCTAGAGATTCATTCGGAACGATCGGCTTGTAGCGAGCATTGGCTGGCTCAAGGAGGACACTCGCTCTTCGTTTTCTAAAATATTTCATTGTCCACTGGCCATCTACACTTGCGATTACAATCTGTCCATCTTTGGGCTCAAGTCCACGCTCTACGAGCACCAGGTCGCCTGGCATGATACCTGCATCTTTCATTGAGTCACCTTTTACGGTGAGGATGAAGGTACGTTCGCGGTGCTGTATCAGATATTCGTCGATCGACATGGTGTCGATGAGCTCCTCTTCGGCCGGGGAGGGGAAGCCTGCTTCAACATACCCAAGCATCATGATTTCGCCCCAGTCATCAGGCGGGAGCAGCTTGCCCTCCTTATCTTTCTCAAATCCCGCTTCCAATATGAGCTTTGAGATAAGGCGTGCGGCTGCGGTCTTTGAGGTGTAGCCAAACAGCTTTGCAAGCTCTGAAACGGAAGGCATGCGCTTTCGGCTATCATAAAAAGTACGGATTCGGTCGATGGTATGTTTTATGCTCATGCATCTAGTATGTGTGTACGATCGTACACATGCAAGCGCAGACGGTGGAAAACTCTTTTTCTTGCTCGCGCCACAACTCCTCGGTATAGTCCCTGCGGGGGTTCTTGTTTAAGGAGGTCTCTTTCTTGAGTGCTGTTGATGGAGTAGTTGGCAACCGAAACGGACGCATTTCGGAGGAGCTGTTTGTCTCTGCGTGGTCGAATCCGCGCTACTATCCTCCGTGGCTTGCGTACGTCCGACGGGCGACCAAGCATGAGGACTATCACGAAAAAACAGATGCCGTTATGTATCTGCGTGATGGTTCGACGCTGCGAATTCAGGTCAAGCAAACTCGTATTCGCTTGTACGAGGCGGAGCGGCTTATGACACGACCTAAGGGAGTGGTGCCGCTCATTGTGCCGCACAGTTACTCGCCTGCAATGATCCGGCTGTATACGCTTCTTGCGATCCAGCTCTTCGGAATACAGCGTCAGCTTCTCCTGCGCGGAGAGGTGGTGATGGCGCGACTTTTCTATCCATGGCGAACGGTGCGCAGAAGATCTCTCTGGCGTGCACCGATTCCGAATCCATTCAGATAGCAGAAACCCGGCTGCGAATTCGTCGCGGCCGGGTTCCTTTTTTATATTTTTCTATGGCTATGCGTGCCGTTCTCTGCGGCCATATTGGCCGTCGCTCATCCTCTGGTGTTCAAGGGCTCCCCACAATGCAAAACCTGAAATAAGGACACCCGAGATGGTGACGTTGGTTGCCATCACATCAGGGGTAAATCCGAGATACCCCGAAACGATAACCCAGAGGCCCATGAGCATGTTTGCCCATTGCTGCCACATATGTGTGGGCCATGAAAAGGCCAGTTGTCCGTCGACCTTTCAATGCTTTAGACGGATCAGAAAAAAGGAGTTACCGCATGAGCTTTGGAGTGGCATTGGCCTTGACACAAGGTGCTTGCATGGTAAGGTCTCATCTGTAATTACACGCGGTTCACCTGTGAAGTAGGGAGTGTTTCCCTCGCTGTTCCCGCAACGGTAAAGCCCGGTCCAGGAGAAAAGAGACTTTATTGTCTCACGCGGATGCTCGTGGAAAGCAAGAAAAAAGACCCCGTAAGGGGTCTTTTTTCTTGCTCAGGTTGTGGCAAGAGGTATTCTTGCTTTTAACATAAATATGTGTTATAATAAAAAAGTACGGTTCTCCATATAACATAAGAGTGCTCTAGCCCGGGAGGGTGTTTCCATGAACTGGATTAAGCTCGCAGAGTTCGTGAATGTCGTGTTGCCGCAGATTGCGGTTGCCCACAAGCCGGTTCTCGAAGCACTCTTCGTCACGTACAACACGGTGGGCGGCTTCGAAGATGGCATCGTGCCGGGGACGCCGGAAGGGCTCACGGTTAAGGTGCACGCCGGAGGTGCGTTTCCGAGCCTCGGCGGGGCAATTCTGCTCGCGCATGCTCACTCGGTCGGTGATCACAAGCTGGCCGACGCTACCATCGACTCTATGCGTGCAGATGCCGCTGGCTATCAGCGCGAAGTGTGTGCTGAGGTTCAGAAGGATCTGCCTCTCGCAACAGGTGGCGAAAATGTGCTGGTGGTCGCGTACGCAGGCCTCTCGGCATTCGAGAGCGCAATCGATTGCGTCCGGGAGTACCGCGAAAAGCTCCCCAAGTGCGAAGTCGCAGTGCTCGCGTGCGACTGCGACCACCGCGAAAAGGAACGCCAACTCGCGGCACTCGTTGCGGATAAGGTCGTGACCTATCCGATCCTGACCTCCAACTGCGGCGGCCGGAGCGACATGGGCGCAATCGCGCGCACGCTTATGGCGGCGTGGTAGCTAACAACCCGCCTGCACTGCACGGAAAATCCGTGCAGTGCAGGCGGGTTTTCTTTTTCCGGCGTACTTATTTTGAAAGAGCTGAGAGATCGTTCAGCACCTCATTCGCATGCACGGGCGGTTTTACGTTTTCGTACACCTTTGCAATGATGCCGAGAGGATTGACCAAGAAAGAGGTGCGCAGAATGCCCATATATTCGCGGCCCATAAACTTTTTCTTGTCCCATACGCCATATGCGTGGACCATTTTTTTGTCTACGTCGGAGAGGAGGGTAAAGGTAAGGTTCTGCTTTTCACAAAACTTTTTGTGGGCTGCCTCTGAATCTATCGATACACCGAGTATCACGCAGTTGTACTTTGTAAAATCGGGGAGCTTGCTCTCGAAAGCGAGCGCCTCAACAGTGCAGCCCGGAGTGTTGTCCTTGGGGTAAAAATAGATGAGAACCCATTTTCCAGCATAGTCGGCTAGGGTGTGCGGAGCACCTGCTTGATCGGTGAGAGAAAAGGAGGGGGCTTTCGAGTCGATTTTTGGGAATGACATGGGGAAAGCATATCATGCTCGGCTCTCTGGGCAGAAGCCCGTTTTCGTGGTTACATTTTGGAATCTATGGAACCGCTTCTCGAACAGTTTGCCTACACTCTTCCGGACGAGCTTATCGCTCGAACGCCCCTCGCCCAAAGGGACAGTTCGCGGCTTTTTGTGTACAACACGGCAACCGACGAGGTCACTCATACTACCTTTGATCGCCTCGCTCTTTTTCTTCCCAAAAAGAGTCTCCTCGTAATGAACCGTACTAAAGTGGTGCCAGCGCGCGTACTGCTTCGCAAAGAAACTGGCGGAGGGGTAGAGGTGCTCTTCCTCCTTAATGAAGGCGCTCTAGTGCCGGGGGAGATCCGTGCCCTGGTTGACCGGAGGGTGAACCCGGGCCAGAAGCTTTTCTTTACAAACGGCGCTGCCATCCTGGTGCTCCGCCAAGACGAAAAAATATTTACGTTTGGCTTTGATTTTTCTCGCGAAGAGCTGTTTTCGCTACTGGAGGGTGAGGGGGTTACTCCTCTTCCTAAATATCTTGGCAGCTCGGGCCTCTCCGAAGAGGAGCTACGCATTCGATATCAGACAGTGTTTGCGAATGAAGCTGGATCGGTAGCAGCTCCAACTGCATCTCTCCATTTCACTCCCGAACTTCTCTCCTCGCTTGCAGGTAAAGGTGTTGATGTTGCGACACTCTTTTTGCATGTCGGCTTGGGAACATTTTCTCCATTCACCAAAGAGCAGTATGATACCCGGACACTTTTCCGGGAGGAGTACACCATCCCCATGCAAGCAAAAGAGAAGATCGAAGCAGCAAAACGCGAGGGCGTGGCTATCGTCGCGGTAGGCACTACCACAACCCGTACCCTTGAAAGCGCTGCGGTGGCCGCGAGCGGGGGAGCACTGCTTCGCGCTGGGCCGGGGAGCACGGATATATTTATCCGAGATCCGTATCGTTTTGTGGTGGCGGATCATCTGATAACCAACTTTCATCTTCCCAAATCATCCCTCATGCTTCTTGTCGACGCCTTTCTCAAAGATAAAAATGCAAAAAGATCTGTTCGTGAGCTATACGAGGTTGCGGTGGATGAAAAGTATAGATTCTTCTCATTTGGCGACGCCATGCTACTCTGCTAATCAACCCAATGTCTAAAAAATCCCTTTTTGGTTGGCTACTTTTGATTGTCGCACTTCTCGCGGGTGGGTGGTTCTTTGCGACTCGCGGAGGCATACTTGCCCCAAAGGCGCCTTTTGCTATTGAGAAAAAAGAGATACATGCAGAAGACTCGGATAAAAGGTTTGCTATTAACATCGAGTATCCCGTTATCTCGGGGCTTGCTACCCCTGCCCTCGATGAAAAGATAAATCGTGAGATTCAGGGTGACATTAATCAGCTTGCACTTTCATTCAGGCAGGACGCAGAAGCACCTCGACCCCCAGCGCTCGTGGGCCTCGAAAGTGAGCTTGAGACCTCGTATCAGGTTCGCTACAAAGATGAGCACCTCCTTTCGATCGAGTTTATGCATTCTGCATACTCTGCTGGTGCTGCTCATCCCTTCTCCTTCACTACAACACTGCTCTACGACCTGGGAACTGCAGAGGTGATTCCGCTCAAGGCTATTTTCCGCCCGACCTCAGCCTATCTTGGGGTGCTATCACAGTTCACGAAGGGAGATCTGCTTCGACAGCTTGGGGAGGAGTTTCGCGAAACCATTTTGATGGGCACTGCGCCTAAGGAGGAGCATTTCAAGAGCTATCTTATTTCTGCAGAGGGCCTTACTATTCTTTTTGATCCATATCAGGTTGCGCCCTACGCAGCCGGAGCTCAGAAGGTCACTATTCCGTGGAACACGCTTAAGCCACAGCTTGCCGAGAATACTCTATTTACTCGTTTCCTCACGCGCTAACGTACCGTTTCTTTTCGTATCCTGGCTGTGTAAGAGCTGGTTGTATGCTCGCGTCTACGTGGGTGAAGTGAGATGAAAGGTCGAAATGAAAATGCGCACCGATGTGCGCTAACGTATTATGACAAACTATACGCATTCCGGAGAACGTTCGCTTACGCTGCTTGCTGCGCTGGTGCTCCTGTTTGGCTTTACCATGTCGCTTTTCGTGCCGGCATTTTCTCATGCACAGAGCACGAGTGGCACGGGTGATAGCACTGGGGTAACAGCCCCAGCAGATCCTTCCGGGGGAACAGGCACGGTCCTTCCTTCGACGTCTGTCGAGATTACGACAGGGGCACCTGCAGACACGACAAATGCTGACTCCTTCGGCGGCCTTTCTGCGAACACGTGGGTAATTCTTGTGGTCGTTGTGATCGCGGTGGCTCTCATTATCGTGGGGTGGGGAATGGGCACCGGCGGGGCAACGCGTGAAGATATTCGCCGCGAGGTACACGTACGCTAGATATTTGGAGCGCTTAGCCTAAGAGGGTTCTTTTGGGCGAAGCTCTCTCATTACCATGCTTGAAACCATTGCTGTATTGTTGATTGTTTTGTGGCTCCTTGGCCTGGTCACCTCGTATACACTTGGAGGGTTCATCCATCTGCTCCTTGTTGTTGCGATCGTGATGGTGCTGGTACGCCTGATACAGGGCCAGAGACCGATCTAGATAGTAGCCGCGCATTGCTAAAACCTTCATCTGCTTCGTTGCAGGTTCCGCTTGCTCGCAAAGCAGTACCTTTAAGTACAGCATTGCTCGATGCTCACCTGCGTCTCGCATATGAAAGGTTTATAGCTAATGCTTAAGTCGCTGCTACAACAAGAGACCGCTTCGGCGGTTTCTTGTTTTGTGTGATACTAGCCGTATGCAAAAACGAAAAATTGCCGGGCTCGATTCGAACGTCTTTTACCTCGGCATCGTTAGCCTCCTCAACGATCTTTCTTCGGAGATGGTCTACTCGGTCATGCCAGTCTTCCTGACGACCCTGCTCGGGGCCACGCCGGCCTTTGTAGGGCTTCTCGAGGGTGCTGCAGATGCTCTCTCGAGCGTACTCAAGATCTTTTCTGGCCATCTATCGGACTATCTAAAAAAACGAAAGAGCCTTGCGTTTGCGGGATATACGCTCTCGGTGCTTACGCGCCTAGGCCTCGTGTTTACCGCTTCGGCGGCAGGGGTGTTTGGTCTTCGTATTATCGATCGGATCGGAAAAGGGTTTCGCGACGCACCGCGCGATGCACTCATTGTTGACTCTGCCCCTCGTGAAGACCTCGGTAAGTCGTTCAACTACCATCGAGCTATGGATACGATTGGCAGCACGATCGGTCCTCTCGTAGGGTTTTTCTTGTTGCCGTATCTTTTTTTCAACTACCGCAGCCTCTTTTTTATCGGTTTTATTGCGGGAATCCTCGCGCTCCTCGCGTTTTTCTTTGTTCACGACGTGCCCTCTGATCGTCCTCTGGCGAAAAAGCTTTCGTGGAGTATCCGCTCGTATCCACGGGAGTTTCAGAAGCTTCTCCTTGCCACGTTTGTGTTCGGCCTTGGCATGCTTCCGGTATCGCTTCTTCTTCTGCGTATTGCACCGATCAATCCCGATCTCTCGTTTGTACCGATCTTTTACTTTATCTACAGTCTTTCGTTTGTACTCTTTGCCTTTCCGATAGGACAGATCTCCGACCGCTTCGGCGAGCGCCGTATGGTGCTCGCGGGCTTTGCTGTTGCAATCGTTTCCTACATCGTACTCGCTCTCTCTGTAGAGCCGTGGGCGATTCTTCTTGGGTTTGTGTTGCTTGGCCTCTACTCTGCGCTTACTGATGGGATTTTGCGCTCATATGCCGCCAAGCTTGTCGAGGATGAGCGTCGAGGCGGTGCCCAGGGGATGATCGGTGCAACCATCGGAATCTCAAGCCTTGTGGCGGGAGTTATTGGTGGAACAATCTGGACAGTCTACGGATTTGCTTCTGCGCTTTGGTATGGAGCTTTTGCGATGTGCGCGGGCACACTCCTCTTTGTTCTCTTCATCGGGAAACGAAGAGCAACTCTTTCGTCATCATAGGTGTTCTCGTTGGTGTACACTGTAGCTACAAGGCATAACAAACAAAGCATGAAAATCAATATTACGGCAGTAGGTACTGATCTTACAGAAGCGCTGCGTTCGTATGTTGAAAAAAAGCTTACCCAGGTAGGCAAAATCGTAGATGCAACCGAGGATGCTGCAATTGCCCAGGTGGATATCGGCAAGACCACGAAACATCACGTATCCGGAGTTATATTCAAGGCGGAGATTATTTTGCGCGCGTATGGCAAGAAGTTTACGGTGACAGCAGAAAAAGAGGATATGTATGCGGCTATTGATGCAGTGAAAGATGAGATCGAGGAGCAGGTTACCTCATTTCGCGATAAAAAGAAGGATCTTGAACGCAAAGGGGGCCGCGCGATCAAGGAGATGATACATACGGGGGAGTAGAGTTTAGAGATTAGAGTTCAGTAAACAGAGTTCAGGCTGCGGCGCCTCTTCGAGGCGCCGCTTTCGTTCTGACTGAGCTCTGAACTCTGGCCTCTTATCTCTTGATGCGGTATTCTATTTTAATGAAAGATATCGCCTACTGGATCACTTTTATTGTATTTTCAGCCTTTACTGCAGGTGGCCTCGTGTTCTTTTCGCGGTCAGTCGCGACAGAGCAAGACTCATTTGTTCGAGACGCGGCTGTCTCAGGAGTTCATACCGCTCCTGCTATTACTTCTCCAGCTATAAAAACCCCACCAAAACCTATGGAAACCCCAAATGCTCGCCCTCATGTTGTCTTTACCACTTCGCTTGGCATTATCGAGCTCGAGCTCTTTCGCGATAAGGCTCCAAAGACAGTTGAAAATTTTCTCAAGCTTGCACATGAGCATTTTTACGATGGCACCCGCTTTCACCGAGTGATCAAGGGGTTCATGATCCAGGGCGGAGATCCGTTTTCAAAGGATTCAAGCAAGCGGGCCTCTTGGGGCACTGGCGGCCCAGGCTACCAGTTTGCAGACGAGACGAGCGATGAGGCGCTTGTGCGTGGTGTGCTCGCAATGGCAAATGCGGGGCCAAACACAAACGGTTCGCAGTTTTTTGTTATCACTGCCCCGGCAACCCCATGGCTCGACGGCAAGCATACCGCTTTTGGCAGTGTCGTTTCTGGTATGGATATTGTTGATAAGATCGAGTCAGCTCCGGTAAATCATGGAGAAGGAGACAAACCGCTTACGGATATTCTGCTCACGAGCGTAGTAGTGAAGTAGCTCTATTTCCAACTCATTAAATGTCAAAAGCCGCCCAGAGGCGGCTTTTGACATTCTTCATAAATAGTGCTATTATATTAGATAGCTACCGGCAACTTTCACGCCAAGGGATGCAGATACCGGTAGGTCTGCGAGTCCTTGGCAACGAAAGGGGAATGTCCTGTGAAGAAACTGGAGAATCTGAAGGTGGCAGGAGAGTTTGCCGTGAACGACAAGGAGTCTGATCCGAAGGTGTACTGGAAGGAGATCAGGCACATCGAAAGGGGGCCGAATGGTGACATCACCGAAAGGTCTGCCGCGTTGACGGTCCTGATATTGACCCGCTCTAAGGATCTGATACTTAAGCTCTCGAGCATTCATCCTCTCGACCTCGCAACTCTCGTAGACAGGCTCGTTGACGGCCAGTCTCGCGTCGAGGTCCTGACCCTCACCTGGGTCGAACGGGCGACTACTCACTGCGAGTCGTTGCTCGCTTCCGTCGTGCGCCTCGAGCACCATCGCTACGAAGTCCACTTGAGCTAAGCACTAGTTCGCAACCGCCCAGGT
The DNA here is from genome assembly GCA_040384765.1 of Patescibacteria group bacterium. Classification (GTDB taxonomy): domain Bacteria; phylum Patescibacteriota; class Minisyncoccia; order Phycocordibacterales; family JBBUBG01; genus JAZKIQ01. Next base: position 24,479 of record JAZKIQ010000005.1, on the reverse strand, counting down.
TCGCGCAAGCGAACCTGGGCGAAAACCAAGGAGAAAAATCGTGGATCCCAAAGATCTCAAGCCATTCCATCTCTCGGTGGTGGCGATCATCAAGATGGTGCAGACGAAGGGTCAGCTCGAGATGCTCGAGCGACTCCTGCGCGCTACCAAGATTCCTGAGAATCACGACGAGATCATGGCGGCCTACCGAGACTGTTGCAGCAGGCTGCGCTCCTCGGACATGTCTGATGTCGTGGGCGCTATCCTCGCGCAGAAGCAGGCCGCCGAAGAGGAGAAGGCGGAGCGTCTCCGTAGCCATGAGCAGGAGATGGAGGACGCCGATCGGGCCTAGACCCGCGGAAAGCCCCGGTTCGCGCAAGCGAACCGGGGCTTGAATTTTTTTCTAACTGAGCTCTGATCTCTTGTGTCAGATTTTCTCACCTGCACTTATTCCTCACTATCGTTCGGGTGCAGCTTCGGTCTCGGTTGGATTACCAACCGGCAATCTCTGACGTTGGTCAGAGATTGCCCCTCTTCCACTCTCTAAACAGCATCTCTTTTTTCCCCTCCGGAATCACTTTGCCTCCAGGTAGCAGTTTGAGTCGCACCTCTTTGCCTGTCTTTGTTTTTAATATCGTATATGCGCCTGGGCTCGGATGCAGTGCGCGAATCTTGCGATCGGCAAGCTCGCTCTCTATTTCGCCTGGCTCAACAAATGCATCTTCGGTCTCAAGTTTTTTTGTAAATGTTGCCTTCACATGATCTTGCTCCTTCGGCTCAATAGTTGCCTTGACCCATTTTGGGATAAGGCGCGCGAGAAGCTTACCTCCCATAAGTGCAAGCTTCTCTTCGAGCTCTGGGTATGAGGGCTTCCACTCTCCGAGCGTTAGTCGCTCGCATCCTAGGATTGGCCCATGATCCATCTCTGCATCAAGCACCATTACGCACACCCCTGTCTCTTTGTCTCCCTCAAGAATCGCTGTCTGAATAGGTGCTGCTCCGCGATGGCGGGGAAGAAGCGAAGGGTGCACGTTTAGGGTGCCGCGTGAAGGGATATCAAGAATAGATTGAGGGATGATCTTGCCGTAGGCGGCAACGACAAACAGTATGGGCTGTTCCCCGACAAGAGTATCGAGCGCCTCTTTCCCTTTGAGCGTTGCTGGTTGGATGCACGGTATGTGCCGCTTCTCTGCCCACACCTTCATGGGTGGGGGAGTGATAACGCCCTTCCTGCCGACCGGCTTGTCAGGTGCAGCAACCACTAGTATGGGGAGCAGCTCCTTTTTCTCAAGCTCCTCTGCTACCTGCACCGCAAACTCTGGTGTGCCAAAAAAAACGAATCGAGGCACCTCTTTAGGAGGCACCATGCGCAGATCGCGTGCAAAGTCGATAAAAAGCTTTCCTTCGAGATGATCCATCTCGTGTTGAAATATCTCTGCGAGGAGTCCGCCTGCACCTCGCTCGAATGACACGCCGTGCTCATTATATGCGACGATCGTGGCACGTTCTGAGCGCTCGATCTTGCCATACACATTGCGCACAGAGAGGCATCCTTCGTCGAGCTCTTCTCTTTTCTTGGAGAGCTTTACTATTTTGGGGTTGATATAGACGAGATTCTCTTCCGAAAGATCCTCGCCTTCTGCATAGGCACGAGGTGATACAACAAAAATGCGGAGTGGCTCTCCGATCTGTGGTGCAGCGAGGGCTACGCCATCTACGCACCTGGAAGCGGTCGCCTTCATCTCGGCGATCAGTTTTTGAATTTTTGGAGATCGTATTGATTCAAGGGGAACCTCTTTCGTAACTTCACGAAGAACAGGCGTCCCTTCCTGTACGATTTCACGTATCTCAGCCATTTGTTCAATTGTGCCTCACAATCCACGCGCAGGATATGTTGACTTTATTTCAAAAGATGTTACAGTATATTCGGAAGCTTTCCAGACGGAAATGCGCAAAATGCAGAGGAGGCACCTTGTTCTTTATCGATTCGTGGCCCCAGGTCGTCTGTGCGTTCGTAATGCTCGTCATCTTGCTCGCTCGTCGGGCGAGCAGGGCAGACAAGAGGCCATGCCTGCACGACGAGATGATGGAAAGCGTGAGCATCGTTCCGGAGCTCACTCCGGAAATTGCCTCCTTCTTCGAGAGGATCAGCGCGAACTACCTCGAAGTCGAAGATGGTGAGCCTCTCCCTGAAGAGGTGTTGAAGGGGATGGCCCTCTCCTTCGCGGCCGCGGAGCTCAAAGTGGGAGAACAGCAGTTCTCTCGCGAGTGGGACCTCTTGGTCGTGCCTCGGCGGGGCGTGAAGAAGCAGGAGTACGATATGTACGTCCGCCTCCGCGCGCTTCGGGCTGCCTAGCGCGACCAAGCAGTTCCAAGTAGCAAGCTCTCACCTGAGAGCGCCCCGACAACCGGTGACGGTTGTCGGGGTTTCTTTTTAAAACAGCTCCTCGGGGTCTACCTCTATATAAAACTTTGGCGGCAGCTTTCGCAAAAGTGCGATCAGCCTATCGTGTGGCCAGAGCGAGGGTTCGAGGCGCACAAGTGCATGCATGGTCTCCTCTCCACCATGGGGCGGCGCAAAACCTGAGAACACCTCGGGTTTCCACTCCGCAAGATCGATCTCAAGAGTATCCATCTCTGCATGAACCTCCATGCTTTTTCCGGTGCGCGTTATTTTTACAAAAACAGAGTAGGGTGGGTAGTCATATTTCTTGCGGTTCTCCATCTCCTCGCGATAAAAGTCAAAAATAGTGCCGCGCTTTGCGTGAGTAAAGATACGCAGATCAGGCTTTCGGGTCTGTATGATAAACGCACCACGAGTTTTTTCGCGCATCTCGACTAGTATGTGCATCAGCCTCTCGTTGATCCGAAAATCTGGGATTGCAAAAAGGTTGTCTGCCGACACCACAGCGCTCACACTAATCTCTGTGAGGTACGGCAGCGCCATCTCTGTGCCTATCAAGATCGCCCCGGATGATTTTTGAAAGCGCCCTGCCACCTCAAGCGCCTGCTTGTGTGTTTTGGTGCTGTCGCGGTCTACCGAGAAGATATGTGCTTCAGGAAATGCCTCGCGTATCGCCTCCTTCACTCGCTCTACTCCTACGCCAAGCGGGGCCAAGCGCCAGCTTCCGCATACAGCGCAGCGAGTATCTGTCGGGTACTCTTTTGAGCATGAATGGCAGACAAACACATTCTTTGATTCGCCCTCTTTTTTTGCCTCTCGTGCATAGAGTACCAGTGGCCTTCCACACACGCTGCAGCCGAGAGTGGTGCTGCAGTCGTTGCACACCGTCAGCGGGGCGATCCCTTTTCGTGTTGTAAATAAAAAGAGGTTTTGTTCACGGGCAAGGGTCTCTTTTATTGTCGAGAGGAGTTCTGCGGAAAGAAAATAGTCACCCTTTTTCTCTTTGTTTTTTTTGAGGTCGATCACCGCTGTCTCACCGCTTGAGACAAGCCGATGTTTGAGTGGAGCGAGTGCCTGCGCTTCGCCGAGCTCCTTCTTGTGGAGTGTTTCAAACGAGAGAAGTGTGTCGGCAAAGATGATCGAGGCACCGCGCGCGGCCGCGAGGTATGCGGCGATCGTTCGCGAGTCGTAGTAGGGCCGCACAATAGAGCGGTAGCCCGCTCCTGCTTCATGCTCGATTATGTAGGTGCCAATATCGTGGCGCGGGAGCGCGAGGTACGGTGCGGTCGCGATTACGAGCACGGGGTGCTCCTCGGAAAGTGCTTTGTTCCAGCTGGCAAGGAGCTCTTTGGCGGGGAGATCTCCATGGAGCTTGATCGTGTACTCTTCGATCCCTCGAGAGAGCCGGAGCGCGCTATCATCGATGGCGCTCTTGCTGGGCACCAAGAGGAGGATTGAATGCTTCTTTGCAAACTCCTCTCGGATTTTCGCGCGATAGATCCCTTCACGTTCGGTAATAGGCGCCTGCAAGAGATACTGTTCGGATATGGCAGGGAGGCCCCGCGGCGGCATCTCCTTTGCTTCCAGACCATCCCAGTTTTCAAGGATCGCCTCAGGGATATGGGTGCGCAGGAGTGCGCCCGGAGAGACGGCAAAAAAGTGCGATGCCTTGCGGATTGCCTCGAGAAACGGCGCGTCAAAAAAAAGTCCCTCCTTGAGTGTGTCTATTTTTTTGATCGGAAACGGTGCGTTTTTTATTGCAGATTTAAGATCGAGTACGGACTCACACGAGGAGACGAGGGCAAAGAGGTGTCTGTTGCGTACCGGTACCTCTACGAGCGATCCGGCAGGTAGCTTTTTTTTGCTGAAATACGAAAGGCTTTCGCTGAGCGGCTCGCGCGAGAGAGGGATGACCGAGATAAGGAACATTTGCGGAGCGGGTTCGACCTCCGGGGTAGCTTCTTCCATGGGGCTATAATGGCATAGACGTGGCGCATCTAGAAGCGCTTCCTTCTTCAAATCCCAAGCACCAAATTCCAGAAAATACTCAAAACTCAAATACTAAACTTGGGTTATTTGTATTTTGAATATTGAAATATATCTGGAATTTGGTGCTTGGGATTTGCTTTTTTGGCCAGTTTGCAAAACGAACCTTGCCAACGCATACTAACCCCACACATGGCTCTTCCTTTTTTTACCACCAAACTCGGCATCGATCTGGGTACGGCAAACACGCTCGTCTTTTTGCCTGGCAAGGGGATTGTGCTCAACGAGCCGTCGGTGGTGGCTGTGTCTGAGCTCGACAACACGGTGCTCGCTGTGGGCAATGAGGCCAGAGATATGATCGGCAAGACGCCGGATCATGTGATCGCCTACAGGCCCATGAAAGATGGCGTCATCGCAGACTATCGCGTGACGGAGGCCATGCTTCGCTATTTTATCGGCAAAGCGCTTCCTCGCTGGAACATCTGGAAGCCAGAGGTGATGGTGTCGGTGCCGGCGGGAGTCACCTCGACAGAGCGTCGTGCGGTGATCGAAGCCGCTGTACGAGCGGGCGCTAAAAATGCGTATGTGGTAAAAGAGCCGATCTTGGCCGCCATCGGTGCAGGTATCCCTATTTATGAGCCACGCGGACATATGGTTGTCGATATTGGAGGAGGTACGACCGATGTGGCGGTAATCTCGCTCGGAGGTATCGTTGCTTCCAAATCGGTGAAATGCGCTGGTACGAAGATCGACTTGGCGATTGCAGACTATATTAAACGTACGTTCAACTTGGCGGTGGGTGAGCGAACAGCCGAAGAGGTGAAGATCAGTATCGGGTCAGCGGTGCTCGTGGAAGATGAGCTGTTTACGGCTATTAAAGGGCGAGATTTTTTGACAGGGCTTCCGCGATCGGTGGAGATATCGACCAATGAGATCGTAAAAGCGATCGATGGAGAGCTTCGCGAAATGATCAAAGCGATCAAAGATGTGCTCCAAGAAACGCCCCCTGAGCTCGCTGCAGATATTATTGACTATGGAATCGTGATGACGGGCGGCTCGTCGATACTCCGCAACCTGCCAGAGCTTGTGTACCGAAGGACCGGTGTAAAGGCTGTGCTTGCCGAAAACGCGCTCTACTGTGTGGCAAATGGGACCGGAGTGGCGCTGGAGCATCTCGATGTTTATAAAAAGAGTGTTAATGCTAAGCGCTAGTTTTCTGGAGACCGTCCAAAATCTCAATCTGCTTTGTCGGCGGCTCCGCTACTCGGCTAGCAGTACCCCATGTACAGCTACGCCTCGATGCTCGCCGACCTCCTCGCATCTCGAAGATTTTTGACTAGTCTCTGGTCTCAGCATGGAGGTGTCGTTTAAGTTGACTTTTCATAAAAAAGTGATATAGTTTTTTTGTATCACTTTGAGATAGTTAGGTTTTCCGGCAACGCAGGAAAAGGAGAGGCAAGTGTCCGTTAATCAGTTTGTGCTTGCTGACAAGAAGACAGTGCTCCAGCCCGGCGATCGTGGGTACATCATCATTGAACCTGGCCTTCCCACGTTGATCGCCTTCGTGAGGATAGCTGAAAAGCTGTATTGGCTCTTAGCAAGCGGGAAGAAGGAGGACAAGATGCCTGCTTGGAGCCCGGTTACGAACGAGGCCGAAGCGCTCGCCTTGATCTCGGAGTTTGCCGAGCAGAATGGTCTCCGGGTGGTTGATTGGCAGAAGCATCCGCATCCTCCTCTCGCTGGCCGATATATTTTTGGACTGGCGTCCGCGTAGAGGTGCTGTCTTGGGGGGGTGTTGCCGGGTATCCTTTCGGATGCCCGGCTTTTTCTTTTTTAAAAAACGTCCGTTCGTATATACTTTCGGAATGTTTACCTCGCTTGACCCGACAAAGCTTCATCATGCTTATCTTGTCGTGGGGGATACGACTATGCTTTCTTCCGACCTCCGATCTTTTTTAATTGAGGCAACCGGTCGCGAGCTCGAGGGTAACCCTGATATCTCGTGGTGGAAGGGGGAGAGTGTTGGAATAGATGAGTCGCGAGATTTGCGAATGCAAGCGGGAAGTGGCGCATTTCGAAAAGATACCAAGAGAATATTCGTTGTGGAGTCGTACGCATTCACGCGAGAAGCGCAGAACGCTCTTCTCAAAACGCTTGAAGATCCGGCCCCAGGCATACATTTTTTTATCCTTGCGCCATCGCGTGATCTTTTTCTGGCGACGCTCTTGTCGCGCTTTTTTATTCTTGAGTCCACGCGAGCAGAGTTTGCCGATGGAGATCGCATCAAGGCGCTCGGCTTTTTGAACGCTGCACCCGCAAAACGCCTCGAAATGCTGGCGACGCTCGTAAAGAAAACGGATGACCCTGACGAAAAAAAGGCGCAAAAGCGTTCTGCGGGGGCATTTCTTGTCGCCCTTGAGCAGGCTCTTCGGGAGAAGCTCACCTCGAACCCCGGAGCAGTTCGTGCACTCCAAGAGATCTCTGCCGTAAAGCCGTTTTTAGGGGAGACGGCAGGGAATCCGCGGCTTATCCTTGAGCACCTTGCGCTTGTTTTGTAGGGTGGCCGGTCCTCGTTCGTCGTGATAGTATATGACCCAAGCAAGAGTTCAGAGTTTAGTTATCAGAGCTCAGTCTGGCTGAACTCTAAACTCTGATCTCTGGTAACTATGATTTTCTATGGCATACAATTTTTCTCAGTTTAAAGCAAAACAAAAAGAGATCGAGGAGTGGTTTGCGCGTGAGCTCGCGGCTATTCGCACGGGCCGTGCCACTCCGGCGATTCTCGATTCGGTATATGTAGAGCAGTACGGGTCGCGAATGCAGATTTCGCACGTGGCGGCGATTGCGCTTGGTGACTCTCGCTCGCTCGTCATCTCTCCGTGGGACAAAGTAATGTTGAAGGAGATCGAGTCTTCGATCTCGGCTGCAAACCTTGGCGTATCAACATCGTCTGACGGCTCTAATATCCGCGTGGTGTTTCCAGAGCTCTCTGGGGAGCGCCGTACGATGCTCGGCAAAGTGCTCAAGGAAAAGCTCGAAGAGGCCCGCGTGCGGGTGCGCAAAGAGCGCGATGTGATCAAAAACGACATTACGGCCAAAGAGAAAGCGAAGGAGATAGGAGAGGACGATAAGTTTCGCGATATTGAAGCGCTTCAGAAGCATGTAGACGAAGCGAATGCGAAGCTTGAGAGCATGGCAGGGAAGAAGGAGGGAGATATAGCAGAATAAGAAGAGTACAGATTACAGAGTTCAGAGATCAGAGCTCAGTCAGACTGAACTCTAAACTCTGATGTCTGAACTCTTGCAAGTACATGTCAATTATACTTTTCGTAATTATCCTCGGTGTCCTCGTGGTTTCCCATGAGTTTGGCCATTTTATCGTGGCGAAGCTCTTTGGGATGCGTGTCGATGAGTTTGGTTTTGGATTTCCACCACGACTTTTTGGATACACATGGAAGGGGACTCTCTACTCCTTTAATGCAATACCGTTTGGTGGGTTTGTGCGTATATACGGAGAAGATGCTCTCGAAGAGGGAGCAGTGGATACTCGCCCGGCAGATAGCTTCACGGCAAAATCAAGATGGAAGCAGGCGGCTGTTGTGGTTGCAGGTGTCTGTTTCAACCTGATCCTTGCTTGGGGTCTCATCTCTTCTGGCTATATGCTGGGCCTGCCTATGTCGCTCTCCCAAGCTCCAGCCGGGAGTACGCTTCTTGATGCAAAGACGGTCGTTACTTTTGTGGGTCCAGATTCACCTGCAGAAAAAGCGGGCCTCCAAGCAGGGGATGAGATCGTTGCTCTTTCGGGCGCCCCTGATCGCAAGCTGGAAGGGAGTACACCAGAAGCTATTCAGCAGTTTATCGCTGCCACAGGCGGGCGCGAGCTTACCCTTACCTATCGCCGCGGCGAGTCACTTCCACGAGATGCTCACCTTATCCCTGTGGTGGGTATCGTGCCAGATAAGCTCGCTGTTGGTATTGCCATGGATACGGTTGGCACGCTTCAGCTCGGCTTCTTTTCTTCGATAGTGGAAGGTGCTCGCACGACGGCGCATCTTCTGCAGGCCACGGCAGGTGCCCTTTTTGGCCTCATACGTTCGGTGTTTGTGGGCCAAGCAAATCTTGATGGCGTAACGGGCCCCGTAGGACTTATTGGTGTGGTGGGTGACGCATCCGCTCTCGGATTTGTCTACCTACTTACTCTGACAGCAATGATCTCAGTAAATCTTGCGGTGATGAACCTTGTGCCTTTCCCTGCGCTCGACGGCGGCCGCCTCCTTTTTATCCTTATCGAAGCAGTCCGGAGAAAGGAGATCCGTCCTCGCACCTCAGCAACTTGGAACGCAGCGGGTTTTTTCGCCCTTATTCTTCTGATGGCTATTCTCACCTATGGAGATGTCATGAAGCTGGTGAGAGGCTGATTTGCACGCGTAGCGTACCGCTTCCTCGCCTCAACCATCACGAGAGCATCTGCCCGACGAGGATATTTGCCTGGAAAAGCCTTACGGACGAGCGAAGGCGAGGAGTAGAGAAAAATTCAACAGAATTTTATCGTGCTTTTCTAGGTAGATATCGGAGTCGGGCATTTTTTGACCAAGCAGTTTTTCTCCTGTAGCATTCATTCAAACAACCACATGCTCCAATCCAAACTCTTCACGAAAACCCGCAAAGAAGCTCCAAAAGATGAGGTTTCGAAAAATGCTCAGCTCCTCATTCGCGCAGGCTACATCGACAAGCTTCTTTCGGGTGTGTACACCTATCTGCCTCTGGGGCAGATGGTGATCGAGAATCTCAAAAAGATCATTCGCGAAGAGATGTCTGCCATCGGCTCCCAGGAGATTGCAATGCCTGCACTTCAGCCAAAGGAGAACTGGCAAAAGACTGGCCGCTGGGACTCGCTCGACGTCCTCTATAAGGTGCAGGAGTCCGAAGGCAAGGAGTACGCCCTCGGCCCAACCCACGAAGAGGTGGTGGTGCCTCTCGTGCAAGAGTTTGTCTCTTCGTACAAGGACCTTCCGTTCTCGACGTATCAGTTTCAAAATAAGTTTCGCATGGAGCTGCGGGCCAAAAGCGGCCTTCTTCGCGGGCGCGAGTTTTTGATGAAAGATCAGTACTCATTTCATGCGAGCGAAGAGGATCTCGCACAGTTCTACGATCTGATGAAGGGAGTGTACAAAAATATCTTTGATCGAGTGGGTATTGGCCAGATGACCTACCTTACGTTTGCCTCCGGCGGCACTTTTTCGAAATATTCCCACGAGTTCCAGACACTTACCCCTGCTGGCGAAGATATTATCTATATCTGCGAAAACTGTCAGACGGCTATCAACAAAGAGGTGCGTGCAGATCTTGAAACATGCCCTGAGTGCAAAGGGGTGGCGTTTAAAGAGGAGAAGGCTGTCGAGGTGGGCAATATTTTTGAGCTAAAAACAAAATATTCGGAGCCGTTTGGTCTTTCGTTTAAGGACCACGAAGGGTTGGAAAAAACGGTGCAGATGGGCTGCTATGGAATCGGGGTAGGGAGGCTTATGGGTACGATTGTCGAAGTGTTGGGCGACCACAAGGGCATCGTGTGGCCGGAAGCGGTGGCACCGTACAAAGTGCATATTCTCCCGCTCTTTGGTGGAGAATCAGATCATCTGGTGCGACAGGAGGCAGACAAGCTCGTAAATGAGCTGCGCAAAAAAGGCGTTTCCGTACTTCTTGATGATCGCAGTGTGCGCGCTGGGGAGAAATTTGCAGATGCTGACCTGATTGGTCTCCCGCACCGTATTATTATCTCTGAAAAATCGCTCGAGAAAGGGCAGGTAGAGTGGAAGAGACGCACGGAGATGGAAGCAAAGATGGTGGAGGCTGCAGCGTTTGTGAAGGAGGTATAAAAAGTAGTTGCAGGACAGAAGTATAGAGGGACAGAAGTAGTACTACTTCTGTCCTGCAACTACTTCTGTCCTTCTGTCCTATGAATTTAATCGACCGCTACTACAATCTATTTGCAAACGATATCGGTATGGACCTGGGTACGGCCAACACGCTTGTGTATGTGCGCGGACACGGTGTGGTGATCAATGAGCCGTCCGTTGTGGCGGTCAATCAAAAAACGGGTCGTGTAGTCGCGGTGGGTGGCGCGGCAAAGCAGATGCTTGGTCGCACGCCGGGACACGTCACAGCCATAAGGCCGCTCGTCAACGGAGTGATCTCTGATTTCGAGGTGACAGAGGAGATGGTGGGGTATTTTTTGAAAAAGGCGCGCGCGCTTGGGAAATATAAGTTTGCTCGTCCGCGTGTGGTGATTGGTGTGCCGCTCTCTATTACCAATGTAGAGCGCCGGGCCGTGCGCGATGTCGCGTTTGCCTCAGGCGCCCGCGCTGTACATGTTATCGAAGAGCCTATGGCTGCGGCTGTTGGCATTCGGCTACCGATTTTTGAGCCCGTTGGCAGCATGATTATCGATATTGGTGGCGGCACAACCGATATCGCCGTTATCTCTCTTGGCGGCATTGTGGCTGGTCGGAGTATCCAGGTGGCGGGTGACAAGCTCAACGCTGATATCATTACTTACTTCAGAGATGAGTTTAAGATTTTGCTTGGTGAAAAGACGGCAGAGGATGTGAAAATTGCGATTGGCACTATTGATCCGCGTCGTTCACCCCTTGAAACAGCAGTGCGCGGGCGCGACTTGGTGTCGGGCCTTCCTCGCGAGGTAGTGATCACGGACTCTGATATCCGTGAAGCGATAGCGCCTTCGATGATCGTGCTTATCAACTCGGTACGCGAAGTGTTGGAGTCTACTCCGCCGGAAATACTGTCTGATATTATGCATCGAGGGATCGTGCTCGTGGGCGGTGGCGCACTCATCTCTGGCCTGCGCGATATGCTCGAAGAGGAGATAAAGATCCCTGTTCATGTGGCAGAAGATCCGCTCACGGCAGTTGTCCGCGGCACCGGAATGGTACTTGAAAATATTGAAGCGTATAGAGATATTTTGACCGATAATGAAGATGAACTTCCGCCCCGGTAATAGAGCAGGAAACGGATGGCATGCGCTCCCGCTTCTTTCTCGTTTTTTGCTTTCGCTTTTTGGCATGGCTTTGCTCTTTTGGGGAGCAACTGCGGCAAGCGGTGTCATCGTTGCGCTTACGGGTCCACTAGTGCGGCTCGGCTCGGTGGTCCCGGGGATTGGGCGAACAACCGCATGGTTTACCGACAAACAGAAGCTTCTTGATGAAAATGCCGAGCTCAAAAAAGAGCTCGAGTCGGCACAGGTGCGCCTTTCGGTCGAGCAGGTGATCCTTCGCGAAAATCAGGAGCTCAAAAGCGCTCTCGGCCGTAGCGATCTCGATGTGGAGATTGTGCTCGCAAACGTACTATCGGGGCCCGGCACGAGCGCTTACGATACCTTTTTGGTGGATGTCGGCTCAAACCTTGGCATACGTGTGGGAGATACGGTCATCTCAGGGACGGGCGCACTGCTTGGCGTCGTCGCAAACGTGTACGGTACCCAGGCCAAAATAGAACTTTTTTCTACCTACGGAAGGGAGCTTCACGGAGTTGTTGGCAAGTCTGAGACGCCGATTGATATTGCTGGTGCGGGCGGAGGATCGTACCGGGCGAGCGTGCCGCTCTCTGCAGATGTGCAGGTGGGCGATCTGGTCACCGTACCTGCCTTTGGCTCACGGGTGAGTGCCGTGGTGGGGAGCGTAGAAAAGTCGAAAGATGTATCCCTCAATGCAATACTTGCTCAGATGCCGGTAAATGTGTTTACGCTCGAGCGCGTCTATATTGAAAAGAAAAAAATATGATCAGGGCGCTCGCTTTCCTTCTTGGCCTTTGGTTTTTTACGGTACTTCCGTGGCAGATCACCTGTGTTCTTGCCTTTGTGTACGGCTGCCTCGTATCTCACCCCTACGAGCTTTTTGGATGGGGCCTTGCGGTGGATGCGCTCTATGGGGTGCCGATGGCGGGTTCTCTTTTTGGGCAGTACACTACGACAGGAATCTTTGCTCTTTTTTTCTTGGTTACCGAGCTTTTCAAGAACTATAGTACGATATTTGCTCCAACCCGCAGGCTATGATTTTTCGACGCCGTCAAAAAAAAGGACAGATCGACCCCGACGAGATTTTTCTCGACTCGGTCAACCTGCCGCAGTTTGATACTCAGCAGTTTGAGGGGCGTCTTGAGCGTGCGATAGCAAAAAGCTCGCCCTACCTCTTAGGTGTTATCTTTACCCTGGTGTTCGGTATTTTTATATGGAAAGCCGAGGCGCTGCAGGTGGAGCGAGGGGAGATGTACCGAGCTCGTAGCATGTCGAACACTCTGCGGCAGATTCCTGTGTTTGGTGAGCGTGGCCTTATCCTTGACCGCAACGGGGTCGAGCTTGTTACCAATGATCCTGAGCGGACCTATCCAGCGGAAGAGGGGCTTGCTCATATTCTTGGTTATGTTGGATACCCGGGCGAGACAGACCTGGCTGAACAGCACTATCTCTCGACCGAAGAGTATATCGGCAAAGAGGGGGCGGAAAAGGTGCTCAATAGCGAGCTTCGTGGCGTAGCCGGAAAGAAGATCATCGAGGTGAACGCAAAGGGGGAGGTCGCCTCAGAAAATATCTATCAGCCGCCTCTGCCGGGCAGCTCGTTTAAGATTTCGATCGATTCACGCGTACAGAAAAAACTGTACGAATATATCAAGGGTGTGGCGGTTGACCGTGGCTTTGAGGGAGGCGCTGGAATTATTATGGACGTGCGTACAGGAGAGCTCATTGCGCTCACGAGCTATCCGGAGTACGACGCAAATGCGTTTACTTCAGGAAAGGATAGCGACTACATTTCAGCAGCTCTTAATGACAAAGAGCGCCCACTTCTCAACCGTGCTCTTTCGGGCCTCTATGCGCCTGGCTCGGTCGTAAAGCCGATGATGGCTCTCGCTGCACTTACTGAAAAGATAATCTCCCCCGAAAAGCAAATTCTCTCGACAGGACAGATCTCGATCCCAAACCCGTACGACAAGACCAAGGCGACTGTGTTTAAAGATTGGAAGGCCCATGGATATGTGGATATGCGGCGCGCCATCGCCGTCTCTTCGGACGTCTATTTTTATGTAATAGGGGGAGGTTTCCAGGGTCAGGCAGGGCTCGGAATCTCTCGAATCGAGAAATATTTTAAAATGTTTGGCTTTGGCGATAGGACTGGTATTGAGCTCGAGGGAGAAAAAATGGGCGTAATACCAAACCCCGAGTGGAAGGCAAAAAATTTTGATGGAGAGGCCTGGTACGTGGGCAACACATACCACACATCGATTGGGCAGTACGGCCTTACGGTAACTCCGCTCGAGATGGTTCGCGCAATTGCTGCTGTTGCGAACAGAGGGTTACTGCTTACTCCAACGATCGTGCATCGCGAGGATGGATTCACCGCATCGTCAACAAAGCTTGCGATAGACCCTAAGGCGTTTAACATTGTGCATGAAGGAATGCGCCTCGCGGTGACAGAAGGTACTGCGGCAGGTCTCAATCTGTCTGGCATAGAGATTGCCGCAAAGACGGGTACAGCAGAGCTCGGAGCCTCGAAAGCTCGCGTCAACTCCTGGGTGGAGGGCTTTTTCCCGTACGATGATCCACACTACGCATTTGTGGTTGTCATGGAGCGCGGGGTAGTCCACAACACGGTGGGTGGCGTGTTTGTGATGAGGCAGCTCCTTGATTGGATGGGGGTGTATACTCCTGAGTATTTTAAATAATGGCGCTCCTAAAATCCTCGTCTACGTCGTTGGCGGCTCCGCCACTTGGCTAGTAGTACAACTAGCCTCGATGCTCGCCGGCCGCCTCGTAGACGAGGATTTTAGTTCACGCGAGGTAGTGGGAGTTTCTAAAATAGATCCGCCGCGACGTTGCCGTCGCGGCGGGGATTGGGAGCTACCTCTTCTTTGTGACTTGTTGGTGCTTGTTCGTGTTTCGAGGGGCCTTCCTTGCTTTGCTTTTCTTCCCCTGCGCCGTTTTGTCGCTCGAATCCAGGGCTCGGGCCAGAGTCCCAGCAAGCTCGTCGAGCTTGAAACGCATCTGGGTGATGAATCGAGAGGGTCGATTCCAGTCGCGATTCGTGTCGAGGGGTGCAAGGTTGGCTGCGACCTGAGAGATGGTGACCTTACGAGCATGCTCCATCTTACTGAGCGGAATGACGAAGAATCCGAGATCACTGAGAATGCACTTCCCGTGCTCTGTGGTGGCAATCTCGATGTAGCTCTCCGTTGCTTCGAGAAGGCCGATTGAGGCATTCCACATCGGACCTTCAAAGAACCTCAGTAGTTCCTGTTCGAACTCCTTTCGGCGAGCATTCCTATAGTTGAGGAGGTTGATCTGCAGGTTTTCTTTTGCAAGCGCTCTCATTCAACGCACTCCTTTCGTTCTTTTGTCTTGATTGTTTCTATCCTAAATACAATCAGCTGTCCATGTAAAAGGTATTTCTAACCTTTTCTCTGCGATTGAGTTTAGGGTCCTGGTATGGTACTATTGTCGCAACAATAAACGACATGAACGAAGAGAAACATTACCTTTCCCAGGAGAAGTACGAAGAGCTTACGAAGGAGCTTGCTGTATTAAAAGGTACCAAGCGCAAGGAGATTGCGGAGCAGCTTGAGTATGCGAAATCACTGGGGGACCTTTCTGAAAATGCCGAGTATCAGGAGGCTCGCGAAAACCAGGCAGCCCTCGAAGATCGTATCTCAAAGCTTGAGCTTATTCTCAAGCATGCTGAAATAACCAAGGAGCATAAAGTTGGCATGGTAAGCATTGGCTCTCGCGTAACTATTCAGAAAGAGGGCGAGAAAGAGACACAGGATTTTTTGATCGTTGGATCCGAAGAGGCTGACATTGCACAGCAGAAGCTTTCGAATGAATCACCTCTTGGCCGGTCACTCCTCAATAAGAAGAAGGGCGACAGTGTAACTGTGGCAACTCCTCGCGGCAAAGTAAAATATTCAGTTTTGGAGATAGTTTAACTAGTCCCTTGT
Source organism: Patescibacteria group bacterium (assembly GCA_040384765.1). Classification (GTDB taxonomy): domain Bacteria; phylum Patescibacteriota; class Minisyncoccia; order Phycocordibacterales; family JBBUBG01; genus JAZKIQ01. Next base: position 9,109 of record JAZKIQ010000005.1, on the reverse strand, counting down.
CCCTGATCCCTAGTCCCTTTCTCAATGTCCCTCGAAGATATTCGCAACGAACGTCTTAAAAAGCTGGAGCTTCTCAAGGAGCGCGGTATCGACCCTTTTCCTGCCGAATCGCATCGCACGCATTCGATTGCCGACGCGCTTCGTGATTTCGAGTCACTTTCCGCTGATAAAAAAAAGGTCACTGTTGCAGGCCGCGTGATGGCTCTGCGCGAGCATGGTGCGCTCGCTTTTGCGGATCTCGATGACGGCTCGACGCCTGTAGGCATTGCGCGACTCCAGATGTATTTCAAAAAGGACGAGATGGACCCGGCCCTGTTCGATCTTTTTCTCGCCACTGCTGACACAGGAGATTTTGTAGAGTTTACCGGCGTACTTCTTGTCACCAAGCGCGGAGCAAAAAGTGTACAAGTAGAGTCGTGGCGCATGCTTGCAAAGTCGCTCCTCCCGCTCCCAGACTCTTGGTACGGCCTTGAGGATAAGGAGCTTAGGCTCCGCGCGCGCCATCTCGATATGGTGCTCAATCCAGAGATTCGCGAGATGTTTATGCGCAAAGCGCGGTTCTGGAATGCGATTCGTGAGTTTCTTACCGAAAAGGGATACCTTGAGGTAGAAACACCAGCTATTGAGACAACGCCCGGTGGCGCGGATGCTCGCCCTTTTGTTACCCACCACAATGCCCTTGATATTGAGGCTTATTTGCGTATTTCGGCTGGAGAGCTTTGGCAGAAGCGCCTTCTTGTAGCGGGTTTTCCAAAAGTGTTTGAGATCGGGCGTATTTTTCGCAACGAAGGTATCTCGAATGAGCACCTCCAGGACTATACCCAGTGCGAGTTTTATGAAGCGTATTCAGACTACACAAAGGGGATGTCGATGATTCGAGATCTCTACCAGCATGTTGCAAAAAAAGTGTACGGCAAGATGCAGTTTTCAATTCGCGGCCATGAAGTAGATCTCGAGGCGGAGTGGAAGACGCTTCATTTCGGCGAGACTATAAAAGAGCATTTTGGTATTGACCCAGTAGCCTGCACCGAAGAAGAGGCGATCGCGGCAGCAAAAAAAGCAAAGGTCGATCTGGGGAAGGAGCCTAATAAAGCGCGAGCCATTGACCATCTCTGGAAATCGATAAGAAAGGGGATCGCAGGACCAGCGTTTCTCGTGGGTGTGCCTGTATTTCTCGAGCCGCTCGCCAAACGTGTTCCTGGCAAGCCAGATGAGGTGGAGCGCTTCCAGGTGATCCTTGCAGGCTCAGAGATTGGCAAAGGGTTCAGCGAGCTCAACAATCCGCTTGATCAACGCGAGCGATTTCTTGATCAAGAAAAGATGCGCGAAGCAGGAGATGATGAGGCGCAGCGACTTGATGAGGAGTATATAAAAGCGATGGAGCACGGCATGCCGCCAGCGTTTGGCTTTGGCGTTTCCGAGCGCCTCTTTGCATTTCTCGAAGATAAGTCCGCCCACGAGACACAGTTGTTTCCGTTATTGCGTCCGAAGAGCTAGAAATTTCAAGCATTAAAAATATGAAGCCCCGAAGCGCTTTCGCGCCTCGGGGCCTGTTCACTTGGGGACTACTTCCTTGATTTTCTCGACGAGATGTCTCGCTTCCACCAAGGTAACATCCTCCACGTTGAGCGAGTCGGGAACGTCCGGCGGCAGAATGCTTACTTCGAAGTCAGGTAAGCAGACGAGGAACGGAACGTTTCGGAAGAGCTGTCGAGTCAGATTGTATGCGCGACCGTACGCCTGCTCCTTCCGCCCCATGAACGCGAGATCGTAGAGTCCAACCAGACAATCAGGGTGCATCCACGACATCTCCAGCCCCTGATTTTCAAGAGACGTAGCGAGGCAGTCCGTGTCCGCATCTTCCACCTCGAGGCAGTCTGCGAGTGTAACGTACCGCACTTCCATTCCAAGTGCCATGGTGAGCAGGCTGTCGATCAAGCAGATCATCGGTCCCGGGTCTGCGAGCAAAAGCACCCTTTTCTTTCGAGGCATTTTTAAGACCATTTTTCAGGCCTCCTTCCATCTAAAATTATAGCATTTTTACCGTAAAAGTCAATTTTCTCCCTCTTGCTATCCTTCCTCTCGAGATGATTTTTCTGACTCGAAGGTAGCTCCTTTTTGCCGTGTCTAGCAGCGCGACGGCGCGAGAGTCAGCGCTGGGCGAGCACGCCCAGACAGCGACGGCAAAAAGGAGATACCAGAGAGGCAGGAAAACTCATCCGTAATCTTTCCTTTATCCCCACGTCTTTCCTATTGCTGTGGTATGAAGTGGAGTATACTTGGTGAGTAGTGGGAGAAAGTGGTGAATTTTTGGCCATGCATTTTTATGTTGATTGGGGAATACAAACACACAATTGACGACAAAAAGCGCATGGCGCTTCCTGCGAAGTTCAGGAAGGAGCTTGGGAAGAAGGTAGTGCTTACGTACGGTCTCGACAAGTGCCTCTTTGTGTATCCGCCGAAGGAGTGGGAGCGGGTACTCGAGAAGCTCTCGGCGCTTTCGATGGGACAGGCAAGTACACGCGGCTTCAACCGCTTCATGCTCGCCGGTGCTGTGGAAACAGAAGTAGACAGCTTGGGGCGTATTTTGGTGCCGGACTTTCTCCGCGAGTTTGCATCCCTTAAGGAATCTGTGGTCGTGGCGGGTGTCCATCCACGAGCAGAGATCTGGGATGCAGATGAATGGGCGAAGTACAAGGCCGAGATCGCCGCCAATGCGGATCAGCTTGCAGAGAAGCTTGGCGAGATAGGGGTTATATAGTCGTCCTTTTAAAATCCTCATCTGCTTTGTTGCGCTCTGCGCCTCCTCGCGGGGCAGTACGCCTGAGTACAGCCCCGCTCGATGCTCGAGCGCGCCTCGCAGCTGAGAGATTTTAAAAAGACTTCCGATGGTTTTAGCTTCGATTGATGAAAGAGAAATCAAAAAAAAAGACGAAGCAAAAAGCTGTCGGAGTAGTGATGGAAAACCGTCACAAGAGCGTTCTTTTACAAGAGGTACTTCGTGGTTTGGCGCTTCGGGCCGGTGATACCGCGCTCGATGCCACTCTGGGCGGTGGGGGACATGCCGAGGATATTGCAAAAGCGATTGGTAAAAAAGGTACGCTTGTCGGCCTTGATGCTGATCGGGATGCAGTGACCCGCGCAGAGATCCGTCTCGCACAGATTCCTGCAAAAGCGAGGCCAAAACTCATTCTTCGCGAGTCAAACTTTCGCCATCTGGCGGACGTGCTCGAAGAGGAGGGGATCAGTGGCCTCGATGGAGCACTCTTTGATCTCGGGTGGAGTCAAAACCAGCTTGAGCTTTCAGGGAGAGGGTTCTCATTTCAGCGCGATGAGCCGCTTCTCATGACCTATCGAATGGATATTGAAAAAGGGCTTACTGCCTACGAGATGGTGAACAAGTGGCCCCAGGATGAGCTCGCACAGATTTTGCGTGAATACGGTGAAGAGAAATTTTCAGGTCGTATTGCACGCGGGATCGTGGAAGAGCGAAGGCAAAAAACGATAGAAACCACAGGAGACCTTGTGCGCGCGGTAGAGAAATACGTTCCAGATTTCTACCGCTCGCAGAAAATTCACGCAGCAACGCGCACGTTTCAAGCGCTGCGGATAGCAGTAAATGAGGAGTTTGTTGTTCTTGAGGAGGCGCTTGGACAGGGGTTCGATGCACTTCGGCCTGGGGGGAGGCTCGCAGTGATCTCCTTCCATAGTGGCGAGGACAGGATCGTAAAGCATTTTTTTAAGAAGAAGGTGATGGCCGGGTACGGCAGACTTTTTACAAAGAAACCGCTAGAAGCAGAGGAGGGCGAGCTCAAAGAAAACCCTCGATCGAGAAGTGCAAAGCTCCGAGTCATTATTAAAACCCACACACATGATGAGCATGACCCCGTCGAAAACTAAAGGATCGCACGACCCACTCCTCGTAGTGTCGCGTGAAAAGGTGGCGTTTCTTTTTTGGGCGTTGGTCGCGGCAAGCGCTTTGTCAGCTCTGTCGTATGTACTCTTGATCAATGCAACGGTATTCAATGCTGTAGAGACAAAAAAGATTGGTGAGGAGAACCGCCGACTAAACGGCGAGCTTGCAGCTCTCGAATCTCGCTACCTCGCACTTTCCCAGACGGTCACCCTCGAGCGAGCACACCAGCTTGGATTTATCGATGTGTCGACAGTCTCGTATGCCTCAAGGGAGAAGAAAACACTCCTCACCTCCAACTTCTAACATCGTTTGAGTTTCCGTCTGTATTTCCAACCCTCTCCCGCGCATTTTGAGAGCCGAAGATGTTTCCTCTGAAAAGCCTTACGGAAGCGCGAAGGCGCTGAGTAGAGAACTTTTCAGTAGAAAAGTATCGTGCTTTTCAGAGGAAACATCTGACGGCGGACCAAAATGCTACACTTTCTCTATGCGTTCCTCGTTCCGAACTCGTATCCAGATCATCTACGCGCTTTTTTTTCTGTTTGCTACTGTCGCGTTTGTGAGGCTTTTCTACCTACAGGTTTTACACGGTGACGCATATCGCGCCCTTGCAGATAGGCAGTATGCGCAGCCTTCTGGTGGTGCGTACGATCGGGGCACTATCCTTTTTGCGGAAAAAGATGGGGCACTTATCTCTGCAGCTACACTTAGCGCTCGCTATTCGATAACGATCAACCCTTCTGTCATCGTTGACCCTCCAGCTCTCTACGAGCAGCTCAGTACAATCCTCGATCTCAACAAAGATATTTTCCTTGAGAAGGCCACTCGTAAAAACGATCTCTATGAGCTCGTTGCAAAGGGTCTTTCCCAGGAAACAGCCGAGCGCGTTCGTGTGCTTGGGGTACCCGGCGTAGGGGTGTTTAAAGAAAATGTGCGGACGTATCCTGCGGGCGCTCTTGCCGCGCACGTGCTTGGATTTGTCGGCCTTTCTAAGGATTCTGGTCCATACCCGATCGGCCGGTATGGTATCGAAAAGTTATTTCAAACTCTGCTCTCTCGCTCAACAAGCAGTCTCTCGCTCAACTTTTTTGCTGAGCTTTTTGGAAACCTCAAGGATACGGTTGTTGATGGCGACCTTGAGCCCGAGGGTGACGTCGTACTTACGATCGAGCCGACAGTGCAGGCTTACCTCGAGCGACAGCTCGCACTTGCGAGAGAGAAATGGGGTGCCGATGCAGCCGGTGGTGTGATTATCGAGCCAAAGACTGGCAAGATCGTGGGTATGGCCGCACTGCCTACCTTTGATCCAAATGAGTTTGGAAAGGTGACGGACGTAGCAGTCTTTTCAAATCCTCTTATCGAGAATGTGTATGAGATGGGATCGATCGTAAAGCCCCTTACCATGGCTGCTGCGCTTGATGCGGGTGTAGTGAAGCTTTCTACTACCTACAATGACACCGGTTCTATTGAGCTCGATGGGAAAAAGATATCAAATTTTGATGGCAAGGCCCGCGGCGTGATTCCTATACAAGAGATTTTGAGCCAGTCTCTCAATGTTGGTTCGGTATTTATCGAGCAGTCACTTGGCAGAAGCGCATTTCGAACCTATTTTAGGGGATACGGCTTGGGAGAGAAGACGGGGATAGACCTTCCCAACGAGCTTGCAGGACTTATCAGAAACCTTGATTCTACTCGTGAAGTAGAGCTTGCCACTGCCTCATTTGGACAGGGGATCGCTGTAACGCCGATCGAGATTGTCCGTGCGCTTGCAGCACTCGCAAACGGCGGGCTTCTGATGCGCCCCTATGTTGTTGAGAAGGTTGTGTACAAAGCAGGTGTTGAGCGCGTGACCGCTCCAGAGATACAAGGTCGAGTGCTCAAGGAGGAAACAACTCGCACGATCTCAAAGATGCTTACCGAAGTGGTCGACCTTCATCTTGCAAAGGGAAAGGTAAAGATGGAGCATTATAGCGTAGCTGCAAAGACGGGTACCGCACAGATGGCGAACCCAAAAGAGGGTGGATACTACTCTGATCGCTACCTGCACTCCTTTTTTGGCTATTTTCCGAGCCAAAATGCTCGCTTCCTCACCTTTCTCTACATCGTCTACCCGAAGGGTGTACAATATTCATCGGAAACACTCACCGAACCGTTTGAGAATATTACAAAGTTTCTGATCCAGTATTACGCTGTGCCACCGGACCGGTAACATGACAAATCACAAGCACCAAATTCCAGATAGTTTCCAAGACTCAATACTCAAAGTTTGGTTATTAGATTTTTGACATTGTGATTTTTCTGGAATTTGGTGCTTGGTGCTTACACTATGAAAACTGTACTTAAATCGATCGTTAGTCGTATCCTGATCTGGGAATCAAAAAAGGTGCTCGCTCGATACAAGCCCCGAGTAGTTGCCATTACGGGGAGTGTGGGAAAAACCTCCACAAAAGATGTTGTAGCTCATGTGCTCGGGAGTCGCTTCAAGGTACGAAAGAGCGAAAAAAGTTTTAACAGTGAGATCGGGCTTCCTCTGACTGTGCTTGGCCTTCCAAATGCATGGTCTAACCCTCTTGGTTGGGTTGCCAACATTTTGCACGGCCTTTCGCTTATTCTCTTTCCCCATGACTATCCGGAGATGTTAGTGCTTGAGGTGGGCGCTGATAGGCCGGGAGATATTCGGAGAGTAGCTACGTGGCTTGCTCCGGAGATGTCGATCATCACCTATATCGGGGCGCTTCCTGTGCACGTAGAGTTTTTCCCCTCTCCTAAGGATCTTGCAGACGAAAAAGGCTCTTTGGCGCGTGCAGCTGGCAAGGGGAAGATCCTTTTGCTCAACAACGACGATGAGGTGGTGCGCGGTATGAAAGAGGGGTCAGAGGCTACGGTGCTTACATACGGTTTTGGGCCTGGAGCCGATCTTGCCGCAAGCGAGCAGCACCTCTACTACGAGAAGGGTGGTGAGCACGATGTGCCAGCGGGGACAATCTTTACCGTTTTGTACGAAGGTCAGAGCTATGCAGTGCGATTGCCCCATGGCGTAGGGAGACAGGCAGTATATGGCGCTCTCGCAGCTTTTGCCGCGGGAACCCAGCTTGGGATTGATCCGGAGCATGTCATCGCTGCTCTTTTGACATTTGAAGGGCCGCCAGGCCGCATGAAGCTGCTTCCAGGTATCAAGAAGACGCTCATTGTCGACGACACCTACAACGCGTCTCCTGTGGCGGTAGAGGCAGCGCTCGAGGTGCTTGGCGGTATTGAGATGCCAGGTCGCAAGATTGCCGTCCTTGGCGACATGATGGAGCTTGGCAAATACACGATCGACGCTCATAAGGCAGCTGGATTTCAGGTGGCGCGAAATGCAGAGTATCTTTTTACGGTCGGGCAGCGCGCACGGTTTATTGCAGATGGGGCCCTGGCCGAAGGTATGAAGGAGTCAAAGATCAAGTCGTACGACGACTCTCGTGCGGCAGGTTTGGCACTTCAGGATTTTCTTAAAAAAGGTGATCTGGTGCTCGTGAAAGGTTCACAGTACGTGCGGATGGAGCGTGCAGTGCTCGAGGTGATGGCCGAGCCAGAGAGGGCAGAACAGCTGTTGGTGCGGCAGGAGAAAGAGTGGCAAAACCGGTAATGCTCTCCGTCTATTCAATAATCAACTGGATCTCGGGGGTTATCTTTCTGGCCTTCGGAGCTTTCCTTTCACTGGGCCACCAAAAGCGCTCAACTCGCGCGTACGGCCTCGTATCGTTTGCCCTTGCTCTCTGGGCTTTCGGAGTAGCGCTCCTTATGAGCGGATTTTCAGATTGGGCGCTTTTTCTCTCTCGTTTCAATCACTACATCGGCGCCCTTGTGGGACCGCTCTTTCTCTATTTTGCGTACCTCTTTCCCGAAGAGGAAAAGCCCCGCACTCGTATTGTCGCGGCAGTCATTCTTTTTGAGCTTTGCTTGCTTCCTCTTTATCTGGGCACTGATTTCATTGTTAAAAGTACGTTCGTTACCCTTGCTCCATCTGTCGACCTTGGTTGGGATTTTGGTCCGTATGGGTATCTTTTCCATCTCAATTTTGGCGTACCATTTTTTGCTGGCTTCCTGATACTCGTCCAGAAGCTCGCTCGATATCGAGGCACAGCGCTCGAGCGGCAGGTGGCGTATCTCGTAGGAGGTACGCTTCTGGGGGCTCTTTTCGGTCTGTGCATCAATATTCTGCTGCCCTTTTTCGGGCTTTTTAAATATTCATGGCTTGGCCCCGCACTCTCTACAAGCTGGGTAGCCATCATGGCGTATATCATCCACACCTACAGCGCGATAAGTGTGAAGGTGATCGCGTCTGTGCTCGCGATACTCATACTGCTCGTGATTCTTTTTGTAAATATATTTGTGGGGTAGGGAGTTCGTCTATTTCCGCAGGATTTTTTCCATTGTTTTGCCTTTGGCTAGCTCGTCGACCAGTTTATCTAGATAGCGTATTGCCTGCATCGTTGGTTCTTTTATCTCTTCTACTCGGACACCGCAGACAACCCCTTTGATCAAGCTCCGCAAAGGATTGAGTTTGGGGGCATTCGCGAAGAAGGTTTCAAAGTCTGTCTGCTTTTTAAGCTGCGTTTCCAGCTCTTTTTGGCTATACCCGGTGAGCCAGCGGATGACGTCATCCACTTCTTCTTGTGTACGTCCTTTTTTCTCCGCCTTATGAACATACAGGGGATAGACGCTTGCGAAGCTGGTGGTGTAGATGCGGTGGTTGGGCATGGCTGGTCTAAGTATTGACGCTTCGCGGCACGATTTATGTGGTCACGGATAATTCTCTTGCTGTCACCACAAGAGTACTTCTATTTTTCTAAGCATATAGCTAAAAAATTTGTCGCGCTCGTGAATTTCCTCGACCCCGACCGGATTGGGTCACCCATAAAATTCTGTTGAATTTTTGAGCGACCCCGCCTCGCGCCGTCGCGCTCCGGCCGTTCAAATCCTTTTCAGACAGATTTTTGATCTGTCTGAAATCGGGGTCACAAAATATAAAACCACCAGCAGAGGGTGGTTTTATATTTTGTGACCCCGACCGGATTTGAACCGGTGTTAACAGATTGAGAACCTGCTGTCCTGACCAGGCTAGACGACGGGGCCGTTATCGAAAGCTATTTTGCCATGTTTTCCTTGCTCGGGCAATAGTATAAGCTTTACTGATGAAGAACCACACCTTTG
>JAZKIQ010000004.1:58251-135423 GCA_040384765.1 Patescibacteria group bacterium | reverse complement strand
GTAAAGATCTAGTTTGCCTTAAACGAAACCGCGGCATTCCCCACTCCCAAAAGGGTGATGATCGGATCGTTTGCACGCTCATACTTTCTATCTCCGTTATCGGAATGGAGCACCACAAAATAGGTACCGCCTGCGAGTGTCGGGCGAAGAAGCTCTACCATCACATTCTTGTGATCGCCCTTTGGAAGCCATGTTGCACCGAGCGTTACGCCAAAAGTCGTACCCGCAGTCCCCTTTTCGCGGATAGCGACCCACCCCGGGGCATCAAAACTCACCGACGGCACCGTCACCGTTGAGCCCGCAGAGACATCAGACATGGTGATAGGAAAATCCGAAGCAACAACAACAGGGGTCTTCACAACCTCCTTTTTTACCGGCACCTCTTTCGATACTTCTTTCTCTATCTTGGTTTTAGGCTCACCTGTCTCACCCGTTACCGAATTTGTAGAGGTTGCCTGCCCGCTCACCACAATGCCATCGGAGGGGGCGGCAGCTCCATTTCCAAAGAGTGCGGAGCGCGATGATCCAACAAAGGCGATCAAGACGAAAAGGATAGCGACAATCAGTTCTTTCATAGCAGTATGTTAAGCGGATTTTTAAAGTGCCTCCATAGTACAGAAGCCAAGAAAAATGCGCAAAGGGGCCCACTTAGGCAGAAATCTTACCGCCCAAATCGGTGGCGGGTGGCGTTGGTAGCACCACGATTTCGGGCAACCTGCTGCGGATTCTGCACGCGCACACGCGAAGGCGTACGGTATGCCGGATCTCCCTTTTTACCCCCTACTTTTGAGCGATCTTTCATCAACACATCTTAGCAGATCGGGGTGATTGAAGAAGAGGCTAAAATACGCTACCGTTCATAGATGGACTCTAAATATCTTATCTGGGGAGCAGGCGCAATTCTCGTTCTTGGCATCGGGGCATTTGCCCTCTCGACAGGCAACGGCTCGAGCGGCAACATACAAACAGCAAGCGTAGTGGCAACCACCACAGCCGACACACGGGCACACCTCTTTATCGTGCGCGGACACGTGTTCCTTTTTGAGGCAGATGGTGCAACCAAAAAAGCAGAACTCAAAGACGGCGATGCCGTCGAGAAAGGCTCGACGCTGGGCACAGAAGCTGCAACCCATGCAAACGTGGTATTCCCTGACGGCTCAGCACTTCGCCTTGATGAAAAAAGTCGCATAACCCTCACCGACGGAGCGTATGACCCCGCAAGCGGAAAGCTCTCCGCAAAGATCACCCTCCTTGCCGGCAACATCTGGTCAAAAATTGTGTCTCTCGCTACTCCAGACTCCACCTGGGAGGTGACGACACCGCACGCAGTAGCCACCGTGCGTGGCACCGCCTTTGGTACGAGCCTCGTAAAAGGCAAGACGAGTTTTGTAGGCAACGAGCACACAGTTGCGCTCCGTATTGTTCACCCAAAAACAAAAAAAGCTCTTCCCGACGCAGAGCTCATGCTTGGTGAAGGGAAAGCGATCGATATTACCGATATATCTGTGCAAAAAATCGCCCTCGCCGTGACCCAAGGAAAAAAGCTTGCGACGGTGCTTCCAGAAGAGATACGAACCGTCCCCCTTTCCCCAGAGATAAAAGCGAGAGCCTGGGTCAAAGAGGCGCTCACCGAAGATACGCTTCTCAACAAGCGAGTAGATGAGCTCCGCAAGAAAAATCCCCTTGAGACAGAGTTCCGCATCGAGCTTCGCAAAACGATCGAGCAAGATCTAAGACTGCGCATCGAACAAAAACCTCTTCTCGAGCCAACAGCAGGCTCGGTTAAAACCCCTGTTCCTACCGTTACCCCCATTCGCCAAACGGCTCCCACATCGATACAAACAACGACTCGCACAGAAACAACCAACACCACAAGTGTATCCCAGCCAGCGGGAACAACTGCCACGCCAACAACAGTAAAATTTGCAATAAAGCCATCGCGCGCTTTCACATCGCTTACCGAAGGAGAGTCTGTTAGCTTCACCCTCTATCGCACAGGAGCGAACGGCGTGCCGGAGAAAGTTTCAGCTGGATTTCGATGGAAAGTGATCGGAGGCGTTGGCGCCATTGGAGCAGATGGCGTGTTCACCGCAAAATTAGACTCTTCTGTCTCTGAGGCAGGCGAAGCACCCGGCACTATCGCTGCCATACTGGTAAATCCAGAGACCGGAAAGGAGGATGTGATCTCATCTGGGTTCTTCAAAGTGCAGGCTTCTGCCGCAACAGAGAGTGATCTCGCTATTTAAGGCATACCCAGAGACTCGTACTTCATGAAAACAGATCGCACTGGCATGCTCCTCACCGCCCTCGCATCGGGCATTCTCGTAACCGGCAGCTTTGCGCTTGGGCTTTTTGCTGGGCCCGAGCGGGCGCTCGAAGATCGCCTCTTCACCCGAAAGGATATCGACCCCCGCATCGTCATTCTCGTCATCGACAGCGAGTCGATCCATTCGATAGGCCAGTGGCCATGGCCGCGCGAGGTGTACGCACAGATCTTTGCAAAGCTCAGCAAGCATCCGCCGCTTGGGGTTGGATTCGACGTCATTCTTTCTGAAGAGTCACGCTTAGGCAAACAGGACGACGCCGCGTTCGCCCGCACGCTCTCCAGCACCCCTTTTCCTGTCGTAATGCCACGCGAAGAGAATCCGCCTCTTCTCCCCCTCCCCCTCTTTCGCGAAAAGCCAACCGTATCCCTTGGCCAAGTACAGTTTGTTGTTGACCCAGATGGCGTGGTGCGTAGCGCACAGCTCGCGGATTCGTTTGCATGGCAAAATGCCAAACTCCTTTCCCCTTCGCTTGAAAACCCACCAAAAACACCTTCACGAATCGTATTCAGAGGCGCACCCGGAGACTTTCGTACCGTCAGTGTCTTGGAACTCCTTACCGACGAATCAGTAGCAGCAAGCCTCGAAGGAAAGCTCGTATTGATCGGAGCAACGGCCTCAGATCTGCACGACGAACAGGTAGTGCCCACCTCAAACGGCAAGGCGATGAGTGGCGTTGAGCTGCAAGCACATGCAATCCAGATGCTTGCACGCGGAGAATCTCTGGTGCCGATCTCGCGAGGCCTCATGATGCTCATACTCCTCCTCTCTGCTCTATGCGCAGGAGCATCATTTATCTTCCTCTCCCGCGCAAGCAATGCCATCGCAACAAATTCCCTTCTTGGCATCGTGTCGCTTGGTGCAGCCCTTCTTCTTTTTGACATAGGTATCATCGCCAATCTCCTGCACCTGGCGCTTGCCTGGATCGTCTCGACGGCATCTCTTTTTGCCTATCGCTATTTCATTACTGAGCGATCGCGGCGCGAGATGCGGCAAGCTTTTTCGAAATATGTTTCTCGCGACATTCTCGAAGAGATCCTGCGCGACCCTTCAAAGGTAAAGCTCGGCGGAGACGAGAAAGAGGCAACCGTATTCTTTTCGGACGTGCGTGGCTTTACCACCCTCTCCGAATCGCTTACGGCAACGGGCCTTGTGCAGTTTCTCAACAAATACCTAACGCGCATGACCGATATCGCGCTTGCCCGCCGTGGCGTCGTAGACAAATATATCGGCGACGCGATCATGGCCTTTTGGGGTGCCCCTCTTGATAACCCTCGCCAGGCAGAGGATGCAGTCGAAGCATCGCTTGAGATGATCGACGCTCTCGCTGCATTCAATGGAGAGTCTGCGGCCAACGGTGAGCCGCCAATCGATATCGGCATCGGCCTTAATACCGGCCCCGTGGTGGCAGGAAACATGGGCTCAAACGAGCGATTCGACTATACCGTGATGGGAGATACGGTAAATCTCGCCTCGCGCCTTGAAAGCCAAACAAAAACGTACGGTGTGCATATCCTCGCGGCCGAAGCTACCATCAAAGCCCTTCCCGAGGGGAAATATGTCGTACGCGAACTCGACAAGATAAAAGTGAAGGGCAAGAAGCTACCAGCCACCATCTACGAGATTGCAGAAAATGCAAAACGAGAAACAGTGAAATCAATACTCCCCTTCTTCAACCAGGCACGCGACCTCTACTACCATGGTGAATTTTCCAGAGCCGCAGAACTGTTCAAAAAAATCCTTTCCGATCATGTCGATGCTCCGAGCAAGCTCCTCTTTGAACGTTGTGAACATTTTCTCGCAGAGCCTCCCGAGAAGTGGGAGGGGGTGTACGAGTTTAAAACAAAATAGGGGCTCGCTAGAGCACAAAATACTCTTCGATTCCGGTTTTACCTTTTGAAAGTACGGATAATTTCTTACTAGAAATTTCCTCGAGATTCGGCCGTCGCCTCATCTAGTCTTTCAAAAGGTAAAACCCTCATCTCGAAATTTTGTTCACGTAGCTCGCTTAGGCTGGGGAAACAGAATGCTGTGCATGTACGGGATGTCATTCCGGGGTAATCACCTGGAATATAGGTTTACCGTATATAAAAATTCGAGCCGGTTCGATCTTACGATCGAACCGGCCGGGAAAGTGTTTAAGCTACGCGACGGTAGTTGATCAACACCACATAAATAGATCCACGCTGAAGTTTAGTGAAGGAACCCCTCAGCATGGTTGACCCCTTTGCGACTCCAAGCTCCAACTCGAGAATCGCCTGCAAATTGACAGTTGCTGGGTCCATGTTGAGGAGCAAATAATGACTAGCATCATTCGGTGATGCGTATATCTGCTCCTCAACAAACCGGCCGAAAGCCGCGCAGCATGCCTCCCTCTTGTATGTATCCGTGAGCAGGAGTAGCAGCTCGTGCACGTTCCGGAGCGTCTTGTCTGGAGTGATCGCGAGCATCGAAAGGATCGCCTTCACAATGCTAAGCATGTCGCCTTTGGACATGGTCAGCCTCCTTGAGCTTCCTAAAGACGGTCGTTTGCCGAGTCTAGGTCTGCTCTTTCTGGGATATATTATACCATACTTTTACTACTTTTGCAATCCTATGCGGCGGGCTACGCGAATGGCAGAAAGAAGACAGGTTGGTACTCCAATGCCAGGATTGGTTGATGCGCCAACAAAGAAAAGATTTTTAATCTTTGAGTGTACGTTGTTCGGCCGCCACCAGGCGCTCTGGAAAAGGGAGTGGCTTACACCAAATGCAGTGTTACCAAACGCATTGTATGTGTGAGAAAAATCTGCGCCGCCAAACTGCCTGCGCACAACGATTCGCTCGCCGAGATCAGGCTCACCAAAAAGAGCTGCGAGCTTGTCGATTATTCTATCGCCATACATTTCGAGCTCCCCTGTCTCGTATTCCCGCGGAGCAATTGGGATTAAAACAAACAGATTTTCGGACCCTTCTGGCGCAACCGATGGATCGGTTGCACTTGGCATGTCCACGAAAATATTTGGGTCAGACGGAAGCACACCAGCTTCAATCTCCTCAAAATGCTTCTTCCAATTTTGAGCAAAAAAAACATTATGGTGCGTGAGCCTCTCCAACTTCCCCCGCACTCCCAAGTAAAGAAGTAGGCACGAAAATGTTTTTTCGCGCGAAGCCCAGTACGACTCTGGAAATTCCCGCTCTCTCGGCTCAAGCAGGTTTCGTTCTATAAACGCACGGTCGTTGGCGGCCACAACAAGATCGGCATTGTGGCGCTCGCCGGAGCCAAGCACCACACCCGTAGTCCGTCCGCCAGCGGTCTGGATCTTCACTACAGGCATATCAATGCGATACTCCACCCCCGCAGCCTTACCGAGCCGCACAAGAGCTTCCACGATGGTGTACATGCCACCCATCGGATGCGAAACTCCCCCGTCGGTCTCTATTGAGTTCATCAAGGTAAAGAGTGACGAGGTCCGGCCTGGCGGAGCTCCCAGAAATGCCCCCGGAAGCATGATCGCAGCTTCAACCAGCGGGTGCTTGAATCGCTTCGCGAGTTCGCGCTCCATACTCCCCCAGAGCACGCCGGGACCGAGTTTGAAAATAAAGCTTGAAAGAAACGCTTCGATTTTTGAATTGAAATTGCTCTCGAGAAAGTACTCCTGTGCCAACCGATATTTGCGGCGTCCATCGGCAAGATATTCGCGAAACCGCTCTCCTGCGCCTGTCTCAAGATGCTCATACGTATTCGCCATCGCCTCCTCGCTCGGGACGAGATCAAAGGATTCGTTTACCCCAAAAACGCGGGCTGTGGGTTCAAGCCGCACAAGACGAAGCTCCTGCTCTGCACTCGTCCCAGCAGCTTTAAAAAACTGCTCATACGCTTCGTGCCACATATACCACGACGGGCCGGTATCGAAGGTAAACCCATTCTCCGAAAAACGATTACACACTCCGCCAAGCGTGGAGTTCTTCTCAAAAAGAGTGACCCGATAGCCAGCTCTCCCTAAAAGGAGGGCTGTCCCAAGACCGCCGATACCGCCGCCGATGATAATAGCCTTACCCTTGTCCATGTCGGTATGGTTGCGCGTGATTCAAATACATTAAAATTGTTACGTTCGATCGCTCTTAGAATCTCGCGAGAGGAGCGCGCCATAAGACGCACGCCGAGCTGGCCTCGCTCTGAGAGCCCGCGGAGTCCCACCTCTGCGTGCGAATAGATCAACCGGTTCCTTTCGAGTAGGTCGCGAATGAGATTTCTCATCGCAGGACTCATGCGGCAATCAGCGATATCTGCCGGCGTTACAGCGAATTGATCAAGAGTCTCTGTGGGAATATACACGCGACCATACATATCATAATCTTCACGGACGTCCCGCAAGATGTTGGTGAGCTGGGCAGCAACGCCAAGTTGTCGGCTGCTTACGAGGGCTTCAGAACTTGAAAAACCGATTACGTGCGCCATAACCTCCCCCACTGTTCCTGCGGCCCCATTCATATACACTTCTAGGTCCGAGAACGTTTCGTAACAGTGGCCCACAGCATCCATCTCCATTGCTCGAAAAAACTCATCAGTGAGTGTAACCGGAATAGAATATTTTTTAAAGACATACGCTGCTCCAGCAAGGAGAGGTATTGCCCTATCACCCTCAAGTGCCTTCTCCCACGAATCACGGAACCGTCGAATATCGTCGAGGTTACCCTTCCCTACGTCGACAATATCATCGGCAGTACGGAAAAAAGCATACATCGCGTACCCAGCGTCACGAATATCCGAAGGAAAGAAACGAAACGCGAGCGCGTAAGTGGTACTCGCACGATTCGTAATAGCTTTCGCCTGCGAAAAAGCATCGAGAAGCCAGTCGTTCATGAGAGCCTAGCGGTCGAGTGCGAAGTATTTTTTGTACCCCGTCTCCTTCCCCTTTGCCCATGAGGCAAACAGATACCCCGATACAAACGACATCAAAATACCGGTGCCTCCGAAACCAAGGTTCGCATAGTTGCTCGATCCTGGGATCTCGCCAATGTAGGGTACTTCGATATCTTTTGCAGGATAAAACGTACCTGACCACTGTCCCGACTTTTTGTAGGTACTATCGAAAAGAAGCGTGTCGTGCGCAAACTTGTCTACTGCGCCATAGTAACTATCATCCTTTTTTGGGTCGTAGTCGCTATCCAGAATATCGCTCCCTCCCACCCAGACGGTCCTGCCACGGAAGGAACGAATGTAATGGTACGGATCGGCCATATCCCACAGCACAGAGCCGCGAAATGGCTTTGGAATATCCTGCTTATCGTACGCCATAACAAAGGTACGTCGCTTTACCGTGAGGCCCATAAGCGCCGGATGCAGCGCACCCTCGCCCGTTGCAAACAGCACCTTCTTTGCACGCAGAGAATCACCCTCTTTGTAGACAATGGTGGATGCGCCCTTCTCCTCCTTCACCTCACTGACCGGCGCATAGGTAAGAATCTTGCCACCATGATATTTCACGGCACGCACAAGAGTCTTGAGGAGCGCCTGGTTGTTCGACTGCCCTTCCGCCTCTACGGTAAGAACCGTTCGAAACGTTTTGAATATGGTACTTCCCTCTTTTATGAGCGTTGCATGCCCACCGAGCTTTTTATATAGCTCATACTTCGAGGCCACAATCTCATCCATCTTTGCAGATGTTGAAAAGATATGTGCAGGCAAGCGCTTTGCCACAAAATGCGGGTTCACCTTGTGCGCATACTCAGCAAGCATCTTCATCGAATGCTCTCCGAGCTTCCAGATATCTCGAGCACCCTCTATGCCAAACTTTTCGATAACCTTGTCCCAGTCGCAGTCAGGGTCGTGGGACGTGATAGCCGTAGAGTTGAAGCTAGCGTTTGAAAGACAGTTGTCTCGGTCGAATACAACAACACTATGCCCGTCGCGAACGAGGTGATACGCAGTCGAAAGGCCAGCTATGCCGCCGCCCACAATAGCGTAATCGTATACGATTTCTTTAGATGAGTTCATGCTAAGCGAATGCAATGAGTAGAACCATGGCGAGCGCACTTACCACACCAGCAAAGAGAAACTGCGGACCCATCAGCATTGGTACGAAGATAATAAAGAGTCCTGCGAGAACCTGGAGCACTGTCGTTGCTGCGTACACGTTTGCAAGGCTCTTCTTGTCGACGAGTCCGGTAATCGCATGACCAAGAGCCATGAGAAAGAGCCAGAGTGCGCCAAGATACGGCACAAACATAGTGAGCGGCTGGTAGTAGAAAGAGGCCTGCGTAAGCGCAATGCCGCCGAAAACGATCGCAAACCACGCCCAGAAGATCTTCTTGTTTGGAGGACCGTAGACCGGATCAGAAAATGGCATCACCTTTTTCATATACCCGACCCCAAGGAGACCGAGCACGAGCCAGATCACGTTCGTCGTAGTAGGACCTTTATCCTGTCCGTATTGTGTCCCGTAGAACCCAATGAGCAATACAACGACCCACAAGGCGAACATGCGACGAATCGGGTTCCAGAACGATTCTACCGGCGCTGTATCAAGAGGTTGGTTCATAGACGTGAATATATATCACTGTCTTAAGATTAAGGTGGTCGTGGAAGACGAACTCCCCGACTCGGTCAAAACGCACCCGGTAGGCCTCGTCTGGAGCAAAAACTCCCGACTGATAGCCTTCCTTTTTGGAGGGCGCCGCTTCATGGAGATCGGGCTCCCCCTCGCGAAGATCGTGGAGTTTGCCATCACGAGCCGCAAACTCAACTATAGATCCGCGGGCGACCGTGACCTCTTTGGGGTCCGGACCAAGCGGAAGCAGACGAACAACAACCGCTGGCGTCGCCTCTTCAAGCTCGTTCCCAGCAACAGGGGCTTCAGGTGACGTTGTTTTTGCAATAATAAAACCAGCGGCAATCGCAAAAACGAACACCACGAGCACCTTTTTCCAGATGTGGCGAAAAAGCTCTGTCACGAAATGCTATTCAGTAACCTCAACAGTACCCTTCATGTATGGATGTGGGCCGCAGTGGTATGCCACCGTTCCAACTGCATCAAAGGTGTACGAGTAGGTCTGGCCTTTTGCAAGAAGATCGCTCGTCCACTTTCCTGAATCTGCAACGACGCTGTGGCCAACTGAATCCATGTTAGTCCAGGTGACAGTGGTCCCCTTCTTTACTTTGATAACTCCGGGAGCGAAAGCATATCCTTTGATCGATGCGGCAACCTGTCCTGCTCCAACGGTTGTAGATACAGTAGCGGACACATCTACTGAGGTACCAGTCGTGGTGTCAGAAGATCCTGTGCCCCCCGATACAGGCGCTGCGCCATTGTTGTCGGCAGGAGCCTCAGTACCCTTCGGCATGAGAAGGAAGAGACCGATGATAATAACGACTACTACGCCAATGCCAAGTGCTTTGTTGTTCATAAATATAGTATGGGAACGAATAAAGGGTATTAACCCCGGGACAAGCCCCCGCCCCGTACAACCAGTGTACTGTTTGTACGGGGCGCCGCAAAGCGGCGGGGTATCTGCCCTTTTTTGCCGTCGCTCGTTCGGAAATAAAAAGTACTCTTTTCATTTCTCTCACTACGCTAGGCAATCAAGTAATCTGCAAACGGTTTTTATGCATAACTTCTTTGCTAAAAGAGAGGGTTTACCTCTCTTTTAGCAAAGAAACCCCGTAGGACACGTCGGGGTTTCTTCGAACTGTCGATCGGTGAGAGAAGACGTTCTAGTTGAACGCTTCTGGCTTCTGCTTTACGATAGCTTCCGCGATCGCATCTGCAATTTTGCCAATCTGCTCGTACGCCTCAGACTGAGCGGTGTACGATCCGGCATAATCTTTCCGGCCGTATGCATCAACTGCACCCTTGAGGTGGCCAATGTGCTGCATTACGAGACCGTGCACTGCTTCGCGAGGCAAGTTTGGGTTAGCCTGTGAGAGAAAATCGGAGACCGCATCTGCGTATCCACCGAGGTTCTGCACTGCTTTGTCCATCTTTGCTTTATCGCCAGCCTTTGCAGCGAGCGTATAGTCTACGAAGAAGCCGATGTGGCTCGACCAGATGTCCGAGAATTTCTTCCCAGCCTCTGCTCCGTATACACTTGCTACTGCATCTGAAAGACGCTTCGTGTTTGCCGATAGGGCATCCACTGATGCGTTTGTGTCTGCGCTGCCATCAAAGGCGTTGCGCACAGCTGTTGAAGCGAGGTCTACGTGCTGTCGCTCAATAGCATTGAGCACAACACGGAGATCTGCTGCTTTCGAAACAGAGGTTGGCGCCATGTCACCTGCTGGCACAGCGCTTCCATTCGTACCGCGTGCGATTCCGTATCCTACCAAAAGACCCACGACTGCTGATACGAGTACCGCCGCTGTTGATCCTCGCTTGTAGTTCGTCATATCTTACTCTGATTACTTGCTTCGTTCGACCTTGTTAATTAATGGAGATATTATCTACCTCAACCGTTATACCTGTCAAATAAAAGCTCTATGGTAGAACGCAGATCACAAACCGTCAAAATGTCGGGACGCCGGGATTTTCGACTACCGTCGCGGGTACTTTTCACGTCTCGCATTGCTCGACATTGAAAAGTCCTTCAAATACCGAACAAAAATGCCGCAGGGCATTTTCTCCTCCGCTCCTTCGCCTTGCTCAGTCGGGACGCCGGGATTTGAACCCGGAGTCTCACATTTTCTGCTGAAAATCCGGGGAATGCGCTTGGGGCATTCCCGTCAAATCTTTTGTCGGGCTACTGGGATTTGAACCCAGAGTCTCACGAACCCGAATCGTGAATGTTACCGTTACACTATAGCCCGACAAAAGATTCGACCCCATCTCGTGAATGTTACCGTTACACCACGTCCCGAATCAAACTTGTATAGATATTAATACCAGCCAGGGTAAGAAGTCTAGCAAATAAAAAAGCGCCTTACGGCGCTTTTTTTATTTCTACATTCCTCGTGCTTTTCTTCGGGCCTCATTCTCATCGAGCACCATCTTGCGGATACGTACGCTCTTTGGCGTCACCTCCACAAGCTCGTCGTCTCCGATATATTCAAGCGCCTCTTCAAGATTCATAATTTTTGGAGGCACATGGTTCTCTGCAGGACCATCACCTTTGGAGCGCATGTTTGAAAGCTGCTTCTCTTTACATACGTTTACTGGCAGGTCTTCCACACGAGAGTTCTTACCCACCACCTGCCCCTTGTACACCTGTACTGCCGGCCCAATGAAGAGCACGCCACGGTCTTGCACAGCGAGAAGGCCAAAGAGGCGCGTCTCACCCGTCTCAAAGGCCACCAGCGAGCCATTAGCACGCTCAGGGAAGCCGCCACGCTCAGGTCGGTACTCAAGAAATGACGTATTGATGATGCCGAGCCCTTTCGAGTCGGTAAGGAGATCACTGCGGTAGCCAAAGAGGCCACGTGTCGGAATGATAAATTCAAGAAATGTGATCCCGTTTTCTGAGCGCATCTCGGCCATCTCTCCCTGGCGGCTGCCTAGCTTTTGGATCACCGCGCCCGCAAACTGATCTGGCACTTCGATATACGCTTTTTCGTACGGCACCATCTTTACCTCATTCACCTCTTTCACGATCACCTGCGGACGAGAAACGGCAAATTCAAACCCATCGCGACGCAGGCGCTCGATGACAATAGCCAGGTGAAGCTCTCCGCGGCCAGCTACAACCCATGTGTTATCAGGACCATCTTCCACGCGAAGCGCCATATCGGTCTCAAGCTCTTTCATAAGGCGTGCGCGGATCTGGCGTGAAGTAGAGTATGTCCCCTCCTTCCCTGCAAACGGAGAGTCGTTGATCTTGAAGGTCATCTTCACCGTTGGCTCTTCGATATCAAGAAGAGGAAGTGCGACAGGCGTAGCGAGATCGGCAATCGTCTCACCAATCGTAATATCAGGAATTCCAGCGATTGAAACAATATCTCCCGCAGATGCCTCCTTTGCTTCCAAGCGATCAAGGCCCGAAAAGGTCATGAGCGATGTAAGGCGATATGGCTTCATCTCACCACTGCGGTTAATATGCATCACCTGCTCGGCAGCGTGGATCACACCGTTATAAATACGGCCAATAGCAATGCGGCCTTTGAAGTTGTCGCCGACAATCGACGAGACCAGCATCTGAAGAGGCTTTGAGGCATCTCCCGTAGGCGCAGGAATATGTTCAAGAATCGCATCAAAAATAGGAGCGATGCCATTCATGGAAGGAATGTCGGGCGTAAGGCCAGCTTTGCCTTCGCGGGCCACCGCATACACAAACGGCACATCGAGAGCGCTCTCTCCGGCTCCAAGCTCAAGAAACAGCTCCAGCACTTTCTCTACAACCACAGCAGGGCGCGCGTCGGACTTGTCTACCTTGTTGATCACCACAATAATCTTGAGTTTCATCTCAAGCGCCTTTTTAAGTACGAAGCGAGTCTGCGGCATAGGACCCTCCTTTGCATCCACCAAGAGAAGCGCACCGTCGGTCATGGAAAGTACGCGCTCCACCTCCCCACCGAAGTCGGCGTGGCCTGGCGTGTCAATAATATTGAGCTTCACATCCTTCCAGAAGACGCTCGCATTTTTAGAAAAAATAGTAATGCCGCGCTCCTTCTCAAGCTCGTTTGAGTCCATGATGCAGGTCGAGTCAGCCACCTCTTTCGCAAGCTTGGTGTTCGACTGCCGCAGCAAAGCATCAACAAGAGTGGTCTTGCCGTGGTCTACGTGGGCGATAATTGCAATGTTTCTTATATTCATATTCGCGAAAATTTCAATTCGAGTTCGAGGAGAGTCGAGACGAATGTCTCCTGATAGCTCACCATGCGAAACTAAAACGGGCCGCACCAAGCGGCCCGTTTTAGTTTCGCTGCTGGTTACCAGCGGTTTCCACCTCCACCATTTCCACCGAAAGAAGAACCTCCCCCATAGCCTCCACCATTTCCACCTGTTCGTGGAGGGCGAGCTTCCATTGGGCGAGCTTCGTTCACGGTAAGGCGGCGGCCTTCGAATTCCTTACCATTCCACATTTCGATCGCCTTCTGGGAATCTGCATCAGATCCCATTTCGACGAAACCAAAACCCTTGGAACGGCCGGTCATCTTGTCCATGATGATGGTTGCCGACGTCACTGCGCCTGCCTGCGCAAAAGCTGCGCGAAGCGAGTCTTCAGTGGTCGAGTACGGCAATCCGCCAACGTACAATCGTGTAGCCATTTGGATACTATCTACTAAAACTGTAAGGCGACCCTCTCGCTCATCTCTCCTTACGGCGACGCGCTCGAGAAAACTTACAATTGCAGCTAATATACACCCCTTTTAGGTAAAAGTCAACCCCGTTAGAAACAGCCCGCTGCGGGCGCATTTCGTCCTGCTGCAAGACGAGATGCGGGGATGGTTTCTATCGGGGTCAACCCTCTTTTTTTCTCTCTCCTAAACAGGACTTGCTACTGCCTCTCGAGCTGTTTCGAAGATAATGACGCGGCGCTCTGCCTCCGAGTTGAGGGCGGCAAAAAAGAAAAAAAGTCCGTGGATAATCCCAAAGGAGATGACCCACAGGAGGAGTGGCACAAGAGTGTAGAGCAAGATGAGCGTATCCTCCGGATCTGCCCCGGCTACAAAGCTCTTAAAGGGAAGAAGGTTGCCTATAAAAAGAGGAAGCCCTGCGGTAGCAAGCCATAGCTCATGAGGGAGCTCCCCTCGAAACGCCGAATCGATCGACGCGAGCAGAACATACCCCGACCAAACAAGGGCGTACAAGGCCGAATTGCGCATCATGGGTACACCAAAGAAGAGCGCGCCGAGGCGTGATTCAAGAATATCGGTCCATAGACGAGAGAGATTCTCCATATGAAGTGGTACTATTTTTAACACAAAAAGCCACTCCTGTGAAGGAGTGGCGATGGCTCACAGCGAAGAAGAGCGCGTGCTGAAACTACACTTTCTTTATCCGTTTTGGCGCTTGGGGCTTTTTCGAGACCGCCCGCGTGCGAACCGTCCGAACCCTTTTTTCTTCTCCCTCCTTGTGGATAGTGCGGCCCACCAGAGACGGATAGTGCGGAAACACCCCAATTCGATAGCGTGCATCTCGAGATGGCACAACCACCCCCTGTGCAAGCGCAAACTCAGGATAGTAGCGCAGGTAGCCAAGCGAGACGAGCGTCTCGTTGAACTGCTCGTACTCTAGCTTTGCTTCTTCGATGCGGTTTGAGTCGATCTCATCAAGAAGGAGCAGTGCCCCAAAAACGATCGTGACGAAAAGCGCAGCGGAGACAAGCGAAAAGAGCGAGGCATCATGGCTTGTGAAAATAAGCCCCGCGAGCACAATCCCGAGAGCGCCCAACATCGCCCACACGGGAGCATCTACAAAACGCGGCGCGGCGGCGGCAATGCGCGAGCGAGCCTGAGGCATGTAGTACAGTGCTTCGTTTAAATACTGAAGTGCTCTCCCCTTCTCCTGCCCTTTCACCTCTACCAGGTCCTCGAGCGGTTTCCAGATTGCAAAAAACTCCTTATCAACACGCAGATGCGCCGAGAGAGGCTGGTCGATAGCAGCCATGATATAGGTCTCGACAGCCGCTTGTACTTTTTTCCCTACGGGCCCTCCTACAATTCCCGAAAGATGGTGCACGGAGAGGAGTCCGGCATTTTCGATGGCGAGCTGGCGCTTGAGTTCGGAGAAGTGTGAAAGCACCATAGAAAGCTCGAAGCCGTACACAACCGAGAAAAGAAAGGCGGACGACATGAGGAGCGAATCCAAGTTCGGAATAGAGACAGGCGGAATAACCAAGGCAAGGCCGAGGTTTGCAAGAAATACAATAATGATTTGCGAAACAAACGAGGTGCGCATCTCCTTTATCGTATCATGAGTTATCTTTCGAGGCCGTGGACATCTTTCCGCAGCAAAAAACTTACCGTTCTTTTTTCTTGAGAACAAACAAGAGACTCGCCCATTTGTCCACCACTTTCTCAAAAGAGTCGGGAGTGAGCACCTCGCGACACTCCTCACCCACGCGAAGCGGACGAAGCTCGACAAGTCGAAACCCAGAGTGGTCGATCATCTCCAGATACTCTACGAGGCGTCGAAAGCGAGAGATTGAGCCGATCGAACCCGCAAAAAGCTTCGGCTCTCGGTACACAACTGAGGGCCACTCGAGAGGAGCATCCGCAATAAAGTCGGTAAAGAAAAAGGTGCCGGATGGAGTGAGCACCCTATGCGCTTCGGTAAACACCTTTTCCGCATACTGCACAAACTGAAATGTCAGCGAACTCGTTATTTTAGAAAAAAAGCCTTCCGCGCCCGGAAGACCCTCTTCGATATTTCCTTCATGAAACGTAATGGCTGGAAACTTCTCACGCGCTATTTCGAGCATCTTTCGGGAAAGGTCCATCCCCTCAACATGCGCACCAGAACCAAGCAGCTGAGAGACTGTTCTGCCAGTACCGCTGCCTAGGTCGAGAATCCGATCACTCTTTTTGGGGTCAACGGCATCCGCGAAAATACCATCTTCCACGAGATACGCAATACTCCGCTTTGTTGATAGGTCATAAAGCGGGGCCCACTCGTCGTACAGTTTCTGTACTGACTCTACGTGGCTCATGGTATAAGTATACCCTTTCTATATTCGCAAGCCACCCTCACCTTCCTCCCAAGGCGCACTTTCAAAAAATGGAGCGTAAAGATCCTCGTCTTTCGGCACTTCAAACGAGCCGTACTTTTTATCTGATTCGCCGTGCTCAAAATCGACAAAGGGCACTCCCGAGAGAAGTGCGAGAGGGGTCCTTTCGGTACCCTCACCCATGGCAAGCACAGCGGCAGAGGCGATAGAGTCTGCCACATTGAGCATCGTTATTTTGAGGATACGCCCAAAGAGGTCGGGGGTTTCGCGGTAGTCGTGGAGCGGCGCAAAGCCAGCATGCCCAAGGGACACACCCACCGTGCCGCGCCGCCGTGGAACCGAATGAGAGTCGGTAACCACCACACCGAGCGCCGATACCCCATAGTGCTTCATGCACGCCGCCCGAATCTCTTCTGCCAAGCGCCCTGGATGCTCGGGCCACAATATGTAGTAGCCATCGGCATTGCTCTCATCGATGCCAGCAGTCGGTATAAAGAAGCCGTTCTTCTCCGTATGCATCACGAGTCTGTTCGAGGCAAACCCTCGGGGCAGATAGCGATCCGCCTCTTTCTTGATCAACTCATCCTTATCAACAACAGAGGAAGCGGACACGCACCTCCCCTGCCAGATACTTACCACCTTCGAGGTGACCGCAAGAACTGATTTTTCAGGGAGAGCTGGGATCGAGTCAAAAATCGCCGACAAGAGGTCATCTTTCGGCGGCACCAAAAGCCGAGTTTTTATTGACTCTACGATCATCTAATATCGGTATAGATCGTGACAGCAGGCATTTCACGAATAATGCGTGCGGGGGTTTCCGCGAGAGTTCCCTCGGAAGAAAGAATGCGCTCGAGAGCATCGCGCTTTGCCTCCCCTGTCATATATACAATCGACTCGGCTACTTCCGTGCGCAAAAAAGAGGCTGTGACGGTACCTCGCAGCGGATGCGGGTTCTTGCCAGTAGCATCATAATCGGTATACCATCGCTCGGTGTTCAGAAAGAGTTCGTTGAAGCGAGCAGGGTTTTCAGGAAACGGCATGATCCCTTGTGTATGGCCGTCGGGGCCAACGCCTTGGGTCATAATGATCATTCCATCGGGATGATCCTCCCGCCACTTTTTAATCGCACTCTCGATGCGTGTCGCAAAAGCCTGCAAGCTCTCGCCGCCTGAGACCGTGGAGTCGATTATACCGACACCCGCTTCGACCCACTTCGGGTACCACGCGCCAGCCTTTGCCGACGAAAAGTTGTTCACCTTCGGGTCTGGGCTAAAACGATCATCTGCAAGACCAAACATGAGATGCGGGCCAACAAGAGCGAGGTCAACCCCGTCGAGTAGCGCGAGCGACGAACCCCCCACTCCGAGAAAAAGGGTCGGCAAACCGCTCCGCGTGCGAAGTAGCTCGTTTAGAGCTGCTGTAGCAGCCTTTTGCGTCTCCTCCTGTGTCGCATATCGGTTGAGTTCCATGGTGGTACGTGATTATATCTCTGGTTGGTCCTACGCCTTCTCCTCAATCAGTCGCTTGTGTTCTTCGGTCTCCTTGAGCCCGCAATGCTTATATTTTTTGCCAGAGCCGCATGGACACAGGTCATTCCTTCCGAGGCCGGGCTCCGCATCGCTCCCCTTGTCCTCAACATTTCCCGTATTTGATCCGCCGATCAGCACCGCTTGAGCATGCACCTCTTCGAGTTTTTGCGTCTGGGCATCGCTCTTTGCAAGCTCAACCCCAAGCCCCGGCAACAGGCGCACCACTTCTGCAAAAATACTCGACTCAAGATTTTTAAAGAGCCCGAGACCTTCACGCTTGTACTCTACCAGCGGATCACGCTGGCCATAGGCACGCAGCCGTACAGACTGCTGGAGGTGATCCATCGCCTCGAGATGCTCTACCCAGTACATGTCGATACACTGCAGGGTCAGGCTACGTACCATATCCAAAAACTTCTCGCGTCCCATAGCATCCTTTTTGCCACCAAGCATTGCCTGAAACTCGGTATCGTTTTCATCAGTGATCGAAGTGAGAAACTCCTCAAGATAGTCGTATGTTCCAAGCAAAATCTTTCTGCGGCGCTCATAGATAATCTTGCGCTGATGGTTCATTACGTCGTCGTATTCAAGAAGATGCTTTCGTGCATCAAAATGAAACCCTTCGATCTTTTCCTGCGCGGACTCTATCGATCGCGACACAAGACGATTCTGAATCGGCTCGTCTTCTGGAATGCCTAGCTTCCCCATCAAGCTCTTCACAGTGTCCGACGCAAACACGCGCATGAGGGAATCTTCGAGCGAGAGGAAAAACTGCGTGGCTCCTGGATCGCCTTGGCGACCAGAGCGCCCACGAAGCTGGTTATCGATACGGCGTGCTTCGTGCCGCTCGGTGCCAAGCACGAAAAGGCCGCCCAGCGATCGAACTTCGCTGTAGGCATCTTCCTTTGCGAGAGCGCCGCCAAGCTTGATATCCACACCGCGACCCGCCATGTTGGTCGCAATGGTCACCGCCCCTTTTCGTCCAGCGTTTGCAATGATCTCACCTTCACGTTCATGATTTTTTGCATTCAAAATTTCGTGCTTCACCCCTTCGCGGGAGAGAAACTGCGAAAGAAGCTCGTTCTTTTCAATCGAGATCGTTCCCACAAGGACTGGTTGACCCAGAAGATTCACCTCCTTGATCTTTTTTGCGATGGCAGAATACTTTCCCATCTCAGTTTGGAAAATAAAATCATCGAGGTCATCTCGCGCAACCGAACGATGCGTCGGCACCGGCACCACCTCCAAGCGATACACTTTGGTAAACTCCTCTGCCGAGGTAAGCGCCGTACCGGTCATGCCAGCAAGCTTTTTGTAGAGGCGAAAATAGTTTTGAAACGAGATCGAGGCGTAGGTACGCGACTCTTCTTTGACGTAAACCCCCTCCTTGGCTTCGATCGCCTGATGAAGCCCCTCGCTCCAGCGCCGCCCCGGCTGAAGGCGACCTGTCGACTGGTCAACAATGACCACCTCACCCTCTTTTACGACATACTCCTTATCAAGGTGAAAGAGCGCCCGGGCACGCACGGCAGTCTCGAGATGATGAACGTACTTGATCCCCTTGTCGGTATAGATGTTATCTACGCCCAGGATCTTCTCAGCTGTCTCGATGCCCTCTTCGGTAAGGGTGATAGCACGAAGCTTTTCGTCGATCGCATAATGCTTCTCTGGCAGAAGCTTGGTGGCGATATCAGCAAATGTCTTATACAGCGACTCACTCTCAGCAACGGGGGCAGAAATAATAAGTGGCGTGCGAGCCTCGTCGATAAGGATAGAGTCGATCTCATCGACTACAGCAAAGTGATGATTGCCGCTCGCGTCGGTAGAACTGGGAGACACTTGCGAGAGACCCGACTCTCCGTAGGCTAGGTTGTCGCGCAAATAATCAAATCCGTATTCGTGGTTTGTACCATACGTAATATCAGACTGGTACGCTTCACGACGGGTGCAGGGGCGCATGAATTCGTACACAATCTTAAACGATGCCGTCTCGTCGCGTTTTTCATCGAGCTCTTTGTGCGATGGGTCGTACAGAAACGATGACTCATGATTGAGCACCGATGTCGAAAGACCGAGGAATGCATACACCTGACCCATCCAGACGGCATCTCGACGAGCGAGATAGTCGTTGACGGTGATCACGTGCACTCCTTTTTTTGTAAGTGCGTTGAGATATACCGGAAGCGTAGCAACGAGAGTCTTTCCCTCTCCCGTGCGCATCTCAGCAATCTTGCCCTGATGGAGCACGATGCCACCGATCAGCTGCACATCGTAGTGACGCTGTCCGAGCGTGCGCACCGCAGCCTCTCGCACGAGAGCAAACGCCTCAGGGAGGATATCTTCGAGGGTAGCGCCATCTGCGAGGCGCGATCGGAGCTCAGCAGTCTTCTCCGGGAAAGCAGAGTCGGGCAGATCTTTAAGACCTGCCTCATATGAATTGATCTTCTCTACGGTCGGGCTATAGAGACGCATAGCGCGCTCGGGAGAAGTGCCAAAAAGTGATGAAAGGAAAGACATATTCTTAAAGAGGCATTTTAGCACATTTTTGTTTGAAAGACAGTCTCTATAAAAACCTCCACTTACTTCAGTGAAAACAAAAAACTTTCCGGATGTCCGGAAAGTTTTTTGAGAGAAAACAAATTACTGGCGCTTCTTTGTTGTCTTCTTTGCTGCCTTCTTCTTCATTGCCTTTTTCTTTGCCATGTTTCGTATCATTCGTTTATGCATTCGGTGACGTCGACCAGTTGTCACCTCCATGCATTCATTATCGACCATGATGACGATGCATACAATATTTTTTTACAGAAAAGTGTGGATAAACTTCATTCGCATTAAAAAATTTCTCGCGGCTTCGTCATTTAAAAAAGAATTGTCGCTCTGATTTCTCGAAAATAAAAGCGGTTCCCGCACTCACTTCGTGTAGTGCGACCACTATTTTCGGAAATCATATCTCCTTTCTTTTAAAAACTGACTGCAGATGCTCGAAATTTTTTAATGCTCATTCTTACCGGAAATACAAAAGAAAAAATCCGCTTGCGCGGATTTTTTCTTTTTCTTCTGTCGGTCATCTCGCGGCAAAGGCCACGGGACAAGCCTCCATAAAAAATTGTGAATGTGAGTGTCGCCGTGACCTATGCCAAAAGACGACCCACGCCAGAGAGTATACATGAAGTGCCTGTAAACACGAAAGGTCCGAGGTAAACCAAGGACCCTTGTGCACAATTCTTCATGAAGGTGTTGCTCGTAATAAGAATTATTTCGAGCTGCACTCACGGGATGAGTATAGAGGAGAAAGATGAAATGAACAAGGTATTACCTATCCTCGGGAAAGAGACTCGGGGCTTCGTCACGAAGGCGAGCCATAAGTTCGTCAAAAAGCACTCGTACACGAGGCTCGTTAATCACTTTTTGTTTGTTGAGAAAGAGCTGCTCGAAAGTTATCCCATGCTCCTTCCAAGTTCGCCCGCCATCAAGATAGATATTTAAAATCGGTACCACCTTATCAAGTGCGTACACAAACAGGCTTTCCGGGTCGGCTTTTGATTCATATGCAGCGATCCACTCGTGAAGCTCTGAAAATTCTGGATACTCTTTCTGTAAACGCAAAGCCGCTTCCCTTTCGCGTTCCTCTTTTCCACTCCGCTCGCCAAAGAAAAAAGTGTCCCCGGCAAACACTTCGACGAAGTCATGCACCATCGCATACCGAATCACCTTATCGACATCAAGCGAAATCTTTTGCGTTGAAACTACATACCACGCGAGGAGCGCCAGTTGGTACGAGTGCTCTACATCATTCTCTTTGCGAGACAGCCCGGCAACATACAGCTTGCGCTCTATTTTTTGAAATTCATGCGTGAGCGCAACAAACCGAAGAAGCGAGTCGAGGTTCATGCGCCCGATAGTAACACAAAAACAACCTATCCTGACCTTGTGCAGTTATAGCGACAAGACAAACCTGGAGGAGAGAATGGCCATTTTCGACCTGGTACAAAAACAGAAGCAAAGAATAGAAGCCGCCAAACGCGAGATCTCATCTGCCGAGGAAGAGTTGGCGCAATTACAAGCAAGCTGTTCTCATGCATGGCAGTGTCTTTTCATCGCCATCGAATCGCGTTCTGATAGCGACTTTCTGCATCAGTGGCGTCTACGCAAGGGCTGCAAGAAGTGCACAGTCGAAAGAAACGAACAGTTCTTCAAGCCGCCCTGCCGAGTACATTTGCGTGCCATGAAATGCAAAAAGACACTCGAACTTCTCTCGCCTCAAGAAGGCGTGCGCAGCAGGTATGTCAGCGTAGAACTGTTCGAGTGTACGGTTCCGAAATGCGCCGAAAACCAGACATGGGAACTGGTGGGAGGCTACGAATAGCAAAAGGGCCCGGAACGAGATCCGGGCCCTTTTATCTTTAATACAATTTACTTCTTAAACGGAAACCCTACGGCTCGGAGAAGCGATTCTGCAGACTTCTTGTCCTTTGCGGTCGTTACTACGGTAACAGCGATTCCGAACACATCCTTGATATCTTCGTCGGCGCTCTCTGGGAACACAATATGCTCTTTTACACCCATCGTGAAGTTGCCCATCTCATCAACTCCCTTTGTCTCAAGACCTCGGAAGTCACGGGTACGTGGGATTGCCACGTTGATCAGCTTTGAGAGAAAGCTCCACATGCGAGCACCACGAAGAGTAATCTGGTATCCAATGATTTCACCCTCGCGAAGCTTGAAGCTTGCGATCGATTTCTTGGCACCGCGCGAAGCCGGCTTTTGGCCAGTAATCTTTGCAAGACGGTCAACAATGAGTGCTGCTCGCTTCTTATCACGATTTCGGCCCGTGCCCGTTGATACCACCACCTTGGTGATCTTTGGAACGGCCATGACATTCTTAATGCCAAGCTCCTCCTTGATGGCGGGGATCGTTTTTATGTAGTGAGATTTCAGTTCGTTTTTCATAGTATTTCAATCCTGTACTAGGAGCTCTTGGCCCGGTTCCATGATTATTCGGTATATTACGCAAGCTCGACGCCGCAGCCTTTGCAGGCGCGGACCTTCTTATCTCCAATCATCTTTGCCCCCATTCGCACACCTTTGCCACACTTCGAGCAGTAGTAAAGCGCGTTTGAGATATGAATCGGAGAAAGCTTTGTGACGATCTGGCCTTTCTGGTTTGACTTAGATGGGCGCTGGTGGCGCTTCTGCTCGTTGACACCCTCCACCAAGATTTTGTGATCGCTCGGAAACACACGAAGGATCTTCCCCTTCTTTCCTGCATCCTTTCCTGAAAGCACGATAACCGTATCTGATTTTTTAAGTGTAGCTGCCATATATGTGCATTAAACGACTTCAGGAGCGAGCGAGCCAATCTTCTGATACCCTGCCTCCACGATCTCGCGTGGGATAGGACCGAAGATACGTCCGCCAATCGGCTCCTTCTTTGCGTCGATGATCACGACTGCGTTTTCGTCGAAGCGAACATACGAGCCGTCTGCGCGACGGTACGGATTGCGCGAGCGAACAACAACTGCTTTTACCACATCCTTCTTTTTTGTGGCCTTGCGAGGCTCGGCAACCTGCACGGAGAGAACAACGACATCGCCAATGCGAGCGTAGCGACGCTTTGATCCACCAAGCACCTTGAAGATGCGGCCGATCTTGGCGCCCGTGTTGTCTGCAATTTTTACTATGGATCGTGGCTGTATCATGGCAATTAAGCTGCTTTCGAAACAACAACAAACGACTTATCTTTTGAAATTGGTTTTGACTCGGCAATAACTACCTTGTCTCCCGTCTTGTACATATTTCCTTCGTCATGTGCCTTAAATCGCTTGCGTAACGTCTGGTATTTGCCGTACTTCGGGTGTTTAACATATCGCTCAACAACGACAACCACCGTCTTGTCCATCTTGTCGGACACGACGACGCCTTTCATTGTTCTTGCCTCTCGTTTTGTGGGGGTAGCAGTCATAGTAGTTTATGTTCGAGCAACAACGCGCGCAGTTAACGGGAGCTTTGCAGACCCCTTCATCAGCGTGTCGTGCGCAAGCGCATCATCAACACCGTCGATCTCAAAAAGTACGCGTCCTGGCCATACCTGAAAGACATATCCCTGGGGATCACCCTTTCCCTTACCCATGCCCACCTCTCCCGAACGCCCTACATATGGCATGTCTGGGAAGATGCGAATCCAGATACGGCCAGCTTTCTTGAGGTTTCGCTGCATTGCCTTCCTGGCAGCTTCGATCTGCGTCGACTTGATACGAGCGGGTGTCGTCGCTTTCAGCCCAAACGAACCGAATGCAACCGTAGTGCCACGCGTCTCTACGCGCTTCTTCTTCGGATTTGATCGCATTACGTGCCACTTGCGATGTTTTACTTTTTTAGGGAAAAGCATGGCAGTTTATTTGGTAGGAAATACATCACCTTTGTAAATCCATACCTTGATTCCGATATCTCCGTATGAAAGATGGGCCTTCTCGCGAGCAAAGTCGATATCAGCGCGAAGGGTCTGGAGCGGAAGACGGCCCTTTTTGAGCGTTTCAACACGCCCCATCTCTGCACCGCCGAGACGGCCAGACAGAGTGATCTTCACCCCTGCCACCCCTTTATTTGCAAGCACTTTCTCGATCGTCTGCTTCATCACGCGCTTAAACGGCAACCGCTTTTCAAGCTGTTCAGCAATCATCTGAGAAACAATCGCAGAGTGAGCCTCCGGTACGCGAACCTCTTCAATATCGATACGAACGTCACCTGGCATTGGAGCCTTGATGCGGCTGAGCTTCTTGATGATGTCGTTGCGGAGCTTCTGCGCGCCCTCCCCCGATCGGCCGATGATCATACCCGGACGAGACGTCTTCAAGATAACGCGAAGCGTGTTCTGGCCGCGCTCCATCTCGATAGAGTTTACATACATGCCGCGAAGACGGAGCTCGAGAAACTCGCGAAGGAGAATATCCTGCTTGAGGTATTTCTGATACATGCCGCGCGCACCAAACCAGCGAGACTTCCAGTCACGAAGAATGCCGAGGCGGTGGGAGTATGGATGTACTGTATGCGACATAAAATTATTTCTTTGCCTTCTTTTCGTCTGAAAGTACGATCTCAACATGCGATGTACGCTTGTTGATGCGCTTTGCAACGCCGAAGGCGCGGGGCATAAAACGCTTTAGAGTTGGACCCTCGTTCACCGTAACGCTTTTGACATAGAGTGTCTCAATGTCGAGCTGGCGGTTCTTTGCGTTTGCAACGGCGCTCGATACAAGCTTCGCGATTGGCCCAGCAGAACGCTTCGCTGTTACGCCGAGAAAGACGAGAGCCTCGGAAGCACGCTTTCCGTTAATAGCAGCAGCCACAAGGCGGACCTTGCGAGGAGACTGGCGATAGCGGTTGAGTGATGCGCGTACTTCCATGGGATATAAAAACTATTTTTTCGGTGCGGCAGCTGGCGCCTCTTTAGCGGCCTTTGCTGCTGCAACCTCGGACTCTTTCTTCTTCAGCTCAAGCTCCTTCTGCATCTTTCCACCGTGGCGGATAAACTTGCGCGTTGGTGAAAACTCTCCAAGGCGGTGGCCTACCATATCTTCGGTGCAGCGCACCTCGATAAAGATCTTGCCGTTGTGAACACCAAAGAGAAACCCGACCATCTCGGGAGAAACTTGGCATGCCCGAGACCACGTCTTGATGAGAGGTGTGCTTTCGGGTTTCTTGCCTGCGATCTTTTTGAGAACGCGAGGGTCTAGATATGGTCCTTTTTTGAGGGATCGTGCCATCTTTTCAAAAGAAAAAGCCGCAAAGTGCGTGACAAGCATATTAGCAAACCTATGGATACTGTCAAACCAAGGGCTTTTACCAGCCCCCTGAAGCTCCCCCTCCCCCCGAAAAACCCCCTCCAAAGCCCCCAAATCCACTATCTCCCGAGCTGCTTCCTCCACCACCATAACCCCAAAAGGGCGATTCTCCCTTCCGTACGCGCTCTGAAGCATAGTTCGAGACAAGCCAGTCAAAAAGTGTGCCGATGCCCCCAAAGAATGCGAGGGCGAAAATAAGCCCTACCGACCCAAGACCTACAAGAAAACCTATCCCGAGACCAAGGACAATACCCAAACCTCCACCAAGAAGAACACTTTTACTCTTCGCCATCACATGAAGCAATCCACCAAACACGAACTGCACAAAGAAGAACCCGAGAACAATAAACGGCGCGTACTCATCTCCTGAACTCTCTTCAGCTGCTCCAGCAGGCGCACCCGAGAGATGCTCTTTGATCCTCAAGATTGCCGCCGCCACCCCTTCGTCGTACTCTCCTTCCTTGAAGAGGGGCGCCATATCGTCTCGAATAATTCTACCCGCTCGGCCATCGGTAATATACGACTCGAGGCCGTATCCTACCTCTATTCGAATCTTTCGATCCTCCTTTGCAATCACGAGCAAAAGCCCGTTGTCCGCGTCGCTCTTTCCAATCCCCCACTCTTCAAACACCTCCACGGCGAACTCCTCTATCGAGCCTTCGGGACTAGTGGGCACGGCAAGAAGCGCGATCTCATTCCCTGAGATTTGCTCGTACTCTCTGAGCTCGGTTTCAAGCGCCTCTCGATAGGCTTCCGAGAGAAGATTTGCACGGTCGTTTACAAACCCCTCTGGAGGAAGAGCTACTGCCGCATACACACTCGCACTCCCGAGAAGGAGCGTGAGTGTAAGAGCAGCCGATCTAGAGAGAAACCGCCGGAGCAGTGTCGGCATTTTCGTTTGCCTTAAACAGCGCTCGCTCCTTATATCCAAAAAGTGATGCGGTGACCACTCCCGGAAAGCGCTTTACCGCGATATTGTACGCCTGCACCTTTTCATTGAAACGGCCGCGCTCCACAGCAATACGGTTTTCGGTACCAGCGAGCTCATCCATGAGTGCACGCACATTTGCCTGCGAAGCGAGCTGGGGATAGCTTTCAACAATCACAAGAAGCCGCGCGAGTGAGCCTTCGAGCTGGTTTGCAGCCGCCACCTTATCGTCAACTGATGCTGCCCCAGCATACCGAGTACGAGCATCGGCAATGTCACCAAACACTTTCTGCTCTTGAGCAAGCGAACCCTTTACGGAAGCTACGAGGTTTGGCACGAGGTCAAAACGGCGCTGGAACTGATTCTCCACCTGTGCCCACTGCGTATCCGCGCCCTCGGAAAGCGAGACGAAGCTGTTGTAGGACGATACAGCCCAGATACCAAGCACCAAAACTGCGACAATCACCCAGACCCACCCTTTCTTGAAAATATCCATAGCGATGATGAGGTTATATACTAGCGATACTAACACTTTTCATCTATTTTGTTATGACCATGCTTGCCGAAAAAAAGTGCGTGCCGTGCGAAGGTGGCGTGCCACCACTCACGGAAAGCGAGATTGCTCCCCTTCTCTCCGAGCTCAGCGACCCAAGCTGGAAAATCGATGGAGCAAAGAAGCTCATGAAGGAGTGGAAATTCGAAGATTTTAAACAATCAATGCATTTTGTGAATGCTGTTGCCAAAATTGCGGAAGAGGAAGGCCACCACCCTGACATCTGGATCTCGTACAACATTGTTCGACTCGAGCTCTCGACCCATGCAATTGGTGGTCTTTCTGAAAACGACTTCATTCTTGCGGCAAAAATAAAGGGTATTAACCCCGGGGCAAGCCCTCGGACCCCAGCGTGAGAGTACTGACACTGGGGTCCGCAGCAAAGCTGACGGGGTACTCACCTTTTTTGCCGTCGTTCGTTCGGTCATGAAAGTGAGTACATTTTCGCGACGCTCACTTCACTAGGCAATAGACGCCATCTAGACAGATCAGGAAAAATAAGGTATTATATAAAGATACGGAACACCTAAAAGGGGTGATGTAATGTTCCAAAAGTACAGCGAAGAGAAGCAGGGACTCATCGAGTACGGCGTAATCTTGGGACTAATTGCTGTGGTTATAGTCGCAGCACTCCACGGCCCGAGCCGCCTCGAGGAGAAACTGGCCGAGGAGGCACGCGCAAGCAGGAGGGCAGCCTCCCAAAAAATTATGCTGCGTATCGGAGGGGTGCCCGGCGCCCCAAGCCACACGCAGTAGCAGCGCAAGCCCGGACGAGCCGTTTCCCTTGGGAAACGGCTCTCTTCATATACTGTCGTGCTTGCATTGATTTTCCAGAGGAATACACTACATTCCTGCTTCAATCAGCAGAACTATCATCAATGATTCTTTCACTTACAGTTATCGCAACGATCCTTATCCTCGCCCTTGGCACTTCTCGGAAACTTGCCTTTGCTACGGTCAGGACCTCCTACTCCGAGAAAGCGCACCGTTCGGCACAAGCAAATAGTGCGAAGCTCGAGAAGCTTTATCGCTAAATGCAAAACAAAAGCCGCCCCTAGGGGCGGCTTTTGTTTTTCTCACCTAACGGCTAGCGGGTAATTGTCAGGTTTCCAGAATCAGCACGAGTACAAAAGTTGACGCAATTAACCCCATCACTCGTAAGCTGGCTCACCTCGATAACAGCAAGCCCGGCCGACAGACCCGTATTTGAAGGGATAGTAAAGAAAGCTGCCTGCTCGGAACTATCCGTACCGATAAGCGTACCGAGTGGATATACACCTCCTGCATACAGGGTAACCGAATATTTTTCTCCTACAACAGGCCTCGCAAATACAACTCTCACCGTATCCCCAGGCCTAAGCTGGGTTCCCGCCGCTGGCGAAGTTACCGTTATCTCTTTTACTTGAGACCCATAGATAGTCGTACTAAATATTCCACACGTAGACCCTATCGCCGCTCCCGCCGGACACACAGCGACACGATATTCACCGTTGGGAATATTATCCGCCATATTCCACTCGAATGGGGTAAGTCCTACATTCCACGAGAAGACTCCATCATTACTAGGATATGACTTCGCAAATACTAGATTTCCTGCACCGTTCGGACGAATGAGCCAGATATCGACCGGCATCTGAGATTCACTTATTTTCCATGTCCATGTTGCAAGAGTATTCTTTTTCCAGTACGTTTTCTCGCGCGGTGATGTAATGGAAACAGAAGGCGCATTCGTGACAAAAGAGAGAATCGCAACGTACACGTTGTTGTTCTCATTACTTTCATCTATCGAATTGGAAATATCCACCGGAAAATTGAGCGTCTTCACCCCCGGATCCGCAAATGAAAAAGCGTTGTTAACTGTCACTATCTGACTGGTGTGTGCCTGAAGAAAACTGACGGACTTCGCTGTCCCTTGTACGTTGATCGAAAATGGGGTCGTGATGTCTACCGAACTGTTATTCGTAACTGTCACCGACACCGTAACAAGATCGTTCACCTTTGGACTGGCCGGAAAGAAAGTAACCGAGGAAACTGAAATGTCCGGCTTGGAGGACAGCAAAGTTCCAGCCGCATCCACAACCACCGGAAAGCCTGCACTTGTACCATGTGCATTCGCGAGATAGAGCATGTACTGCCCCGCCGGAACATTTGCGGGCACGATGGGCGACAAACAATGTATTCCATTTGTACCATCACATCGAGTGAGCGGCGTAAAAAAATATGTTTGGTCTACGGTACCTGCTGCACCTCGCAAATATCCTAACGTAATGGTGCCGTTGAAATTTCCGTTTATTTGAGTCACTGATCCTATGCTCATGTGACCATCGAGACGATCCTTGCCACCCACGAAGGTAATGGCTGGCACATTTTGATTATTGTTTGCGATCGTGATGGCAGTCCACGTACCGGCACTCGAAGGAAGTTCGACAGTCAGTATCGTTGCGCCGGGTAGTGATGAGGGAACGGTAAAAGTAAGAATAGAGAAATTCGTATTGGTAACGGGAATGAGGGCTACCGTCGATCCATTCGAAGAAAAACGTATATTCACGGCGTTCTGGAGATTGGTCCCAAAGATCGTTGCCGATTCACCAAGGCGAAGGATATTTCGATCTCCCGAAGACCCCTGTACGTAGGAGATGACAGGGGTTGCCGACGTGGAAAGAGCCGGCTTCGAAGAAGACTGCTGTGTTGCGACTGCACAACGGTAGAGCTGATTGAGCTTGCCACGCGTGAGAGGCCCCACATATCCCGTCTGACGAATACCATGCTTTGCCTGAAACGCGATTACTGCCGTTGCCGTATCTTCATCAAACAGTGGCTTGGAGTCGATGCTAATTCCCTCTTTGTTCAGGGCCGCTTTGAGCAAAACCACATCATTCACATACGAAGAAACGCCCAAATTTTGGTTAAAATCGTGGCAAAAGCTCGTGCTCGTTGAAGTAGCTTTGAGCTGTTGGAGCTGTGCAAGCAACCCCGTGATCTGTGCCTGGAGCTTCGCGATAAGTATTTCCCTTTCCAGCTCCGTGAAAGCTGATACTCGGGACGGAGTACCAAAAGACGTAATGATGAGCAAAACGAAGAGAAAGAACCTAGCTACATTTTTTTTCATAGAGCCAGTGTACCACTTTTCTTTTTAGAAAATCTCTAACGAAAAACGCCGCCCGAAGGGCGGCGTTTTGATTACTTCTTGCGAAGCTTCTTAGGGCGTCGCGACACTCGGAAAATATTTGAGTATTTCTTGGGAGTACGAGTTTTGTGCCCGCCTGTTGGCTTGCCCCAGAGGGACTTCGCTCGGCGAGTACCACGACCCTGGCGCCCTTCACCACCACCGTATGGGTGATCTACCGGGTTCATAGCAGTACCACGAACCGTTGGGCGAATACCCTTCCATCGTGAGCGTCCTGCCTTGCCGAAGTTTACGAGGTTATGTTCTCCGTTTGAGACTTCTCCCACCGATGCCCAGCACATACCATTTACCTTGCGCACCTCGCCCGACGGCATGCGCACATTGGTGTAGCCAGCGTCATTGGAAAGAACCTCAGCATAGTTGCCAGCAGATCGCGAGATCTTGCCACCTCCACCTGGGTGAAATTCGATATTATATACAAACGTACCTACAGGAATATTCTTAAGAGGCAAACGGTTGCCCGGCTTGATATCCGCCTTCTCCGAAACCACAAAGGTGTCTCCTACGCCGAGCGACTTTGGAAGAAGCACGTAGCGGCGCTCACCGTCGCGATACACGACAAGAGAGATAAAGCCCGAGCGGTATGGATCGTACTCTACGGTCTCAATAGTCGCGAGAACATCGCGCTTATTGTATACAAAGTCGATGAGACGATAGAGCTTCTTCGAACCTCCTCCTTTGTGGCGGACCGAGATGCGGCCAGCATTGTTGCGGCCCATGTCGCGCTTACCACCAGAGGTGAGCGGCTTGTACGGTTCGTTCGTCGTGATAACTCCACGATACATGATCGTGGACATATGACGGCGAGATTTTGATGTAG
This sequence comes from Patescibacteria group bacterium, assembly GCA_040384765.1. Taxonomy (GTDB): domain Bacteria; phylum Patescibacteriota; class Minisyncoccia; order Phycocordibacterales; family JBBUBG01; genus JAZKIQ01. The sequence goes on along the minus strand of JAZKIQ010000004.1, from coordinate 104,660 downwards.
GGCGGTAGTGCTTAAGCATGGAAGTTAGGCGAGATCGATCTTATCACCTTTTGCAAGATATACAACGGCCTTCTTGATGCCGCTTTTCATCCCCCACTTGCCGCGAACAAACACCTGTTTGCGGGGAAGAGAGGTCATGCGAACTTTGATTGGGTTCACTTTGTACTGCTCTTTAATAGCAGCGACGACCGCATTCTTGTTGGTCCCCGGAAGCACCTCAAACACATACGCAGGAAGATCGCGCGATGCGCTCATGGCTGCCTTCTCAGTCACCCGTGGCTTTATAAGCACCGAGATTTTTTTCGGAGCCGCTTCGGGGAGTTCGTTTTTGTTCTTTTTGGTTGCCATGGTGGTGCAGTCGATTACTTAACGAGCCTCCCCTCTACCGTTTTGAGCGACTCTTCTGGACGAGCGATCACCAAATATTTGTAGCGAAGCAGATCGACTGGATTCATATTGCGAGCCTCATCGATACCGACAGAAGCAATATTGCGGAATGAGCGAGCGAGCTTCGCATCATGTGCAGGCACCGCAAGAAGGGCACGTGAGCCTTTCTTGTACGACATTTTCTCGAAGCCTTTCACCTTTGAGAGTGCCATGAGCACCTTCGTAGCCTCCTTTGTCTTTGGAGCACTAAGCACGAGCGAATCCACAAAGAGCACCTCCCCTTCGCGGAGCTTCTGGGAGAGGATCGTGAGCAGAGCCTTCGCCTTCATCTTCTTTGAGATCTTGCGCTCGAAGATTTTCTCGTTTGTTGGTCCGTGGGTGACTCCTCCACCTCGCCAGATTGGCGAGCGGATTGATCCATGACGTGCACGGCCTGTACCCTTCTGCTTCCATGGCTTCTTGCCTCCTCCGCGCACCTCTCCGCGACCCTTCGTATGAGCAACTGGCTTGCGGCGAGAAGAGAGCATCGAGTCAACAACCTGCTTTACGAGGTCGCCGTTCCACGCGAGACCAAACATCGAATCAGCAAGCTCGATTGAGCCGTTTTCCTTCCCTTCTTGTGTATAGATCGTTGCTTTCATATCGGTTTATTTACCTTTGATCGCAAGAAGAGTGCCTCGGCGGCCCGGGACAGCACCTGAGATAATCATCGTATTTGTAGCGGCGTCAACCTTCAAAACGCGAAGGTTCTTTACGGTCACCTGATCCCCTCCCATGCGGCCAGACATGCGTCGGCCCTTAAATACGCGCTGGTATCCACCGGCGCCAATAGAACCTGGCTCACGCTCAGAGTGCTTCTGGCCGTGCGTGCGAGGGCCTCCATGGAAACCATGGCGCTTCACCGTACCCTGGAACCCTTTTGCTTTTGAGATGCCCGTCACTTCGATTGGGTCACCCTCAGCAAAGCTTGAAAGGTCGATCGAAGTACCGCGAGCGAGAGCGGCGTCAGCCGGAGCAGCCAGGCGGGTTTCGCGAAGCACGCGAGAAAGGGGAAGATCTTTGAGATGACCCTTCTCGGCTTTTGAGAGGCGAGACTCCTTCTGCACTCCATAGCCAAGCTGTAGCGCTTCATAGCCATCTTTCTCCGCAGTCTTCACCTGGGTCACGACAACGGGCCCGGCAGAAACGATAGTGCCCGCGTGGACATTACCCTTCTCATCGAAGAGCTGAACCATCTCTTGTTTTGTTCCCAGAATGAATTTCATTTCAGTATGTCTATCTACATCATCTTCACGTCGACATTGATACCTGACGGAAGGGTGAGATTCGTGAGCGCTTCAACAATCTTTGGCGACGGATTCACAATATCGACAAGGCGCTTGTGGATGCGCATCTCAAACTGCTCTCGCGCATTTTTGTGCACGAAGGAGCTGCGGTTTACGGTGTACTTGCGTATTTCGGTCGGAAGCGGGGTTGGACCCTGGATAGTCGCACCATAGCGGAGCGCCGTATCGATCACCTGTCGCACCGATCCGTCGAGCACCTTATTTTCATAAGCACTGATACGAATGCGGAGCTTCGAGAGATCGCTTCCCTCTTTCACCTTTGTCGTCTTTTTTGGAGCTTTCGTTGCCATGAGTGTTGTGTAACGCGGTCCCGAGGGACTATTTGTACGCTTTACTTTGCGGAATTTACTTCGTGATCTTTGTTACGACACCTGCACCTACTGTCTTGCCACCTTCACGGATAGCAAAGCGCTGCTGCTCCTCAAGAGCGACCGGCGCTACAAGCTTTACCACAAACTTTACGGTATCGCCTGGCATAACCATCTTTACATCCTCAGGAAGGGTTACCTCACCTGTTACGTCCGTTGTGCGAACATAGAACTGAGGCTTGTAGCCAGTGAAGAACGGCGTGTGACGGCCACCCTCCTCCTTCTTCAAGATGTACACCTCTGCGGTGAACTCAGTGTGTGGAGTTACTGAAGCTGCCTTGCAAAGCACCTGGCCACGCTCGATATCCTCCTTCTTGAGACCGCGAAGAAGAATACCTGCGTTGTCGCCAGCCTGTCCCTCATCGAGAGACTTGTTGAACATTTCAATACCAGTAACGGTCGTCTTCTGGGTATCCTTAAGACCAACAATTTCGATGTTGTCGCCTACCTTGATGACACCGCGCTCGATGCGGCCGGTAACTACCGTACCGCGACCTTCGATCGAGAATACGTCTTCAACTGGCATAAGAAATGGCTTGTCGAGCTCGCGGACTGGCTGAGGAATATAGTTGTCGAGGGCGTCAGCAAGATCCAAGATTGGTTTTGCCCACTCCTCGGTAGAAGCTTTTGTTTCAAGGGCTTTTACTGCTGAACCACGAATAACCGGAGCGTTGTCACCATCGTAGTGGTTCTTGGTGAGAAGCTCACGAACCTCCTGCTCTACGAGGTCGATGATCTCCTTGTCATCTACGAGGTCGATCTTGTTGAGGAAGATAATGATCTTCGGTACACCGATCTGGTGTGCAAGAAGAATATGCTCGCGAGTCTGAGGCATAACACCGTCAGTTGCGGCAACCACAAGGATCGCACCGTCCATCTGGGCGGCACCGGTGATCATGTTCTTGATATAGTCGGCGTGACCTGGAGCGTCGATATGAGCGTAGTGACGCTTGTCTGTCGAGTACTCGTTGTGAGAAAGGGCAATCGTGATGCCACGAGCGCGCTCTTCTGGAGCGTTGTCAATTTCGCCAATGCCGCGGAGCTTTACATCCTTTCCTGCAAGGTTGAGGACGTGAAGAATTGCAGCCGTGAGCGAAGTCTTGCCGTGGTCTACGTGGCCGATGGTGCCCACGTTGACGTGTGGCTTGGAGCGATCAAATGTTCCTGCCATATGTTGGGTATGAGCTTCACTGACCGCATCGAGCGTGCCAGGAGGAAGCAGTTAGTGTTAATTCAAACAAAAAAACGCCTTGAAACGTGCGTAGGACAATACTACAGAAAGAGTACCCTCGAGTCAACCCCACCCAAAGGTCACAAAAAAGTGAGTACAGAACAGATTGACTTTTGCTCCAAAAGTGCTATAATCTTCTCCTGAAGGAGGTGTGCGTCATGGCAAAACCCGTATGCCAAGAGTGCGGCTCATGCTCTACCGGCATGATAAGTGACCGGTGTGCAAACTGCGGCGCAGAGGGACTCGCCGATCCCCGTCGTGTTCTTCGCCCAGCATTCCCGACTCAAAAAGTGAATCGGGAAAGTGAGCGACACCGGAGCAGGGCGCCGCTCGGCCGCGCTGAACAGCGCCGGCTCGTGTACGCTTTCGCCGAAGAACTTGGCGAAGCCGCTGGTGAAGATGCCCGCATCAGGCTCCTCGTCTACCTCAAGTACCTTCCCCCTCGGACGGACCGCTACTGGAACAGTAGCGCCGCCTGAGACCTTCGAAGCCGTCATGCTCCCCTTGCCTTGCAAGATGGAGATGACGGCTTTCATTTTTTATTGCCTAGCGAAGTGAGAGGCATGAAAAGAGCACTTTTCATACCCGAACGAGTGACGGCAAAAAGTGGATTATGCCACTTATACAAAAGAGAACCGCGCACCGGGTAGGCGCGCGGAGTCATGGATCGCAGGCTCAAAGCTACGCGACACGCATAACCTGGATACCTGCCTTCTGACACTGGGTGCACCTGTTGCGAGGCCTGTCGCCTTTCGCGGTCGGTGCAGGGCGAACATGCTCCTTGCATACCGCCTCCTGGCACGTGTCGCAATAGAACGCGGCATCGTTCTCAGGCACGCGATTCTCGCACGAAGTGACATGACACTGATCAGTAGCATCAGCTCGCTCAGTCATCTCTCTCCTCACCCCCTTCTCGCTCGAGGGTATCACAAAAAGAGCGGAATATCTCTAGAGTGCCTTCTTCTTGTTTAAGTACAAAAGTGAACCAAACCAGAAGATAAAAAGTCCTGGCAGATACGAGAGAAGTGTTTCTCCAAAAAGCGCTCCTGGTGAGTACTGCTCGAGCAGTACTACGGCGGGAATAGCTACCGCACAAAAACGCGCCAGCACGACGAGCGCATAGGCTCTCGTCGAGAGGCCCAGCACCCTTTGCTTGCGATAGATTACGCGAAGGAAAAAGGTGAGGTAAAAAAGGAGCAGTCCTCCAAAGAGTCCCAGTACGATAAACGGAATTGCAATAAAAGCGAAGGCATCGCACCCACTCGCGTCAGTTGCATTCTTAAAACACCAGCTCCCTGCCGCAAACGAAAGCGCGATAGGCACCATCGCAGAGGCGAACATAATAAGCACTGCCCAAAGCGGGTTGAGGCGTCGCATACAACTAACAGTAGCACAACTACCTAGAACGTTTTCAGAGAAAGAAGAATCTTTTCGTTTAGCTTCTGTACATGCGTTTCAGGCGCCCTTGGCAGCACATTTTCTACTTTTACAAACTGAGCTTCTTCCAGCGCAAAGAACAGTCCTGCTGGGACCTGAAACCGAGTTGAATACACCATCAGAACTGGCAGACCGTTCACTTTCGTCACATCTGTTGAAAGCTGGTATCCCTCTGGCCCAAACTCAGTTCGAAACTCCTGAAAAAGCTCTTGGTCATTGATTGAAAAGCGGTACTGAAGTGAATCAACACCACCTCGAGCGCTATCAATAACAGGGCTTTGAATATCAGGGCTTATGATGATCGCCTGCTCGGGATGCGCGCTGCCACGATATTTGCGCGGGAAAATACTGATCACTTGGAACGTAGGAGATGGTGGTGGAGCATATGAACCATCGATAGCCTCGACTACCCAATCAGCAGGATACCGAAGCGAAAAACCGTACGTATCGTTTTTGTAGGTGTTCCACCCCTCGTAGGGATCTGTCTTTACCTCGGAGACGGCCGTTGCTGTGACGGTTTTTGCGGTTGTGGTAGCAGGCTGTTCTTTAGCGACCTCCTCGATCGTCACTGGCGTAGGCGGCTGATACGACACAAACGCTACTATTGCGAGGAGCACAATCGAAAGCACCCCAAGAGTATTTCTATTCATGAGTCTAAATGTATCACAAAAGTCGCCTTGGACGTTTTTTGTGTTTTTATAGGCGACACTCCCGTGGTATATCTACAGCAGACGTAGAGCGACCCATCAAAGGAGATGCGCCCATGAAGTTTCTGTTCATGTCATTCGCCCTGTGTGTACTGCCCACACTGCTCCTCAGTGCACCGACGCACAATCGGCCCGAGTACGATGTCACCATAGCGTCTCACGACGAGGAAGGTCGACCGCTTAGAGACTTTCCTGACATCGAAGAGCAGCAAGATCGAGACTACATTACCGAAATAATCGGCGACCTTCGCACGAACATCATGCGCGAAACCGTCGACCCGAGGTCGGGCGATTTCGAGCAGATGATGGGGGTTGCCCGAGAAGAATCTCTCCGCGATCGGCAGAAGTTCAAAACGGAAGCGATCACCCGACGTGAGCTTGCCCAGTACCGCGCGGTGCATGCGCGGGTGGCTAAGTGGTGGAACTCTCACCAAAAAGGACAACTCCTCCAGATCATCTCTCCCCTTCCCATCTATTTCCGAAAGGGACGAAAGCGGTGATCGACTTCTCCACGCAATCCGCGGCGACCCTTCGGGCCGCCGCGGATTTTCTTTTAGAATAGGCCTTCAGTGTCCACATCAGAAAAGCCCCGGCATCTGCCGGGGCTTTTCTGATTAAAATTCTGTTTACTTTACCTTTGCGGCAATCGTTGCGGCTACGTTTGGCGGTACCACTGCATACTCTGCGAACTCCATCGAGGAGCTGCCGCGGCCTTCGGTCATAGAGCGAAGGTTCGTTACGTACCCAAACATCTCTGAAAGAGGCACCTTGGCGCGGATCACCTTGTTGAGACCACGGTCTTCCATCGCTTCGATCTGACCACGCTTTGAGTTGAGCGAGCCGGTAACATCACCCATAAATCGTTCTGGCATCACCACCTCTACGCGCATGATCGGCTCAAGGATCACCGGACGAGCCTGCTTTACCGCATCTTGCACGGCCATCGATCCTGCGATCTTGAAGGCGATTTCAGAAGAGTCTACATCGTGGTACGAACCATGGAAAAGCTCCACCGACACGTCCACGAGCGCAAATCCTGCAACAACACCACGCGAAAGGCCTTCGATAAGACCCTTCTCCACTGCTGGGATAAACTCCTGCGGAATGAGTCCACCTTTGATTGAGTTTGTAAATTCGAAATGATCTCGACGCTTCGTCTGCTTTGAAGGCTCTTCGGAAAGGTCGAGTGGCTTTACGCGGATCTTCACATGAGCATACTGACCTTTTCCACCAGACTGCTTTACATATTTGCACTCTGCTTCAGCGGTACCGAGAATAGTCTCACGATATGCCACCTGTGGCTTGCCCACTGTTGCCTCCACGCCAAACTCGCGCTTCATGCGATCGATCATGATCTCAAGATGAAGCTCTCCCATGCCTGAAACAAGCGTCTCAGCGGTTTCCGCGTTTGAGGTGATCTGGAAGGTAGGATCTTCATCAGCAAGCTTCTTGAGCGCCATACCCATCTTCTCCTGGTCAGCCTTCGTCTTTGGCTCGATCCTGAGCGATACTACGGGATCAACGAACTTGATCGGATCAAGGATGATCGGTTTCGATTCGTCACAAAAAGTGTGCGAAGTGCGCGCGCTCTTGAGGCCTACCGCGGCGGCGATCTCTCCCGCGAACACTTTCTTTACCTCTTCCCGCTTATCTGCCTGAAGGCGCACGATGCGGCCAAGGCGCTCCTTTTCACCTGTTGTTGCGTTGTAAATATAGCTTCCTGCTTCGAGCGTACCTGAGTAGACACGGAAGAACGTGAGCTGTCCCACAAAGGGGTCCACCTGAAGCTTGAAAGCGAGAGCAGAAAATGGCTCTGTATCAGAAGCGCTTCGGGCAATATCTGCACCCGTTGCTGGATCAATACCGTGTACTGGCGGCATATCTACAGGCGAAGGAAGGTAGTCCACCACGCCATCGAGTACGAGCTGTACACCCTTGTTCTTGAGCGCGGAGCCGGTAAAAACAGGGATAAGCTTCACCGCAAGCGTTGCCTTGCGAAGACCCGCCTTGAGCTCTGGGAGAGAGAGCTCTGCGCCATCGAGGAACTTAGCCATAAGGGCATCATCTTCTGCGGCGATTTTTTCGACGAGCTCTGCACGATACTTCTTTGCCTCCTCCATATATTCTGCTGGCACCTCTTCCTCACGAATCGTGTTGCCCATCTCCCCTTCGAAGTAATATGCCTTCATTTTGAGAAGGTCGATCACGCCGCCAAAATGCTCTTCGAGACCCATAGGGATCTGCACGCGAACAGCGTTTTTGTTGAGACGATCGAGGATCGAAGCGAACGAGCGCTCAAATGAGGCACCCATACGGTCGAGCTTGTTGATGAAACAGATGCGAGGGGTCATAGCATCGTCGGCATAGCGCCAGTTGGTCTCTGACTGAGGCTCTACACCGGCTACTCCGTCAAATACCACGACAGCACCGTCGAGCACGCGGAGCGATCGCTTTACCTCTACGGTAAAGTCGATATGCCCCGGAGTGTCGATAATATTGAAACGATGTTTCTTTGAAACATCCCCTTTTGCCACGTAGGTCGGGTTCCAAAAACAGGTGATAGCGGCGGCAGTAATAGTGATACCACGCTCGCGCTCCTGCTCCATCCAGTCCGTAACTGTCTCTCCTTCATGCACCTCACCGATCTTATGAGTCTCTCCGGTGTAGTACAAAATACGCTCGGACGTTGTCGTCTTTCCCGCGTCGATATGAGCGATGATACCGAAGTTGCGTACTTTCTCTAGAGGATAGTCACGTTCCATTCCTTGTGTAATTTATTTTTATTTAAAATCCGGCAATCGCGCACTCGAAACAAGCGAGGGCGCTCGCCACAGTTCCTTTTTGGAAACTAGGGAGCGCGACCGGCGCGAGCTCGAGGAAATTTTTAGCAAAAAATTATCCGTGTTCCAAAAAGGAACTGTGGCGAGCGCCACTTACCAAGCAAAATGTGCAAATGCCCGGTTCGCGTCAGCCATCTTCTGAGTGTTCTCTCTCTTGCGCACCGCTTCCCCTTCGTTCTTTGATGCAGCGATAATCTCATCCGCAAGACGCTTCTGGATTGGCGAACCTTTCTTGCTGCGTGCTGCATCAAGAATCCAGCGATACGCAAGTGCCTGTCGACGCTCCGGACGAACCTCGCGAGGTACCTGGTATGTAGCACCACCAATGCGGCGGCTGCGCACCTCGGTTGAAGGCGCCACGTTCTTGATCGCAATCTCAAAAAGCTCTACCGGGTTCTCAACCTTCATATCCCTTTTCAGATCCTCGAGCATACCGTACACCACCTTTCGGGCAACCTCCTTCTTGCCATCCTCCATGGTGTAGTTGATGAACTGAGCAATCTTCACCGAATTGTATTTGAAATCCGGTTTTACTATATTTCGTCCTTTTACTTTGCGTCGCATGAGATATTACAAAATTACTTCTTAGCCTTTGGTCGCTTTGCACCATACTTCGAGCGCGACTGATTACGCTTGTCTACGCCAGATGCATCGAGCATACCGCGAACGATATGATATCGAACACCAGGAAGGTCCTTTACCTTGCCGCCGCGGATGATCACCACTGAGTGCTCCTGAAGATTGTGGCCAATACCAGGAATATATGCGGTAACCTCCATGCCGTTCGTAAGGCGAACGCGGGCGATCTTTCGGAGAGCTGAGTTAGGCTTTTTCGGAGTTGTAGTCGATACCTTTGTGCATACACCTCGCTTAAAAGGCGCTGGATAAAACACCGGGCGGTTCTTAAGCGTGTTAAAGCCGCGCGCGAGCGCAACGGTGCGCGAGAGCCGGCGAGAAGGCTTGCGGGGCTTGCGTATGAGCTGATTGATGGTCGACATGATATGTAGAGGTACATAGTAAGCAAAGGGAGGGTGGTTGTCAACAGAAAAAGAGAACTGCGCACGGAAGCCGTGCGCAGCGCCATCGTGAACCCGAGGCTAGAAGCGAATGCACCTATAGATAAGGTGCGTAAGCGGGAATAAAAAGGAGGTCCCGTTCCAGTATCGGGCCTTGAGCAGGGCTTCAGTCGCTCGAAAGCACCGGTCGTGGCCAGCGTCGCCCCGTAGATAGATACGGGCAAGCTCTGCGATGAAATCCGCATATCCGTCCGAAACAAGGACCGACCCGAGAGCAATCATGTCGAGGCTACCCTTCCCCACGAGCATTGAAGCGATTGTGTCGATTCTTCCCGGAACGATACCCGAATCCTCGAAGAGCCCAAGCTTTTCGAGAAGCAGCCGCCACTCCGAATCCTCGTCATCAAGAACCACGAGGATAAGCGCGCCCTGACTCTCTACGGACGACCAAGCACTCGTAATGAACGCCTCGAGCTGGTCCTGCCGAGATGGCACTATCTCGCATGCCACCACGCGAGCAAACCCTTCGGTTCTCACCCCAAGCGCCCGACTCGTCCGGACAGGGCACGGAAACGTACCCTCAATCACCTCCAGGCCTGCTGCCTTGAGAGCCCTGAGATGTGTCGGCCTACGATCGAGGGCTACATACCGAGTCACCACTCGAGAAAGAGGGATGGCAAGAGCGCCGTCCCCTGCCCCGATATGCAGGAGCGACCGCGCACCCTCCACAAGAGGCACGAGCGCACGTACGATCACCTCCTTTTTTTCAGTACTCTGTTCTGTATCTGCCGTGGAAAGTCCGAATAGCTTCTTTCCAGCCGCTCCCCTTTTTGAAAAAGGCACCTGAGATCACCCCTTTCTTCCCCCTGTTTTTACAAGCCGAGGATAGTATACCTCCTGAAGCACGTTTTAAAACCCCACCTTCTTTGTCGCCATCGGTCGAAAAACACTCACTGTACCTTGTGTACACCTCGCATTTTTCTCCCTCGGCTTCGCGAATCTGCGGTTTTAAAACGTGCTTCAAACACCGACAATCAACCGGAAGACAAGCGGCACAATCCACTCCACGAGCGGCCAACCAAGAATGATAAAAAGTAGCACGAGCACAAGACTGTATCGCTCGGCCCACTCCTCTACCCAATAGTAGCGATATGGAAGAAGGGCAAAAAGCACCTTCGATCCATCAAGCGGAGCCACAGGTATCGAGTTGAAAACACCAAGTACAATATTGATAAGTACGATCGACGAAAGCACCGAGACAGTTGCCAGATCAACCGGAGCAAACCTGAGCAAAAGACCAAAAATAAGAGCGATAAGAAAATTGGTCCCGGGTCCCGCCATTGCAACAAGCGCAGGTCCCCATTTCCCACCGCGAAGGTTATATGGATTGTACGGTACCGGCTTTGCATATCCGATCATCGGTGCACCTATAAAATAGAGCATCCCTGGCAACAAAATCGAGCCAAACGGATCAAGGTGCGAAAGCGGATTGAGGGTCAGGCGACCCGAAAGCTTCGCTGTAGGGTCGCCGAGATACGCCGCCATATACCCGTGCGAAACTTCGTGCACAATGACGGAAACGAGGACGATCAGGAGGTCAAAAATGAGTGAAAATCCTTGCATGGAGAGTAGAGGTATAGTAGCATACAAAAACCATGAAGATGTGCCCTATTTGCAGCAAAGGTACGCACAACGGAGGAGGCTACTCCAACCGTGTTCGTGCTACAAAATTCAACCCGACAGGCACTCGCCGTCGGCAGCCAAACCTGCAGTGGGCACGCCTCGCAGACGGTTCACGTATCAAAATCTGTACACACTGCTTGAAAGCATCGCTCCACCTCGGACCTTCAACTGCACGCAAGCGAAAAACGATAACACCTAAAGCAGAGCCAGTCGCAGCATAAAGTGTGCTCACTTTTTTGCCGTCATTCGTTCGGTCATGAAAGTGAGTACACTTTCGCGACTCTCACTTCACTAGGCAATAAGAAAATCTAAAGAAACACCGCCACAAAGTGGCGGTGTTTCTTTTTCTCTACCCTGTTCTCCTAAAAACTTTCCGCTTTCTATGGGATACTAAAAGAGATGTTTACCTTGATCTCAGACGCAATCTCAAAGTCGTTCAAGTGGATTGAGGGGTTTCTTATATTCAGACTCCTCGTCCTCTTCCTTGGCCTCTGGTTTGCCGCTTTTGTCGTATACACACTTATGTACGGGCTGGTCGACCCTTTCTCAAAAGCGATCAACACTCCGGGTACGGGCCATGTAGCAGTTCTCGCAAACGGAAATGGCGGGGCTTCGAACACCTACTTGATAGAAGCAAACGGCACCAGGACAGCGATGCCACTCCCCGACCTCAGCTGGGCATACGCAGGAGAACGCAAGCTCACCTTTGCCGACAAGCCGGGCCACGTAGTGCAAGCGATTTTTGTAAAAAAAGAGTCAGTCTACGCAACAATCGGTAGCGTCACAAAAACGATTATCGTAGAGATTTTCCCCACAGGTGTTCGCACAAGCGATATCCCAACTCGCCCCAATCTCTACCAGCAAAGCTTTTTTGACCGCTGCCTCTATACGATACCCACAGAGCTTCCCACCTCTCTCCGGGCGCGCCTCATCGAAACACGCGCGCTAAACTGCCAAGATCCCGCAAACCTCGGCCCACTTTCTATCTACGCGCTCCAAAAACGCGAAGTCATAAACGGCATAGTTATCCGTACCTGGTACTATGTCGCAGAACAAAAAGATCTCCTTACTCAAAACTACAGAGAAGAAGGGAAAACTCTTCTCGCGAGCATCCGCCCATTTTCTCCTACTCCATCTCCCGTAGTCGCACCATACGTACTCCCACCAGAAACAGAGGCTGGCACTCATGCTCATTAGGTGGGGGCTATTTTTGAATAACAAAGCGTTCTCCCTCACTTTCAAGTAGTACTGTCCCTTCACTATCAGTACGAAAAATCTCGATCTTGCGCGAGAGCAACCTCTCCACTACTTCACTGTGCGGATGACCGTAGCTATTCCCTTTTCCCAAAGAGATCACCGCAATCGCGGGCCCTACCGCATCGAGAAACTGCTCGGAGCTCGAAGTACGCGAGCCATGATGACCAACCTTGAGAACATCTGACCGTATCTCTTCCCTTTCGAAAATCGCGAGTCCTGACTCCAGATTTTCCTCCATATCGCCCGTGAAAAGAATAGAGCTCTCACCGTAGTCAAGACGCATAACGAGCATTCCATCATGCGGTGTTGAGTGTGTCGCATCCTCTCTCGGAAGAAGCGTGGTCAAGAGAACACCACCGCCGAGGTCGATCACTGCGCCCTTGCCGAGAATCACCTCAGATACTTTTTCCTGAATCAGAGCCTCGCGCCAAGACCGGTAGTACGGGTCATCCGTTTGTGTACCCGAGCCAACCAGTCCGCCAACCTTATACCGAGAGACAACGTCAATAAGACCTTCAAAATGATCTTTGTGCGGGTGAGAAAGAGCGATGAGGTCGATCGACCTCCGATACCAGGGCATAATTTCACCAAGCCTTCGGAGTACCGAACGGTCAGGCCCACCGTCCAAGAGAAGACTGTTTCCGTTTGGAGCTTCTACATATATCGCATCCCCTTGGCCCACATCGAGCACATATATGCGCAAAGGGTGCGCGGCTTCTGCCGCAACTGCATTCCAAACGCCGATATTCCCAGCGAGAAGAAGAGCCACTAGCAACCATTTATTATACGAAAACGGCACAGGAAAAGTGTAGCAGATCGAGGAACAGCGCGATTCTTAGTCGACGAGTTCGATGCGGACTCCGTCGACGAGCACTGCCGGGGCTTTCGAAAGCTCATAAGCAAAGAAGATCCAAGCTACGAGGAACGCATAGCTAAAGCACATGAGAGAAAAAGGAAAACCAACCTCAACGAAAGCAAGAGGAAGCGCAGCAGACTGTTCGATAATAAAAAGGATTGCCGAGAGGACTCCATAAGCAACTGCACCGATGGCGAACGAAAGAAGGTGTGAGAAGGCCCCAAAGAGAGCTGTCACCAAAACAAGGATCATCGCAAAAGGCACCAAGGGCAAGACGACCAGATTTACGGGAAGCGCGACAAGGGAAAGAATCCCTGTTTTATACAAAATAAGAGGAAGCACGGCCGTCTGTGCGCCAAGGGTGCCTGAAATAAGAGTCCGAAGCGCGTCGGACGAAACGAAGCGTTCAATGAGATTCTCAAAGAGAGGTGACAGAAAAATGAGCCCCACTGTTGCGAGAAAACTAAGCTCGAAAGAGAGATCGAAGAAAAGAATCCGTGGATTTTGGAGCGCCATAAAAAACACCGCGATCATAAGGAGTCGAAACTGACTCGCTGGCCTGCCCAGATGACGGGCTGCAATAAGCGCGAGCGCCATGATGGCAGCGCGCACAGTTGCTCCCTGTGCACCAGTCATAAGAGTAAACAGAATGATCCCGAGCACTCCCCCAAATCGAGCAAGGAACAGTGGCGCACCTCTCAAAAGGAGATCGATGCGATCGGCAACGAAAGTAAGGTTGTAGCCTGACACTGCAACAATATGTGAAGTGCCCGTTTTTCTAAATGACTCCGTGAGATCTTTCGGGAGGCCTCCCTTTCCCCCAAATGCAATCCCGGCCGCAAAAGAAGCAGCTGGCTCGGGCAGCACCTCCGCGATCTTTTCGATCGACCAGTGCTTGAAGCGAAGAAGGGTCGTGAGCAGTGCCGATCCACTAGCGCGAGAGATGAGGGTGGTATTCGGATAACTCATCACATACGAAACCCCGCGCATATCGAGATACCCCACCCAGTCAAAATCGGAAAAGTTTTCAGGCTTCTTTAGCTTCCCTACGAGTTCGATATCATCGCCATATTCATAGACCGGATATCGGTTTGTCGTTACAAGGACAGAAAGCTCGGGATCGGAAAGATGCACGAGAAGCTTTGCATTCTGATCCGAAACGACAGGCTCCTCTACAACTACTCCCTCATATGAATGTTCGACGCCAAGCACCTCTTTGGGCAGGTCTCTCGGAACATCCGAACCAAGAAATCTCGTCAGTCCAAATGCGACACCCACGCAGAAAAAAGCGGCTGGAGTAAAACGGTACTGTCGGGAAAGCAAAAGAAAAGCGAGAGCAACAACGCAAGAAAACAGTACGGCAGAGAGAGGAATCGTCAAAAAGGAGGCGGCAGTAAGCGCAACCAAAAATCCGACAAAAAATGGGACAGCGTAGTTGTCGTACATACCTATGCTAAAGTATGTTTTAAAAGCAGCGGATGCTTTTAAAACATACTCCATGACCCTGGCAACTCATATTGTAATAGCAGAAGCCCTAGCAAAGCCAATGATCGGCATAGCAAACCCAGGCCTCGGGTTTCTTTTTGGCATGTTTACGCACTACCTCGCTGACGCGATCCCCCACTACGACTACCACTTAGGCACGGCAAAACAGGAGCGCGCAGAGGTTCTCCATATCGAGCTCCACCCCACTTCTCGCAATATTGCAAAAGATCTCTTAAAGATTACGTTTGATGTGGCCGTTGGCACAGCAGCTGGAATCTTGGTAGTACGCCCCGAGCTCTCCTTTTCCGGCCTTCTCCCCTACGCTGCCGTCGCCATCGGAGCTATTCTTCCCGACGCACTGCAGTCCGTCTACTGGTTCTGGCGCAAAACACCCGTGAAAGAGCTCAAAGAGTTTCACGATGTGTGGCATGCGAAGACCCGCCTCAAATGGGACCTAGTTGGCCTCGGATCACAAGCACTCGTATTTGCATTCTCAATCCTCCTCCTCTCTCGCTAGTGAGCGCACCAAATAAATAAAACAGTATCTTTTTTGGAAACTAGCGAGCTTGATCGAAGCGAGCTCGAGGAATTTTTCACCAGAAAAATATCCGTGTTCCAAAAAAGATACTGTTTTATTTATTTGAACAACCCTTCTTTCGCGCTCGCTAGCATCTTCTCACTTTCATCCATCGCCACATTCGAAAGAGCATCCGCATCTTTGTTTAGCTCGCGCCGCACATGAACAAATTTCGTTTTTGGAAAGTCGATAATCAGATTTCGCACATCTGCATACAGCGGCTTCAATCCTGGTGCTTTTATTTTGTATCTCCCCATCATCTGTCTACATACAAGCTCTGAATCCATCCGGATCTCGATCTCCGCATCTTTTCGCGCCGCTTCCGGCACCAACTTTTTTATCTCTTCGAGAGCAAGGATCACTGCCGTATACTCCGCAACATTGTTGGTCGCGACACCAAGCGCCCTCCACGCCTTTTTGAGGACGTTCCCTTCCGCATCGATAATATAGGCCCCAGACCCTGCCGCGCCCGGGTTATTTCTCGAGCCCCCGTCGGTATACGCGATTATTTTTGGGGTCATAGATACAAAAGATAGTAACAGATGCAAATGAAACGGGCACCCAAAGAAAGGGTGCCCGCGCAACAAGTCCTATACAAAACAGGTACTGACCTAGGCCGCCATTGGCCCCACAATACGGAGCGATTTGCTCAATCTGAGCCCATCCTCCGTATCAGGGTACATCTGCTTTATTGTCTCGCACACGGGCGCGAGACTAAAGACGTGCGTGCCTGGAAACGATCCAACGACCTGTCCCGAGATCACAAACGCCCTTCCCCCCTGTATCAAGATCACAAGGCCGGGAAGCGGGAGGTAGCAATCGCGCAACCCTTGCGCGATATCTTGCATAAACCCCCGTAGTTTCGGGATGCTGTAATGCTCGCGGAAATGCTTCGCCGCGGCAAAGAGACAGACATCCTTCTTTGTGAAAAGCCGATGCTTTCCATTTCTCATCGCTGTCGGCTTGATGAAACCGGTTTTTCCCCAGTACCGGATCTGGCGATATGAAACGCCGACAACTTCCCCCACCTCTTTTGGTGTAAAGAGGCACTTCTCCAGAGACACACCTCCTGCCGGCTACCCGGCGGTCTCGCTACAAGATACTACAAAGCATACTACTATCAAGGACCCACTACGCTTCAACGATGCGCAATCGTAGCTCCGGAGTGCGCTTAAACGTGTTCTTTTCGATATGAGCAAGCATCGACATCTTCTCTCCCGGTCGAGGAAGCTCATTGCTCGAAAAAAACTGGATGGCGTTTACCGGCTCCCCTGACTCTTTTTTAAAAGTCACCTCGAGATGCTCTTTTTTCTTGCCAAAACGACGCGAAGCAGTTGGCCTGACCTCAAATGAAAAGATCGGCTTCGGATTCCCTTCTCCATACGGAGCAAGCTGCTCGATAAGCCGATAGGTATCCCAGGTGACTGCATCAAGCGAAAGAGCTGCGTCGACAAGACGCTCACTCTTTCCCTTGGAGAGTGGCGCCGTTGCCCTGTGCGCGACCATCAGCCGCTCTTCGAGGGCTCCGATACGATCTCGATGCACTGAGAAGCCACCGGCCTGCTCATGACCTCCAAATCCAAGAAACGTCTCGGCCTCTGCATTTCTCATCAGCTCTACGATATTGACTGTCCCATCAGAACGACATGAACCTTTGAGGTCAGAGCATCCCTCACCACCCCACACAAAGGCCGTGCGTCCGTATCGCTCTACAATTCTTGATGCAGCAAGCCCCACAACTCCAGGTCTCCAGCTTGGTGACCCCACAACAAGAACCGGCTCGGTACTGCGAGCCGCGACGAGCGCATCAACTTCTGCGATCATCTCTGAGACCACATACTTCCGCTCATCATTTTTCTCCTCGAGATACGCAGCCATCATTCCAGCAGCCAGTGGATCACGCGTAGAGAGCATCTCAAACGCTCGAATAGGCTCCCCCATGCGAGAGGCGGCATTGATGCGAGGACCGATGGTAAAGCCAACATCATCTTCGGTGAGATGATCTGGGTTAAGTCGAGCGTTTCGATAGAGAGCCTGCAGGCCCAGACGCGGAGTACGACGCAAGACTCGAAGTCCAAAGTGCGCAAGCGCACGGTTCTCTCCCACAAGCGGCACCATGTCAGCAATGGTCGAAAGGCCAGCAACATCGAGGAGCCATTTCTCCCATCCCGTTTTTACATCGAAGCCTCCTCGCAAAAGAAGGGCTTGGACCAGCTTAAAAGCAACGCCTGCTCCCGACAGAAACGGAAATGGATAGGTATCCTCTGCCTGCTTCGAATTGAGGACAGCATACGCATTCGGAAGCACCTCCTGCGGCAGATGATGGTCAGTAACGATAACATCGACACCAAGCTCGTTTGCACGCGCCACCTGCTCGACATCAGTAATACCCGAATCAACCGTGACAATCAGCTTCGCTCCCTCTGCCGCGAGTTTTTCGATACCGGGAATATTGAGGCCATATCCTTCGAGGTAGCGATGAGGAATATAGTTTGAAAAATGGGCATAGCCAATCTTCTGAAAGAAGTCGTGTAGTACCACAGAGCCTGGAATACCGTCGCAATCGTAGTCGCCCCAAATAACAATCTTTTCTTGATCAGCAACTGCCTTCAAAATACGCTCTACCGCACGCTCCATATGAAGAATCAGAAATGGATCGTGCAGATCGCGCTCATAGTCTGGGTATAAAAATCGCTCTGCCTCGTCTTTCGTGGTAATACCACGATTGAGAAGCAGGGTGCGCAACAGCTCGGGATACTCTTCCATCGCCGGATTGTATCACGCTATACTCCACCTATGACTGACTGCATTTTTTGCAAAATTGTACGAAAAGAGATCCCTGCTCTGGTGGTGTACGAGGACAACCTTTTCCTCGCCTTTCTTGATATTCATCCGCGCGGTACGGGGCACACCCAGATAATCCCCAAACAGCATTACCGATGGGTGTGGGATGTGCCTGAGATCGGCCCCTATTTTGAAGTCGTGAGGAAGATCGCGCTAGCCCAAAAAGAGGCCTTCGGCGCAGAACTCATCCGAAGCCAGGTGTTTGGCGAAGATGTAGCACACGCCCATGTGTGGGTGTGGCCAAATACCGAAAAGAATATGGCCGACCTTAAAGACAACGTAGAGAAAATTCGAGCAGCTCTTTAGTTTTTAAGAGCTTCGATTCCAGGAAGTGTACCTTCAGCAATAAAGTCGAGCATCGCGCCTCCGCCCGTCGATACAAAATCAAACTTCGACAAAAGGTCGAGCTTCTTGATCGAGGTAAGCGTATCTCCCCCGCCCACAATAGAGTAGGCGCCTGACTTTGCGATCGCCTCTGCAAGATCGTCGGTTGCTTTTGTAAACCCATCCTCATATTTCCCGAGCGGGCCGTTCCACACCACGAGCTTCGCCTTGGCGATCGCATCAGTCATCTCGCGCACTGTCGCGGGTCCGATATCGCGCACTGCATCATCTTTTCCCACCTGATCTGGCCGCTTCACCTCTCCTTTTTCAGTAATTATATCTTTGGGAAGCTGTATCTTTGCATTGTGCAAAAACTCTGCCACCTCATGCAGTACCGGTGTTTCGATCGAGCAGCCCATCTCGTACCCCTTTGATCTAAAAAATTCGATACAGAGAGCTCCCGAGATGAAAATAGTGTCAGAGAGCTCCGAGAAGCGCTTCGTGAGTGCAATCTTCGTTTCAAACTTTGCGCCACCGAGTACGGCAACAAACGGGTGCTCTGGGGTAAACACCCGCCCAAGCTCCCGCACCTCATCTTCGAGTGTGTACCCAGCATAGGGTGGAAGCAGCTTTGGAATACCCACAATAGACGCATGCTCCCGATGCGACACCGCGAACGCTTCGTTCACATATATATCTGCCATCCGAGCGAGCTCTGCTGCAAACGCGGGATCGTTCGCCTTCTCTCGGGGATCTTTTCGAAGGTTTTCGAGCATCGAAATCTTCGACTGATGCTCTCTGATGCCGGGGAACGAAAGAAACTTCTCAAAGAGCGGTGTGACATCCCCGTCATCCTCCTCAAGATGGGTGGCGATAGTGAGATGCTCTGCGTGCGCAAGGATAAACCGCAGCGAGCTAAGGGTTTTTTGTATCCGAAAATCATCTTTGACTACACCCTCCGCCACCGGCTCATTCCAGTCGACACGCGCAAAAACGCGCTTACCATGGAGCGCACCGCCTTCGAGCTTGCGAAGTGAAGGAAGAGACATGCTACAGGTGATCAACAATACGAAGCAGCTCGGGGAAGGCCTTTGTGTTTAGGCTTTCACGCCCAACAAGGAGCCCGTCGATACCTGCGTGCTCCATAAACTCCGCCGCGTTTTTTACCTCTACCGACCCCCCATAGAGCACCGGCACTTTGGCCGCCTCCTTGCCAAAGATCCGTATAAGCGCACGCCGGATATAGAGCACCATCTCAAGCACGTCGGTTACCGAAGCGGGGCCAGCCCCGTTTTTGCCAATCGCCCAGACCGGCTCATAGGCGATCACTATTTTTGAAAGATTTTTCTTAGACACCTTTGCAAGCCCCTCTTCAAGCTGCGTTGTCGTCTCCTTAAGGTAGAAGCCGTCCGGGTCGCGCACGCGCTCCCCCACGCACACGAGAGGCACCATATCTGCACGAAGCACTGCAGCCACTTTTTCAGAAACGTCGTTGTTGGTCTCCCCCATCGCGCGGCGCTCCGAATGTCCCACAATCACATACGCCACGCCAGCGTTGGCAAGCATTGAAGCTGACACTTCCCCCGTACGCGCTCCCTCAGAAGATGCGGAACAGTTTTGAGCTCCAAGGAGAGCCTGCCCCCCCTGCCCTGCCACGAGCCCTACATAGATCGCTGGAGGGCAGACTACGACCGAGGTTTTTTTAAGCGCCGAAGAGGCCTTCCCGATCTCCTCCCAGAGATGGAGGGCTTCGAGTGACGTATCGGGATTCATCTTCCAGTTAGCGACAATGAGTTTCCGTTTCATCAATCCACTTTATCACAGGTTGCGTAAGCCCGCCGAGAGAATCAAGGGTGCGTATTCTCTGCCGCCCCAGCGAAAACCTGCAAAAGCTATTTGCCGTGTCTAGCAGCGCGACGGCGCGAGAGTCAGCGCTGGCGCAGCAGCGCCAGACAGCGACGGCAAATAGCTTTTGCAGGTTTGAGCCTACCTTATTCGGTCTCCTTCCAACCTTTCACCTCAAAGGTGCCACCTGGCCCGCTTGAAAACTGAGGGTGTGCCAGGCCGATTTCATAATTCACCTCCGCACCATTATTAAGAACGACACGCTGCCCCACGATGGCCATGGCACCCGCATTGTTATCGAGTACGATCGTGCCGTTGTAGGCATAAAAATAGGCCTGCGCGTTTCCATTGTTGTCGATTTTTATCGCGTTTGCTGACGAAGAGGTCGAGAGGATAAGGAGATACCCTTTTGGCGTAGCGCCCGTACCGAGCACGAGCGCATTGTTATACAGCGTGACCTCTCCGTCGACAATGATCGCAGTACCCGCAGAGCCAAAAGAAGAGTCGAGCTTGAGCGTAGAGTTGTTATCGAGGATAAGATTGCCCGTAATATGAAGTGGCCCTGTAACGGTAAGGGTGGCGCCATTACTGAGGGTCATATTTCCCACCACCTTGCGCGGTCCGAGACTGTTGCCAGCACCCGAATAGGTAACATCTCCCACGATAGGGTTGTTGTTCACATTGGCGGCACTCTTCCACGAGTCAATATCTACTTCCGGAAGCGCGAGAGGCTCGGCTCCCGATTGCACCTGGCCAGTGACCTCTGGGTCGGGTGAGCTGATGCTCCCCACAGCAAAGAGCGAGCCCGTCACGGCTGATCCGTTCTCTCCCTCTGCACTTCCGTTTGTATAAATACTCCCATTCACGACCGCATTGCTATCAAGGAAAATACCCTGAGAACCCACCTGAATGCCGTAGCTAAACGAAATACCAGTACCCGCCACCACCGTCGCCTGCACGCGCCTGCGATCGCTATTTTTGTCTCCGAGAGCGCTCACGATGCGTGAGCCAGGAACATCTGTCACCGTCACCACCACATTCGACCCATCGATAGGCACAGAGACGCTACTCCCCACTGAGTACCCTTTTTTTATCCGATACACCACGTCCTCCACAGCACCTTCTGCCCAGTAGTATGCGTCGCGAGAGTGCGAGATATCTCTCACCGTTTGGGTTTCTCGCACGAGCGGGACCGTACCCCCGAGAAGAAGCCCGAGCGACATGAGCACCATGAAGAAAACGGAAAGGAGGACTATTTGCCCTTCACGATAAGTTTTAGGTTTTAGGTTCAAGGCTTTAGGCATAGATCAATATCCTCCACGCAGAAGTGCTGTGCCATAAAACGTCCGCTTCGTGGTGCTAGCCGCACGTTTGTCATAGAGCGAAAACTCCGCTCGCACCGAAAGAGCACTCGTACTGCTCGCCTTTCGAAAAACGAGCGAGCTCACCACCACCCCTGGGTTGGAAATCTGCCCGGTCGAAATGCCATTTTCCCTAAGCGTGATGGCGCCGTCGAGAAGGGCATACTCGGTAGTAGTGGCACCTGCTTGGAGCACAAGCTTGCCCGGAGAGGCATCAAAGATAGTTTGGGCAGTATCGATACTGCTGGCGAGGCGCATATCGCGCACCATCCTCTCAAGGATATCAGAGGCGCTCGCGGTCACTGACTGGTTGAGGCGAAGCGCGAGAAATGAGCGCGCCATCGTAGAGAGGGCCTGCGTAAGAAAGAGCGAGAGCACTATAAAGAGCGCAAGGTACACCACAAGCTCCATAGTCGTGTAGCCGCGCACCCCTTTTGTGTTTAAAAATCGATGCATATTAGAAGATCCTGTTGAGATAGGTACTGATCGTCTCTGTCGTCGAAGCAGCCGCAGGAGTGGTGCTGGCATGGTTCTTCCACTCGATCGACACCACAACTTTGCGAGAGTCGGCATCGAGCGTGCCGCCGCTTGCCACAACTGCACCTGCGGTGTCGCGATATACCGACGAGAGCATGACCGTGCGAAGGAAGCGCCCGTCGATCATGCTCCGCGAAGCCGACGCCTGCCAAACACCACCCGAAAGCACGACATCGTACGAAGCCCCATTGGTGAGTGCTGAAAAGGTGTTCCAGTCGCTATCTCGGATAAAACGTATCGCCTCGATCCCCTCCTCGGAAAGGTGTACCGCCTTTACGCGATCAGAGTTTGCATACGATGTGCGCAAAAGCTGGGCGGAGAGCGAGGTAAATCCAAACACAACCACAGCGATGACTGCAGAACCGACAACCACCTCAACGATTCCAAACCCTGCTTTGAGAGCGTTTCTTTTCATCGAATTATTGAACACTGGCAAGACCGGTCGCTGTTACGGAGATGGTGCGCAAGCGGGTCGTATCAGATTTTAGACGAACTACAAAACTACCGCTTTTGGATGTTTTCCCCGTAAGGCGCTCAAACAGGATGTCGCTCCCCCCTCCCGAAAGCGTGATCGAAGCCACCTCTACGGCGTCATCAAGGGTGTACGGCTCGTTTGTGGCGGCACCAGCCTGGTATGTATCGCCTGCAAAAAGGATGAGCGCTCCTGCCTCAAGATGTACGCCGTGGCGCATGCCACCACGAGAAGCGAGTGTGCGAGTGCGCGCAGCAGAGAGAAGCGCAAGGGCTTGAGATGCCGTGCTATCAAGGAGCGTATTTGCACGGTAGCCCCCAAAAGGGGTGATCACGATAGCCGCGATGATGCCGAGAACTGCCACAACAACCAAAATTTCAACGGCGGTGAACCCTCTTTTGAAAAAGCTGGAGGTTTTAGACATGCTCTATATGCCGGCGCTAATGTTGTAAATAGGCTGAATCATCGAGATCGCAAAAAAGAGCACTGCGGCACCAACAAACACCATCAATATAGGCTCGATCACCGTAGAAAGATCCTTGGTCACTGTATCCACCTCTCCTTCATAAAACACCGCCACGCGCAAAAGCATATCTGAAAGTGCTCCGGTCTCCTCCCCTACATCGATCATCTCGCCGAGCAGTGTTGGGTACAGCTTCGCCTCGGCGAGAAACGCCGAGGCGAGCGTGCCACCTTTTTCGACCGACTTCTGGGCGTTCGTAAGCACGGCTCGATAGTACGAGTTTTGAATTACTTTTTTCGTAATGTCGAGCGCCTGCACGATCTCCACACCAGACGAAACAAGCGAGGAGAGTGTCCGGCTGGTCATGGCAGCGTTCATATTGCGCACAATCGGCGAGACGAGTGGTGCATGGATCAGAAACGTATCTACCGATCGCTTTCCCTTCTCGCTTCGGCTCATTCTGAGAAAAGCGTATCCGATGAAAGGAAGAGCAAGCAAAAGATATATGCCGTTTCGCTCCACAAAATGCGAAAGTCCGATAATGAGGCGAGTAGAGAGCGGCAGCGTAATATGGAGCTCCTCAAACGTGGCAGAGAGAGTTGGGACGATAAAGGTGAGCATCAGGATACCCACGAGGACCATCGCGGTCACGATAATCGCCGGATAGATAAGCGCACCGCGGATTTTTTTGCGAAGGGCGTACGTCTTTGAAAGCTGCTCGCCGATCAGCCGCAGAGAGTCGGGCAGTTTTCCCGAGCCCTCTCCTGCCGCCACCATGGCAGTGAACACTTCTGGAAACACCTCTGGGTGGCGACCAAGCGCTTCCGAAAGACTTGATCCCTTGTCGATATCGTGGGCAGTAGCCTCGATGACCGCAAGCAGCACCGGGTTTTTTGTCTGCCGGGTAAGCACATCAAGAGCGCGCGCAAGCGAAAGGCCCGCAGAGAGCATGGCTGAGAGGTTGGTGGTGAAAAAAATCTTCTCCTCGAGCTTCACACGCTTAAAAAGCGTACCGAACGAGAGCGAAAGTGAAACTCCTTTATTTCCCTTTGCCTCCTCGGCCCGCACAACGAGAGACCCCACCGTTCGAAGCCGCCTGGCAAGGTCAAACTTGTCGGCAGCCTCTTCAATGCCGGTTATGGTATCTCCGGCTTTTGTTTTGGCAGTGTACGAGAACTTCATAGAACATGAAACATAAAACATAAAACATGCCGAACATGCTGAGGGGATTTTTTGAAGAATGATTCGTGATTCATGTTTTATGCTTCATGAACAGTTATTCCCCCACAACTCTAAACACCTCTTCGAGCGAGGTGACACCCGAGGCTGCCTGGAACACCCCATCCTCAAACATAGTAAGCATCCCCTCTTTGCGGGCCTGCTCGTGGATAGTATCGGCCGTGCCAGACTTCATGATGAGCTCTTTGATTGCAGAGGACATCTTGAACACCTCACCAATCGTCAGTCGGCCGAGATAGCCGTCCGGTGCATCTGTCGAAGGCTCCGGCTTCCAAAACGGAATCGTGCTCCAGGTGTCATCAGCTCGCACCTTCTTTTCAGCATGAAGTGCTTTCAATACACGGTCGAGGTCTGCGTGGCGCGCCAGATTTTCGAGCTCAGTTTTAGTGAGAAGTGCTTTCTTTGCACCCGGGCCAAGGCGACGAACAAGGCGCTGAGCAATGATCAGGTTTACCGTAGATACGATAAGAAAAGGCTCTGAGCCCATCTCGATCAAGCGTGGGATCGCACCTGCAGCAGAGTTTGTGTGAAGCGTCGAAAGCACGAGGTGCCCCGTAAGGGCAGCGTTCACGGCAAGCGCCGCCGTCTCCCCATCGCGGATCTCCCCCACCATAATAATGTTCGGGTCTTGGCGAAGCAGTGCACGGAGACCATTTGCAAAAGTGAGGCCAATCTCCGGCTTTACCTGTGTCTGGTTTACCCGCGGCATCTGATACTCAATAGGGTCCTCCACGGTCGAGATATTTACATCCGGCGTATTCAAAAGATCGAGCAGCGTGTAGAGGGTTGTCGATTTTCCCGAGCCGGTAGGGCCGGTGGTGAGCATGATGCCGGTCGTGGCATGAGACGCCTCATGAATCTTTTCAAGCGACTCGCCATGGAAGCCGAGCACTTCGAGAGAGAACCCTTTTGCATTTTCTCGGAGGAGACGCAGCACCACCTTTTCGCCGTAGAAAGTAGGCAACGTTGAAACACGAAACGACACGCGCGCCGGCACATCGCCGCCCTCCTCTACCCGAAATCGACCATCTTGCGGCAAGCGCTTCTCGTCGAGGCGAAGGTTCGAGAGCACCTTGATGCGCGCCACGATGCCAGACGAGGTATTTTTCGGAAGCACCATCGCATCGTGAAGGATGCCGTCGATGCGGTAGCGTATCACGAGCTCATTTTGCCCAGGCTCTATATGAATATCCGAGGCGCGCTGCAAAATGGCGTGGTTGATGAGCGTGTCCACAATGCGCACGACCGGCACATCCTTGGCAAGCGCTTCGAGATCTTTCTCCTCCACCACCACATCATCCCCTTCCGCGACACTCTTTATGCCACTCGACTCTTTTTGAATCAGGTCACCAAACTCTGCCTTGAGACTCTTCTGATATGAAAGCAACGCACTCTTGATCGAGTCGCGATCGGTCAGGCGCGGCTCAATGCGAAGCGAGAGCTTCTTTTTGATAAAGTCGATCGACTCGAGGTCCTGCGGGTCGAGCATCGCCACCTCTACCGATTTTGGCGTGCGGCGAAATGCCACGACGTTGTGCTTGCGCGCAATGGGCTCAGGGATGAGCGAGAGCACTTCAAAATCGATCTTCTGATCTTTGAGCTCAACAAACGGTATCCCGAGGAGGTACGCCTCCATGCGGCGCACATCAGCCTCAGAGATCTTTCCAGAAAGCACGAGCTGGTCGCCAAGACCTGTGCGCTCTTTTTTGGAAAGCACCTCCGCCGCTTCAACATCCGCGCGGGAGATAAGCCCCGAGTCAATAACAAACTCCTTAAATTTAAGAGGATCAATCTGCACACTCCTATTGTAGCAAACAAAAAAGGCGCCGCTTGCGCGGCGCCTTGGGGATTAAAATCTATTGAGCAATTTCAGGCGGAAGTGGGGGTGGAAGCGGCGAAGGAGGGATGATTCCCAGCCCGATAACAGTAAGGCGGTCCGACTCGAGAACCGACTCTTTGGTAAGAGCTGAAAAAGTAGCGCCAGCCTTGAGCGCGCTTCTACCTCCCGGTCCAAGCACACTATCCGAAGAAAGAACAAGTGTCACCTTCTTCGTTTTACTTTCACCATTTTGCTGATACTGAGCAGTAGCCACGATCTCGTCACCCTTAATTGACACCACGGTGCCAAGAAGAGGAGTGCCTGCTTTTGCTTGCTTAGAAACATCCAAAGGGTCCAGTATGGGTGGATTTATTTCAGACGAAACTGCACCTCCCGGGGAAAGCAGACTCCTGATCGAGGCAAGCTGTACATTCTGGTAGCCAAGCAGAAGCAAGCAGACAGCAGCAAGGAGGACGCTGATAGGATACTTTTCGTTTTCAGGCATAGACTTAAGAAGATAATTAACTCTTTTTACACATCAACAACTGGATGTAGGGAGCATTCGTACCCGCAATATTTGCACCCGCCTGAGTAGGAGCATTGGTGTCGTAACCCCCTTCGTAGAGATGGGCGTACTGAGCACCATCGTATGTATAGGTCCAGCCACCCTGGATAGGATTGTACACCTGAATATTTTCATGCGCTTTACTTGCGGTTCCCGAGACTGAACCTGATATCGGTACCGTTATGGTTACGTATGGGTTTTGGCCGTAGTAGTAATCGTTGACGCCACCCTCGTACCCAACCTGGTAGCCGCTCCAGGGGGCGAGATTCGTACCGCTCCCCTGGAACCCTACATAGGTATACCCCTGCTGATTAGCATTCCCTCCAAAATGAAATTGGCTTGTGGCGCCGACGTCACCACCGTATTGATTAGTACCCAGCCAATGCCGATGTCTAGGCAATTCAGTGCTACCGGTACCGCTACCGCTAAAGCTTGCAGCAACAGGATGCGTATGCCCATACCCATAAATAGGGTGATCCTGAACAGCTTGGTAGTGGGTATGCGAGCCAGTAGGTCTATCCTGTCTATCTGTCAGAGGTGTGCCTGCTGTACCACGGAGCGTTCCAGCGTACTGAAGCCCCACCACAGATCGGCCTTCAGCGGCAGTAAACTCCGTCCAACCCGCAGGGCAATCATTCGGTGATCCCGTATTTGCTATATCAAACGACATAACTGCACCAGAAGGAAATGGGACGGGAGGGATAATCTGGTCGTCTGAGGCAAGCACTTTCCACACAGTACCGTCACAATTTTTCAGCTTACCTGCCGTCGTATCAAAAACAGTTGAGCCCCTGTTTGCAGTATTGCACGTCGGGAGAGAGGCTGTCGCAAGGCGCGGTGGAATGAAATTTCCGTTCACCGTAAGGCCGCCACTTTTTGTTTGGTTGGTACTACTTACGTTGATCGGTGCCTCACATGGCCCCGTGCCAGCGGTGCATCCCGGTGGAGTCGAGCCAGGTGCTGTCCAGTCGGCGCGCGCGATACCAAAACCGACAACGAGCACCATCAGCACACCGAGCAGCTTTGCTCCGAGAGATACTCCTTGTGATTCTTGACTGATATTCATAATGGAAAGTTACTGTGTGTTTAGTATACGCGACATGCTTCGGGGATGGTGTTGATAAGTACAAGGCAAGCGCCAGGGTACCCTTCCCTATTTTTCTTTCACCTTGTTCACGAGCGAATTCACCTGGACCGGCACCACAAATGGTACTGTCACAGGGCCGGTACCATCATTATAGGTGCCATTGATCGTCACGAGATACTGCCCACTCTTGGGAAGGGCATGGCCTTTCGCTGCATTGCACCCTGCCGGAAGTGCGGCACACACCCGGAAGCGTATGCGGACGTTGGAGGATGCAGTAACGGGGTTTTGGCTAAAGATCGGCGTAATCGTCTGAGTCACTGTCACCCCAGCAGGAGCCTGCACACCGCCATATGAAAGGGTCATCGTTACCGGTGGATTCATATCTACGTGGAGTGTACCGAAGGTGCTCGTCTCCGGGCGATCGGTGAGAAATGAGAGGCGTGGTGGTGCAAGCACGAGACCTGTTGGAGCCGCGAGGCCCTCGGGCGGAGCCTGGTTTGCAGGCACCAAGCTCACAGCATCGTAGCCAACGGCAGCCTTGCTAAATGAGAGCCAGCCAACGTTGGTACTCCCCCAAGCAACGCTTGTGGCATAGGCACCACCACCGAGAATCGTGCCGTCGAAGCCAACGCCATAGCTTGCAGCGCCGCTAAAATCGCTCAGTGAGACCCAGCCATCCCAGCCACCTGCTTCGGGGTTTGTCCCCGTGCACCTCCCTTGCGCATTTTTGGTGCACGCAGAAAGAAAGCGAGCCCACCCTATGAGTCTGTTGCCTGAAAGCCGTGCAATCGCACCCACCCCTCCCGTACTGATATCCGCCTGCGGAGGAGTACCTGTATCTGCGCGGTTGAATGAGAGCCAGCCAATATTTGGATTCCACGCATGCCCCGAGAGGTACCCATCGGCATCGGAGCGCACAACGTATGGCACACTACTTCCCGTCCACGAGTTGGCACTGTTGAAGCTTACCCAGCCGATAGTGCTCGACCAGGCAGCACCAGAAAGCGCACCGGTAAGGTCGGGGCCAGCATGCACAAGCCGCACCCCGATCTCGGGCACGATACCTATATTTGAATCTGAAGCAGGGCTCTCCCCCCGCGCGAGCAAAAAGAACGCAACCGCAGCAAGCAGAACAGCAAGAACAAACTGACGAGTGTGCGATTGTCTCATAATGCCTTTATCATACAGCACCATCTCTTCACTTCGTGTGTGCTTATCCACATGAGTGTCCGCCTCCCCTTCTCAAGACCTCTTCTGGATGTGTCTTTTTGGAAACTAGCGAGCTTGGCCGAAGCGAGCTCGAGGAATTTTTCACCAGAAAAATATCCGTGTTCCAAAAAGACACATCCAGAAGAGGCTTGACTTTTTCCTATTTTAGTGTATAATTAACCCTACAGAAAAAGCCATATTTAAAGCCATGGAACTCACCAAATATATTGCAAAAGCGGTTGTCGGGGGTGCACTTCTTGCCTCCCCTGTCTTTGCTCATGCCCAGGTAGTCACCGATGCCGCCTTTTATACCGGCAACCCCTACTACCCATCGTCTACAAACACCACCGCGCTTGCCACAAAGCCGCTCCCTTTTGCTGCCGCTCCCGTGGCTACACCAGTACCCATTGCTCCTATTAATAACGGACCAGCCTTTATTGGTGGTGGTACTACACATATAAATACAAACGTAGTGGCGCCTCTCCCCCGGACGGCAAACATCCTTCCTATTGCTTCATTCGCACCAGGATCAAACCCGCCACCAGCACCTGGCTCAAATCCGCCTCCTGCACCAGGGTCGGCATCTCTTTTTGGCGCACCCTCATACAATCAGTCTGCCTTTGCGACGCGCTCTGGCTTTACCTCCTACAACACCTACACCCCTGACTACTATATCGTTCCCCTTTCGGGCCCATACCCAACAGTCTGGAGCGCTTCCGTATCGCTCGGCAACCTTGGCAACAGCTGTGGCTACTGTGTAAACGGCTCTTCATATATCTCGCCATCACGCCTTGCCCCGGCACGCGAGTACTACCCAGGCGCACCGCTTACTTCAGGCTATGTAGCAGAGCTCGAAAACTACGGTCGCACGTATGATGCCTCGACTCCGTTTTACTCCGCTTCCCCTACTTCATACTCGAGTGGCTACGTACCAGCGAGCACGCCAAGCACCCTCTTCTCTGATGATGAAGATATCTTTGGCTACATGTCAGACAACGACCACGGGTACTACCCAGAAACACTCAACGCAATCTCCTCTGCCCGCTACGACTACCTGTACTCAAACTCCGCAAACGATCTTCCCCTCACGGGAAGCCTCATTTCTGGGGATATCTGGTCCTCGGACGACAGCTGGAACCTCCCTCCTTCGTACGGAAGCGAGTACGTCAGCTCCGACTGGGACTCATTTGACTGGGGGTACTAAGTGATGCTATTATCCAAAAAGGACGTCCGGCGCAAGCCAGGACTTTCTTTTTTTAAGAAGAGGTATTGGACCACCTGGTCCCTTGTCCCTTCTGTACTAATCCCTATCTAACATGTTCGACCTCAAAACAATGCATTCCGCTCTCGCTCAGCTCGAAGAGGAGCGCGGTATTCCAAAAGAAAAAGTTCTCGAAGCCGTCGAGATGGCTCTTGCTACTGCCTACAAAAAAGACTAC
This sequence comes from Patescibacteria group bacterium, assembly GCA_040384765.1. Taxonomy (GTDB): domain Bacteria; phylum Patescibacteriota; class Minisyncoccia; order Phycocordibacterales; family JBBUBG01; genus JAZKIQ01. The sequence continues at coordinate 74,266 of JAZKIQ010000004.1, read as the reverse complement.
GGCAAGAAAGGCCAGATCATCCGTGCAAAGCTCGATGCCAACATCGGCACAGTTGAGTTTGACCAGGTAAAGATCGTCGTCGACGAGTCAATGCTCAAAGACCCACTCGAGGAGGGCGCCGAAGGAGATGATGCGCCAGCTGCCGCAGCGGATCATGTTGAAGGCGCAGCATCGCTCGTGCCAGAGAAGGTATATTTCAATGAAGAGCACCACATCATGCTCGCGGACGCTCAAAAGATTCGCAAAGGTGCAAAGGTTGGCGACGAGCTCATCTTCCCGCTTGAGGTGAAGGATGACTTTGGTCGCATTGCAGCTCAGACCGCAAAACAGGTGATCATTCAGCGCATCCGCGAAGCAGAGCGAGGCGCCGTGATCGGTGAGTACGGCAAGCGCCAGGGAGAGATCGTTTCAGGAAAGGTACAACGCGTCGAGCGCGGGACTCTTTTTGTGGACCTCGGACGCACGACCGGTATTCTTCCTCGCGAAGAGCAGATCCCTGGCGAGCATTTCGGCCAAGGCGAGCGCATTCGAGCATACCTCTTCTCGGTTGAGGACACTCCTCGCGGCGTAAACGTGCGCATGTCACGCTCCCATCCCCAGTTTGTCGCAAAGCTTTTTGAAGTAGAGACACCCGAGATTGCAGAGGGTACGGTCACGATCGAGAGCATTGCTCGCGAGCCAGGCAGCCGCACCAAGATCGCTGTCGCTTCTAAAGACCCCAACATCGACCCTGTCGGCTCATGCGTAGGTCAGCGCGGCGTACGCGTGTCGACGGTGATCAGCGAGCTTGGAGGCGAGAAGATCGATGTGATCGAATTCTCTCTCAAAGCCGACGAGTATATCTCCTCAGCCCTTTCCCCTGCCAAGATCAGCCGCATAGAGCTCCGATCCGAGTCGAAAGAGGCAACCGTATTCGTAGATGAGGACCAGTTTTCTCTCGCCATCGGCAAAGGTGGCCAGAACGTGCGCCTTGCCGCCCGCCTCACTGGCTGGAAGATCGACATCCGCTCAACCGCCGCACCAAAACCTGAAGCTACCCCCGAAAAAGAAATCCCCGAAGAGGGCACCGCTTCAATTGACGAAGCAGCATCCTAAGGGTATTATCTACCTCGAGGGCAGCACCCTCGTTACCCCATGAAATCAACGTTTTTTGCCGCAGCCGCCCTTCTCTCTCTCCTCTCGGCGGTCCCAAGCGGAGCAGTCTACGCAGTACACACGCCAGTAGAGAAAGCTACATCTACAACCCCAAAAGTGCTCCAAAAGAGCAGGCTTTCGGAGTTTCAAAAAGAAAAAACAGTCCAGTATGCCCGAGAAGCCGCAGATCGCCTTTCGGTACTATCCCAGAAGCAGGAGGACCTTCTTGTTCGCATCGATTCTCGCGTACGCAAATTTGAAGAGGAGCGCCGCAATGTTGAGGACGCAAAGCAGTCACTCATCGAAGCAAAGGCTGCACTCGAAGGTGCAAAAACAGCAATTGAGAGCATCGAAGAGAATGTCACTGAAGTGCTTGGTTTTGGAAACCTCAAAGAAGCGCTCACAGAAGCTCGCCTCTCGATCAAAGATGCTCAGGATGCAGTACTTCTCACTCATAAAAAGATCGGCGCAACCATCGACGCACTTGAGCTGGCAGCCGATCTCGAAAGGAACCCCAACACCTCTTCCGAAGAGAGCCGCTAATCGCATCGCAGCATGCGTCCTCGCTCATCGTTCATTCAATCTCGACCGCTTTTCCTCGTTGGAGCACTTATTGTGCTCCTTGGAATCGGTGCGTATGCAAGCATCAAAAAGCGCGAAGCGGCGTCCCCTCTTATCTCAGCCGAGAGCGACCGCCCTCATGCCACAGGCACAGATGATGTAGGAACCCTCAAAAGCGACTACGGAGAGCTCGATCTGTCTGATATTGAGGCCAAGCTAAACGCGCTCGAAGAGACAGCAAGCAGTACGAAGAACTAGTCGCCGGTCTAGAGAAAAAGTGTGCAGGGCTTTTCAAGAGGCCTTTTTAGTTGTATAATTGGAGACTCTTATATTTTTTTATCATGACCACGCTCACTAAAGGAGAGAACTCAACAGTCACTATCGCCGGCGAAATCGCCCCCGAGCTTTTTGAAAAACAGCGCGGAAAGGCAGTACGCCACATTGCAGCATCTATACATATCGATGGATTCCGCCCAGGCGAGGCCCCCGAGAAAGTACTTATTCAAAAATTTGGTGAGGGGGCTCTTCTCGAGGAGATGGCTCACCGAGCCCTCGAGCGGGCGTACCCGGAGATTATCGAAGAGCATGGGATCGAGGCACTCGGCCGGCCTGAAATATCGATAACAAAGCTCGAAAAGGGAGCGCCTGTTCTCTTTACCATCAAGACAGCCGTCATGCCCGAGGTGGTACTCCCCGACTACAAAAAGATCGCCAAAGAGAGCCTTGCAGCGAACACCGAGACTGCCCTCGCCTCCGAGAAAGAGGTCGAGGATGTAGTTGCAGAGATAAAGAAGCTGCGAACCAAAGAGGGTGAAGCCGCCCCCGAGCTTACCGACGAATTTGTAAAAACGCTCGGCAAGTTTGAAAGTGTGGCTGATTTTAAAGAAAAGATTGGAAAAAACATTAGTCTTGAGAAAGAGATCAAGCTCCGCGACAAGAAGCGCACGGCAATCCTCGAAGGGATTCTTGAGAAGAGCACCTCAGAGCTTCCCGCAATACTCGTAGATACCGAGCTCGAGCGCATGGTAAGCCAGATGAAAGCAGACATCGTGCGTGCAGGAGGCACCTTTCCAGGATATGTAGAGTCCACAGGAAAAACCGAGGAGGATATCCGCCGAGAGATGCGCGAGGCAGCAGAAAAGCGTGTACGCTTTGAGCTAATCCTCAAACAGATCGGGAAAAAGGAGAAGCTTGAGGCATCTCCTGAGGAGGTAGAAAAGGAGACCGCTGAAGTGATGGCACAGTACCAGGGTGCTGATCCGGAGCGCGCGCAGCTCTATGTAGAAGGGATGCTTTTGAATGAGAAGGTGTTGCAGTTTCTTGAGTCGCAGAAGTAAATCAATTTGCAAATGACTAATGCCTAATGTCTAATGTCTAGAAAATCGGACACCCGCATTCATTGGTCATTCGTCATTAGTCATTAAGTCATTTCTTCCATGTCAATCTTAATCCCCACCGTCATCGAGAAGTCGCAGTTTGGCGAGCGCGCATACGACATCTACTCTCGCCTCCTCGAAGAGCGCATCATCATGCTCGCAGGGCCGATCGATGAAAATGTCGCCAACACGATCATCGCTCAGTTTCTGTATCTTGAATCGAAAGACTCTAACAAAGATATCTCCCTCTATATCAACTCAGGGGGTGGCTCTGTGTACGCAGGTCTTGCGATCTACGACACAATGCAGCATATCAAGCCAAAAGTATCGACAATCTGCGTGGGTATTGCAGCCTCTATGGCATCGATCCTTCTTGCCGCGGGCGAAAAGGGCAAGCGCTTCGTCCTCCCCAACTCGGAAGTGATGATCCACCAGCCGCTTGGTGGCGCTGAAGGCCAGGCATCGGATATCGAGATCACTGCTCGCCAGATCCTCAAGCTCAAGGCTCAGTTGAACGCTATTCTCGCAAAACATACCGGCAAGGCTCTCTCTGTACTTGAAAAAGATACCGATCGCGACTTTTTCATGGGCGCAGATGAGGCCAAGAAATACGGCATTGTGGATGAGATCTTGAAGCCGAAAGCGGAGGCGAAGAAATAGAAGGCCCTCGGTACTTCTTTTGCAAAACCAGACTAAATGCCCCCAGCGGGGCTTTTGTCTTGCCGCTCGTCGCCCGATCGGGCCTTTGCTCTGCTGAGCAACTCTCACAAAAGGCCCGCACCCTGCTGCGGGCGACTGCGCAAGCTTTTTCAAAAGAAATACCTTCGAGCCAAGCTTTATACAAAAAAGCCCCGCTCGTTTCGCCTAAGCGAAAGAACGGGGCAAGAACAGTCTACCGACGGCTACTCCCTAACCAGGAGCGCGCGGTACCTATCGTTCAGATGATCACCCACCTTAACGTCCCCACCTTTCCAGTCTGTACCCTTCCGGTAGAGATACCTGATTCGCGACACATCGAACATCACGTCGCGATAGGTCGTCCCCAAGAAGAGCACATGCCACGATTCCCACTCAGGAGGAATCAGGTGCGGATGCGCGAGGAGGAAGTCGATGAGGCACGCGTTGAGCGTCTTCCGGCCTGCGAGCTCCTTTCGAAGCTCAACCGTGTTGAGGGCCCACCCTTTCCTCTGGTACTGGTGGACATACAGCTCGGTGTTACCCGGATCCCATTCCCAGTGCTGGGGCCCAACCTCATGCTCCTGCACAACCGCAAGCGAGCTGTAGAGCGACGGGCTGGCGGAAAGATCCACTTTCGGCACGCTGATTTCTGCCCAGCCGCGGAGCGTGAGAAGCACTTTGCGAAGCTTGCTCCCCTCACACAGCATCTTGATCTCTGCATTCGTCCAGCCAGTTCGGCGGAACGCGAGCTTGAGCTCATTTGCTTGGCCAACATCGAGCGAAAGCTCCGTGTTAGTTTCCATAACACACCTTCCTTTTCCCGACAGTGTTCACACTGAACGGCGTCGGATCTCTTATATTATAACAGTTTTTTATCTAAAAGTCAAGTTAAGAAATAGCTCTAAAATGGCTCAACTTCAATCTATTTTGAGTATCCTCGACAGAATTGTTGAAGAATGGTATTTTGTAGCCGTATTCCCATTAATAACATGGACAGTCTGTACATCCCGAGCGTCTTTTCCACCACGATTGAACGGATCGCCTTTCCCCTTTCTCTCTTGATTTTCCCCCCTTTCCAGCTGGAACGTGCGTATATCGCACTGCCGCGCGCAGGACTCAGACTGTCCAAGAGCTCTTCTTAAAAATATCGGCGAAGAAAGCATACTGCTGACGCGTCGCCTATCGCTACTGCGCCCCTTAGAATCCGGCTGCGAACCTACAAAATGCTCCGAGTAGTATATTCATACAACTCCTCACATTTTTTGGTTCTCGCTTCGAATTCTAAGAGGCTCGCGACGCGATTCTTTTTAAGAAAAGCTCCTTTAAGACCAGACGAATGCTTACTAAAACAGTGCTCCTTGTGGCCGGTTCTGTCGGCCTCTTAGGAGTATGCATCGGCTACTTTCTCCGCTGGCTCATCTCCCTTGGTCAAAAAGGGTCGATCGAGCTCTCGGTAAAGCAGATGCTTCTTGATGCAAAAACAGAAGCTGCACGAATCACCGAAGATGCGGAGCGAAAGGCTGCGGATCGCGTAGCGCGAACCGAGGAAGATCTCCGGTCTGAAAGCGAGAAGATGAAAAAGCTTGAGGACCGGCTGCTCCGAAAAGATGAGAACCTTGACCGTCGCCAAAGTGATATCGACCGCGAGGTAGAAAGCCTAAAAGGAAAGATTGCTGAGATAAAAGAGCTCAAGGAAAAAGCAAAAACGCTCGAGACCGAGCGCCAGGCTCTCCTTGAGAAAACAGCAAAGCTTTCAGAAAAAGAGGCTCGCGATGAGCTTTTTTCGAACATGGAGCGAATCCATGCGGAAGATCTCACCGTTCGGATGCAAAAACTCGAGCGTGACGGCGTGGAGCGCCTCGACCGAAAGGCAAAGGATATTCTCTCGACATCGATCCAGCGACTTGCTCAGTCTACAGCTGGCGAGGCGATGACAACCTCGGTCGCCCTCCCCGGTGACGAGGTAAAAGGGAAAATTATCGGCAAGGAGGGTCGTAACATTCGGGCTTTTGAGCGCGCGGCAGGAGTAGAGCTCGTAATCGACGACACCCCGGGCGTTATCATCATCTCCGCATTCGACCCGGTACGCCGCCATATCGCAAAAGTAGCCCTTGAAAACCTGATCCACGATGGGCGCATTCAGCCTGCAAAGATTGAGGAGGCTGTAGAGCACGCCAAAAATGAGATCAACAAGATCATCAAAGAGGAGGGTGAACGAGCCGCCTATGAAACAGGGGTGTTCAACCTCGACCCACGCATTATCTCGATCCTAGGCCGCCTCCATTTCCGTACGAGCTACGGACAAAATGTCCTCCAGCACTCGACAGAGATGGCTCACATCGCAGGGATGCTCGCCGAGGAGCTTGGAGCCGACGTCGCCGTCGCCCGAGCAGGAGCACTGGTGCACGACATCGGAAAAGCAGTAGATCATGAGGTGGCGGGCACCCACGTCGACATTGGCCGACGTATTCTCCAGAAGTTTGGCGCAGATCCGCGAATCATTTCAGCAATGCAGTCGCACCATGAAGAGTATCCGTACGAGACGATCGAGTCTGTTATCGTGCAGACCGCGGATGCGATCTCTGGTGGGCGCCCAGGCGCACGACGCGACTCGGTAGAAAACTACCTCAAACGCCTCCATGACCTCGAAGCAATTGCAACCTCATTTAAAGGAGTGGAGCGCAGCTACGCCATCCAAGCAGGGCGTGAAGTTCGCGTCTTTGTAAACCCTTTGGACGTTTCGGATATCGAAGCAAAAAAGATGGCTCGCGAGATAGCAGTGCGCATCGAGCAAGAGCTCAAGTACCCAGGAGAGATCAAAGTGATCGTCGTCCGAGAGAATCGAACGATTGAGTACGCAAGATAGGAGTTCAGTTTACAGAGTTCAGAGCTCAGTCAGCAAAACTCTTGCTCGCCATTGTTGAGTGACTAATCTCTGATCTCTAAACTCTGAACTCTTACCCGAGTTGCATGGCTTCACTAAGCCATTTCTCGATTGCCCTTGATTTTGGGCTGCGGTATACTAGCCTTGGCAGTGTTCACAATCTCGCCGCGAAGGGATGGGCTGAAAGTATCGCTCGTCCGCCAAAACGCCGGAGTTCCGGCTGCAAAACTGCGCTTCGCCCGAGCCGTATACTATACGGCTCGAACTCCATCTCGTTTTTCGCTCGGAACTCCGGCGTTTTGACAGGACGCGAGATTGCGAACACTACCTAGCTAAAGGTCGTAATAACCTCCTCGCTATGCAAGGAGGCAAACAACCATATGAACAAGCAAAATATTATCGATGCGGTTCACTCGAAGATTGGCGGGACAAAAGTTGCCGCTGAAGAGGCAGTAGACACGATGCTCTGGGCTATCGTAGATGGCCTCAAGAAAGGAGATGAGGTTTCGATAGCAGGTCTTGGTATCTTCTCGGTAAAGACCCGAGCAGCTCGCACGGCGCGCAATCCACGCACCGGCGAGACCGTGCAGGTGCCTTCGATGAAAGCACCGAAGTTTCGTGCAGCAAAAGCGCTCAAGGATGCAGTAAAGATGTCCTAGCAGTTTCGTTTTCACCACTACAAGAGAATCCCCATTATTCGCAAGAATAATGGGGATTCTCTTTTCACTTTCACGCTATAATAAAGCCACTGTGCTCAATGCGACATCGGCCATAAGCTGGTTCTCTGCTCTTATTTTTGGACTGTTCGCGGTGCTCCTCCATGTCGGATCAAAAAAGCCTTCCACCCGCGCTTACTCGATCCTCGCATTCACCTGCTCTCTCTGGTCACTTTCTCAAGGCACCTTCTACTGGATAGCCACGAGCAGCGCATTTGTCGGAGACACGGGAGAGCTCCTTCTTTTTTTTAACAGGCTCAACCATTTTGCTGCGGCCTCAGTAGGTCCCCTCTTTTACTATTTTGGCGTGCTGTTCCCCGAAGAGGTAGCTCCTCCCCGAAAACAGCTGTACTGGCTCATGGGCGCCGAGGTCGTGCTTGCGTATCTCTACCTCGGTACAAACACGATTATCCACGACCTCTTTATCGTAAGCGTCGACCGTCTCCAGTACGGCTGGCACTTGGGGTCGCTCGGAGCGCTCTTTTATGCGCATTTTCTTATCCCCTTTGCAGCAGGCATCTATCTGCTCTGGAAAAAATATCGCACCGCAAGCTCCCCTGAGACAAAGAGTGTACTTCGCGTACTGCTCTGGGCTATCGTATGGGGCGCCCTCCTCGCCATAGTCATTGCGATGGTACTGCCAGCTTTTGGCTATTTCCATTTTGCACGCTACGCCCCATTTTCGGCACTTGTCTGGGTAGCACTCACCTACTACACGATCGTGCGGTATCGGGCGCTCGACGTGCGACACGTCGTTGCTGAAATAGCCGTGTTTGCAATGATCGTGATCCTTTTCCTCAATATCCTGTTTTCGGGATCAGGTATCTCCGGCTCGTTTCTTGGTGATGTAACCCTCGGTCTCCCAACAATCGAGGGAATAGGCGCCTCTATAGCCCACTTTCGCGCAAGCATTGTCACGCCCGGCATTGAAAGCATGGTGAACTGGCTCGCAGGCATCCTTTTCGCGAGTTTTGCAATCGTGCTTGCCACCGGCTCTCGCCGCTCATCGAATAGAGCCTACGCCCTCCTCGCGACAATGCTTGCACTCTGGGGGTTTGGCATGGGGCTCTACTACATGCTTATCGACCATGATATTCTCCTTTTTCTCAACCGTTTCAACCATTACGTCGGCGGCGCTGTGGGGACCATCTTTCTGTACTTTGCGATGCTCTACCCGAGCGAAGAGAAGCCGAAGCGCTGGGTGTTCCCCCTTCTCGTGTCCCTCGAAGCGATCCTTCTACCTCTCTATCTCTTTACCCCGCTCATAATCCGCGACACTTTTATTGTCCTCGGTAACACCGTTGAAAACGGCTGGCAGTTTGGCCCGCTTGGATTTTTGTTTCACCTCAACTTCGCGCCGTTTTTTATTGGAGGCCTTACCCTGCTTTGGAAAAAGTTTCGAAGCCTCGCGGACCCCGCCACTCGCCACCAGCTTTTCATCATCTTTGCCGCAACGCTCCTCGGCTCACTCATCGGAGTAACGGTAGCGGTGGTACTCCCCCTCTTTGGTCTGTTCAGATTTAGCTGGCTCGGGCCTCTGTTTGCACTTTCATGGGTGCTCCTGACCTCCTACGTTATCGTCAAATACAAAGCACTCAACCTCAAGCTTATTGCTGCAGAGCTTGCGCTTCTCTTGATGGTGATTGTCCTGTTTGTGAACATATTCCTTCCGTTTGGCATCGGCGACACCCTCGGCTCATTCGCCAAAGAAGATCTCTCTTCACTTTTTGGTCCTGTCACTGGCTATACGATGCTCAACTGGACAACCGCTCTTATATTCGCGATCTTCGGAACACTCATCTACCTCGGAAGCAAAGCATCGGTCTCTCGGGCCTACGCTCGCATCGTATGGGTTGCGGGCCTCTGGGCATTTGGTATCGGGCTCTACTACGCTGCCGGGACCGATGCTTTTCTCACCCTCATCATTCGGCTCAACCATTTTATAGGCAGTGGTATTGCACTCGCCTTTTTTGCCTACACCTTCTCTATCCCCGAGGGAAACCGGATGCCGCGAAAAGTAGCACTCGCTCTCCTCTTTCTTGAGCTCATTGTTGGCTATCTATTCATCGGCACTGACCTTCTCGTAGCATCTGCGCACCTAGGGAGCGCAGGAGTTCTCGACCGCACCTGGACATACGGCCCACTTCGGCTTTTTGAAGAGATACATTTCATCGGTTTTTTTGTGGCTGCAGCATACCTCCTATGGAAAAAACTGGGATATCTTGTTGGTGAAAATAAGAAAGCTCGCTTATTTATTCTGTGGGGGTCGCTCCTAGGGGCACTACCCGGGCTCGTGATTATCTATCCCTTAATCGAGCACGGCGGCAACACCTCTCTCTACTGGTTTGCGCCCACCGCGATTTTGGGATGGATCGGCTTTAACTCCTATGCAATCAAGCGCTACCAGTTCCTTTCCGTGCGCTTCATTGTCACCACTCTCCTTGCTGCAGTGCTTATTCTGATCTTGTTTGTAAATATTTTTGTGAGCGGCATGGGTGCATTCCTCATCACGACCTCTCTCTGGGCAAACCTCAACAGCTACGCACTCATAAACCTCGCGACAGCCCTCACCCTCTTTTTCTTTTCATTCTATCTCTATCGACACTCGACCCGCGAAGGTGCTATGCGGTACTCATTTTTGGTATTCATGGCTGGGGCCTGGGCACTCGCAACAAGCTTTCTGTACGCTTCGAGCACCGACGCCTCACTCCTTTTCTGGGCAAAAACGGCGAGCTTTGTAGGCAATGGCGTGGCCGTGGCGTTCCTCTTCTTTGCCCTTGCTGCGGTAGAGCGGCCCCTCCCTCGCACAAAAATAGCGAGCTTTATCGCACTTCTCGAGCTTGGGTTTGGATATCTCTACTATCAGGGCAACCTCATCATTGCGGGTGCAGGGTTTGGGGGGCCAAACGTGCTTGATCGATACTGGACCTACGGAGAGTTTGGTCTTCTTGCGCGAATACATTTTCTCGTCCTCCTTACGATCGGCTTTGCCTATATGCACCAGCACCTAGACAAAGCAACCATTCTTGGGCCGACAGAGCGCAGGAAAGGCGTCTTTTGGACTGCTCTCCTCGGCACAATTCCGGTGATGGTCAGTCTTTTTTATACCTATGCTGGATACACCAATACGTACTGGCTTGGCCCAATAGCAATGATCGGCTGGCTAGGCATGAGTGCCTATGCTATCGCCCGAGAGGAGGTGATCGCCCTAAAAGTAATCACCGCTGAGCTTGGGATCTTTTTTATCGTATTTCTCCTTTTCGGGAATATTTTTGCCCATGGCGAGCTGACCTCTGGCTTTATCAGCAAAGCGCTTATTTTTACCGCATTCACCACCGTCGGCATCTTCTTCATCAGGAACATCATCAAAGGTGAGGAGCAAAAAGAAGAGCTCGACCGCCTTTCGGTAACCCTTTCCGACCTCAACAAAAACCTTCAGGCAAAAGTGCTCGAGCGCACTCGTGAAGTGGAGCAGTCTAAGACCCATATTGAAACCGTTCTCGAAAACCTCACCAACGGCCTTGTTGAATATGCCGGAGATGGCCGTATCGTGCGCATGAACCGCGCCGCCGAGCGACTCCTCGGGATCGAGCGCGAATCTGTCATCGGAAGAGCCATTGGCGTAGGCGATGTGCGCAAGCCAGAGCTTGAAGGGCTCACCCTTGTCACCTATCCTGAGCTTTCAGAAAAACGTGCAAGCACAGGAACCCCAGAGACAGACACCGCAGGAAACAGCTCCGAAGTGGTGGTGCACCACCCCGAAGAGCGCGAGTTTCAGATAACCAAAGCCGAGATAAGCTCCGAAGGGGAGGCGGGCACCGTGCGCGTCATTCGAGATGTCACCCGCGAAAACCTGATCATGCGAGGCAAGAGCGAATTTATCTCGATTGCGGCCCACCAGCTGCGCAGTCCCCTTTCGTACCTTCGCTGGACCTTCGAGTCGTTCCTCGGTGGAGACTACGGTGAGCTCCCTCCTTCTCTTCGCGAAGCACTCATTTCAGGCAAGGAGGCAGAGGGACGTATGAACAACCTGGTAAACGATCTTTTGACCGTAGCGCGTATCGAGGGCGGCAAGTTCGACTTCAAAAGTAGTAGCTTTGAGCTTGGAGAGCTTGCCCTCGAGCGCGTACACGCCTTTGCACAGATGGCAAAAGAGCGCGGTGTTCTCCTCGAGACACGGATCCCTGCCCGCAAAGGGTACACTGTTGGCGACGCCGAAAAGGCGGGTATCGCGCTCGACAACCTCCTTTCAAATGCAATCTGGTACACAGAGCAGGGTGGGAGCGTAACCGTGTCGCTTGTGGCAGGGCGCGAATTTGTAAAAGTGGTGGTGCGCGATACCGGAAAAGGGCTAGTCTCCGAACAAAAAGATCGTCTTTTCACAAAATTCTTCCGTTCAGATGCAGCGCTACGTGCAAACCCAAACGGCTCTGGCCTTGGTCTTTTTATCGTAAAGAACATCATGAGCTATCATAAGGGGACGATCGCGTTGACCTCCAATCCCGGAAAAGGCACCACTGCTACCCTTTCCTTCCCCCGAATGAACACCAAAAATAGCTCGCCCGAAGAGGCCTCATACACCGAATGATACCCCTCGCCTCACTTGTAAACTGGCTCATCGCCCTCCTCGTGGGAGCTTTCGGCATCATCGTCTACGCCGGAACAACCCGGAAGTCGACTCGCATCTATGCAGTGGTCTCCTTTTTTGTACAGGTATGGGCGATCAGCGTGGGTGCCTATTTTTATACCGAAACACCCTACTGGCTCGTTTTTTGGAATCGCTTCAACCATTTTGTCGCAAGCCTTATTGCGGTATTTTATTACCTGTTTTCGACGATGTATCCCCTCGACCGCAAGCCAACGCGGCGGATGGTGATCGGCCTCGCGCTTCTCATTATCTTGGAATGGTATCTCTACTTCTATTCAAACATCATCATCCACGACGAGGGCTTCACTCTCCGCGCATCGCTCGACCGGTACCACGACCTGTTCAAGTCGGTGGGTCCCCTCTTTTACCTTTCATTTGCAGCACTGTTCGCCCTCGCATTCAAAAACTTTGCAAAAAGCATTCGAGAGACCGAGCCTCTCGCAGCCCAAGAGGCACGCACGGTGCTTATCGGAACAATCATGGGATTCGCGCCACCAGTGCTTGTCGATATTATCCTCCCCAAGCTTGGCTTCTATGATGCCTACTGGCTTGCTCCGGTGCTTGCGCTCGGCTGGGTAGTATTCACCCTCTACTCTATTGCCCGCCATCGCATATTAAATGTGCGGCTCGTCTTTGCTGAGGTGTCGGTGCTCGTCATGTCGGTCATCCTGTTTGCAAACATCTTCCTCTCTGAGCAGCTCGTCTTTGGTGTTGCCGGCCGAGTAGTGATCTTCCTCGCCTTTGCTGTCGTGGGAGGATTTTTCATCCGAAATATCATCCAAAAAGAAGAGCAAAAAGAGAAACTCGGTATTCTCACCAAAGAGCTTGCCTCTCTCAACAGCTCGCTCGAAACCCAGGTAGGCGAACGCACCCAAGAGCTTACCGCCCAGCGGGTTCACACGGAAACCATCATCGAAAACCTTACCAACGGTATCGTGGAGTACGGTCGAGACTTGCGAATCGTACGGATGAACCGCGCCGCCGAGCGACTTCTTGGCGTAGAGCGCACAGCAGTGCTTGGCAAAGTGATCCTTCCCACCGAAGAATCGCCAGCCCTCTCCTCTTTGCGAGAGATCACCTATCCACGCGGCACGGGCAGCTCCTTCGGAAGCGAGCTTCTCGTGCAAGAGGTTACCGTTTCCAAGCCAAAAGAGTACGAGTTTCAGGTGGCCACAGCGCCGATCATGGCAGCAGGATTTACCGAGCCGGCTGGATATATCAAAGTGATCAGAGATATTACCCGCGAAAAGCAGGTCTCGCGAGAAAAGAGCGAGTTTATATCGATTGCGGCACACCAGCTGCGCACGCCGCTTTCTGCGATCAAGTGGACCCTCGAAGTTATCTTGGGTGGTGATAAAGGGGTTGTCCCTGACAAAGGCCATGTTCCCCTCTCGCGCGCGCATCAGACAAATGAAAAGATGATCGACCTCGTAAACGACCTCCTCAACGTGGCGCGCATCGAAGACGGGCGCTTTGGCTACGTATTCGGAGTGCACAATATTGAAGAGATTGTCGCCGCAGCTGTGCAAGACAGCATCAGTTCTCCCAAAGAACAGATGGCGAGCGTACTCTTTACCCGACCCGAGCACCCACTCCCCCAGATCTCCTGTGATCCCGACAAACTATCGCTCGCCCTCCACAACCTGATCGACAACGCCATCCAGTACACGCCACACGATGGAAAAGTGGAGGTTTCTGCCCGGGAAGAGGGCGAAAATATCGTGGTCAAGATACAAGACTCCGGGATTGGTATCGCCGAGAAGGATATACCGAGACTTTTCTCGAAGTTTTTCCGCTCCGAGCAGGCAAAGCGGATGCGTGGCGACGGGTCCGGCCTTGGCCTCTATATCGTGCACAACATCATTGCTCGACACGGTGGAACCATCGATGTACAATCAAAAGAGCACGTAGGAACAACCTTTTTTGTTCGACTTCCGCTTAATGCAAGCAGCATTCCTGAAGCGGACGAAACTATTTACTACTAGAACGATTTTATTACCCCTCGTACTCTATGCGAATTCTTGTTATTGAAGACGACAAATTTCTCCGCGAGCTCCTGATCGGCAAACTCGTGGCAGAAGGGCACGAGATCACGAGCGCAACAGATGGCAAAGAAGCGATAGTTGCCCTCGAAAACCCGGTACCAGAGCTCGTGCTCCTCGATCTCCTCCTCCCCGACCTCTCCGGCTTTGAAATTCTCGAAAAGATGAAGGCTCGCGATGCGTGGAAGCCTGTACCCGTGATTGTCCTTTCAAACCTCGACCAAAAAGAAGACCTCGACCGAGCAAAGAAGCTTGGTGCGACGGACTTTATGATCAAAGCGAACTTCTCGCTCAATGAAATCCTTGCCCGAATTCAAAAACTGGCTCCTGGCAATAAGTAGCATCTTCGTCCTGTTCTCCGTCGTACACGGCGGAGCGCCGATTCCTCATACAGAAAATCAAGCCGCCTCATTTAGCTCGGCCCTTTCGCTTGGGAAAAATCTATCAAAGGTCTCCAAAGCAAAGGTGCTTGCCGATCGAGCGCGAGGCCTTTGCTACAAAGGCAATGGTGCGGGAGCAGGCCTCACCATTGGTTACGCTGTCCCCGCCCTCTCCTGCAACGGGGGGCTCAACTTCAAGCTTGGCGTGCCAATCCCTATCCCCGACTGCGACCTCGTCCCTGGTGGCTGCGAGGTACCTGATCCAACAAGCTGTCTGGGTGCAATCTGTGCTCTCTCAGATGCAGCTATCTGGGACCCGAAAAGCCATATGTGCGGGTGCAGCGGACCGTCAGCGGGAGGTGTGGCGAAGAAAGCCCTCCGGACCTTTCTGCCCATCTAAAAATAGATTCGTTTTATGAGAGGGTTGATACGCGTAAGCAGCTCATAGTGCGACGCGCCCATCCATGAGGCAACCTCGAGGGCATCGATCGTCTCTTTGCCCTGGCGCCCAATAAGTACTACTTCATCTCCGGTTTTTGCTTTTGGAACAAGTGACAGGTCGACTGCAATCATATCCATCGACACGCGCCCGAGCACTCGGGCGCGTTTTCCGCACACAAGGACAAACCCCACCGACGAAAGTGCACGCGGGTAGCCGTGCCAATAGCCTATGGGGCAGATACCGATCTTTGCACCAGGAGGGAGCTCCTCGGTGAGGTCGTACCCGATCCCTCCCCCTTCCGGGAGCTGTTTTATTTCTGAAAGCACTGTTTTCCAAGAGAGCGCGGGGCGAAGCGGGAGGCGTTTTTCAAACTCCCGCTTTGTTGCGCCCGATGGGAAATATCCAAAAAGACCGATGCCGAGGCGCACCATGTCGTAGTGAGCATCGGGGTACACAAGCGTTCCCCAGGTGGCGGCTGCATGGAAGAGCGGCGCATGCCCCGCCGCAACAAACTGCTCGCGCACGGTTTCAAAAACGCGAATCTGCTCCTTGTTCGAGCGCATGATGCTCGGGTCTTTTGCCGCAAGGTGCGTAAACACCCCTTCAAGAACCACGGAGGTCGGTAAGTGGGCGATCTCGCGGAGAAGCTTCGGTATCTGCTCTGGCAAAAAACCTTGGCGATGCATGCCCGTGTCCACTTTTATATGAATCTTCAGATTCAGTTTCCTTTTTTGAAGAGCACTGAGCGATTCAAAAGAAGAGACAGCCAGTGATATGTCACTCTCGGCCGCCTCCTCGAACTTTTCCGGAAGCGTATAGCCAAGCACGAGTATCGGTACCGTAATCCCCTCTTTTCGCAGAGTGAGGCCTTCCACAAGCGAGTCGACACCTATCCAGTCGGCCCCAAGCATCTCCATCTCCTTTGCGTACTCTACAAGGTAGTGGCCGTATGCATTCGACTTGGCGATAGCCATCACGAGCGGGCCTTTCCCGACATGTTTTTTAAAAAGCCGATAGTTGTTAGCCAGGGCCTTGGTATCGATCTCGATCCAGGTACGAAGGCCGTGCTTTGAGAGCGTTTTTTTAGAAGGCATTTCAGTTGGTCTATGCTCTCTACAACCTTGATACAAGAAGGGCGGTTTCGCTTCGCGAAA
>JAZKIQ010000004.1:50406-58241 GCA_040384765.1 Patescibacteria group bacterium | reverse complement strand
AAACCGCCCTTAACCATCCTGTGCAGCCGCCTTCAGGAGCACCTCCTTGGCGTCGTCATCGTCGAGGATCGTCGCCTCCTGTTCTTTGCCGGAGCCATCGTCTACAACAAGCTTCCAGACGAGGCTACAAGGATCGTTATCGCACTGGTAGTACTTCACGAGGCGATTTGTCTCTGCCTCTTGAAAAACGAGAGCGAGAATATTCCCGCATCTGCATGCCTTGTGGCTGCCCCCGTTTACTTTGCGCACAACTCACCTCCTTTTCGACATGCACACCTAGCCAGAGGGTAGCATATAGGGGGAGGGTGACAAGAAAGAAGAGAACCCTATGCATCCAGAGGGATACATAGGGTTCTTGGCACACAGACTATTCGCAAAGGATCGCGGTGACGATCCAGGCAAAGCACCAGGCCACAAATACAACTGCGGCCCATCGACCCACCCAGACCCCAAAGCGCTCCTCCAGCGTTTCCGCTCCGAGCATGCGCTCATACTTACTCTGTGTCACGAGTCACCTCCTCAAGAAAATAGTAGTTCGACAGCCTTCTTCCAGTCCTTCTTGTCGAGCACCAAGTTTATCTTGGCACTCGGATTCGACTTTTGAAGATTTCGGCACAATTTGGGAAGAAATCTGACCTCATGATGGTCGGTATCACTGCAAACGCTTACCGGGAAGCCCGCCTCAACAGCGTCAAGGATAACGCTCACACCGTTCGCTTGTTCCGACCCATCTTTGAGAAGAGGGAACATGAGATCGGTGAGGACATACACCTCCTTCACCATGCCCTGCTGCATCTTCTCCCGGGCAAACTCGATGGCTTTATCTGCAGTCGTGAGGTCGTGAGCAAAGAACAACGAAATACCTCCGACCAACTCGAACCCCATCTGAAAGATACCGATATCGTCAATCTCAAGCCCCTTGCCTTCAACATCTGCAATGCCCAGCTTCACCTTTACCGCAGCAATCGCAGCAAGAAGCTCTTCCCTCTTGTCTTCGATAATAACGATCCCTTTCATCTAGCACTCCTTCCGGGGACTTGCTGACCCCGTTACAAAGACTCACTACTCCTCGATCAACACCCCGTCAAACTATCTACACACCATTATATCAAGATAAGCATTGACAAGATATTTTTATATTGTATTCCATTACTTTCCTAAAATACCTTTATGTAACAGCCTATTTTAATATATATGTTTGTCAGAAAAGCTGACATATGCTACTGTTTTAGTATGCAAAAAGAGCCAAAAGGCCCTCAAATCCTCGGTCTCTCCCCCAATGAACAGCTTGTACTCGAGGCGCTTTCTCTCGCGAAAACACCTCTTCTCCTTTCAGAAAAGACCCGGATACCTCGCCCAACCATATACCTCACTCTCGCTTCCCTCTCGAAGCGTGGCCTCGTTCACCGGCGTATAGCACACCGAAAGCACTACTGGGAGCGCATCAGTGACGACGAAACAAGCCTCCTACTTGATAGTGCAGAGAAGGCACTCAAAGTTGGCGAGGAGGAGCGTATTCGCATCGCATCCGTTGAAAACCGAACGATTATTCTTCACAAAGGGTCCAAAGCGATCAAAACCTTCATCACTTCCCTTCTCTCAAGTCATAAAGATGAAAGGATCTTTGGGCTTCAAAGCACTGAGGTCGGCGACAGCTACGAGCGCATCTTTGGGAAAGGCGGTATCGATACACTCAACGATCTGATTAAAAAGAATCGGATCATCCTCGACTCAGTGCTTCCAAACGACTACTTCTCCAAAATGTTTGCTCGTTTTGGCGCAGAGTGGGCATCACATTTTGAAGGACGATCAACATCAGTAAGGGTAATCGACGCAGAATACCTAAATCATGCTGTCGACATGCTCGTGTTCAAATCCACCGCAGTCTTTATAATTCACCATGAGGAACTTGCTCTGGAGATCAAAAGCCCTGAGCTCGTCCGCCTGATCTCCTCACTTCTGGCCTTCCTTAAAGATCACGCGAAGACAACTGATGCGAATGCAACGCTGAGGACGCTGATGGAGAAAAATAGATAAAAAAAATAAAACGCCGTCCCGGAGGGCGGCGTTTCGCGCAGATAGTTCTGCGCGGTCAAAACTTCATTCGAACAGCACCCAACACTTGATCCCCCTCCCCTCGCATGAGGTATGCACCGTACAGCAGGATCTTCTTTTCCTTTCCGAGCTTCACCTCGGCGTATGGCCCCGTCCCTCTGAACGATTGGGAGAAAATCCCAAATCCGAATCTGTCACTCACCCCATGCACAGCAATAAGCTTTTCCCAGGGACCAGTTCCTCCATTCTCATAGGTATAGAGAAGTCGGTCGGAACCTTTAGCAAGGTAGAGGCCTACTGCACCTCGCAGCGGATTCGGATCTGTCTCGACACCCAGCGAGAGTGACAGCTCGCACCACTTGGCGGGAGCGTAGGTCGGTCCCGCATATGCGAGCGCGTATGTGCCGCTCGTGCTCGAGAACCCCGACCATCCCCACTTCCCGCTCCCCGCACCGTGCACATAGGCGTTGAGCGCATGCCGCACCTTGCCATCTCGCGCAAAGTTCTGCGCTTCGACGAAACCGTACGGCTGCGCACAGAGCGCAGAAGTGAACAGAAGAGACAGCACGAGCAAAGTGAACTTGAACACTCAAACACTCTCCTTACAGATGGCACCCTTTTGTTAACGGTCTTCGACTAGGGCTTTTCCGTATCCGATATAACTCTTTCCTTCGGTTGGGTTATACACCACAAGATTATCCATCAGCACGAGCGTGCCGAAATACTTCCTGAAAGATTCCATCACTTCAGAAAGATTGTCGGTGCTCATCGGCCCATACTGCGGAGAATCTCCTGTGAGATAGACGACCCCGTCCATGTAGTACAACTTTCCACCGCCAGCGACGGCATGCACAGCATAGTCGGCATGTTCATAGAACTTTCCGCTACCTGCCCTATCAACTGGGCCAGCAATGATTTCAATTTCTCCTTCCAACCCATACTGCAGGATGAACATGGCATTCCACCTGAAGATTCCCTGGCGCTGACACAGTGACAAGGCCACTTCGCTATCTAGGGAATCACCATCAGGCATATTGAGAAATGCGAGTTTCACTTTCCTGTACCATCCATTTCAAGGTGCGGTAGCGAGCGACGTGCCCGCCTAACCTCAATCTCTACCAGACATTATACCTCGGTTTTGGTCAAATGTCAAAATAAACTCAACATTTTAGTCTTATTATTCAAATATATTCTTATTTTTAAACGTATTATTCTGTTGATACTTTTTCAACAACATGTTACGGTAGAAGAATGATCGAAAAACTGCTCGAAGAGCTTGGTTTTGATGAAAAGGAGATCCGCGTCTACCTGGCCGTGCTCCAAAAGGGCAAAACTACCCCTGCGGCCATAGCCCGCCTCACCGGAATCAACCGCTCCACCGTATATAGCGTAGCTAAAGAACTCCTAGAGAAGGGCGTTATACAGGAGGATCTCGCTGGTCCGCAGGCATATTTGATTGCCCTTCCCCCGCAAGACCTCGCCAACCTTGGCAAGCGCGAGGAACGAAAGCTTACTGAAAAGAAGGCGCTTATCGCGGAGGCGATCAAGGAGCTGGAGGTTTTCTCGAAAAATACCCCCTACTCTATTCCAAAGATCTCCTTTATCTACGAAGAAGACATAGAAGCGTTCTTGTACAAGCAGACCGCGGAGTGGAACCGGAGCATTATGGCGACTGATGGTACCTGGTGGGGCTATCAAGACCCGACGTTTGTGAAATATTATGAAAAATGGATCGATTGGTATTGGAAAGAGTCGTGTCCACCTGATCTCGTCCTCAAACTTCTCTCAAGCGAACATGAAATTGAAGGAAAGATGGCAAAAAAAGAGTATGACCGACGGCTCATTCGATTTTGGAAGAAAGGAAAAGATGTTACTGCAACCACCTGGATCACCGGAGACTACATGATCATGGTGGTCACGCGCCAAAAACCCCACTACCTCGTGCAAATACACGACGCGACGCTTGCACATAACATGCGAGAGATCCTTAAGGGTATCTGGGAGGAGAAAGAAACTTAAGGGGTTTTAGATCCATCCGCCTAGTCGCAGAGGTCGGGATGGGGGAATCGGCCGCTTACAGGGCCTGGTACTTTTCCATTTTTTCGCTTACTGCTCAAAAATAAGGAAAAGTCTTTCGATTCCCCGCGCGAGCCATGCAGCTGGCTCGCTCATCCCGCATCTCATTGCGTCGGCGCGTCTCCTTATTCAATGCGGGATGGGGGAATCGAACCCCCCTCTACGGTTTGGAAAACCGTCATTTTACCGATAAACTAATCCCGCTTTTGTTCTCAAAGAGTAGCAAGAAACCCTAAAAAGTTCCACAGAGGCCAGTCTGAAGGCCCAAAACGGTTGAGCTGGTGTTTGCAATACCCCACGCTATACTACGTCAGTATGAAGATGACAACTGTTCGGCTTTCTTTCGCGCTATTTTTCTTTCTAGTGGCGGCAGTTCTCACGAACGCCCCTCTATCTCTTGCTGCCACCCAAAACAGCTACCCCAACGTCGATAAAGCCACAGAAGAGCTGAAAAAAAAGATTGCCGCAGCAACTCCTAAAAAGATACCAGCGAAACCAGCAACGGTAAAAAAAGCTGCACCCGTCAAACCTCTTTCGGTTCTCACCCCTTCCCTTTCACAGAGCCAAACAATTGCTACTGTTTCCAGTAGCTCATCCCCCATCTCCAAAAGAAGCATCATTCCCGGCCCCGAGCTCAATGCAAAGACACGCAACGCACTCGTAAACATTATCTGCGTCACCCGATCGGGCGGATATCTGCACCCCATCTCTGGCTCTGGCGTGATCATCGACCCTCGAGGCGTCATCCTAACCAATGCGCATGTCGCCCAGTACATGCTTCTTGAAAACTATCTCGTGCCTGATTTTGTCTCGTGCACAATACGCACAGGCAGCCCAGCAGAAACAACCTATCGCGCGCGACTCCTCTACCTCCCTGAAACTTGGGTAAAAGCAAACGCTAAAAACCTGGTAAGCACCCTCCCCCAAGGCACCGGAGAGAACGACTATGCCCTCCTCGCGATAACAAGCAGCGCTACCGGCAACCCGCTTCCCACCTCTTTTCCCTATCTCTCCCCAGACGTACTTTTTGAAACCCCCTCACTCAACTACCCCGTGCTCCTTGCCGGGTATCCAGCAGAGTATGTGGGAAGTATTGCTACCCAGCGCAACCTGTACGCCCTTTCATCCGCAAGCAAAATAGAGCGCGGCTACTACTTCCCCTCTGAGAAGGCCGGCAGCCTTGATCTTCTCTCTCTTGGCGGGAATATTCTCGCACAAGGAGGCTCGTCTGGGGGCGCCGTAGTGGATCACTACACCGGCACCCTTCTTGGAATTCTCGTCACCACCACTGCAGGCACAAAAACCTCCGAAAAAGAGCTCAACGGTATCACCCTCTCGCATATCGATCGAAGCATTCTCGCCGAAACAGGAAAAGGCCTCTCTGCATTTCTCGCCGGAGATATTCTGCCAAAAGTACACGACTTTGCGACCCACCTTTTGCCCCGCGAAAGCCAGCTCTTGATAGACGCTATAAGCAAATAGCCACTTATGCACCCGTTATGCACAAAAATGTATAGCTGCACTTGCAGTTATCGAGGAGGAGCACATACTTATAGGTAGCACTGTTCTTTGCACTATGGGTTCGTGTTCACACTTTTTGAACGGCATCGTCGTACACGAGAGGCAAAAAGTGTAGTTTGACACATACGCATATACGTTGAGTATTGCTTATCAAATAGAAAGAGTTTGGCTCTTGGATACGTCCTCGTACTCAAGCGCCACAAAATAACCCATGCAAAGCGACTTCCTTAAGGCATACGATGAGTACGCCGATGCTATCTTTAGGCACTGCTACTTTCGGATATCCGATCGTGAAAAGGCCAAAGATATAACCCAAGAGACGTTCTTGCGGGCGTGGCACTACCTGACAGAGGGGCATACCATTAACACGATGCGCTCGTTCCTCTACCGTGTCGCCAACAACCTGATCATCGATGAGATGCGGAAGAAAAAGACCGTCTCTCTCGACAAGCTTCAGGAAGAAGGGTTTGACCCGGGATTTGACGAGCGATCGAAGACTGAGCGCGAAATCGACGCGAAATCGGTCGCTGGAATGCTAGAAAACCTCGATGAACCGTATCGAAACGTAATTACGATGCGGTACATCAATGATCTGTCTCCAAAAGAAATCGCTGAGATTCTTAAGGAAAGCGAGAATGCGATATCTGTTCGCATTCACCGAGGAATTCAAAAAATGCGATTACTTTTGGATGGACAGCTTACATGATTCATACATTACATACTCTCAAAAACGTATTTAAATCAACGAAGGAGGATATCTCTCTCACTGCCGAGGAAAAGCTAGCAATCAGGGAGAAAATTAAGGAGGCAATGGGCCTCAGTAGCCCAAAACTCGCCTTCGAACGCCAGCGGATCGCTCAAGTAGAGTAGAGAACAAAAAAAGAACCCCTCTCGGGGTTCTTTTTTTGTTCTCTAGGTAATCTGTATTCCCTCTTTTTCTCTTTTAAGCTGCCGAAGACCGTACATACTCGTAAGCCACAAGAGCGTCGAGCTTGCTGCAGATCCCATGCAGTAGATGCAGATTGCGTAGAGCACAAAAAGCTGAAGCGAGACCAGGAGAATCGATATAAGGAAGCCCGACCAAGAGAGAAGATACGCCATGCGCGCAATACGCTCGCTCCCCGTCTGAATCACATACACGGCAAGGAGGAGAAACGTAAGATAGTAGAGCGCTCCAAGAAGAGAGATCGGCACCGGCCCTATCGTGGAGTACACGCTCTTTGTGACGAGATCGCATGCGGCTCCGGTAATGCACGGCAGCGAGAGGCCAGCATAGTGCTCAACCGTGAGAAATGTAGCATCCAGAAAACCAATAAATGCGGCAACTGCCTGAATCCAGGCTACTTTTTTAAGGGTTTTTTCGTGCATTTTCAATAATCGTCTTGAACTCTGCGTACGAGCCAGGGTTCGCAATTTTCTTGCCGTTTACAAAGAAGGTTGGCGTTCCGAGGACTTGGGAAGTATCACCACTCTTTTTCTGATCGGCGATTTTTTGATCGATAGCCTCTGTATTGGCAAGATCTGCCCCAAAGCGTGCAAGATCGAGGCCAATCGCCTGTGCATATGCACTGAACTGCTCGGCGGCATCACCTTTCTCTGCCCACTCATTCTGCTTTGTATACAAGAGATCGTACATCTCCCAAAATTTACCCTGCTTACCTGCCGCCTCCGAAGCACGAGACGCTGGCATTGCATTGGCATGCTGTCCAAGTGGGTAGTGACGGAATACAAAGGAAAGATCCGACGCGAACTCTGACTCGAGCTCATGTACGAGCGGATAGTAGCTCGCACATGCTGGGCACTGGAAATCACCATACTCAACAAGGGTTACTTTCGGGCTTGCTGCTCCCCTCTGCCAGTCAGAAGCAGAAACAGCCACCGAAAGCGGAGTACCAGCTGTAGTAGCACCTGTTTGGCGACCTACAAGGTATAAAATGCCGAGAACTGAAACAATCACCACGAGGGCGACACCGAGCCAAGGAAGGATCTGTTTGGACATAGAGATATATTAAGAAATTCGATATAGAAACCCAGCCACCCAACAAATTCGGTACTTTCTGATTTTCTCACAAGAGCACTCGTTTGAAAATCTTTGAAATTCCAAGCAGACGCAATAGCACTGGGAATTTCTCCCTCGACTAAAACTTTTTCGTCACACAAATCAGTCCTGGGATTCGGTCACA
>JAZKIQ010000004.1:17915-50396 GCA_040384765.1 Patescibacteria group bacterium | reverse complement strand
CTATTCAAAATCTAGCCAGGGCACTGGGATTCTCCGACAAGTTTTCCTTCGCCGTCGCTCAGGAAACTCGCCGGCCACCCCTCGCGGTTTTGCGTGCTCGCAAAACATCGCTGCGGTCTTCGAATCCCAGGCAGGAGCGCCGCAGGGCGCTCCTTTGCCCCTCCTTCGTTTCGTTACACTCAACTTAGTCGGGGCACTGGGATTCGAACCCAGAGTCGCTCGCTCCCAAAGCGAGAATGTTAGCCGTTACACTATGCCCCGTATTTCTAGCAACCCGTACATCTTAGCACGCAAAAAGCTCTATGGAAACCTTATAGGTCAATATCTTCGAGGAGATCCACCTTTGCTTTCCTTAAGGACAAGCTCAAATACACGGAAGCAAGATCGACCTGCCAGGATGGCTCTTGGTCCCGAAATCGATCTAAAAGGTATGTCTCTATGACACGGCGCTGTCTTTCGAGCTTCGAGCGGTGCATATTTTCTGCAGGATTGTATCCTCCCTCACCCCTTCTAAGCATCTCCTCTGTTGGAAGGGTTTCTCGGGAGACCGATTTTACCTCAACAAAATGAACAGTCCCCTCCTTCTCTGCCACGATATCTATCTCTCCCCATTTTCTCAAATAGTTTCGCTCAATAATGCGATATCCCCTTCTTCTCAGATAAAGACAAACGAGCTCTTCTCCCATCTGGCCGATACGAAGGTGATCGGGCTTGTCCATTTCTCAATCGTTGTAAAATAAGGGTATCTCGGGAAAATGCCTCTTTTTACCTCTCCGCTCAGGCTCGTTTCGGACGTCCTTTATCCACTCTATCCCCCAACTTATCCACAGGTGTTAACAGTCAACCTTACTTTCTTTGATGCCGTCTTTTGCATAACCTGTCCAAATTTTTTACCTATTCTACCCTCGTTTTTGGTGCGGCTACCGGGCTTGATTGCGACATCAGGCAGCAATCAAGCCCGGAAGGAGCGAAGGCGACTGAGGCGGGGTCGAAGAAATTTTCAGGAGAAAATTATCTGTGACTCGAACCCTGGAGATTCCCATATTTTGGTGCGGCTACCGGGAATCGAACCCGAATCTGATCCTTGGCAAGGACCTGTTCTACCATTAAACCATAGCCGCAATGGAGACAGTATACCGTTTCAAAAAAATAAGACAAACGGGGACTCCCCTGCTATACTCAAATTTGGGCACTCGTAGTGAAATGGATATCACGACAGGCTTCGAACCTGTTATTGGGGGTTCGAATCCCTCCGAGTGCATCAAGAAAGGCGCCCTTAAGCGCCTCGAGGAGGGTTCGAAAGCCGGAGCGCGATGGCGCGAGGCGGGGTCGCGGCCGGTTTCACCAGAAACCGAGCTGTGACCGAATCCCTCCGAGTGCATTGCATATATAGGTACTTAAGCACCTATATGGAGGATTGAATGGATAGCTAGGGCACGTGGCGGAACTGGTATACGCGTACGTCTCAGAAGCGTATCTCGCAAGAGGTGGGAGTTCGACTCTCCCCGTGCCCACCTATACTTTAGTTCCATATGTAACTAAACAGGTATGTTTCACGTGAAACTTATCTTTACATGTTACATATGTAACCAGAACTACGATGAACCTGCATATCCCCGAAGATGTTGCACATGTAACAGAAACCCTTACAAAAAAGGGTTTTGAGGCGTACCTAGTGGGTGGATGCGTACGTGACCTCGTGGCGGGAAAGGAGCCTAAGGATTGGGACGTGACCACAAATGCAATGCCTGAGCAGATCCAGGCGGCTTTCGAGCATACATTCTACGAAAATGCATACGGTACAGTCGGCGTTGTTATACATGAAACAGGGGATCGAAACAAAGATATCGTAGAGGTGACCCCATACCGCCTGGAAGGGAAGTACTCCGATGCCCGCCACCCAGATGAGGTGACCTTTAGCGCAAAGCTCGAAGACGATCTTAAGCGTCGCGATTTTACTATCAACGCATTGGCCTATAGCCCTGAGCAAGCTGTCCTTGTTGACCTTTATAACGGACAACGCGATATAAAGGACAAAATCATCAGAGCCGTAGGAAATCCCCATGAACGCATCGAAGAGGACGCCTTGAGGATTTTACGAGCTCTCAGGCTATCTTTAACACTCGACTTCAGTATCGATAGCGATCTTGAAAAAGCGATCGTTGAAAATGCACCGCTTCTCGCCAAGATCTCTCCTGAGCGCATTCGCGACGAGTTCGACAAGATGATCATGTCGCCAAACCCAATGAAGGGGATTGTGCTCATGCATGGCCTCGGCGTACTCAAGTACGTAGCACCTGAGGTAGAGGAGGGGCTTGGCATCGAGCAGAACGGCGACCATATCTACCACGTATGGGAACACAACCTTCGCGCCCTCGACCATGCAGGGAACAACAACTGGCCACTCCATGTGCGCCTTGCGGCCCTCTTTCACGATATCGGCAAGCCTGCGACGCGTGTATGGAGCGAAGAGAAGAAAGACTGGACCTTCTACGGCCACGATGTGGTGGGGGCCAAGATCACAGCCAAGCTGATGGCCCGCCTGCGCTATCCGAAGCAGATGATCGAAGATGTGGCGAAGCTCGTGCGCTACCACCTCTTTTTCTCTGATATCGACAAGATCACCCTCTCCGCAGTGCGCCGCATCGTGCGCAATGTGGGCCCTGAGCTCGTATGGGACCTCATGAAAGTGCGCGCCTGCGACAGAATAGGGATGGGCCGCCCCAAGGAAAAGCCGTACCGCCTGCGCAAATATGAGTCGATGATCGACGAAGCGATGCGAGCGCCAGTATCGGTGGCGATGCTCAAGATCAATGGGGGACGCATTATTGAAACTACAAAACTCCCTCCAAGCCCTAAAATTGGGTTTATTCTCCATGCGCTCCTCGAAGAGGTGCTCGAAGACCCCACACTTAACACCGAGGAGTATCTTGAAAAGCGGGCAGGGGAGATGGCGAAGCTTTCAGATGACGAGCTTAAATCGCTCGGCGAAGCAGGAAAGGCCACCAAAGAGGCCGCCGAACAAAAAGAGCTCGAAGCGATTCGGAAGAAGCATTGGGTGAAGTAGGCTTCGCTAGAATCCGTATCTGAAAACGGCTTCGCCCTATAAAAAATTATAGAAGCGGCAGATGTTTTCAAATACGGATACGTAGCTTGCTTAGGTTGATAAAGTAAATAAAAGCCCCGACACGTAATGTCAGGGCTTGCTTCAGGGGATTGGCGCTATCTTAGTGTTGAGCGCTGCAACCCTCTGGACAGAGAATCTTAACCTTCGGGCATTTCTGCCTCCTTTCGATCGCTAATGTTGTATCACTCGCAATCTTTGCTCGTCGGATCAAGCAGGGATTCGAGGATACGAGCCCATTTCTTGACGAGCACAAGCTGGCTCTGGTCTTCTTCTCTCATGCAGTCGGCTCGCTCTTCTTCATGCGAGGCTCGCTTCGAGAGATCGTTCATGTGGAACCGCCCAAGAACATTGTAGTTCTCAAGGCGAACAGTTGCCCCGTTCACAGAGAACGGTCTGTTGAACATGTCGAGGGCGGCGGAGGCAGGATGCTTGTGGTGGTTCATGTCAGTAACCACCGCCACATACTTCGCGCCTCTCGTCGCTGCCATGAGGGCGAGGAAGATACCCATCGGCATCTCGCTCTCCGTAAAACCCAGATTACGTTCAAGGCCAGCTTCACTCGGCGGCATCATCAGATCGACAAGGACGACGTCAAAGTCGATCTGCTCGTAAGTGGGGCAGAAGCCGTGGTACTTGTTGAGAAGTACGCGACCCTTTTCATGGGAGTCAGCGACCGTAAGATCGTGACCCTTGAGCTGGGCCTTGGCGCCAGCGATGTGCAGGGGATTATCTTCGATAACGAGGATCTTCATTGGATTCTCCTTTTCAAGGGGCTTCGCTCGACCTGAGCTAACCTAACTTTCTGATATAAGTATAGCACGGCGGGACTACTTTGTCAATATATTTTGATGATAAAAATATGATATAATAGTATTTATAATAAAGGCTATTTTATACATATGTCACTTATTCTTGATGAAAAAGAAGGACTACTTTTGACGGAGGACCTCCGGAAGCTCGGCTTGAGCGAAAAAGAGGCCCTGGTGTACCTCTCGCTCCTACGCCACGGAGAGTCCGGAAGCTCAAAAATCATCACGGATACGGGCCTCCACGGGCAATATGTATACCAGGCACTCGAGAGCCTCGAGGGACGAGGACTTACGCAGCATGTGATAAAACGGGGGAGAAAGAAGTTTTCGGCCAAAAGCCCGACAGCGATAGCCCGACTTATCGACCAACAGAAGCTTTTAGCCGACTCATTGGTAGGGAAACTTGAAAAGCTGATGGTGCTACCTCAAGAACAACAGTTTGAGGTATACCAGGGGAAAGAGTCGTATATCGCTCACGAATTCGACCTTCTTGAAAAAGCAGAGGAAGGGAGCGAGCTCCTCGTGATCGGCGGCACCGGGGACCAGTTTTATGAAACAATGGGGGAGCGGCTCAATACGTACGATAGTCTGCGACGCAAAAAGAGTATCTCAATCCGCTACATCGGCAGCGAGGGACAGCGCGCAACTCTCGCAAAAACGCACGGCAAACGAGAAAAGTTTGAGATAAAGTTACTGCCCGGTCTCTTTACCGGATCAGTAAACACGAATGTGTGGCCTGATTCGCTTGGATTCAACATCTACGGCGAACCGGTAACGCGATTTACCATTACGAGCACCGTTGTAGCCGGCAGCTATCGGCAATTTTTTGAAACACTGTGGAAAATGGCCCGGCAATAAAGCAGGCAAGCGAAGACAAAGCGGCACTCGCCAGAGTGCCGCTTTTCTATTTTGAGCTCTTCTTTGCCTATTTTGGGGAGAAAAGGGAAAGGGGCAGCAGAGCGATTGTGTCTGCTACCCCTTATTTCTCACGCCGCGCTTTGCGCAGGTCGTGGTCTGTTTCGTACTCGAGCATGGCATGGCGAACCCGCATCGCAAAGTAGAGCGGGATGCCTCGGCGCGATCCATAGTTGAAGCGCCGCAGGGTTTTGAGGGCGAGGGCTCGATAGAGCTCTTGTTCCGACCCTTCTTCCCGCATATGGCGGATAAAACTTACGATGTCGAAAGCCATCGCAAGCATGTCAGCCTCTTCGACGCGAAGATCCTTTTCCGAGACAGACAGTCCGCCTCGGATCGCTTTCAGATGCATACTGTCCACCTCCATATCGCATACTGAGGCCAAATAGCGATATGGTCAACAGGAAGAAATTTGACAAGATGAGTAATATACTGTACTTTCTCTAACGGACCGCTTGCATGCGCAGGCGACAAACAAGGAGGAAACGAGATGAGGATCGGAATGGTGTTTGCCGCGATTGCGCTGCTCGCTACGAGCAGCGCAGGGGCGGCTGCACAGGCAGCGCTCGTCGAGAGCAAAGGGGACACGACGGTTTCGGCCATGCCGAGCCCGCCCTACACGGTGGGTGAGATGGCCCCGAACCAGCTGTTCGCAGTGTTCCAGACTAACGTCACCGAGGAGCCGCGCAAGGAGAGCAGGATCGAATTCCTGCTCGAAGGCGCCGACTTCGAGATCGACAACGCCGCAATCGTGGACGAGCAGGGGAAGGTCCTGGCCGGCCCCGTCGATGGAGTGCGGAAGATCCTGAACGGCAAGCGCTACTTGCGGCTGGTGTTCACGGACACGGTCACCTTCCCGGTCGGGAAGTGCACGCACCTGTTGCGAGCGCGCTTCCGGGCGGAGAAGAACGTGGGGACGACCGTCTTCGCGAACCTCCCTCGCTGGGGCAAGCTCGTGAGCACGAACAAGGTGTCACGGCTCGCCGGCGGCCTGCTCGAACTCGGGCAGGTGGAGCTCCGGATCTCGTCGCTCGCGCTCTCGGTGTCACAAGCCCCGCCAGGGCAGGGTGCGGCCGCCGGCAGCATCGACCAGGTGGGTGCGAACTTCCTCTTCGATGCAAGCGCGTCGGGTGCGGATATCGTCACCATGGGGATGTACATCACGTTCACCTACGACGGCGGCCTCCGGGCTACCGACGTCACCAACGTCCGGCTCTGCGATGGACCGGTCACGTACAATGAGGGCTCGCAGGTCCTCAACCCGGACAAGCAGTCGGGCGCCACGTACTACGTGCCGTTCAGCAGTCGGTTCGCCACGCCTCGCGGCATGGTGAAGTCGCTCTCGCTCCGGTACAACCTCTCTTCGTCCGCCAAGGTGGGTAGCACGTTCTCCTTCGGGATCGGCAAGATCAAGGAGAAGAACGCAGTCGCGATCCCCTCGGGTAACGCGGTGAAGCCGGAAGTGACGGTCCCCCAGGGCAACCTGATGATCGTGACGCCGGAACCGCCGCCCATGCCGCCGCCGATGGTGATGACTCCGCCGATGCCGCCACCACCGCAGCTCGCTACGAGCAGCTGGCAGCACAGCCTGCTCAGCCTCCAGACTAGGAAGATCGAAAACGCTCGGGAAGAGCTCAAGAAGCTCCTCGCGGACGAGAAGGTGACTCAGGAGTCGAGCAGCTACCAGGTCGCCATGCGACAGTGGAGCGAGCTCGCGAACGAGAACCAGACGATCGAGCGGAAGGTGCTGGTCGAGGCACAGATTGCCCCGCCCGAAAACGCCTTCTACATCGAATTCAGAAAGGCGTGGCTCGATTACGACCGCACGTGGCAGGACCTCTCGCAGGTCCTCTCCGCGCGCTGGCAGAAGAGCCACCCGAACCAGGGCGGCAAGGGATAACCCTTCATCCGCCCTGAACGAAAAGACCCCGGAAGCAGATTCTCGAAAGAGGATCGCGGCCGGGGTCTCTATTTTTTATCAGGATTTACAAAACAGGGTTCAACCTTGTAGCTACAAGGTTGAACCCTGTTTTCAATCACTTCTTCCTCTTCCCGTGAAAGTTTTTGTGCACATCGCGAAGGTGTTTGTCGGTGATGTGGGTATAGATCTGGGTCGTCATGATGTTCGAATGGCCGAGCATCTGCTGCACAGCACGGATATCAGCCCCATTTGAGAGAAGATCGGTCGCAAACACGTGGCGAATGATGTGCGGCGTCACCTTTTTGCCAATGCCTGCCTTTATCGCATAGCCGCTAATCATCCGCTCGATCGAGCGGGGAGTGAGCCGAGAATCGTTCTCTTTGCCAGAAAGGGGACCATAGTTTACAAAAAGGGCATCGCTCGTCATGTTGGTACGCCTTTTGAGATACTCTTTTACCGCATCTTTCGCCTCAGTGGAGAGAAACACCACGCGCACCTTGGAGCCCTTGCCCCGCACCGAAAACTCGTCACGAGCAAAATCGATACTCTCCTGGTTGAGGTTCGCAAGCTCTGAGACGCGCAGCCCTGTCGAAAAGAGCAGCTCAAGGATAGCGCGGTCGCGAAGTGACTTTTCGTCTTTCCCCGAGGGGGCGGCTCGTAGGCGGGTGAGCTCTTCAAAGGTGATAAGGTCGAGATCGCGCTCGGGGGTTTTGGCGAGCTCTATGCGCTCGGGCGCAAGAGAGGGAAGGCGCATTTTGATGCACCATTTGAGGAACGAGCGCAGGGCGATCAGGTGATAGTTCTGCGTCTTCTTATTGAGCCCTTTTCTGTTGAGATGAATCCGAAACTCTCGTACACGCTCGTCGGTGATATCCGAAGGCTTTTTAGGCTTCGTAAAGGCAAAAAATGCTCCCAGATAGCGGTGGTACAGCTCTACCGTGCGCACGGCCCGGCCTTTTTCGATCTCTATATATTCGAGGTAGCGGTTGAGCGTTTCGTTCACGCTCTTAGTATATCGCGGATCGCCCGCCTTCGACCCAAGAAGCGGATCTCTTGCGGTGTTTTTGACCTTCTGGTATAGTGCTACTCACAAAACATATGCTTTCGACAACGAAAAAAGCAGACATCGTCAAGAAGTACGGGATCCATGACAAGGACACCGGATCTTCGGCTGTACAGATCGCGCTCCTCACCGAATCGATCGAGGACCTGACCGAGCACTTGAAGACTCACCGCAAGGACAACCACTCGCGCAAGGGCCTCTTGGCAATGGTTGCCGACCGCCGCTCCCATATCAAATATATGGAAAAGCACGATCCAAAGGTGCTTGAATCGCTCTTGAAGAAACTGAAGCTCAAGAAGTAACTACCGAGGTAAAGAGAACCGGCTGCCACCTTTTAGGTGGCAGCCGGTTCTCTTTTTGAGTGCACAAAAGAAGGTGCTACACTAAAGGCAGAATCGTATGTTTCCTTTTTAAAAGTGTTTGTTTTTATTTTCATATAGAATGGCAATCGTTAAGCATGCAGATCAGCGAGTCGGAGTTTTTATTGACGCACAGAACCTCTACCACGGAGCGAAGAACCTGTTCAACGCACGGGTAAACTTCGCAAACCTCCTCAAAGATGCCGTAGCGGGGCGACACCTTGTGCGCGCAATCGCATACGTCATCACCACAGAGTCAGGGGAAGAGAAAGGGTTTTTTGAAGCGCTCGAGAAGATCGGTATCGAGACGAAGACCAAAGACCTCCAGATTTTCTACGGAGGAGCGAAGAAAGCAGACTGGGATGTGGGTATCGCTGTAGACGCTATCAAGCTCGCCCCAAAACTCGACGTAATCATCCTTGCCTCGGGCGATGGCGACTATGTACCGCTCGTTGAATATTTAAAAGCACAGGCGCAAGTGGAGGTGCTCGCATTTGGAAAGAACACATCGGGCAAACTGCGCGAAGTGGTAGACGACTTTATTGATCTTGGCGAATCCCCTGAGCGCTACTTGGTAGGCACATTCCGACGCTTTCCCTCTTCAGGGCAAGGGCATCGCCGACGTGGGGGACGAGACAAGGGACCAAAGGAGATGGGCGGAGGCGAAGCGCGAGAAAGCGCGAGCGAATAATATGGCTGATCGGATCTACACTCTTCCCGGCGGAGGTGCGAAGATCGAGGCGCATATTAGCGACCTCGCCGATCAGGCTCACGGCTCGGTGCTCATGAAGCAAGGCGAGACCGTAGTGCACGTCGCGTGCGTGCAGAAAAAGGGAAGCCGCCCAGACAGTGGCTTCGTACCTCTTACGGTCGACTACGAAGAGCGCTACTACGCTCGCGGTGTTTTGCTTGGCAGCCAATATGTGCGCCGCGAAACCCACCCTTCAGAGGAGGCAACCCTCACCTCGCGGATGATCGACCGAGCAATTCGACCTTTTTTCCCTTCTTGGCTACGCGACGAAGTGCAGGTAGTAGCGACAGCGCTTGCTGTAGATGAAATGCATGAGCCAGGCGTGCTTGCCCTTATCGGCACGTCTATCGCGCTTTCGATCTCAGATATCCCCTGGGATGGCCCTCTTGGTGCCGTGCGCATCGGGCTTCGCGGGGAAAAGATCATCGTACATCCAAACACCAACGAGGAGCTTCACGCCGAGTTTGTGCTTGCTGCTCGAGAAGGGAAGATCGTAATGCTCGACGGCAACGGCGCTGAAAGCTCGCCCGAGCTGCTCCACTCTCTGCTCGAGAAGGGAATCGAGGAGTGCGAAAAAGTAGAGAGCTGGATTGTGTCGATCAGAGAAAAAGAGGGCCGCACAAAACGCACCAGTGAAAAGCCAGTCTTTCCAGCCTCATTTCCAGACCTGTTTAAGACAGGTGTTGCCGGAGCCCTCACCGCAAAACTCGACGAGAGAGCCCGCTCGGAAAACCGTTTCGCAAAACACCCCTTTCTTGAGGAGGCCAAGCAGGCGTGGATGGCAATCGTCGGGAAAAATGCTCCCGAGACGCCACGACCGATTGCAGAACTTTTTTTTGAAGAAGCAACTCGAGAGATACTCCGCTCCCGTATAGAAAAAGGGGTGCGCCTCGACGGACGTGCGCCAGCTGAGATCCGCCCGATCACTGCACGTGCAGGAGGGATCTCTGAGCGCGTGCACGGCTCTGGCACCTTCTATCGAGGCGCTACGCACGTTGCTACGTTTCTCACCATCGGATCAGCAGATGAGAAACTCCTCGTGGATGGAATGGAGGTTTCCACTGAAAAGCATTTTATTCACCACTACAACTTTCCCCCTTTTTCCGCAGGTGAGACGGGGAGGATCGGTTCGCCCAACCGTCGCGCAATAGGCCACGGCGCCTTGGCAGAGCGGGCCCTCAGAAATGCTCTGCCGCCCCGAGAGCACCTTCCGTATACCCTCAGGCTCGTCTCTGAGGTGTTCGCCTCCAACGGCTCTACCTCGATGGCGTCCGTATGTGCAGGGACTCTCGCTCTCCTCGACGGAGGAGTGCCGGTCAAACATACGGCAGGGATAGCAATCGGGCTTGTCGAGGAGACCGAAAGTACTCTCCTTACCGACATCGAGGGCGCAGAAGATCATTTTGGTGACATGGACTTCAAAATCGCAGGTACCGAGGATGGGATCACCGCCCTCCAGCTCGATGTGAAAAACAAGGGGATCACCCTGCCGACAGCACATGCAGCGCTTCTCGAGGGGATGCGAGCAGTTCGCGAGATAGTTGGGATAATGAGAGAAGCGCTACCAAAAGCCCGCACAGACCAGAAACAGTCAGCAAAAGAGTCGCTCGCCAAGCGAGAGGCCTTGAAAAACAGCTTTCATGCCCCCCGACACTAACCCAAATCAGCCAAACCCAAGCCCTATCCCCACATCCGGAGAGAACTCTTCGGGGATTCTTCCGCCAAAGCAGTCGGTGATGCGCACCTTTCGTACAGATATCGCCTCCGAGATAGAAACAAAAAATATCACCCAGACGGATATTGCGCTCGCTGAGGAGAAGAGGCGGCGAAGCACAGGGGCGGCCCGAGGGGGCGTGTTGGGTCAAGGATTCCAGATCCCTTCGCTAAAAACCGTCGGTGCAGTCATTGTGGCCCTTTTTGCCCTGCTTTTTCTCGTCGCTTTTGTGTATGACATTGTATACCCCGATGCGCCAGAGACCGCTGGAGGCCTCACGCCACCCGAGCCGATCATCTTTGCCGAAAAGTCTACTCAAGTAGACCTTTCCGCGACAAAAAGCCTTGCCGATGCCGAAAAAGTGATCGGGGAGGCAAGAAATGCAGTATCGGGAAAGAAAAACACTCTCGAATACCTCTATTTCAGCATCAAAAATGGCAGCACCGAGCAGATCCTTGATGCACAAAGCTTCTTTTCAGCACTTTTGCCTCAGGCACCAAGCCCCCTTGTGCGATCACTCGGGCGATCTTTCCTCTATGGCGTATACACAAGCTCTGAAAAGTCGCCTTTTCTCCTTCTCTCTCTCGATTCGTACGAAAGCGCCTACGCCGGCATGCTCACCTGGGAGGAACGCCTTCATTACGAGATTATTCCGCTCCTTGGGGGCAATCCAAACGAGCAGCTCGCGGGCTCGCTCTCCTGGAAAGACGACACCCTGCGCAATACCGACATAAGGCGAGAAGTGGATGCCGGGGGAAACTCGATCCTGCTCTATAGCTTTCTCGACCGAAAAACCCTCCTCATAACCCAAAGCGACGTTGTGTTTTATGAGGTTTTGGGACGCCTACATACTCCGAAGCCAGTAACACAGTGATAGTAAGCAATTTTTCGAGTCTGCTGCAGTCACAGCTCAATTTTTTCTAAAATTGGCCGCGACCCCGCCTCCTTCACCTTCGTTCAGTCCGGCTCTTGATTGCTGCCTGATGTCGCAATCAAGCTCCTCAGCCAGTGACGCAGTAGAAGGTAGGGCAGATCAGTATGCATAAAGGACATACACAAAAGACCTTTATGTCCTTTATCCACAGGCAAGGGGTTGCGCTCCTTTTCCTGCCTGCTACACTTCTCTCAGATCTATTAGTACCTTCACATCCGTTTCGTAGTATACGAATAAGATAGTGAAGAGTTCCGAGAAAAGTTCTCGAGCGAGCATCGAGATTTCTTCCCGGAACTCTTCTTGGAGTTCAAGACTCGACAGGTCATCCTGTCAAAATCATTGTGTCTCATCCATTGGACTTATTATTAAGGTCCGTGATAGCTAGCACACCACTCTCACGAGTAAAACGCTAAGCAACTCACTGCCATCCATTGGCAAACCTTCGGATATCGTCAGCCACGATATCCAACGAAGCTTTAGTTCCCATGAACTTTCAAGCTTCTTATTCCTCTACTACGCCGGATCTACAAGATCCCCACTCGAAAATGAGCTCCATTGAGCTTTTCTCTGCCATCTGTCACGCCCGACAAAAGAGATTAGCCCATACGACACTCGACGATTGGGGGTCTTTTTGTACCAAGGCATCCCTCAGCATCCCATCTTCATCGTTGCCTTCGTCGAGAAAAGCTTCGCAGTAGGTCCATCTACAGCTCAGCTTTATCTCTCCTTAGCGCCTTGAATCTGGGCGCTGAGGAACGCCTTAAGGAGATTACTTTTATAGTTTTATCTCTCCTTCCCGTCTGATATCATATAAGCAACCTATTTACATATCACTATGCAGAATACCGAAGAACTGAAAAATGCACTCCTCGCAGAAAAGAAGAAGCTCGAAGCGGAGCTAGGCCACCTTGGAGTAAACGAGGCAGGGGACTGGGTTGCAACCGAGTCAGATATTAAAGAGGAAGGCGCCGCAGGTCCTGAGCGCGAGGCCGACCCACAAGATGCAGCTACTGATATTGAACAGTTCGAAGAGCGCTCAGCAGTAGAGGCAAATCTTGAAAAGCGCCTGAGTGAAGTGAACGAAGCACTCAAGCGAATAGGAGAAGGAAGCTACGGTACGTGCTCTATTGGAGGAGATTTGCACGAGATCGCTATAGAGCGCCTTCACGCAAACCCCGCCGCCCTCACCTGCATAGAGCACGCTCGTTAATTACGCACTGTGTCCTCTCATATCTACGCAGGCCAAGTTTCTGGACTTACCGCAGATATCATAGACATTGAAGTAGATCTCTCGCGCGGGCTCCGATCACATACGATTGTAGGGTTGCCCGACAATGCTGTTCGCGAATCAAAAGAACGTATTACCGCTGCTCTCAAAAACAGCGGTTTTCCGTCTATCCAGAAAGGGAACAAGAAGATCTTAGTTTCGCTCGCACCAGCCGACATACGGAAAGAGGGTCCGGTGTTCGACCTCGGCATAGCCCTTGCACACCTCCTTGCATTTGATGAGCTCGACTTTGATCCGGAAGGAAAGCTGTTTATTGGAGAGCTCGCGCTCTCAGGTGCGCTGCGACCCATCCACGGCTCTCTCCTTATCGCCCAAAAAGCCCACAAGAAAGGGTTTACCGATCTATTCCTCCCCGAGGAGAACGCGCGCGAAGCAGCTCTCATCGAGGGGATACGCGTCTACCCGGTACGGCATCTCCACGAGCTGATTACGCACCTTTCACCCGAGGGTAAAAAGATCACTCCCGTCGCTTCGACAAACACCTCCGTTCGTCTCTCGCCACCATCTGTAGATTTTGAAGATATTCAGGGACAGCCCACCGCAAAGCGCGGTCTCGAGATCGCCGCAGCAGGCGGACACAATATCGCCATGAGCGGGCCGCCGGGGACAGGCAAGACGCTGCTCGCCAAAGCTTTTATCGGCATCCTTCCACCACTTCGAGCTGATGAGATACTTGAGGTGACGGGTATCCACTCGGCGGCAGGTACTCTTGAAGATGAGTACATTGCCGAGGCGCCGCTACGGACGCCACACCACAGCGCCTCATACGTCTCCTTGGTAGGTGGTGGTTCGGGGCCGAAGCCTGGGGAGATCACCCTCGCACATCGAGGCGTATTGTTTCTTGATGAGTTTCCCGAGTTCGAGCGGCGCGTCATCGAAGCACTCCGTCAGCCCCTTGAAGACAAGGTGATCAGCGTATCACGTGCTCGGCAGACAGTCCGCTTTCCAGCCAACTGTATTCTCATTGCGACGATGAACCCGTGTCCGTGCGGCAAACGAAGCACAAAAGGGAGCGCCTGCGTCTGCACTGGTGCAGAGCTTTCGCGCTACGAGCGAAAGCTCTCCGGACCGATTGTGGACCGAATCGACATGTGGGTAAGCGTGGGGCGCGTCGATGCTGAGACTCTCGGGAGGGGAGCCAAGAGCGGCGAGGCAACAGCGGAGATCGCCAAGCGAGTAGCAAAAGCACGCGAGATACAACGAGCGCGTTTCATCTCCGCAAAGCAGGTGCGCACAAACTCCGATATGGGAGTGCGCGACCTCGGCTTACATGCACGACTCGGAGATGCTGAGCGAGAACTTCTTACGCACGCAGCAAACAAGCTCGAGCTTTCGGCTCGCTCGTATCATCGGCTCATAAAGCTTGCGCGAACAATCGCAGATCTCGAAGGAGCACCCACCATCAAAACGGCGCACATCCTCGAAGCGATCGAGTATAGACCTAAGACGCTTTCATAAAGCATGAAACAGAGAGCATGAAAAAGTTCAGCATTCGCAGAGCGAATGCTGAATCTCATGATCTATGATTCATGTTTCATGATTCATGAACCATGCAACACGATCCCTGGTACTTCGAAAAAAAGATAACTCCAAAAGGAATCGAGCTCTGGCACAAAGAGATGCCCGAGCTCGATTGGTACGGCATCGGGGTGATTGTGTTTGCTGGCCACCGCCAAGATCCGGCACACCTCAACAATCTTTCTCACTTCGTTGAACATTGCATTGTCGATGCAGAGCGCCCTCACTGGCGCACGCGAGGGGAGCGCGAAGAGTATATGCTCACGCACGGCATCATCGAGTCGCAAGGCTTTGCAACAACCGTCGACTATATGTGGACGGCCATCAAAGCGGTCCGGGCAACAGCAGGCCTTTCATACCTGCACGATATCTTTCGGCTGCCACCTTCTGCTATTGATCCTGAAAAACCAAAGCGCATCGTGGAGCGTGAAAAAAAAGAACGCGGCACCGACGACGAGCGCACCATCGCACGAGCGATCTGGAAAAATATTCTTCCCGAAGCGCACCCCCTCGTGCGCTACTACGACAGCGCCGGTGTTGCGCGGATGCTCGAACAGGTCACCCTCGATGATGCACTCACTCACTGGAAGAACCACTACACGCATAAAAATACGGTCCTCGTATCGATTGGGAAGATCAGCGCCACAGAGATGGCGCAGCTTGTTGACCTCTACTTTGTACAAGATGCCGACGAAGTAGGTATGGGGGAGCGCTACAGGGCAGTGCCCCTTATCGAAACAGATCTGCCGCGCCCGAAGGAGCTGCATCTCCATGTGAGCGAGATCTTGGGCCACCATCACTACGACAAAAATATTTCTCCTGAAGTGCTCGTGCTCCGTCCGCGGGCACTTCCGCATGTTTCAAACGCAGCACGCTATATGCTCAAGCGAACACTGGGGAGTAGTCTCTTTGAGCGGCTTCGCGAACAGAAAAAGCTTGTCTACTCCGCGCCCGTGCGCAACGAGCTGTATCAAGATATCGCCATTCACCGACTCACCATGAACTGCGGCCGCGAACAGGTAAACGAGATCTTGGCCGAAACAAAAAGACTGCGGATGATCGTCGAAGAAGAGGGTCGCGAGATTTTTGAACGAGAAAAAAGAGAAGCGCTCCTTGGGCTTGATCTCGAAGAAGAGACAGCGAGCTCACTCCTTGCAGATGCCATGTACGACCTCGCACTCCACGGCAAGATCGAGCTCAAGCTCCAGTATCTCGAGCAACTTCATGAGGTGACTTTTGAACAAACACTCGCTGCAGTCGAAGACTGTTTTGGGGAGGGCAAGGCAACAATTTTATCGATCACACCGGATTAGCATGGTTTAGAAAAGAGCCACTCCCTTCGGGAGCGGCTCTTTTGTTACTCAAGATTTGAGGAGTGGGAAGTTTGTGAAACCTCGTCAAGAAAAGTTTCCACAGGGTGTACACCCGAAGAGAAACTCTGTCAAAGGGGGTTTACACCTTTGTATCCAGATGTGCAAGCGCATACTTTTCGGCCTCCTCTGCACTCTTCACTATCTTTTTTCGGGGGTTAAACAGGTTGTTCGGATCAAAGATCTGTTTCGTGCTGGCAAAGAGGCCATACATCTTCTCTCCGTACATCTGCCTGAGAAACGGGGTGCGCACCAAGCCGTCGTTGTGTTCGCCGCTCATGGAACCTCCATACGAAAAGACAAGATCGTACACTTTGCCAGACATCTCGCGAATCACTTCACCTGCGCCTGGTGCCAAAAGATCCATGAGCGGAATGATATGAAAGTTGCCATCGCCAACGTGCCCTGCAATCGTGTACACCATCTTTGCTTTATACAGATCGAGAATCGCATAGAGCTTGGGCAGAAACTCGGGAAG
Organism: Patescibacteria group bacterium; assembly: GCA_040384765.1. GTDB lineage: Bacteria > Patescibacteriota > Minisyncoccia > Phycocordibacterales > JBBUBG01 > JAZKIQ01. Next base: position 34,149 of record JAZKIQ010000004.1, on the reverse strand, counting down.
CACGCGCGGCGGCACCACGATGTCGTCGATAAAAGGCGCGGTGCGCATATGCTTTGTATGCTTTCGCAAAAGACTAAAGCTCTCGCGCCGCATCACCCAAAACTTTTCGCTCTCTCTTTCGGAGCGCGTGACATGCGTGCGATACCCAAGCGAGCGAAGCGACTCTTGCGCAGCGTTTGCGGCAGCAAGCGCTGCGGCATCGGTCTCTCCGGTAAACTCCGCTACGACGATCAGCTTCGGCATCCCTCCAAAAAGAACGGCGAGAAACTCGGGCAAAAACTGGAAGGCAAGCGTGAACAGATTTCCTTTGAGCCGTTTCACAATGTCGCCAAAATAAAGAAGCGCGACACGCACCGTCTTGTCGTCAAACGATTCGATGCTTTCAGGCTTTGCGAGAAGAAGCGTGTTTACAAGGTCGCCGAGGCGGGCAAGGTCATCGAGCAACACGACAACGGTACGATGCGCGGTCTTTGGTCGGATGAGCGCGAGCTCGGCACGTGTCCAAAATCCAAGCGTACCTTGCGAGCCGCAGAAGATTTTTGAAAGATCGATCGACCCTTCGCTCGGGTCGTAGGCATCCCAGAGTGCATAGCCCGTCGAATTTTTCGAGACGTGTGGGCGAGCAGCACTGATTGTTTTCCAGTTGTCGGCCAGGAGCGCGTGCATCTCGCGGTACAGTTTTCCTTCAAATCCGGTGAGTGCTTTTTTTGCCTCAAGCTCTTCACGAGAAAGTTTTCGGAGCAGATATGTGTTCCCATCGGAAAGGACAGCACGTATCGAACGCACGAAGTTGGCGGTCTTGCCATACATGAGCGATTTTTCTCCACCCGCATTGTTGGCGATAATGCCGCCCATAGCGGCGATCTCGCGCGAGGCAGGATACGAAGGGAAGAGCCAGCCTTTCTCGAGCGTCGCCTTTTCAAAGTCGCGATAAAAAACTCCTGGCTCGGTGCTCGCCACTCCATCGCCCACTTCTGGCACGCTCGTAAAGTAGCGCATGCAGTCGACGACGACCGATTGCGAAAGGGGACCACCGCTCATATCGGTGCCAGCAGCACGCGGGGTAAGTGAAATATCTTCGCCCGCCGCACGCGCAGCCAAAGCTGCCGCTACCACCACCTCCAGATCTTTGGCGTCGCGAGGAAACACCACCACCTGTGGCCGCACATAAAAAAGACTCGCGTCGCGGCTCGCCACTTCGAGCGACTCGCTGTCGTCAACAACATCTCCTCGAAACGATTTTGAAAGCTCAGTTCTGAAAACGTTCATAAAACAATTGTATCATTCTGCGTTCGCTCCCAGGTAGGTTCTTCTCAAAAACCACTGTTCTCACCCCTGCGGGCTCGACAGTTGCTGCTCGTCGCCCGGTCGCGCCTGTGCTCTGCTGAGCAAGAAGCAGGCTCGCACCCTGCTGCGGGCGACTGCGCAAGCTTTTTTTGAAGAACTGCCTGGGAGCGCACCCAGCACCACTATTTTGCAAAAGAAAAGACCCCCGGAGAAACCGTGCGGGTCTTCTCTTGGGGGTCTGTTGAGACTAGCAGCTCTGGGGCGAAGCGAGCCAGCCCATCGAACAAAATTCGTCCGCATGGTGATCCGGCACGCTGACCCAGAGATCGTACGCCTTGTACTTCTTGTTTGCCCGGAGTGCTCCCGTGTGATGGAAACCGAACACACTCGGGCGTCCCTCCAGCTTGAGAAACACCTCGAGACGCCTCATTTGCACCTCCACAATAATCGCCTCGCGGTACTGAGGAGCCTCCATCGCGACCTCGAGCGCAGCGCGGGCAATAACCTCAAACGTCTTGTGACGATCGAAATCAAGGCCCTCCGTTCGCCTCAAGATGGTGGTGACAGTCTCCTGAAAGGTTGACCTATCAGGAAGCTTGTTCGCCACCTGTCGGAGGAAATGTGGTAGATCATGTCCAACTACTTCTTGCCTAATCAACTGCACTCGCAATCTCCTTCTCGGGTTCAAAGTCCCGAACTGAATCTTGAACTAATCGTGCATAGTGGAGTTTTCCATCGGTATATGCACCTTTCAAAACTCAATTCGAGACTCCGCAATATGTAAAGAACTTTCCTCTGTCTGATCACGAAGACTTGCTGTCTTCATGATCAAAGTAAAGGGGAGGCTGTTTGACGTCTGTCTGGTGCCTCCGAGATCACCATTCGAGATTTTGGAGAAGTTCTCGAGAACTTACTGGTACTTCTTTTCGCCGTTCTTGACCTTCCACATCTCGACGTTCTCGACGAGGTGGGCGATGATCGCCTTGGCCATCTCTTCAATGCTGACGGGGTTGTGGTATCCCTTCGGATACGCCCCATCTTCGAGAAAGAAGAGGTTGTAGTCACTCGATCGGATCTTGGTGTCCTTGCCGGAGTATTCCCAGACGTCCACCGTGGCAACCCCGATCGGCTTGAAACCCTCGTGGTCTTCCGGCTCCCAGTTGTCCCGTCCGCCATCGAGGTTGAGTGTCCACTCGAAACAACCATTAGGCGGAAGTTCGAAGCTATCAGCGACCATGTCGGCCACCTTTGCCCAGTTGCCCAGGATCGCTGCGGTAACCATCGGGTTCATCGGCGTAACTGGAACATTGCCCCAGTTCCTGTCGCTTCCCGTGTACTTAACCTCGAGCGTGATCCTGCTCTTCTGCCAGCGCTTCTTCTTGTCGTCCATTTCAAACCCCACTTAATGTCGAGAACATTTTGACCCCTACTTGTGCAGGCCACTTTCAAACAGGACAAACCTAATTTGATACCCCTATATTATAGCACCTTTTTATTAAAAAGTCAAGCTCTTTTAGCTTGAAATAACAACGTATTTTGAGAATAATCCACTGCTGGTGGCTCAAGGTAGGACGAGGATAAAATCGCCAAATCCGAGGCGGCAAGGAGGGAAAGCCTGAGACGTACATGGGGTACGTTGAGGGTTTTCCCGACGAAGACAACGACGGAGTTGGGGATTTTAGACCGTCCTAGTAGCCGAAGGGGTTTTTGCCGCCACGCACCTCGAAGTGGAGATGCGGCCCCGTAGAATGCCCCGTGCTTCCGACAGCTCCGAGCTTTGCGCCTTTGCCTACCACTTTGCCCACCACTACTGAAACTGAAGAGAGGTGCGAGTAGAGCGTCTGCATGCCATTGGCGTGCGACACAACAACATAGTTGCCGTAGCCACCATTCCACCCTCCATCTCCTCGAGCCACGATCACGGTACCCCCGGCCGATGCGACAACCGAGCTACCTGTAGAGGCACCGATATCTACGCCATTGTGTCCGTGAATGCCCTGCGTGCGTACGCCTGCAGGGACGGGCCAGGCAAAATAGGCACTGTCAGGCAGTGCGACACCAAGGCGTGTCTTCGCTTTTGGCTTTGCCTTCGGTGCCGGCGCCTCCTTTTCGCCGTCAGGCACCACGATCTCGTCGCCTACAGCAAGCGTATGAGTGCGCGGAATTCCGTTGAAGTCGGCAATCTCCTCAGCATCGCCCTTGAGCCGCTTTGCTATCGAGTCGAGCGTGTCGCCTTTTTTGACCGTATAGGTGATTCCGGAAACAGGAAGGATAACGAGGGTCTGTCCGGGAGTTGCAGCACCTTTCTCAAGATTGTTTGCCCAGATAATGGTATTCACCGATACTCCAAAAAGCTTTGCGATCACCTGAAGCGTATCTCCTTCGCGTACGACGTACACACTAATCTGATCGCGCGAGGGAGAGGCCGTCTCGATATCTGCATCGGTCCCAAGCGGGCCAGAGACCGCCAAAAGAGCGCTCTTGTCTACAATAGAAAGGTCGATGATATGGCTGGCCTTTGGATCGGGGTTGGCAACCGCTTCAAGAAGAGGCATCGTCTGGCTCGAAACCGCCGGCCCTCGATGGAGAGGCGTCTCCTTCTCAAAAAAGCCCGAAACGACGGAAAAGAAGCTTGCGACGGCCGTTGCTGGCTCGAGAAGAAGCGAAAAAGCTACGAGAAATGGCGAAACAGCCCTCGCAAAGGAGGAAAGAGCTGTCCGATAATGAGAATGCCTCGATTTACCGTTGGTAAATGGGGCTTTTATAGGTTCTTGAGTGCCCAAATAGGTATCGTGAAGGGGAAGCGGTGGGGCGGACAGGGAGGGAGATCGGCCAAGGTCTGTATATGAAAAGGGTAGCACCTTGGCAAGTGCCAGGCAATGGCAAAGCTAAAAGATATACACAGGGTATCCACAGGAGAGAGAGTGCTACCATTGTACCTATATGACAAACGAAGAGGCAGCACAGGCACTCAAGGGAGCGGCGTTAAAATATGCGGACCAAGTAGGCGCTCTCCAGCGCGAGCATGACGCCGAGATTAAAAAGATCCTCGAGGAGATTCGACTAGAGAAAATAGCGCAACTAAAGAGCTCTCTCCAATAATCTATGGCAAAATCACGACGTGAACTTTCGGCAGTAGATTCGGAGATGCAGGATATTGAAAATCAGATCAAGGCGGGCGAGGCGCAAGCCGCAGCACTCAAGGAATCTCCTTCCGCGCTCGAAAAAACAGCGGAAGGGAAGGCTGAGCTATTAGAACAGATCGAACAAAATCACGAGCTGCGGGCTCGTACCGAGAGCACCGTCAAAGGGAGCCTTGAGCAGAGCGTGGGGCGTGTCGAGGCAGCAGGTGCGACTCCCGAGCAGCTCGCTCGTGCGAATGAATCCAAAGAAAAAACCGTCGCTGGTGTTGAAACAGCTGGAGTAGAGCTCGGCGATACTAGCAGCAAGGCGCTAGAGAGTACAAAAGAGGCTGAGAAACCCCGACCGAGTGAGAGCCTTTCAGATACCCCTATATTAGGAGAGGTGCCACCGATTGATCTTTCAGAAAAAGCCGGGACTATAACCCCTGCCCAGCGAGAAAGGATCGAGAAACTCCGTGCCCAGCGAGAGATGGCCGATTTCCAACTGAAAAGGGACCTTGCCGCAAACAAGTTTGGGGCAAATATCGACATCAATCTGAGGCCAACTCCCTTGGATAGTGGCCGGCCAGCCCGAAAAGAGATTGCTGCCGAGGAACGCCCGAGCGTAAACCTTCGCGCTACGCCACTTCCAGGCCAAGAGGTCCCCGCCGCATGGAAGGAAAATCCTGAGCAATATAAAGCAGAGAAGGCTGAGCTTGAACGGCAGATTGCGAATAGAAAAGAGTGGGATAATGATATAAAAGCTCGAAAGGAGGCCGAGGCAGCAAAGTCAAAAGCAGCCCTCGAAGAAAATGAGCGCCTCTTAGCAGCCGCCGGAGCTGAATTCGATGCGCTCCATGAGAAATACAAAACTGAGGGCAAACTCGAGGGTGACGAGAAAATCAAGCCGGCAGTAAACCTGCGCGCCACACCTCTTCCCAAAGAGGCAGTGGACCCAGCAAAGAAAATAACGAAAAAGTCTCCAGTCTTGGACCCCAACCGTCCGAGCTGGGAAGATGAGGGTGTACTCAAGGGGAAGCCAACAGAAACTCCCCCTGAGACCCGAGGGGAAGATCCCGAGATAGCACGGCTAATGACCGAGGCAAAAGCGCGGCAAGCCGAAGAAGAGCAAAAAGGTGCTGTACCACCAGGAAGCAACGCCGTTGCGGAGACCGCAAGGCTCGCAATGGAATCTGATCCAGCAAACGCGGGGATCGAGATCGAGCCAGAAGACGATGTTCAAACCATCGAACAGTTTCGAGCAAAATATTACAAGAAACGTGAGGGGAGTAACATGGCGACTGACGCAGAGCTTGAGAAGCTGGCAAAGGACTCAGCGGAACAGCTCGCAAAAGGAAAAACAGTCGAGATAGATCCTCGAGAGATCAAGAAAATGCGCGAGAAGATGGGGGCACAAGAGAAAGAAGCGGCTCTGGTCCGATTGGCGGCTCTGGAAAAAGAAGTCGCTGGTCTTAATATTGACGAGAGACTAGCAAAAGCAGAAACAATGACCGATGCCGAGAAAGCGGCGCTCATTAAGGAAGTAGGCGCTGACGGGCTCACTTGGTACGAAAAGCTAGGCGGCTCGGCGAAGCAGTATCTAGAGGCAAGCCTCGACGGGGCAAAGCGCAGGCTCGTGGGAGAGTTCCGCCGATCGCCGATCGTCCAGAAGCTCGATTCGCTCCATGTGGGGTATCACCAGTGGTTTGTAGACAGATCGGGAGGAAAAGTAGCCAAATACGACCAAGAGTTCAAAAATAGCGAGCTCACGCTTGGTAAATACGCAAAGGTACGTGATATTCAGATTGGCCTTTTTGAAAAGATAAAAGAGAAGTCGGGCGGTATCATCTCTGGCAAGGCGGCTGAGCAGCATCACCGCGCCCTTGCCCAGATCGAACGGAAGATCGAGAAAGAGCAGGCGAACAAGGATTTCCTTCGCACCAAGCTCGAGGCTCACCGTGATTCGCTCAATCGCTACGAAGCGAACCGCAACAAAGTGTGCGAAAAGGTGATTGGCGAATACGACACGATCATGAAGCCGTTTGTCGAGAAGCGCGATGCGCTCATGGAAAAGAAGAAGGAGCTTACCCTTACGATCGAAGGAGCGAAGGCTAAGCATAAAGAGTTTGCAGAAATACTACACGAATATGAATCTGTCGGGCTCAAGGGAGATGCAACAGCCACCATCCGCGAAAAACTGAAGGAGTACTCGAAGGAGATTAAATCTGCGGAAGGGGATATGTACAAAATTGACCACGGCACGTTTGGAGGTCCATTTGGCAGATTCGGCGGCCTCGAAAACGCAAACTCACACATTCAGTACTGGGATTCATATAAGAACATCTACAAACGCAGCTCGAATAGAGAGCAGACGGACGTGAAGGTGAAGGCGCCAGAGAAAGTGGACGACGTAAAACCACTGCGCAAACGAAAGACGAGAGAGTATCCAGATGAGAATGATGTCTCAGCGAGCGAGGCAACTTCTGAAAACGATGAGGGACCTACTGCACCAGAAGATGCGGAGTCCACAGCAGGGGAAACGGTGCCAGAAACAGCACCCAGGACAGAGGGGCCGACCTTTGAGACCAGCGGACTTTCTCCGGAAGAGATTCGTGAGGTGAAACTTACTGCATTGATGAGCCCCAATAATGCTCCGTTTAATGCCTTTTTGGAAAAGGCAAACGTTACGAATAGATACGGGGAGACTCTTTCGCTCAAGAGAATCGCTCCGTACATGAAAGCAGTAGTGCTCCTCGACGATGCGCTTAAAAACAACCTAGCCGAAAAGGCTGTTGAGTATGTCGGCACCATACAAACTGAAGGGGAGAAGGCGGGTATAAAAGATATAAAAAACTGGGAGAGTACATTTGGCCTGATTCTCAAAACCTACCTCGAGCAAGAAAAGGTAACTGGCGGACCAAAAAGCGGAATTGAGGAATCTGAAATAAAAGAAATCTCTAAGCGATTTGCGAAGCTGGTACGGAAAGGCAAGCTAACCGGAAGGAACCAATAGCATGAGCACAAAACATACAACCAAAACCCCCGAGGAGCTTCTTGCCGAGATCGAAGCGTCTATGGGCGCATTTCGCACCAAGTCGAGCGAGATCATCACCGAAATGTACAAGCTTGGGAATGAGATGGATGCCATGGAGGTAGGAAAGAAGCTCGATGAGCTCAGCGAGCGGGAAACGCCAAAGATCGGGGGAGCGCTTATGCAAGCTAGCGCCGAAATAGCCGCGAAAGACCCTGACTTTCTTTAAAATCTCTCACAAAAACCACGCGATTTTCGGAGAAAATCGCGTGGTTTTTTGTTTTGCGTTAGTATGTTCCAATGCTCGATCTCGAAACACTCAACCCAGAACAAAAAAGGGCCGCCCAAACGACCGAAGGACCGCTTCTCGTGATCGCCGGAGCAGGCGCAGGGAAAACAAAGACGATTACCTATCGAGTACTTAATCTGATCGAAAAGGGAATTCCCCCACATGAGATCCTTGCGATCACCTTTACCAACAAGGCGGCCGCTGAAATGCGCGGACGCGTCCTGCGGCTCCTTGGCAAAGAGTCCACCTCCGCAGGCATCTTTGGCACAGCAAGAAGAGACATTCCCTTTCTGTCGACATTTCATGCTCTCGGCGTCTATATTCTTCGCAACGAAGCAGAGCGGCTCGGGCTTCCGAAAAATTTCACCATCTACGACCGCGATGAGCAGCTCGCCACGCTCAAGCAGGCGATTCGCGATATCGGCCTCGATCCAAAGCAGTGGGAGCCAGCAAAGCTCCTCGGCGCGATCTCACGCAACAAAGGAAATCTCGTCTCGCCCGAGGGCCTCGCCGAAAGCTCCGAGCAAAAAGGCACCGGAGTGAACGTGGTTGCGCTTGCCTGGCCACGATACGAAGCGCTCAAAGCAAAGCAAAAAGCGCTCGACTTTGATGACCTGCTCGGGAAAGTGGTCACCCTCTTCAAGAAAAACCACGATATCCTCGAGAAATATCAGGAGGCGTGGAAATATATCCATATAGATGAATACCAGGATACAAATACGGCACAGTACGAAATAGCGCGGCTCCTTGCCTCAAAATATAAGAATATCTGCGTGGTAGGGGACACAGATCAGACGATCTATTCGTGGCGTGGCGCAAACTTCCGCAATATCCTCAACTTCGAAAAAGAGTATCCTTCTGCAGCAATTGTGCTTCTCGAAGAGAACTACCGCTCCACAAAAACGATCCTCGACGCCGCAAACCATATCATCAAGAAAAATCGAGAGCGGCACGAGAAAAATCTGTTTACCAAAAAAGGTGACGGCCATCCGATAGAGATCGTATCGGCTTTTTCCGAAGGAGATGAGGCTCGCGCGGTAGCAGAACGCACGGTTGAGATGATCGACAAAGGGGTGAATGCTCGCGAGATTGCAGTGCTTTTCCGAGCCAACTTCCAGTCGCGCGCCCTTGAAGAGGCGTTTCTTAAGCACAGACTTCCGTACCAGCTTCTCGGTACGCGCTTTTATGATCGAAAAGAGATCCGCGATGTCCTCGCATATCTTCGGCTTGCAGAAAATCCAGATGACACCGAAAGCCTCAAGCGCGTGATCAACGTGCCACCCCGCGGCATCGGTGCGACCACCCTCGGCAAGATCCTCGAAGAACGTGAGAGTGACCTTCCTGAGAAGATGCGTATGAAGATAAGCGATTTTCGTGCTCTCGTCGCTTCAATTCGCGATGCGATGAAAGAGAAGACTGTCGCGGAGCTGATCTCATTCATTCTTGAAAAAACCCGCTTTGAAGAGCACCTTTCCGAGGACGACGAGCAAGACCGTGCCGAAAACTTGGGAGAACTCGTAGCCATTGCGACCAAATACGACGCTTTTGGGAAAGAGGGGGTAGGCCAGTTTCTCTCGGACGCAGCGCTTATGTCAGAGGCAGACACACTCAAAGATGAGAAGAACGCCGTCCGGCTCATGACGGTGCACGCTTCAAAAGGGCTCGAGTTCAAGGCAGTGTTTGTCACTGGACTCGAGCAAGACCTGTTCCCTCACAAGCGCTTCGACGAGCGCTCGATCGGGGAAGAGCGATCCGAGGAGGAGCGTCGGCTCTTTTATGTAGCGATTACGCGTGCCGAAGAGCGCTTGGTCCTTACCTATGCACAGTCCCGTATGGTGTACGGCTCGCGGGGAGTGAGCATGCCAAGCGAGTTTCTCTCCGACATACCTCCTCACCTCGTACAAAAGAGTGAAGGCCTCTACTTTGAGGGCGAGACTCATGCCGGCGGACATGCAACAGACAACGAGGAGGTGATCGAATGGGATCTGTTCGACAAATTCAAAAAGAAATGAACGAAATCCCTGCCAAAAAGTCGCTTGGGCAAAATTTTCTTAACTCCCCTGGTGCTATTTCAAAAATAGTAGAGGCAGCGGAGATTACGGAAGGGGAGGTGATCCTTGAGATTGGCCCGGGCAAAGGAGCGCTCACCGAAAAACTGCTCGAAAAAGCAGGCAAGGTGGTTGCGGTTGAAAAAGACGACCGCCTCATACCGCTTCTCCATGAGAAGTTTGGTAGAAACCCCGATTTTAAGCTTATCCACGGAGACATTCTTCTGCTTTGGGAGAGCAAAACCCTCAAAGAGGAGACTGGCGCGCGCTACAAAGTCGTCGCAAACCTTCCGTACTACATCACAGGGATCTTCCTTGAGAAGCTTTCTTCTGCCGAAAATCCTCCACAGATGGCAATTTTGATGCTTCAGCGCGAAGTAGCAGACCGCATTTTAAAGCGCGACGGCAAGGAGAGCATTCTCTCCATCGCGATAGCTGCATATGGCAGCCCGTCGCTCGTCACCCACGTGCCCGCTGGAGCATTTTCACCCGTCCCCGCGGTAGACTCATCTGTTGTTAAAATAACGAACATCTCAAAGGATTTTTTCATACAAAACGGACTCACCGAGGAGTCTTTTTTCGAGATGATCCATCGAGGCTTTGCACATAAAAGGAAACTGCTCGCAAACAACCTAGAGATAGCCACCGAAAGCCTCCAAAAATGCTCACTTTTACCCACAGCGCGCGCGGAAGAGGTGCCGCTTTCAAAATGGGCATGCCTGGCAGGGGAATTGTCCACACAGAGCTTGAAAAATAAGGAAAAATAGAGGGTTTAGGGTGATATACTTTCTGTAGGCTCCATCTCAAAAATAATCGCGTCGCGAGCCTGCTCAATTTCGTTGCGAGAATCAAGAAATGCGAGGAGTTGTATGAACATACTACTCCTCGCATTTCGAAGGTTCGTAGCAGAAATTCAGCAGGCACAGCAGCGATAGGCAGGACGTAGACGACCGCAGCAATAATGCCGATATTTTTGAGATGGAGCCTACTATTCACTGGCGGTGAATTCCCCCGGCGTGTCGAACCTCTCTCTTTACCTTCCGAGCAAGAAAATTCGCCTTTTAGCGTTTGCTCTTTTTATCGCGAGCGGCGCAATTTTTCTTGCGTCTCAGCCGCCAAAGCAAAAAGTGGCAACCCTCGAGGTGGTGTTCGATGAACCCAAAAAAGAGGCCTCCTCTTTCGTTCAACCTCCTTCCGACTGGCTCGCGAGTCTCGACAATACACTTCCGAAAGAGGAGGCCAAGAGCTTTACCGAAACAGATCGCTTTGCTCAAAAGTTTCTCTCGAAATACGCTGAGCTCAAACAGTCGGGGGCACTCTCCAAAGAGACAGAGGCAGCACTCGCAAGCTCCCTCATTGCCGAGCTCGAAGCCGGAAAGCCAGCCCGCAAAATATATAGCGAAAGGGATATAACAATTCTCGAAACAGCGAGCACGGATGCGATCCTCCTCTACCGAGAGAGACTCAACAACTCAATCGCCAAATATTCATACAAGACCTTGGGAAACGAGCTCGATGCCGTACAGCTTTCCTTTAAGAGCGGCACCGCCGTAGGGACCGATATGCTCACCCGGGCAGGTGCGGCATACGCAAACATCGCAAAATCACTTCTTCTCGTACCTGTACCAAAAGAGCTTGTGGCACTTCATCTGCTTTTCATAAACGACTTTGCGGTGCTTGCCGATACGAGCGAAACAATGACTGTGGCGCACGAAGACCCGATCGCAGCCACCCTTGCGCTTGAGGAGTATCACACGAGTTCGCAGCGCATTGTCGCGGCACTCGCACTCAAACTCTAATGCGATCCAACCTCAGCATCTTTTCTCGGTCGCTCCTCTTCGCTCTCGCGATGCTTCTCTTTGGCAATCCAATTCTTGCGGGCGCTCAATCTACAAGTCTTTCTCTTGATCCATCAATCGCAGCGGAGATTGCGGAAAATACCGCTACCGACGCGGCAGTCGATGCTGCAAAAGGGGCAGGACTCGGGGCAGCGACAGGAGGCGTAGGAAGCAGCCTACTCGGCTCGCTCGGCAACCTGGTGGGTGCAAAGCTTGGCATCGCGGTCGGTGGAGTGCCGGTAAACGATATCCAGACCAACCTTTCCCGCCAGGAGAGCAAGTTCAAATTCACGCTCGACGGCCTCGCTTGGGTTGCGACCAACCGAATCATCGCCCAGATGACAAAAAGTGTCGTATCGTGGATCAACTCGGGCTTTGAAGGCTCGCCTGCATTTGTCACCAACCCAAAACAGTTTTTCCTCGACGTAGCCGACCAAGTGTCGGGAGCATACATTCAGAGACTCGGGCTCTCCAACGCCCTCTGTTCTCCTTTCCGCGCACAGATTCTTCTCTCGATCACCGAATATGCCCGCAACCCGATCCCGCGCTATCAATGCACCCTCTCGGCAGCCGCGCAAAACTTCAACAACTTTCTCACTGACTTCAACAATGGCGGCTGGAGCACATGGATCGAGCTTTCTCGCCGAGAAAACAACCCATACGCGCAGCTCGTCGATGCAGCAGCAGAGCTCGACCGTGAAAAAGCTGTCGAGGCAAACATCAAGCAGCAGGAGCTCCAGTGGGGCAGGGGCTTTATCTCGATGCGCAACCCGTACAACGTAAATGAGATCACCACCCCGGGCAGCATCATCGAGTCACAGCTCAACGATGCGCTCGACTCTTCATCGCGCCGCCTCGAAGTGGCAGACTCGATCAACGAAGTGGTGACCGCCCTTGCAGACCAGCTCATCTCGAAAGTGCTCACCGGCGCCCAGGGTCTTCTTGGTAGCACCAAGCGCCAGCCAGGAGCAAGCGCAAGCTATTTCGACCAGGTAGCTGCAAACCAAGACCGCGATGCTCTCTACTCGCGCGACTCGATCCTTTCCTTCATGCGCACCGACATTCTGCGCGAACAGCAGTACCTCGCGTACAAGCAAAGCTCCCTGGCAGCACTCGTGAATGCAAAAACTGGCCTCGAAGCTCTTCAAAAGTGCTACCTTGGCGACCGCGCCGTAGCACTACCCGCGACAGGCATCTCTGCAGGGTTGCCTGTCCAACTACAGGGAAGCGGTATCTCCAACCTTTCGGCGCTCCTCGCCAACAACGTCGGAGCAGGAGCAGTGTCGGGCTCGCCTGACGCAAACGCGCTCGCGCTTGCAGCTGCAGCCTCCACAACCATCGAAACACAGATACTCCCACTCATCCCTCCTATTCAGATAGACGCAGCGGCATCGGTACAGTTCATTACCGAGCTTAATGCCCTAAGTAGCGGAGGGGACTCTGCCCAAACAGCAGAAAAAGTCGCAAGCCTCGCTACCAACTACTCCGTACGTCGCGACACCTTTCACAACGACACCGACATTGGCGCGGCTGAGGCTGAGCTCGCGGAGGTGCAGAGCCGCATGACCCCGCTCATTCTTGAAGCACGCGACAAACTGGTAGCATGTAAAGCGGGGATACTACAATGAGATTATTCTTTCTCAAAAAAAGAAGCTTCGCCTTACGTCAAACTTTAAGTTTGATATTTCTTGGAATACTATTTTTTTCTCTTTATCCGACTAGTACCTATGCCCAAGCTCTCCCTCCCCTAACGCCAGGCCCAAATGACGGCATTTTAGATTCTCTAGCTCGACCAATTACCAACGGCGCAATAAGCGCAATTAACTGGTTTAATGGTGCGCCAGCACAAAACACAGCGGGGCTTCTGACAGAAGAACAAGCCGTCGAAGTGGCCAACAAAATTGATGCCGGGAACTACAAAGAGTACTCGAGATATAGCTCAATTCAGGACCGTCAAAAGATCTCTCAATATTTATTTGGAAACCTTGAGGATCAGGATGCGTTTCGCTTGGCCGAACGCGTACGCAATCCTGAAACATCCAACCAAGCGAGCGCTGAATTCCAGAATCTTGCTCCTGCAGATAAAGCCAAAGTATATAGCTTTCTCACGATAGACCAGCAAGCAAGGGTAGAGAAGGGAGCAATTGAGAATACTACGGCCGGACGCTACAACACGGTACAAGATGCAGCAGACAAAATACTTCCTGATGTCCTACAGAAAGTAAAGCAGGTCATTGCATTGGTTCTTTCTGTAGTCCAGACAGCACTCACATATTGGGTGTATGTTGCGGCACAATTTTTTGACTGGGCTCTGTATTATTGCGTTGTTCAGTTTGGGGAAGTAGCAAACTCACCCTTTGTAGGAGAGATCTGGAAGCTTGGGCGCGATGTATCGAACATATTCTTCATCTTTATTCTCCTCTATATATCAATTTCGTACGTTCTTGATTTTAGAGTCGCCGAAGCCAAGAAGATGATCGCCTGGCTCATTATTGTGGCCGTATTCATCAACTTCAGTGCGCTGTTTGCAAAAGTAGTGATCGATACCCCAAACGTGGTCAGCCTGCTTTTCTATCAAAAGCTTGTTGAGGCAGGTAATACCGCGAAGAAAAGTGGGGCAGCAAGTACGGTGACTCTTGCAAACCAAAAAACTCTTGGATTCTCTGGAATCGACTCCGCTGCAGGAGTGTCAGGCGTATTCGCAAATGCACTCAATATTCACTCTATCTATAATTTTAGTAGCGAATCGGCAAAAGATATAAATGGCAAGGAAGTAGACTTTGCAAATCCGGGGAATACTGACTTCCTCATATTTATGGCAGGGAACATCGCCTTTCTTGCGGTAACAGGATTCACGTTCCTTGCAGGCGGAATGATGCTGTTTATGCGCATGATCACCCTTACCTTCGTAATCATGTTTGCTGCAATTGCCTTTATGGCAATGCTTCTGCCCGCGACACGCAAGCTGTGGGATATGTGGTGGGCGGCCCTCTTTCAAAATGCACTTTTCCCCGCCGTATATCTTTTTGGACTGTATGTTTCGGCACAAATGGCAAACGTCCTTCCATTTATAAACAACAACCAAAAAGAAACTCTGAGCATGGCCTTTCTGGGTGGGTCGATCGGCCTCGTATTTCAATTTATCCTTATTATCGCATCAATGCTTGGTGCACTTATCCTCGCAAAGCAGACGGGGGCATGGGGAGCCGAAACAGCCGAAGGCTTTGCAAGACGTGTCAACACGCTCGGTGTCGGCTTCCTCGCTGGGGCACCATTCGTGGCAAGTGCAGCCTTGGCTGAAAAAGGCGGACAAGCTACTGCTCGCATAACGGGTGCGCTTGGCATGCCAACCTTCGCAAGGGGGATCGAGAAGGTGACAGGTGGAGCAGCTTCGGCAATCCGAGGAGGGGCAACTGCTGGCACCTACGGCCTTAACAAGCTTTCCTCTGGCATAAACTCTGCAACGGGAACCCTCGGTGCACAGATCGGCCAAAAGGGAATTAACATCTACGGTGGTGGGGCAGGGAAGCCAACAAAAGAGGAGCAGAGGAAGAAAGGTGACGAAGAGCTTGAGAAGTTTACCGATGAGATCAAGAAGGAGCTGAAGGGAGAAAGCAACCCTGTGGCCCTCAAGGATATGTTTGACGAGCTCGAAAAGAACGACAAGAAGAAATTCCTCCTCGACCTTGGATGGAGCGACTTCAAAAAGAATCCAACGCTCCTTGAGCTCCTTTCCAACTCGACCCTTCTCCGTTTTGCTTTGAACGACAAAACAAAGGGGTATAAATATGAGATGAAGAAGATGATTGCAGCCCAAGTCGCAGCTGGTACAGCGAGCGCAAAGGTTGTTGCGTTTAATACCGAAATCACGACGGGCCGCGGCCTCCTTGCCAAGGCGTACAAATAATCATGTCCACTACATCGCTCCAACTCATCGCAGAAAAACTAGACTCTTTGCCAGAACCGATACAGGAGCTTTTGGCATCTGGAGAGCTTGGACAGACTCTCTTTACGATCGGAAACAAATACGGACTTCATCTTGATGTTGGAGAAGAGCTCTCTGACGAGGTAAATCTCGTGCTCCTCGGCGAAACACATACCGACGAGTTTATCGACCACCTCGCGAAAAGGCTTGCTTTGCCGCGCGAGAAAGCCGCACAGATCGCAGCCGATATCAACCAAGAGGTTTTTTTGAAAGTACGCGAAGCGCTCAAGGAGTTGCGGGAGGGAAGCAAAGAGAAAGCAGAGGCTGCTCCGGCTCCCACAGAGCCGCAGCCCTCTCGCTCTACCGTTCTTGAAGGTATCGAAAACCCAGAGATGGCGAGTCTTGCTGGTGACTTTGGATCGAAAGCAGTACCTGGGCCATCAAAGGAACAGCAGGAGATCCTCAAATCGATCGAGCACCCTGAAGATACTCCCAATAAAGGAGAGGAGGTTCAACATGTGCCGCCATCAGCGAGCGCAGTCCCGGCCCCCAAGCAGGAACAGCCTGTGGGGACAAAGCTCCCTTTGGCTGAGGCCGAAGAGGGCGCACCCTACGGGGAAGCGGTATTGCCAAAAGTCATTCCCGGAGAGACCGTTCACGAACGCCCCGTTCCTATAAAAATTGAGGTTGCGGC
>JAZKIQ010000004.1:0-17905 GCA_040384765.1 Patescibacteria group bacterium | reverse complement strand
AGAGCCGGCGGTGGCCCCGACAGCTCCACCAACACCTCCGCCACCTCCAGCAGCCACCCCCCCTCCCACCACTCCACCACCCCCCCTCCCACCAATCACGCCCGCCCCAACAGCGCCTCCTGTCCAACCCGCAAACGAACCCAAGCCGCGCCCCTTGCCACCGAAAGCTCCACTGCCACAACAAAAGTCTTCGGATCCATATCGTGAAGCAACCAGCTAGACACGAACCTTCTTAAATCCATGAGGCTCGAGGGCGCTTCTCGGGAAAAGCCTTACGGAAGCGCGAAGGCGCTGAGTAGAGAACTTTTCAGCAGAAAAGTATCGTGCTTTTCCCGAGAAACGCCCGAGTCCCGAAATGAGTTTTAAGAAGGTGAGCTATACTGTACATATGCAATTTCAAGTTCCTCAATTCATCGATGTTGAAGACAAGCTGTTTGGACGGCTCACGTTCAAGCAGTTTCTCTATGTAGCGGGCGGGGGAGCAGGAAGCTTTATCCTCTACCAGATCTTTCCCACCTTCCTAGCCGTTCCCGCCATTCTCGGATTCGCCGGCCTTTCGCTCGCACTCGCTTTCTACAAAGTAAACGAACGGCCTTTTATCTACGCTCTCGCCGCATGGGTACGCTACCAGCTCGGCCCAAAGCTCTACACATGGCACAGGGAAGACAAGCCGGTAAAAAAGGAGGAGGACCTCATTCTCCCTAAACAACAGCCCCTTTCTATCGAAAGAGTATCTCGCAGCAAGCTCAAAGACCTTGCCTGGTCACTCGACGTACAAGAAAAGGTACAGAAATAAGAACGTTTGGTGGAAAAGTAGAAAGAGGTAGCGTGCTATTATTACCCTATGGCCAAAGCGTCAAAAGCAGCACAAGAGTTCCTACCTATTGATGAGATCCACGACGGTGTAGTGGTCCTCAAAGATGGCACACTCGCGATGGCGCTTATCTGCTCATCGCTCAACTTTGCGCTCAAATCGGCCGACGAACAAACGGCGATCATCTCTCAGTATCAAAACTTTCTCAACTCTCTCGATTTTTCCGTACAGATCTATATCCAGTCGCGCCGTCTCGATATTCGCCCCTATATCTCACTCCTTGAAGAACGCATGAAGGTGCAGGTAAACGACCTGATCAAGATTCAGACTCGTGAATATGTGCAGTTCATCAAAAGCTTCACCGACTCTGTATCGATAATGACAAAAACATTCTTTGTCATTATTCCGTACACGCCTCCGTTTGCCGTAGGGCAGGGAAAGGCCGTTGGCTTTCTTGGCACCCTCTTTGGGAGCAAACAAAACTCTGCCGAGACGGGCGCAAAGAGAGAGGCGTTCGAAGAAAACCGCGCGCAGCTCGAGCAGCGCGCGTCTGTGGTGGCCCAAGGCCTCGTCCGCGCAGGAGTGCGCGCGTTGCCCCTTGGCACCGAAGAACTCGTGGAGCTGTTTTACAAAATATTCAACCCCGGCGATCTCGAGCGGCCCGTAGTTGAGGGGATGACCTCGGTCACCGCGCAAGCCAAATAGCATGTCAATCTTCGGCAACAAGAAAAATGAACCGGAAATCGCACCTATCCTCCCCGAGGATATCTATTCGGCAGGCGTCCTTGAGCTCAAAGACGTCATCGCTCCGTCGGCACTCAACATAACACCCAAAAACCTCCACCTTGGCGAAAAGGTATCCCGTACTTTTTATGTCATCTCATACCCGCGCTTTCTTTCTGAAAACTGGTTTGCACCGATCATCAACCTCGACAAGATTTTTGATGTAGCCATCTTCGTTCACCCAGTCGACACAGCGTCAGTGCTCAAAAAGCTCCAGAAAAAAGCGGCCGAGATCCAGAGCCAGATTTCTATACGCTCCGAAAAAGGATTTGTGCGCGACCCGGTGCTCGACACCGCATACCAAGATGTGGAGCAGCTGCGCAATCAGCTCCAGCAGGCACAAGAGCGGCTTTTTGATGTAGGCCTTTACATCACGATCTACGGAGAAAACGAGGCAGAGCTCGAGAAAACCGAGGCAGAGATCAAGTCAATCCTCGAGTCACGACTTATCTACGTAAAGCCAGCACTTTTCCAGCAAGAAGAGGCGTGGAAAAGCGTGCTTCCTGTGGGCGAAGATAAGATCGAGGTCCACTCAAAGCTCAACTCTTCGCCACTCTCTTCACTCTTTCCTTTTATTTCGTTCGACCTCACGAGCGACAAAGGTATTTTGTACGGCATCAACCGCCACAACTCGAGCCTTATCCTGTTCGACCGGTTCTCGCTTGAAAACTACAACTCCGTCACCTTTGCAAAAGCAGGCTCTGGCAAGTCGTACGCAACAAAGCTCGAGATCCTTCGCACCCTGATGTTTGATACTGAAGTGATTGTGATCGACCCAGAACGAGAGTACGAATATATGGCCGACGCAGTAGGGGGGCGCTATTTTAATATCTCGCTTACCTCAGAGCACCATATCAACCCATTTGATCTTCCACCGGTACGAGAAGATGAGTCTCCTGCAGATGTCCTCCGCTCGCACATCATCACTCTGGTGGGCCTCTTTCGAATCATGCTCGGCGGTCTTACGCCCGAAGAGGATTCGATCGTAGACTCTGCTATCACCGAAACATACGCTCTCAAAGATATCACCGTAGAGTCCATCGCAGCAGGAGCCCATCTTGACCCGCCCCTCCTCTCAGACCTCGAGCTCGTACTTGCAGGCATGGAGGGCGGTGGCTCGCTTGCGACTCGAATGCTCAAATATACCCAAGGATCGTGGGCAGGGTTCATCAACCGCCCCACGAATATCGATATCAACAAAAAATTCATCGTCTTTTCTGTGCGCGACATGGAAGACGAACTCAAGCCTGTCGCGATGCATATCGTAATGAACTATATCTGGGGCGCTGTGCGCCGCAATCTGCGCAAGCGACTCCTCGTGATCGACGAGGCATGGTGGATGATGAAGTCCGAGGACACCGCTTCGTTCCTCTTTTCGCTTGCAAAACGTGGACGTAAATATTTCCTTGGTCTTGCGACGATCACTCAAGACGTCGAGGACTTCATGAAATCTCCGTATGGTCTGCCAATTGTCACCAACTCTTCGATGCAGCTGTTGCTTAAGCAGTCTCCTGCATCGATCGATGCAATCCAAAAAACGTTCAACCTCACCGAAGAGGAGAAGTTTCTTCTGCTTGAATCTGCCGTGGGGGAGGGGATCTTTTTTGCAGGGCTCAAACATGCGGCAATCAAAGTGATCGCCTCATACACCGAAGACCAGATCATCACCTCCGACCCTTCACAACTCCTTGCTATCCGCGAAGCAAAAGAGGAGTACGGACAAACACACCCAGAAGTTAAGCCAACCTCCCGATGAACCACCAGATCGAATACCGCATAAGCACACCAATTGCACTCCTCACCCTCATCGGCACCGCATGCGTCGACCTGATACAAGTGATCCTCGAATGGGCGCTCATCGGAGTGGTGATCAACTGGCTCATCACCCTTTCGGGCTATTTTATGCTCTGGTTTTGGCTTAAAATCTATGGAGTAAACCTCTTTGGCGGCAAAAATCTGGTGATCACGTTCATCGCCATCATCCTGGAGCTTCTCCCGGGAACAGACCAGGGAAGCTTTTTTTCGCTCGATGCTTTCATAGTGATACGCAACTCATGGAAAGAAGATAAAAAGCAGCATGAAAAGAAACAAGCTGAGAAAACAAAAATTGACCTTGCTGTGGTAACCCGGGCGCGACTCGGAGCGTCACGACGACCAGACTTTACCCCTCGCAAAGCAGCATGAAATACAAAACTTTTTTATTACTAGCCTTCATTTTCCTCCTTGTGCCGCTTGCGACCCGCGCGCAGATTGGTGGCTTCGGAGGAAGCGAGCTTACGGCTCTTGTATTCCCGCAGTACCCAGGGCCCGAGGTTCCTGCTCGCATCGTACTTCAAAACTTTTCTGTGGATCTTGATAGCTCGACGATCACCTGGACGATAAATGGCCGACAGGTACTTTCTGGTATGGGGGAGAAAGAGCTTTTCTTTAGCACAGGTAAACGTGGGGTTGTAACACGGATCGGCATTACCGTACGCTCGGGCAACAGCGCCGTCACCAAAACGCTTTCGATCAACCCGGGCTCAGTAAGCCTTCTGTGGGAAGCACAAACATTTGTACCGCTTGGGTACAAAGGCAAGGCACTTCCTTCACCGGAAGCCACGATGAAGATAGTGGCTATGCCACACCTCTTTAGTGGAGGGAAAGAGGTCCCATCCGAAAAGCTGGTATACACCTGGAAAGTAGACAACAAGATAAAAAATCAAGCATCGGGCTTTGGTAAAAATGTTCTTTTTTATAAAAAAGATCTGATCCAGGGGGGGTCGGTTGTCTCCGTACTCGTGTCGACCACAGACGGCACCATAACGACAGAAAAAACAGTCGAGCTTCCCGAAGTCGAGCCGGAGATACATTTCTACGAAGAGAGTCCGCTTTCAGGCACAATCCTTGAAAGCACGCTCGACGCAGGTGCCGCACTTCTCGAAGGCGAGGCAACGGTGCGAGCAGCGCCCTATTTCGTCTCGCTCGAAGATATCTCTCTCGCAACACTAAAATCAGCCTGGAGCATCAACGGTGAGATCGTGCCCTCGGGAACTGATCCCTTTGTTCTAACACTCCGTTCAGGAGAAGGGGGATCGGGAGCAAGCCAGATCGGTTTTGCAGCTGAGAACATCCGAAAGATCTTGCAGTCCGCCCGTAACAGCTTCTTTATCACCTTTGAAAAGTGAGACGCCTCTTTTTTGCACAACTCGCAGTCCTTCTTTTAACTCTTTTTCTAGGGAGTAACTCTGCACTAGCTGCGGCAATTGCTCCAACTCCAAGTAGTGGGGTCAGCGACGTTCAGCTCGAATTCACCCCCTCCCCAAACGCCCCCACCTCCGGCACCTCGTACTCTCTCCCCACCAGAGAATCTCCTGCAGCTGCCTCTGCTGCTCCCTCAACTGCCGGAGGGTCAGTCATCAAGAACAACTGCAAGACGAGCGTCACAGATGGCGCAGGGCAGGGTACATACTGCTTTCTTGCACCGATTAATGTTCCCGGGCTTGATCTCACCAAAGCAGGGATTAGTGAAGAGGGGGTGAGTGACTATCTGCGCACACTGTTCACTTTGTTCATATCCTTTGGTGGCGTGGTACTTTTCTTTTCGCTTGTGTGGGCAGGACTCCAGTACATCTGGGGTGGGGTGGGGGGACGGATCGAGGGGGTGAATGAGGCACGTGCTCGTATTCGCAATGCGGGGATCGGTACCGCAATCGCGCTCGGCAGCTTTCTCATCTTGCGTACCATCAACCCCAATATCGTGGCGTTTAAGTTCACGATCCCCAAGATCGAGGTGCGGGGAGGAGCGACGGGACAAGCGAGAGCTAAGGACGCCATTCGACAGGCAAAGGATGCAGTGACGGGAGGGGGGACGACAGCTCCACGCCTCGAAAACACAAATCTCACCAGTAAAACTGGCTTCCGCAACGACAGCTGGAACGCCTATGCACTCGCACAGGTGCAGCGCACAGGGCTTTCAAACATTCCGATCACAGATGCGGCAGCCTTTTTCCCAGATGGAAAAGTGACAGACGAAGGGTGGGTCGAGCTTCTCGGGAAAATCGCGAAGAGAGAGTCAGATTTCAACCCCAACGATGTCTATCTCAACAACTACGGCCTCTTGCAGCTGACCGACGTCGACAAGGAAGCACGCGCGCGCAACTACTCCAATGAGGATCTGAAAGATCCGTACAAAAACATTGAAGTAGGCGTAGAGATTATGGCAAGACAGCTCAAAAAAGAGGGGGTCATTGCCGGCAAAGATGCGAAAGGAAAATGGATCGGGGGTACGGCGTACTGGGAGACACTTCGCAGACCGCTCTAATAAAATGACACGCACGCAAAAAATCATCGGCGCAGGAATAGCTATCCTTCTTCTTGGGGGGCTGTTCGCTTTTTTTATTTTCCGAAACAACTCCTCAAACGAAGGGGGAGCCGGAGCGTCCGATGCCTCAGGCCTCTTTCCCACCTCGGACGGCACATCAGTATCTCAAACTGGAGGGAGGGGGAGCAGTGCCGCGCTGTCTCTCGACGGAAACGTGGGTGAGGGAGCCGCGCTCCCGAGCGATGGAGCAAAGCTGACCTCCGGTCGCGTGGCAGGGATGGTAGCTTTTGGGGGAGACGACCCGTTTGTGCGCTACGCAGAAAAAGATACAGGGCATATTTTCGACCGACACGCGAATGCCGATGCTGCGATAAAAATTTCAAATACGACGATCGTACAGATAGCCAAAGCCATCTGGAGCCCGGACGGCAAGACCGTCGTGTTTCAGATAGATTCAAACATCGGAGCCTACACCCACAGTGCCTACGCGCTCCCTTCGGCAAGCTCGACCGAAATATCGCTCACGCCGATCGCTTTTCCGAGAGGAGTGGTTGAGTTCGCCTTCTCTCCCGACGGGAAAGAGCTCTTTTTCCTGCGTGGCTCGGGAGCTGGCGTGAAGGGGCTCGTTGTTACTCTCTCAACACGAAAAGAACGCGAGATCTGGAGCTCTCCACTTTCAGAATGGCAAATCTCCTGGACCGATCCCCGCCAGATCCTCCTTACTACAAAGGCCTCTTCGGGGATAGAGGGAGTAGCCCTCAGTATTGATCCAAAAACAGGAACAGAGCGTTTGCTTGCCGAAGGTACGGCGGGCATCCAAGCGCTTCTTTCTCCCGATGGGAAACGGCTGCTTGTCACCGAAAACAGTAGCGCAGGCCTACGCACCAAAATGGTGACACTCTCTCTTGGATCTTCATATGAGTTTGACCCGGTCACTCTTCTTGAAAAATGCACCTGGGGCAAAACCTCGACACTCTACTGCGCAGCACCTCTCGTATGGCCAGCAACAGCTCTTCCAGACGCTTGGTACAAAGGTCTTTTTCACACCGCTGACGCGCTCTGGGGCTTTTCGCGCACAGGATTTATTGAAAAGCTGTTTGACGGGACCGATGGAAAACGGGGATTTATCGATATAATCAACCTAACCCCAGACGAGAACGACCGCTTTGTCTATTTTATAAACAAAGCAGATCAAACTCTGTGGCGAGTACAGATAGATCAAGAAGAGTAGAGGAAGGGATCTCCTTTTATGCATCACGCCCTCCGCACAAAGCTTGTAGTCGCCGCAGCCCTCCTCGGCCTCTTTTGTGTTGCACCTCCTACCTTTGCAAACTTCCAACCCACCTCCGCCATCGGCCCCACAGACCTCGACCAAGACAGCGGTAGCACCCCCTCCCCAAACGCCCCCACCTCCGGCACCTCGTACTCTCTCCCCACCAGAGAATCTCCTGCAGCTGCCTCTGCTGCTCCCTCAACTGCCGGAGGGTCAGTCATCAAGAACAACTGCAAGACGAGCGTCACAGATGGCGCAGGGCAGGGTACATACTGCTTTCTTGCACCGATTAATGTTCCCGGGCTTGATCTCACCAAAGCAGGGATTAGTGAAGAGGGGGTGAGTGACTATCTGCGCACACTGTTCACTTTGTTCATATCCTTTGGTGGCGTGGTACTTTTCTTTTCGCTTGTGTGGGCAGGACTCCAGTACATCTGGGGTGGGGTGGGGGGACGGATCGAGGGGGTGAATGAGGCACGTGCTCGTATTCGCAATGCGGGGATCGGTACCGCAATCGCGCTCGGCAGCTTTCTCATCTTGCGTACCATCAACCCCAATATCGTGGCGTTTAAGTTCACGATCCCCAAGATCGAGGTGCGGGGAGGAGCGACGGGACAAGCGAGAGCTAAGGACGCCATTCGACAGGCAAAGGATGCAGTGACGGGAGGGGGGAGCAAAATAGTCCGAAGCGGGACAGCCGGCGAAGCAACAGCATATGACCCAACAATACATAAAAGCGCCTCTGCTGGAGACGACAAGACAGTACGCGCGCTCCTTAAAGACGGCGATATCACCGTAAACAGCACCGCTCCAAAAACCGATGTGGGTGGCATGGGCAAAACTGCCCTCGATAAACTCATTACGCTCAAGGCAACCTGTGGGGGCTGCACCGTACAGGTGACCGGTGGCAACGAACCGGGTCATGAGACCCACAGGGTTGGCCGCAACATTGTCGATATAAGCCTCCACGATAAAAAAACAGTCGACTTTATCACCAAGGCTGCCCTTCTGCCGGGAGGGGCGGTACGAGACGTAACCATCGGAAGTGGACCAGCGATCGAATATATTCAACCGAATGGAGATGTATATCGAAGAGAACGGATAGGCACGGACAACGACCATTTCCATGTTATTTTCAAGAATCCTTAGATCATGACCCGCACTCAACAGATTGCAGTTGGCACAGTTGTCGTAGCGATTCTTGCTATCCTCGCGCTCTTTTTTGTTCTTCGAAGTGGGTCGGGCGATGAGGCACCGCAAGACGATGGCTCAGGAATATTTCCTGTCTCCCTTGGCAAAGATGTTTCCGGAGTACCGGCAAGGGGAGCTCCGGCTGGAACCGGAAACACGGGGAGCGATACGTCTCTCTCAAACGGTGAGCCAAGCCCTGCGCGAAAGCTATTCACGGCAGGCGTAGCGAGCGCGGTAGCGGAGAGCGGCGACAAACCCTCCGTTCGCTTTATCGAGAGATCCACCGGACATATCTTTGAGGCCTCGCCCCAAACAGGGGATGTGCGAAAACTTTCAAACACTACCGTTCGAGGGATCGTGAGCGCATCATGGTCAAGCGACGGAAAACTGGTAGCGATAAGCGCACAAGACCCCGAAACAGGGCTCCTGGGAACTGCAGCATATGCACTCCCAGCTGCCACCTCAACAGAAATAACGATTATTCCTACCGCATTTCCAAGGGCAGCTCTCGACTTTACGTTTTCTCCTGATGGCAAAAAAGCGTTCGTACTCTTGCCAAGCGGGAGCGGCGTAGTAGGTCAGATATTCGATATGGTTTCTAAAAAAAGTGTCCCACTTTTTTCTTCACCGCTTACCGAGTGGAACATCTCATGGACCTCTCCGGGCACGATCCTGCTTGGAACAAAAGCATCGTCTGGGGTAGAGGGCGCGATTATCGCTCTCGATGTGAAGACGGGGGCACAAACAGAACTTCTCGGCGAACTCCCTGGCATCGTGGGGCTACTATCACCAAGCGGAAAGGAGCTGCTCTACAGCCAGTCGTCCGGAAACTCACTCTCAACTGCTATGCTCGACGTGGGTAAGTCTTCGCGACCCTATCCGATAACCACCTTTCCCGAAAAATGCCGCTGGACCCAGAGCAACGCACTCTTTTGCGCTGTACCAACATCTCTCCCAACAACAGCGCTCCCCGACGCTTGGTACAAAGGCCTTTTTCATACAAACGATGAGCTGTGGCGCTTTTCAGAGGATGGCGACCCCGAGCTCGTGCTTGCTCCCGAGAGGGAAGGTATTCGTGAGCTTCTCGATATCACAAAGCTCACCATCGACACGACAGGCTCCTACCTCTATTTCATAAACAAGCTTGATGGCGCACTCTGGTCGGTAGAGGTGAGATAGGGGAGCATAAGATAAAAGCCTCAGATTCGAGAAGCTCAAACATGAACTGCTTCATGTTTGAGGCGGTGCCGGTCTTGCGGCACATGCCGTTGTCGAGTGAAGCGAGACAGGCATGAGCATAGAAAGGAAAAGTCGAGACGTAGGTTTTCTACGTCTCGACTTTTCCTGCCGAAGGCGACAAAGAAGGTGAGGCTTTTAGCTATGCGAAATTTTCTGCGCCTCGCGTCTGATATACAGTTCGTGAGCAATACCAAAGAGGTTGCTTGTGGCCCAGTAGAGGGGAAGGGCCGCCTGAAGCTTGAAAGAGATAAAGAAGATGAAAATCGGCAATATAAAACGAGCCTGAAAACTCATGCTACGCGCAAACTCCTCCTGAAACGTGGACTCTTCGCCGTCTTTTGCCTTTGGTACGGGAGGGACCGCAAGTTGTGTCTGGAAAAATTGCGTAATGGCAGCGATGCCCGCGAGCACCCAGCTTGGCTCAGCAAGGTTTACCAAACCTAGGAAAACGGTGTTGATCGATTCTGGCCGTGGCGTAAACGCATAGAGTGCGGGGGATGCAAGATCGATGCCCGCCTGAAACACAAAATAGAGACCGAAGATGATGGGAATCTGTACGAGCATCACCATCAAGCTCGAAAACGGATTGACCCCATGCTCACGATACAGCTCCATCATCTTTAGTGCCTGTTCGTTTTGATCCTTATGCTTTGACTTGAGCTCCTTGAGCTTCGGTTCGAGCTCGCGCATTTTGCGCTGTGCAAGAAGCGAGCTGTGCGAGAGGGGAGCAAGTATCCCTTTCACCGCAAGGGTCAGGAGAATAATGGCGAATCCAACATCGTTTCCTGGCAATACAGCAGCAAGAAAGATGAGCGCATTATAGAAAGGGTTAAAGAAAAGTGCTTGAAGCATTGATTACGAATGAAAAAAAGAGGTTTTGAGAAGAAGGGAGCGAATCTCCACTTCAAGCTCCGCAAACGACAGCTTGGGTGCTCCTTTTTTGAAGAACAGTGCTATGCCCCAGCCAGGTTCAACTGTTTTTTGGAGTTTCTGTAGTATAGCACGACCCCGCCTCCGAAGCCGGTTGCGATCTGCCGCACTCGGAGCCACTTTTGCAGACACGACCATTGCATACGAAATACGCCCCGGAAATGGGGCGTATTTAAGCTCTAGATGCTCTCCGCGAACAGTGCGACCAGCGAGTAAAGCGGGAAATTCGGAGCGGCTGATCCTTGAGGAAGCCTTCATACGAATTCGAAGAGCCGCTATACCGAAAGCTTCTTGCGGCCTTTTTGGCGGCGACGCTTGAGCACTGCGCGCCCTCCTGGGCTCTTGCTTCGCACGAGAAATCCATGCGTAGTTTTGCGCTTTCGCTTCTTTGGCTTATAGGTAAATGACATAGGGACCAGTGTATATGAATCGAGGCCTCCCCGCAACCCAGGAGAGGCTTCTCATTTGCATACAAATGTCAACGGATCACTCCCACCAAATGATGAGCGAGTTATCCACAGGTACTCCACAATATGTGAACAACTCCGCCTAGTTCTTGCTTTCAACAGAGGGATTTATACTTCTCCCATGGATCTTAAAGAACTATGGCAGAAAACACTTTCCGAGGTTGAACTTTCGGTATCAAAGGCAAACTTCAACACATGGTTTAAGAACACCTCCATCGCAAAAGAGGAGGACGAGATCATCTTCGTAGGGGTTCCCAACGCATTTGTGCGAGACTGGCTCTCGGCAAAGCACCACAAAACAATCCTCGAGATACTTCGCACCAACGCATCGAATGTACGAGGTGTTGAATTTGTAATCGAGCGCATAGATGACAAAAAGAAGGCAAGTGAGTCAGCCGCACCTTCTGGCACCTTTGCAGCCCAGATGCCGATTGCTGAAATGTTTGTAAACAAGGAGGATAATCTCAACCCGAAATACACCTTCGATGACTTTATCGTCGGCCCCTTCAATGAACTGGCATACGCTGCAGGGCAAGCAGTGGTAAAAAACCCCGGCAAGAACTACAACCCGCTTTTTATCTATGGACCTACGGGAGTAGGGAAGACACACCTCCTCCAAGCCATTGGCAACGAGCTGCGAAAACGCGACCCTACCAAAAAAACCTACTATGTAACGAGCGAGCGGTGGATGACCGACTTTGTGGACTCAGTTATCAAAAACAGAGTGCATCTTTTTAAGGAGAAGTACCGGAAGTTTGACCTCCTTATTATTGATGATATCCAGTTTCTTACCGCAAAGGACAAAACCCAGGAAGAGTTGTTCCATCTGTTCAACCATTTTCATGAAAATGGAAAGCAGGTGATCTTCTCCTCGGACAAGCCACCAAAACAGATTGTAGGCCTCGAGGATCGTCTTCGATCGCGCTTTGAGGGAGGCATGCAAGCAGACGTAACCAAGCCTGACTTTGAGTCACGTCTTGCGATTCTCAAAACAAAGGCGCGTCAGACGGCGTTTGCTCCCGATGACAGCATTATTGAATATATCGCCTCAGTGATCGCCGACTCGATCCGAGAACTCGAAGGCACCTTAAATGCGATCGTATGCCAAGCTCAGCTCAAAAACAGACCTCTTTCTCTTGCTGAAGCAAAGGTACTGATCAAAAACAACATCAAGCAGCAACGCCAGATCTCGATCAAGGATGTTATTCGAATTGTTGCGGAGTTCTACAACATTGAAGAGCGTGTACTCTATGAAAAAACACGTCGCAAAGAGGTGGTGAAGCCGCGGCAAGTAATCATGTATATCCTTCGCGAGGATTTCAACACGTCGTATCCGTATATTGGCCAAAAGCTTGGAGGACGCGACCACACAACCGTTATTCACGCATATGAGAAGATAAAAGAGGATATCAAGGTGGATAACCTGTTGAATCAGGAGGTAGAACAGATTAAGAACATCCTGTATAACACCTTGGCGAGTGCATAACATAATCGGCATCTGGGGAAAAAGAGATGAGTTGTCCACAAAAGAAGCAGTTGGAAAATAGGGAAAAGACGTTGTGGTTACAAAAGATTTCTGAGTTATCCACGGTATCCACAGGACTAATAGGAGTAGTGAACTGTTTTATATAAAAAATCATACACATCTTATGAAAGGAGAATGTCTCAGAGATCGGTTGAAAGGAGGGGTGGCCCTCGTCGAAAAGATGACGGGTAAAAACCTTTCACTGCCCGTACTCTCCGCCATCCTTATCGAAGCTGGCAAAGGGAAGCTCCTTCTGAAGGCGACAAACCTTGATGTGGGTATCGAGTATGCGGTGCCTGCGAAGCTTGAAGGTGAAGGGTTGGTGGCTCTTGGAGGCGCTATGCTTTCAAACTTTCTCTCGACCGTGGGTGGGGATGAGACGATCAAATTTGAGGTGGTGGGAGGAAATCTTGCGCTCGCAACAAAGCGGACATCAACGCTTATTAAAAGTGTTCCAGCCGAAGATTTTCCTGTTATACCGCGGGTAGAGGCGGAAGAGACTGTTGTTATCAGTGCAGAAGGGCTCCGTGAGGGGATACGCGCGGTGCTGTATGCTGCCTCACTTTCTGACGTGAAGCCTGAGATCGCGAGTATCTACTTGTACGCAGACAACGGTGAGCTTGTGTTTGTGGCAACCGACGGCTTTCGCCTCGCAGAGAAAAGGGTTCAGGCAGCCGAAAGCACGATGCAGACAGCTCTCTTGATTCCTCAGAAAAACGCCGGAGAGCTGCTTCGGGCAATAGAGAATGAGCAGGGAGATGTGACAGTTTTGATCAACAAGAACCAGCTCTCGCTCAAAACGGAGAATCTCTATTTCACGACGCGCCTCGTTGTGGGGAATTTTCCAAACTATCGTCAGATCATGCCGACCCAGTCAAAAACAAAAGGGACGCTTGAGAAGCGCGACCTTGTTCAGGCGCTCAAGCTCTCTGCTCTTTTTTCAGACAGACTGTCTCAGATAGCTCTTAAGATTGATCCAGCCGAAGGGGTGTGTGAGGTGGAGTCGAAAAACCAGGATTCCGGAGAAAATACGACACTCCTCGAAGGGGTGTTTGAAGGTGAGCTCGCCACCATGAGCTTTAATGCTAAGTACGTTCTCGATGGCCTGCAGTCGATTGGGGAAGAGAAAGTGGCAGTCTCCCTCAATGGGCCAGGTAAACCCCTCGTGATCAAGCCTGTGCGAGACACCAGCCTGACCTATTTGGTGATGCCGATGAACCGCTAGGTTCATAACAGATGATTAGTCCGTTATCTAGTTTTTTGGAACGGTTTAAGAGTATGCGGCCGCCGGATGAGGCGGCTCGGAGTATTACTGTGGATTTTTTGGAAAAAGAGTGCCGGACAACGATTGAGATTGCTCAGGTAAGCGTAAAGAACGGGACGCTTTTTGTTGATATCAACGGGCCCGCAAAATCAGAGTTTTTTATGCGCAAGAGGAGACTCCTCGAAATTCTCAAGAAGGAGCTTGGAGAGAAGGCACCGAAGCAGATTCGTTGAATACCCCGAGAGTGCTCTAGTCGGAGATGGTGAAATGGACGGTAGCCGAGCCCCGGTTTCCGATAGAATCTTTTGCTACTACTTTGAGATCGTTCTCTGTTTGAAGGGAAGAGGCGTTTTCAGGGGTGAAGGAAAAACTAAAAGGATCGGCGGTGCTTACACCAAGGTAGGCACCATTGAGATAGTACTCTGCAGATACCAGGGGATACTCTGCTTGTGCAGACAACTTGCGTACAATGTTTACCGAAAGGCGAGCGCTTCTTGAGACTACCGCACCACTTGTAGGGGAGGTGATTGATATAACAGGAAGGGTCGCTTGGGTGTGTACGGTATCGAACTCTGTGGGTTTCGAGCCAAAGTCTGCGGGCATGCCGTGGGATGCGAGCCATTTGGTGACCCCGGCTTCCCAAAGGTGATACTGCGAATCGAGCCCTGGATTTGAGGGTGCAGGTCCAAGAGGGTTTGCGCGGTTTACCCAGTGAAGGATGTCGTGTACGTTTCGCACGTAGCGCTCTTCGCGGTTTTCAGGTGGCGTAAACTCCGTTGCAAGTTTGCCCGTCGTTTTATCTACCGTGTACGTTTCGCCTCCCTGCCACACACCGCGGAGCACAGGTTTTAGATTCGGATCGAGTGGCTCGGGGCGGGTAAAGCTTTCATCGGGAAGGACCGCGAGTGCCTCTTTCATAAAGGCGTTCCACATTGGCGCCACAATGAAGCCAGCCACCTTCTTTTCCATTGGTGAGTTGTCGTTGTTTCCAGCCCACGCACCGAGAGCGAAGTTTGGCGTGTACCCCATGATCCATGCATCACGGTAGTCGTTGGTGGTACCGGTCTTTGCTGCCACTTCGCGGCCAGGGACGGAGAGAACAGAGTTTTCCCCGTACGCAGGTTTTCGTGCGACATCGTCGGATAGGATGCTGTTGATCTCGCGCGCAACCTGGGGATCAAGGACGGTCGTTGGGTTATCGATAAACTCTTCGAGCACATTTCCTTTCGAGTCTTCAACGCGGAGAATCGATGCGTATGGGTGGCGAACGCCGTCGTTTGCAAACACTGCGTAGGCACTGGTGAGTTCGAGAGGGGAGACTTCGCCACCACCGAGCACAAGCGTGAGGCCGTAGCGTGTGGGGTCAGTAAGGCTCGTGATTCCAAGGTCACGCGCTGTTTCAAGGGCCGCTTTTATGCCGACCAAGTAGAGTGCCTTTAGCGCGGGGATGTTAATCGATTGAGCGAGAGCGTTTCGCAAGGTCATTGGGCCCCGGAAGTCGTTGTCGTAGTTGCCTGGCATATAGCAGGTGCCGGCCTGGGCGCCTCCAAGAGGGTTGCCGTCCGCGTCGCAGTTGGTTGAAAACTGGGTCTTCACATCAAAAACTACGGTATCCGGGGTGTACCCTTTTTTAAATGCCGTTGCGTAGACGACCGGTTTGAATGACGATCCTGGCTGACGTTTTGCAAGGGTGATGTTGAAGTTGCCGTCGTTTTCTGTGTCGAAATAGTCGCGCGAGCCAACCATGACAAGGATCTGTCCTGTTTTTGGGTCGATCCCTACCATGGCTGCATTGTGAGCGTTGAACTTTACCTCGTTGTCTTTGCCATATTCCGCGACGATACCCTCAGCCTTTTTTTGGAGGTTCCAATCGAGTGTTGTGATAACACGCAAGCCATCCGTCTCGATAGCATCTTTTCCATATTTTTCCTCAAGATACTCTCGGACGTACAGCGCAAAATGGGGGGCTTTGATCCCAGATTCGCTTGCAGGGAGGAAATGCACATCCTCCTCTTTTGCTGCGACAGCTTCCTCTTTTGTGATATATCCGAGGGTCTCCATTCGTGAGAGAACGAGATTTTTTCGAGTTACCAAGTCCTTAAACCGAGTACCATACGGATAGTATCGAGAAGGGGCCTTCGGTATTCCCGCCAGGTATGCGGCCTCAGCAAGGGTTACCTCTTTGGCCTTTTTCCCAAAGTATGTTTGAGAAGCCTCTTCCACTCCGTACATATTTCCACCATAAGGGGACTCGTTGAGATACAGCTCAAAGATCTGATCTTTCGAGAGAGTTCTTTCGAGCTTGATGGCAAGAATGGCCTCTTTTATTTTGCGTGTGATTGTTTGCTCTTGGGTGAGCAGTACGTTTTTGATCACCTGTTGGGTGATCGTAGAACCTCCTTGGCTGAAAGAGCCTGTTTTGATGTCAGCCAAAAGTGCTCGCAGAATCGAGCTGGGCTTAATGCCGTGGTGTGAGTAAAAACTGTCATCTTCGATCGCGAGAGTCGCCTCTTTGATCGTGTCAGAGATTTCAGAAAAAGGGACCACTTTGCGCTTTATGTCTTGGTGCACATCAAACAGCACCACCGCTCCGGTGCGGTCGTATATTTTTGTCGACTGGAGCACTTTGCGCTCAGCAAACGATTCGAAGGAGGGTACCTCCAAGGTGGCAGCCCAGAGCGCTGCGCCTCCACCAACAAGGAGCACCGTCGCAATTGCGAGCGGGGCTACTTTGTGGAGTACAAAGGTTTTAAAAAGATCTCGTTTTCTTGACATATATTGGTTTTTTTGATGATACGCCAAAAGAGAGAGGCAAACAAGCGGAGAGGCTCGTTATTCCGTTAGACGGATGAGTTTGCTAAACTGGACAAATATGGCAATGGAATCGAAAGAAAAGCTGATTGAAGAGCTGCTTATGCGAGGGGTGGAGAATATCTATCCCTCAGAGGAGTTTTTGCGTTCGAAGCTTGTGAGTGGGAGTAGACTCACGGTGTATCTGGGAATAGACCCCACCGGGCCAACGCTCCATATGGGACATATAATCCCTCTTCTGAAGCTTCGTATCTTCCAAAAACTGGGTCACCAAGTGGTTCTCCTTCTTGGCGATTTCACTGCAATGATCGGTGACCCAACCGACAAAATGGCCACGCGAGTTCCTCTTTCGCGCGAGCAGGTGCTTGGAAATGCTTCGTTGTACAAAGATCAGGCAAGCATGTTTATTGAATTTGGAGGCGAGAATGGAGCCTTGCTCAAATACAACTCAGAATGGCTTGGTAAGCTTTCCTTTCAGGAGACGCTCGAACTGATGTCTCACATGACCCATGCACAGATGATCAAGCGGGACATGTTTCAGAAGCGTATTGGAGAGGGGAAAGACCTTTTTCTTAATGAGTTTTTGTACCCACTTATGCAGGGATATGACTCTGTTGCGATGGATGTTGATGGAGAAGTCGGGGGTAACGATCAGACATTCAACATGCTCGCAGGGCGAGATTTGCTGAAACGAATGAAAGGGAAAGAGAAGTTTGTAATTACCACAAAGCTTCTTGCCGATGCTGAAGGGATAAAGATGGGTAAAACTACGGGCAACATGATTGCCCTCGTTGATACAGCCGAAGAGATGTTTGGGAAAGTGATGAGCTGGACCGACGGGATGATCCTTCCGGGTTTTGAGCTCTGCACGGATATTGCCATTGCTCAGATTGGTCGGATCAAAAAAGAGCTTGAGGGTGGCGCCAACCCTCGCGACGCAAAGCTCTTGCTTGCCCATGAAGTGGTGAAGTTGTTTAAGGGGGAAGAGGCTGCAAAGGCAGGGAAGGAGTATTTTGAGAAGACTATTCAGCATAAAGGTGTGCCAGAGGTGCTTAGGGTTGTGTCATTTTCACCAGGGTTGTCGTGGGTTGATCTGCTTGTGCATGCGGGTTTTGCAAAATCAAAGAGCGATGCGCGCAGGCTTATTGAACAGGGCGGTGTCTCCTTTGCTGTGGGGGAAGAGTTTGTGAAGATTACTGACCCAAAGGCTCAAAATGATAAAAGCGGAAAATTGAAAGTAGGCAGTCATCGTTTTGTAGAGATCGAGGTGGGTGCATAGCGAGGAAATATAAAAGCCGGGGTTTC
>JAZKIQ010000003.1:82331-92771 GCA_040384765.1 Patescibacteria group bacterium | reverse complement strand
TGTAATAGCTGCCGGTATCTACCCACCGCACCCAGGAGGTCCAGCTTTGCATGCAAAGCACTATGTTGAAGAGCTGCCTCAGATGGGGATTCCGACCCGGCTTGTAGCATTCTCACCCTTGCTTGGCTACCCCAAAGGTATCCGGCATGGAATATATCTCTGGAAACTTTTTTGGAAGGCACTTCATTCACGAGCAATCTTTGCTCAAGATATCTCTTCCGCTGGTTATCCGGCGTATCTCATAGCTCGCTTCTTGGCTAGGCCACTTTTTGTGCGTATTGGGGGCGATATCGCTTGGGAGAGCGCGGCGGCAGTGGGTGGTACTCAAAAATCGATGCTCGAATGGTATGCGTCAGGGGAAGGTGTACAGAGTCGCCTTTTTCCCTACGGGAAAAAGATTTTGGGGCGTGCCAAGCGCGTGATGGTGCCGACAGAGCTACTTCGGCACGTGTATCGCGACTATTATGGTGTCCCCGATGCAAAGATTGTGGTGATACCCAACCCTGTTGATGCTACGCAGACGCGCGAGCTCGAAAGAGCTACTCCTC
Organism: Patescibacteria group bacterium; assembly: GCA_040384765.1. Taxonomy (GTDB): domain Bacteria; phylum Patescibacteriota; class Minisyncoccia; order Phycocordibacterales; family JBBUBG01; genus JAZKIQ01. The sequence continues at coordinate 92,223 of JAZKIQ010000003.1, read as the reverse complement.
CGGGAGAAAAGCGGACGCTTCTTTTTGCGAGCCGCCTTGTAGCCTATAAAAACCTGCCGTTCGTGATAGGTTCGATTGCACGTATCCAGGGTTCCGTACCTTCTTTTCGCTTTGTCATATGTGGTGATGGGCCAGAGTTCGAGGCGCTAGGGAAGCTTGTGGCCGATCGCCATCTCGAAGAGGTAGTGGAGCTATGGGGTCGTGTGAGCGAAAGCGAGGTGGCATTGCTTACGGAGGAGGCGTGGTGCACTATCGCTCCGGCGTTTACCGAGTTTAATCCGAATTTCGTTTTGCGCGGGCTTGCTTCCGGGGTTCCTTTTTTGATAAGCGCTGAAAATGGTTTGCCGTTTAGAGTGCCGGAGCAGTTTTTGTTTAATGCTCGCAATGGTGAGCAGCTTGATGAGCGGCTACGATGTATCCTCTCGGACAAAGGGCATGCAGATGCCGAGCAGCTTCTTCGAGAGCTTCCGGCTCTTGATTCGTGGGCGACGTTTCTATCAAAGGTTGTAACTTTTCTCCGCACACCATGAAAGTCTTGATGATCTCTCACGATCCGTCCGTTTTTGTGCCCGGCTCCCCGGCTCATTTGCGCATGGAAGCGTATCGCGCTCACCTCGATGATCTCCGGATTATTGTCGTGAGCGGAAGGCGCGGAATTATTCGTGATCCAAAAGGGTTCTCTGGGTTTATTCCGGACCTCGTCACTTCGCAAGATCCGTTTGAACATGGCGTACTTGCCTGGTGGTATGCCAGACGATATGGAGCTCGCCTCGAACTTCAGGTGCATACAGATTTCTTGTCTCCCTACTTTAGTCAGAGTGTGCTTGGGTCAGTGCGAGTCTTCCTTGCACGAATCCTTCTCGGGCGGGCCGACTGTATTCGCGTTGTTTCGGAACGCATTAAAAAATCTCTCATCGAGCGCTCACCCAAGCTTTCAAAAAGGATCACGGTACTCCCGCTTCTTGCAAAACCTGCTCCTGCACACGAGGAGATTATCCTTCATGTGCTCTATCCACAATTTTCATTTATCTATCTGGTAGCTTCGCGCATCACCAAAGAGAAAAATATTGGGATGGTGCTTTCAGCCTTTGCTGAGGTGCTTAAAAAGCATCCGAAAGCAGGCTTGGTTGTTGTGGGGACCGGCCCCGAAGAAGAGGCGCTCAAAAGGCGCGCGGAGAAGCTCGGCCTTGAAAAATCGGTTGTCTTTATAGACTGGACCAACTCTCTTGGAAGCTACTACAAAAGCGCCGACGGATTCTTGCTCTCTTCGTGGTACGAAGGGTATGGGCTTACCCTTCTTGAGGCTGCTCATGCCCGAGTCCCGATCGTGACCACTGACGTTGGTCTTGTGGGGGAGATTCTCACGGACGCGCATGCTTTTGTGGTGCCTCCCGGAGACGCTGCTCGGTTCGCGCACGCGATGAACGAACTGCTCGAAAATAAGGCATTGCGTGAAGCAAAGCGTGCACGGCTTGGAGCGCTTACAGGTATCTTTCTTGATGAGAAGGAGTACGTTGAAAAAGTCGTATCAGGATGGCGCGGCTGTACGAAAAGATGAGTGATCATCCGAGAAAAAAAGTAGTTATCGTTGGCGGCGGCACGGGAAATTTTACTGCCCTCTCGGGCCTCAAGAAATATCCGGTTGATCTTGCGGCCATTGTCTCTATGTCTGATTCCGGAGGACACTCGGGAAAGCTCCGTGACGAGCTTGGCGTGCTTCCGCCAGGTGATGTTCGGGCGTGCCTTGTGGCGCTTGCAGATGACGACAAGGCGAAGCTTGTGCGTGATCTTTTCAACTACCGATTTGAAAGCGGCACTCATTCCGGGGCCTCCGTAGGAAATCTTCTCCTTGCTGCGCTTGCCGACATTTTGGGTGATTTTAATAAAGCGGTACTCGCGGCCCAGGAGCTGCTCGATATCAAGGGTCGTGTCATCCCCTCGACGCTCGAGCGCGTGGATCTGCTTGCCGAGCTTTTAGACGGCACCATCCTTTTTGGCGAAACGGCTATCGATCTGCCCAGGCAAACCTCGGGGGTGCCCGTAAAGCGGGTATGGCTTCAGCCAAAGCCCGAAGGCAATCCCGAAGCAGTGCGCGCCATATTGGAAGCAGATCTTGTCGCATTTGGCCCAGGCGACCTGTACACTTCGATCATGCCCAATTTGTGTATCCCCGACCTTTTGGGAGCGCTTGGGGCTACAAAAGCAACATTGGTGGGAAACGTAAATATCATGACCAAATTTGGCGAGACCAATGGCTATGGGGTAGAGGATTTTGTACAAGTACTCGAGCGTGCACTTGGGCGAGAGCTTGATGTTATCCTTTTCAATACAGCAAAGATTCCGGCAAAACTTCTCAAAAAATATAAGGGAGACAATGCCGGACCAGTGGAGGTGGCTATGCCTCTTCCGCATTGGCGTGGTCTCGACCTGCTTTCCACTGCGGGTGAGTTTGCCCGCCACGATTCTGACAAGCTTGCAAGAGCGCTCATAGCGCTTCTCGACCAATGAAGATTCTCATCGTTACTCAAAAGATAGACCGCACTGACGCGATCCTCGGATTTATGCACGAGTGGATTCGTGAGTTTGCAAAGCAAACGGAGGGCGTTGTTGCTATCGGACTTGGGGTCGGAGAGTATGAGCTTCCATTAAACGTAAAAGTAGCTTCGCTAGGGAAAGAAGGTTCAAGATTGAAGATTCAAGGTTTTAGGAAGATTCAGTACACTCTTCGATTTTGGTGGCTGATCTGGAAGCATCGCAATGAATACGATGCGGTGTTTGTGCATATGAATCAGGTGTATGTCATTTTGGGTGCGCCAATCTGGAAGTTGCTCGGTAAAAAGGTGTCGCTCTGGTATGCCCATGGTCATGTGCCGGCCTCTCTTCATATCGCAGAAAAACTGACCGATCTTATTTTCACCTCAACAAAAAGCGGGTGCCGTCTTGCGTCCAAAAAAATACGAGTGATTGGTCAGGGGATAGATATCCAAAAATTTAAAGCGGGAGGTTCAAGGTTCAAGGTTCAAGGTTCAAGAAAATTCAACATTGTTACGGTCGGGAGGATTGCGGCTTCGAAAGGGGTTGAAACGCTGGTAGACGCAGTTGCGATTTTAAAGGAGGGTGGGCGACTGGTGCGTGCAGAGGTTGTTGGTGGGCCGGTGGTAGCAGCTGACAATGCGTATTTTGAACAGATTCAGAAGCAGGTTAGAGAAAAGGGGCTCGAAAGGGATTTTTCTTTTCCCGGGCCCGTTGCCAATAGAGATCTCCCTGTTCGCTTGCAGGACGCAGATCTTTTTGTGAACATGGGCAAAACGGGTAGCCTCGACAAGGCGGTGCCTGAGGCGATGGCAACAGAGCTACCGGTACTTACCTCAAATGAGGCGTTTCTCGAGGTCCTGGGGCCGTATACGAACGATCTGATGTATTCCCCCGGGGACGCGGCTGGGCTTGCCAGCAAGATTGAGGCAATTATGGATATGGAGCCACAGAAGTACCGAGAGCTCGGAGTGGCGCTGCGGGAGATCGTCGTTAAGGACCATGGCCTCGAGCGCTTCATTCGAGCGATTGTGAGTGCGCTGTAACTTTTTATGCGAACTATTCTTATCCCGGTCAGCAATGGCTTTTTTGTTCGCAACGGACTTCGCACCGATTTTCTCCAGGTGCTCAAGGAGACGCCGGATCTGCGAGTAGTTTTTCTTGCGCCAGCAGAAAAAATTGCGTACTACCGAGAACAGTTTTCTGCGCCAAATCTACTCTTTGAAGAGATTCCTCCAGTCGATCATCCGACCATCGAAAAGTTTTTTAAGCTGCTCGAGGCGGCCAGCATTCATACGGCGACTACTCGCTCCATTCAGTTTTACTATTTCTATCGAAAAGGAAGCCAGGATCGTTTTCCGATACGTCTTGCTTCGTTCATTCTCCAGCGCGCTTGTGCTCTTTTGGGTTCATTCCGGGCATGGAGAGCGTTCATTCGTCTTGCTTACGCATCTGTTCCCGATCAGTCGTGCGCGGAGCTTTTCCAGAAATATAAGCCAGACCTCGTGTTTTGCCCGACTCTTATCTACGGCAATGAATACGTTCTTCTGCGCGATGCACTCCGGCGGGGGGTGCCTACCATTGGGATGACATCAAGCTGGGACAACCTGTATAGCAAAACCTTTTTGCGTGTAAGTCCGGACCTGCTTTTTGTGCAGACGCCAATTCTGAAGGAGCAGGCTGCTCTTCGGGCGGACTATCCGCCCGATCGGGTGCGGATTATCGGCGTGCCTCAGTACGATCCCTATTTTCGAAAAGAGGGGCTTCTCTCGAGAGAGGAGTTTGCCGAGAGGCTTGGCGCTGATCCCTCAAAAAAGATCCTTCTCTACGCCTTTTCAGGAAAGGTGGGCATGGATATCGACTTTGCGATGCTTGATCTGCTTAATGACGCCATGAAGAAGGGAGAGCTACCAAGTGACCTCCAGGTGTTTGTTCGCCCATATCCGAAGCGAGATTTTTCACCAGCGAAAGTTGAGAAGATAAAAAAGCAGTACGGATTTGTTGTCGCATCGGCCTCGTTTCAGTTTGGTGTAGGGAAAGACAGCTGGGAGTTTGATGCGAGCTCGCTCTCACTTCTTTCAAACAGTCTTTTCCATTCGGATATCGTCGTCTCCACCTACTCCACATTCTTTATCGAGGCTGCCATTTTCGATCGGCCGCTCATTGCGGTTGGGTTTGATGCCGACCCGGGCACCGATTACTGGAATTCTGCCAGACGATTTTTCGAATGGGATCATCTCGCTGATATTAAGGCACTTGGTGCAGTCGATATCGCATCCTCTCGGGCTGATTTTTTGTGCGCCGTGCATGAAGCGGTTGCCCATCCGGAAGCGCGCCGAGCGGCCCGCGCGGCAATTGTGGGCGAGCAGTGCGCGTATACTGATGGCAAGTCAGGGGAGCGCCTCGCAGACGAATTACTTTCCTCTCTTTTGAAAAGTTCCCATGAGTAAACAGAAGACTATTCTGATCACGAGTTTCCATGTGCTCGTGTCGCGCAACATATTGCTCGCGCCATTTTTGTCCCTTCTCACCGCGCGCGGCTTTCGAGTCGTGCTCGTAATGCCAAAAAAGAAAGAACAATATTTCCGTACTGTTTTTGAGGGACCAAATGTGATTGTGATAGGAATACCCAATCTTCTGAATCGTCGGGATAATTTTTTCAAAGATATTGCACTTGCGGCTGTTCGTACCGAAGCACTCTCTGCCATGCGCCATCGCAATATGGGGATAGAGCGGCCTTTCTCTCAGCGTATTTTTTCGTGGGCTCCGTTTGTCCGTCGTTTTATTCCGTTTTTGTATCGCATTATCATGCCGCACCATTCGTACCATGCGATATTTGAACAGTACAAGCCTGACCTCGTCTTTTCCACTGACGTGTTTAGTGCCAACGATTGCAGGGTTCTTCTTGAAGCGCGTTCGCATGGGACTCCTGCTGTCGCCATGGTTCGTTCATGGGACAACCTTACGACCAAAGGAGGCTTTCGGGTAGTTCCCGATACACTTGTTGTCCAAAATGAGATTGCACAAGAGGAGGCGGTGACATTTCACGATATCGACTGTACGCTCATTCGTGTAGTAGGTATTCCGCACTATGACAACTACGCCAAAGAGCCTCCACACTCACGTCGTGAGATCTGTGCATTGCTCGGTATCCCGGAAGGGAAGCATTTTTTTGTCTATGCGCCACTGGGTGATCGAATTATGAAAGTTGGCACTGTCGTGCATCGACACGGATATGATGAAGCAATGGCGAAGCTCCTCGATACACTGCTTCCTCCTGATACGTATCTTGTGGTTCGCAGGCCACCGACAGATACCGTTACCATCGATCGGAGCGTCCTCTCTTCGCGCGTTGTTTTTTCAGAGCCAGGTGTTCGTTTTGGAGAAGGGATAAAAGGGATACAGTCGAGTGAGATGGGAAAAGATGACGATGACTCACTCTTCTCAACACTGTTTCATTCAAGTGGCGTGATCAATCCTTTTTCTAGCTTGTGTGTAGACGCCGCATTTCTTGATCGCCCTATTATCATCCCTGCCTTTGACCCCGTGCCGGTAGGATACTGGGAATCGCTTCTGCGCCTGCAACAGTTTGAACATTTCCGCCCCATAGGTGAGAGCAAGGGGGTCGCTCTGGTGCGCACTCCGGATGAGCTCGCTCTCGCCTTAAAGAGGTACGCTGCGAACCCGAGTGAGGATGCGGAAGGCCGAGCAGAGCTCGCGCGGACTGAATGTTTTGCACGCGATGGCGGATCGAGTCAAAGGCTTCTCGATGCACTTACTGAAAAAATAACCTGAGTATGGCAATGGCACCTCATCGGGTAGAGCATCTTCGTTTTAGCGCATACCTTGCGCTCGGATATCTGCTTTTTCCCATCATCGCGCTTGTACGGTTCGGGCGTACCAAAAAGAGTGGTCGAGATATGCGGATACTCGTAGTGCCCATCATGACACGCGTCGGAGATCTCATCTGTTCGACCCCTGTCTACCGAAGAATAAAGGAGGAACTTCCGGAGGCACACTTGGCGGTTCTTGTCGCAAAAAAAGCAGTCGGAATCGTTGCGACTAATCCGCACATCGACCAGTTTGTGAATGTGAACGATCCGCCGTTTAAAGGATTCTTTGGTCGAGGGCGTCTCTTCTTGTACATATTTCGTATGCAGTTTGATGCCGTGGTGTTGCTGTCTAACAATCCATTCAACAATCTTATAGCCCTCTACAGTGCCGCGCCGATTCGCGTGAAGACTGTGATTGCCGATCGCTCGCTCTCTGAGGCCCTGAGCGACTGGTTCAACACCAATCAAGTTGCCTACCAGCATGGCAGTTCGATTCTTGATCAGTACGTATCGCTGCTCGCGCCGCTTGGCATTGCGTATTCATCTCCAATAAAGGAGCTTTTTGTACGCCGAGAGGGAGAAGAAAAAGCAGCATCTTTTCTCGGCGCAATGGGTAATCAACCGCGATCGATAGTTATTAGTATCTGTGTTTCTGCTGGCAACCGAGTCAAAGAGTGGCCGCTGTTGCGTTTCAGTGAGCTTGCCGGAAGACTGCTCGAGGAGTTTCCTGTCCGTATCGTGTTTATCGATAGCCCGGGCAACGCTTCGCGCATTAGAGAGGTAATAGAGGGAGTAGATCAAAATATGAGGCAGTATCTTTTCTCAGCGACCGATTTTTCACTCGAAGATCTTCCTTCGCTTGTTAAAAAAATGAATGCGGTGATTGCAGTGGATACGGGTATCGTCCATGTGGCGCATGCGCTTGGGGTACCGCTCATAGATATCGTCGGGCCTGTGCATCCCGGAGAGCAGGTGCCGCACGATGACCGAAGTGTGGCGCTTGTACCACAGGGTATTGCTCCCTCGATCTTTGCATTCAAGCGTGCCGGATTGCCAAAGGAGACTGCCGATGCGGTGCTTGCGATATCAGTGGACCAGGTCCTTGAGGCTTTTCGAGAGATGGTTAAGCGTGGTATCGTTTCCTCGTAATGTCTTTTTTCTTCTCCCTTTTTAAAGGAGGAACAAAAGCGCTGCGTGGATATAACCTCGGAGCGCTGCCCGGCATACGTGCACTTCATGCGAAGCTCTATGGCGCTCTGCGTCCTAGGGGTTTTGTAGAGGTGCCGGTCTTTGGACGAAAGATGATCATCGATGCTGAGGACAAGGGGGGTGCTCATGAGTATCTCATCAATAACAACTTCAATCCGTACGAAACGGAGGTGTTTCGAAATGTGATCAAGCCAGGAATGTCAGTCATCGATGTCGGTGCTCATATCGGGTACTTTTCGATCTTGGCAGCCGACGGTGCGGGACCAACGGGACGCATATACGCGTTTGAGCCTGAGCCAAAGAATTTCGAACTGCTCAAGCGCAATATCGCACTTAACAATCTCACAAACGTAGTGTGCGAGCAGAAAGCCCTTGCAGAGAGGAGTGGGAGCGATGCGCTCTATCGCGACGAACAAAATCTTGGGAACATGTCTTTTGCCGCAGCGAATATACCCGAATCACACAGGGGAGCAGTTCTCACTGTGTCATCGGTGACACTTGATGAATATTGCAAAGACATCCCGGTCGATTTTATCAAGATGGATGTACAGGGTGCGGAAGGAAAGGTGCTCGAAGGAGGTCTCGAGACGGCCCGCAAGGCAAAGGTGATGCTTATCGAGTTTTGGCCGTACGGGCTTCGCAATCTTGGTACTGATCCACGTACATTTCTCGATACGATCGCAGGTATGGGGTACACACTCTATCTTTTGAACGAAAGTACTCATGCGATGAAGCCCATCTCTCCCGAACGCCTTCTTGGCATATCCGCAAATCGACCTGACGGGAAAGGGTGGGCGAATATCTTGTGTGTTCGCGAGGTGGCTTGAGTTTTTCATGGGCGGCATTTTTTTGATATGAAAACGATTCTCGTTCCGCTTTTTTCAGGTGTAGAGGCAAAAAATATCTTGCGCACCGATATAGGAGCGCGGCTTCTTGCTGATCCGGAAGTTCGAGCTGTTTTTTTGCTCAAAAATCGCTACCTGCTCGAATATTACCAGGCTGAGTTCGCAGGTACTAAAGCTCATTTTGAGCTTGCTCCAAAGCAGTCGCCTAGCCACGTGGACCGCTTTTTTGCCGTTTTAAAATTTTATCTTCTTCGGAGTGCCACGGTTGATCTCCATAGAAAAACGAGATATGGAGAGGAAAAAAAGCTGCACAGCTTCATTGCGAGCTATTTGGTGAATAGGATTTTTGCGCGGCCATTTTTCCGAATGCTTGTGCGTTTTGCTGACGAGAGGCTTGTTGTAAACAGAGTATTCGATCCGCTTTTTCAGAAATATAAGCCAGACCTCGTATTTTTGGCGGATCTTTTTGACGATGCAGAGGTTGCGATTTTGCGCACAGCGCGCGCTCATGGGGTGCGGAGCCTTGGTCTCATTAACACCTGGGATCGCACCACTTCGCGATGGATGCTTCGCCTTTTGCCGGATGAGTTCGTTGTATTCAACGAGATCATGAAAGAGGAGCTTGTTCGCTACGCAGACATGAAGGTATCTCGGATTACGATCTCAGGTACCGTGCAGCATGATCACCTGCTTACTCGGCTAAAATCGCCTCGAACAGTTTTCACGGCAAAGCTGGGTATCCCTTCTGACTATGAGATCCTGCTGTATTGCCCGATCGGCACCAATTTTGACAAAAGCCGCCCAGAACTTGATCGTGGCGTGATTGAGCGACTCAGTCGGTGGGTGGAAGAGGGGCTTTTCGGCACAAGAAAGATTACTGTTCTTGTCCGTTTTCATCCAAATGATCTCGTTGATACCCATGAGTGGCCGATGTTGCCTCATGTCGTGTATGACAGACCCGGAAAAAAGTTTACCCAGGTGCTCTCTGATGCTGTGTTTTCTCGTACGCGCGGCCAGAATTGGGATATGACAGACGATGACTTGCAACATCTTGCGGACACTCTGTATCATACCCGCCTGGTGATCTGCTACTACACGAGCCTTAGCCTTGATGCGGCGGTGCTTGAGAAGCCGGTGATAAATATCAATTTTGATATACGAGAGGGTGTTGTTATCAAGCGGCCACATCCGTACTACGAAACTACTCATTACAAAAAAGCGCGAGATACGGGAGGGATCGCTGTCGTTCAAACCGAGCAGGAGTTTAAGGAGAAGCTGCTTCGGTATTATGCGGACCCTTCTTTGGGCGCCGAGGAACGCAATGCCCTTGTTCGCTCTCAGTGCACCTATGCCGATGGTAAGAGCGGCGAGCGGGTAGCTCTCAAAATTCTTTCAGCAGTAGGCCTGTAGTGTGCGTTTGTCTCAATAAGTGATCATTGCCCATCATTTTTACGCGTGCTAGTGTAAGTGCCT
>JAZKIQ010000003.1:51460-82321 GCA_040384765.1 Patescibacteria group bacterium | reverse complement strand
ATCAATAAAAATATAAGTTAAGGACGCCAGCGCCGTGAATAAACAAAGGCCTAAGAACTTAAATCTTTTTACGACAAGGTGTACGAAAAGGGCGAGAAAAAGCATTACACGAAGCTTCTTTTGGGCTCTGATAAAACAACCATTGAAAAGCTTTCGGTGCTGGCGCTTACGAATTGGAAAGGGAAGACGGTGCTTGATATTGGCTCTGGTGGAGGAGAGGTGGCGTATCTCATTGCAAAAAAAGGCGCAAAGTTTGTGACAGGCATCGACTATTCTCCTAAGGCTGTAGAGACGGCTCAGGCTAGCTATAGTGCTAAAAACTTGAAGTATGAAGTTGCCGATGTCACCCGTTTTACAGGTACGTATGACATTGTGCTTTCGATGGGGATGCTTGAGCATATGGATAATCCGTTTGCTGTAGTAGAGAAATTTTCGGAGCTTACCCGCCCTAAAGGATCGATTATTATCACGGTTCCAAACTGGGCAAATGGAAGGGGGTCGATGCTCCTCATGCTCCGTATGCTTTTTGGTGCAAAAATAACTCTGGCGGACCTGCATTTTTTTACCCCGCGCATATTTATGGAGTGGGCAAAAAAACTGGGTATGAAGCTCTCTTGGAAAACGGTAGATTTTGACTGGGCACAAGGTGAGAAGCTTATACAGGATTTCAACCTACGTCTTCCTAAAGTACTATTGGGTGAATCTTTTAAAACCACGGAAGGTAACATTCGGAAGTTCAACGAATGGCTTGGACTCGAAAAGGAGTTTATTGCTGATGCAAAGCGTTCGGGAGGAGCTGTTGGCCTCTACCATCTCAAGAAGGGTAAGTAGCACTCTCCTTGTTACTCCGCGGGCGCAGTGATAGTTTTAGGGTACGTATGGAACAACCTGCACGCTTCACTCGTTTTATTTTTGTTCGCCACGCAAAAAGCATGGCGAGCGAGCTTGGTATCGTACAAGGTACTGGTCTCGAGGTGCCACTTACTGATCTTGGTCACGAGCAGGCACACATACTTGTCTCGAAGCTTGCTTCCGAACCCTTCGATCTCTTGTTTGCGAGTACGGCGCTTCGTGCACGCGACACTGCGCTTCCACTTCGGTCTGTTCGACCGGAGGTGCCCTATGCCGAGATCGCGGACCTGCGCGAACGCTCTAAGGGAGTGGCGGAGGGTACGCCCAAAACTGATTTTGATAAGCGATATCCGGAAATCACAGAAGCGTGGGCGCGAGAAGAGGATCCTCGCCCCGAAGGAGGAGAAAGTTTCGAGGATGTTGAGCATCGCGCTCTTCCGGTCCTTGATGCGCATCTACGCGAATATCGCGGCAAAACAGTTGTGTACATAATCCATGGCAATGTGATACGGGTACTCCTTGGGGCAATGCTCGGGATTCCGTACGGCAAGCGTGCGCGTATTGCACAGGACTATTGCGGACTGAGTAGCGCACTGTTTGATCACGAGCGTGGCCGGTGGTGTGTTGAGGTTGTAAATAAGCCCACGGTCTAATATGGAGATACTCGCAATAATACAAGCGCGTGGAGGATCAAAGGGGATACCTGGCAAGAATATAAAAGAGCTTGCAGGTAAGCCGCTTATTGCATGGACGGTCGAAGCAGCGCGTGGTTCGAAGAAAATATCTCGCACGATTGTAAGCACTGACGATGCAGCAATAGCCGAAGTTGCGCGTGCCGCGGGTGCAGAGGTTCCCTTTTTGCGACCTGCCGAGTATGCACAAGATGGCTCAAAAAGTATCGATCTTCTCTTGCATGCTCTCACGGAGCTTGGGAAGCATGATGGCTACAAGCCAGATATTGTGGTGCAGCTTAAGCCCACGAACCCTTTGCGCACTTCGCAGCACATCGACGACTGTATAGAAGCGTACTTGGTTGACCCTTCGATCGATTCGCTTATCACGGTGGTAAAGTCTCCAGCGCATCCTTTCAAAACATACGCAATTGATGACGGGGGTTTCGCAACGCCCTTTATTCCAGAATCTGTTTCAGGTATCAAAGAAGCCTCAAAGCAGCCTCGGCAAAAACTGCCTGCGGCGTATGTGCAAAATTCGTGTGTAAACGTCATCAATCCGCGAACTCTTTTCGAGCAACACTCATCGCTTGGCAAGCGAGTAAAAGGGTTTATAATGGCGCAGGAAGAGTCGACAAATATCGATACTCTCCTCGATTTTCGTATTGCCGAGATGTTACTTAGAGACCGCATGAACGTATAATTTTAACTCGTATGAACATTCGTATTATTGGGGCTGGTTCAATAGGTATTCATCATTCTCGTGCGGCGGTTGAATACGGCTGTGCGGTGTCCGTGGAGGATCTTTCTCCTGAAGCCCTTGCCCGTTTTCCTGAAATTTACGCAAAGCGCTACGGCGCCTGGAACAACGAAGTAAGGCTTGGCGGTCCATCAGATGAGCAGGCTGATATCGTGATTATCGGGACGCCTCCTGATAGTCACCTCGCGCTTGCCATTAAGGTCCTTGAAAGTGCTAATCGTCCGAAGGTGCTTATGATCGAGAAGCCGCTCTGCTCTCCAACGGACGACCTTGGGCCCTTTCTCCAGGCGGTAAAGAGTCATCCGGAAACGAAAGTTCTTGTCGGCTTCAACCACTTGCTTGCAGCAAACTCAGAGCTTACTCGCAAGCTAATGGGCACTGGCGATATTGGTGCTCTCGTAAACCTCACCTCAGAAGTACGCAGCCATTGGCAGAATATTTTCGCAGCTCATCCATGGCTCTCGGGTCCGGAGGATACCTACCTTGGCTATTGGAAGCGCGGTGGAGGCGCAGGTGGCGAACACTCGCATGCCATTAACCTCTGGATACATTTTGCCGAGGTTGCAGGGATGGGCCGCCCGGCTGATGTTTCGGCCTCGATTCAGTATGTCGATCATAAGGGAGCAACATACGACAGCATTTTCCTCGCAAACGTTACTACCGAAAAGGGTCTGCTGGGTACGATTGCTCAGGATGTGGTAACCACCCCAACAAAACGAAAAGCGGTAGAGCTTCAGTTTGAAAGCGCACATATTACCTGGCTCAACGATGTGTCAAAAACTGCTGACGAGGTGCAGTTTGAGAAGAAGGGTGTTCCGGCAGAGAAGCATCCTCTTGAGAAAACACGCGTTGAAGAGTTTGCTCGAGAGATGAAGCATATGATGGGGATCGCCTCGGGCGAGATTGCCTATGAATCATCACCAATTCATCTCAAGAATGGCATCTACTCGTCGCTTCTCCTGACTGCGGCTCACAAGTCAGCTGCGGAGAAGAAAACAGTACCCGTAGACTACTCTTTGTGGGATATGCATTTTCCAAAATAGAGAACCGTAGAGAGGATAAAAACATGAACGGGTTCGGCACAGCCGGACCCGTTCATGTTTTTATAAGTGCATGGTAGTCTGCACCCAATGGACGAGAATGCGCTCAAACGCTTTATTGCTACCTCATATGGGATAGAGATGGTTTCGGTCAGGCCTCTTGGCGGTGACGCTGTTTCAAGTAGCGTGTTTTTGTGTACTGACCAAAGCGGCAAGCAGTATGTGTTCAAACAGTCAGACTGGCATCAGTCGCGTGCGCCGTACGAGAAGGCATATGCGGTGAGCGAAGAGCTTCGCGCTCGCGGTGTGCCGCTTCCCAGGGTATATCGTACACATATGGGACAGTTTGTAGCATTGCTCTCAGAAGAGGCGGGGGAGCGTTTCTTTGTGCTGATGGATCATATCCCTGGTGTGCCGTACGAATTTTCTGAACCTTTTTCTCATGAAGCTGGGCGAGCACTCGGTCTTTTCCATGCGCAGGGGGCTCTCTATCTTCGCGAGCATCCCGAAGAAGTGCAGACTATTTCAGAACAGATTCCGCAAGAAAAACCGTACGAAGAATCGCGTGCGCTCTACGGCCCAGTTCACCGCGAGCAGTTTCTTTCTTTGCATGAGTGCGAGTTGCCCCTGGTATGCGCTTTGGTTCGTGAGAAGATCTCTTTTATCGATAAGCAGATAGAATATCTCGATAGGGTGCCTTTTGACGATGGTGTGCGTATGCAAACAGTTCGTCACGGTGATTTTCATATGGGCAATGGCCTCTATTCGCCGGATGGATCGCTTCGCGGGCTCATCGATATCGATCAGATGGGAACAGGGCCAGCGCTGTGGGATATTGGCGCCGCGCTCCTTTCTCTCGGCTGGAAAGGGTATGAGGCTGGGAAGCATGCGCAGACTGAAGAGCAGGTGCGTACTTTTTTGAAAGCGTATCACAAGGAAAATCCGCTGCTTCCAGAGGAGTACGAGCTCATACTGCCTGCTGCGATCCGCTGGGATATGATGCGCGTGCTTCGGAGCCTCCGAAGGCACCACTTTGAGGGAAACCGTCTCCCTGAGCTTACGCAAAAAATCGAAAAGCATCTTTTGCGACGCATCGAGATGCTCCCGGAGCTTCTTTCATTTCTTGACCTACCTTGGATTGAGAAACATCTTGGAAAAGAGTAGTTGAAACCATACCTACTGCCGTCGAGTTATCGAGAATACCGGGGTGGACTCCCCGCTTCTTTCTCTCTGGCAAAAGGGATTGCATAGAGGGGAATAGTGTGGTAATACGCATGATACAAAGACTAGATAAGAGAGCTTAGAATTGATACGCACGAGGCATCTCGCGCCCGAACGAATAACTATATCCATGGCCACATTTCCTCCAGATAACCATATCTTTGATTTTGAGAATCTTTTTGTATTTGAGATGGCCAACAACCATCAGGGTTCTGTCGAACATGGAAAACTGATCATTCGTGAGATGGCGGCGCTCGCGCGTGAGAAGGGAATCCGCGCAGCAGTAAAGTTGCAGTTTCGCGATCTCGACACCTTTATCCATCCTGATTTCAAGGGAAGCACAGAAAACAAGCATATCCCTCGCTTTCTCTCGACGCGTCTTTCGGCCGACCAGTTTAAGGAGCTCCTCGATGAAACTCGTGCGCAAGGTTTGCTTACTATGGTGACACCCTTCGATGAGCCGTCGGTTGATCTTATTGAAAAGCTGGACGTCGATATCGTTAAAATCGGAAGCTGTTCAGCGCATGACTGGCCTCTTATCGCGCGTGCTGCAGAGGCAGGTAAGCCGATGATCGTTTCAACGGGCGGTCTCCGCATGGTAGAGATCGACCGGATCGTAAGCTTTCTCGAGCATCGTGCAGTGCAGTTTGCCCTCATGCACTGTGTTGCAATCTACCCAACCCCTGAGGAGAAGTTTCACCTCAATCAGATCGAGGTGATGAAGAAGCGCTATCCAGGTGTAACGATCGGATTTTCGACACACGAGGATCCCTCTGACACGACGATCGTGGGGCTTGCCTACGCAAAGGGTGCTCGTATTTTTGAAAAGCACGTAGGCGTCGCGACCGACACGATCAAGCTCAATGCCTACTCAGCAACACCTGCTCAGGTGCGCGCGTGGGTGGACGCACAAAAGCATGCAGTGGCACTCTGTGGCCACGAAGGAGAGCGAGAGATTTCGGATAAAGAAAAAGAGGACCTTCGCTCACTCATGCGTGGTGTATGGGCAAAGCGCGAGATCAGGGCGGGGGAGGTGATCAAGCGTGAAGATATCTACTTTGCATTTCCACTGCAGCAAGACCAGATGCGCTCAGGGCGATTTCAGGAAGGCTATATTGCTGCCCAGGACTACGGCGTGAACGAAGCGCTTCCGGCAAAGGTTGAGCCACCGCGTCCGACAAAGAAAGATATTGTGTACGGCTCAATTCGTACCGCGAAAGGGATGCTCAACAATGCACAGATCCATATCGGCCATGAGTTTGCCGTAGAGCTTTCGCACCACTACGGGCTTTCTCAGTTTGAGCAGTACGGCTGCACCATCATTGAATGTTTCAACCGCGAGTATGCGAAGAAGCTGATCATTCAGACGCCCGGTCAGTGGAACCCAACCCATTATCACAAACAGAAAGACGAGACCTTCTATGTGCTTTCGGGCATATTGCTCGCAGAGATTGAAGGCCGTAAGAAGATCCTCTATCCTGGCGACACGCTCTGGGTACCGCGTGGCACTTGGCATGCGTTTGGTACAGAGACGGGTGCCGTTCTTGAAGAGATCTCAACTACAGCGGTTGGCAGCGACTCGTTTTATATCGATCGGGCTGTATCAAAAATTCCTCGGGATGAGCGCAAGACGCGCCTCGTAAACTGGGGCCGCCATCAGTTCGATCATCTCGGAGAAAACCTCGACTAGGTAGGAGATGCAACATAAAACCCCTGATCTTTGATCAGGGGTTTTATGTCGTCAAAAGTAGCCATTGACTACCTTGAATTTAAATGGTAAAAAATCACTAGATACACAGAACGAGATTTTCAAACGAAAGCCTCGTTGTCGAGAGAAGGGAGAGTGCGATGACGGTTCCTGATTTTCCGCTAAGTCGCGGGAGATTCCTCGGGATCGCTCGAGCTGCTGGATTGATCATCGAGAAGCGCTTTACCTCGGGCTTCACGACGACGTTTAAGGAGGACCAGTCTCCTGTCACCACAGCTGATGGGGAGGTGAACAGGTTTGTGATTTCCGAGGTGCAAAGAGATGCGCCCGGGATCGACATCCTCGGCGAAGAGGAGAGCGTCCGGGCCGAAAGCCCGTGGCAGCTCCAGATCGACCCGATCGACGGCACCCTGCCCTTCACCTGGGGCCTTCCGGCAAGCACGTTCATGGCGGCTCTGCTCTTCGAGGGGAAACCCCAGATGAGCGTGGTGTGCAATCCGTACGCTGACGCACTGTACTACGCAGTTCGGGGAGAGGGGGCCTTCGTTCGGACCCGAACGAATACCCATTGCATTCGAGTGTCGGAATGTATGCCAGGCGATGGATCGAAAGGAAAGCCGGCAGTAGGGCTCGCCACCGCTCCTCATGTGCCCGGCCTCGACATGTTCGATGTCGGAAAGCTGCTCGGCAAGAGTGGCCTCCGGTCGGTCATGATCGCCTCGATGGGGTACCTCGACATGCTCGTCGCGCGCGGTGTCTTCGTGGGAACGATCTTCACGGGAGATACTCCGTGGGACACCTCTGCTGGTCACTTGATCATCGAGGAGGCGGGCGGGAAGGCGACCGATCTCGAGGGGAACCCAATCAACTACGGTTTCAAGAAGGATCGGACGAAGCCTGGTCGCATGTTCTCGAACGGGCAGTACCACGAAGTTCTGCTTGACTCGATTGCTCGTTCGAGGGAGTGGTAAGGCCGCCTTTGGTGGCGGTCTGGGTGAGAGGTGTTGTCGAAAGACAGCACCTCTATTTTTTTATAACGGAGAACTTGCCGTGTACTTCTTTTTGTGGTAATTTCACTTTTGGAAAACGCTGATGAGCGCTCACTTGTCAGAACCTTTTTGAAAGCCATGCTTTGAGCAAGCGGTAGAAGAAATGGAGGAACAGCATGATCGAGTGGCAGGGTTTTGTGCTCATGGTGTTGGGGATTTTCTTGTCAGCCATCGCTACCACGGTGAACAAGAAGCTCCTCGGCAAGAACGTGCCGGCCAACCTGATCGGGGTGGTGAATATGATCTGTGGTGGCCTGCTTCTGCTCGTCGCCTCGGGGCTGTTTATGCCTCCGACGATCGAGAGCTGGCTCGACTGGCCCCGCGGTCTCCTCTGGCCGCTCATTATCACTACGCTGTTCAACGTCGTGATTCAGTTCGGAAATATCCACGCGCTCAAGCACGCAGATGCTTCGCTCGTGGCCCCGATCTCAGCTGCGCAGCCGATGGTCGTGCTCATCCCTGCGATGCTCATCCTCGGCGAAGTACCTTCGGCTACTGGATATATCGGACTTTTCCTCATCGCCTTCGGTACCTATCTGCTCGCCATCGGGGAGCAGGTGTACGAGGAGAAAGGGAAGCCGTGGGTGGCGCCGAGATGGCTCGCGTGGACTGGTGAAAAGGCACGCTACTTCGCGCCGGTACAGATGCTGTTTCGAAACAAGGGGGTGAAGATCGCGTTCGTGGTCGCGTGCTCGGGCGCTGTTGCTATCAACGTCGACAAGCTCGTGGTGCTTCGAAGCTCGTCTCTCTTTTCTGCCGGGCTCAAGTTCTTTATGTGCGGACTCATCATGCTTCCGACATGCTTGCGGTCGCGGGAGTACACGCAGGTCTCGAAGGCAGACCTGCCCATGCTCCTCGTGAACCCGTTCATCTTCGCGATCTACCTGGGGCTGTTCGAGTCATCGCTCTACTTCGGGTTCGCGTCGTACATCGGCGCGCTCAAGAGGACGCAGACGATCGTGGTGCTCCTCCTCGCCTACTTCTTCCTGGGAGAGGTGAAGGCCGCTACGCGCTGGAGACCGGCGGTGGTGATGGTCCTCGGAGCGATCCTGCTCGGTTTCTAGTCTGAGCTATCCAATAAACGAACTCACCAGGAGGTAGGCAAAACGCTCGAAACTACAGTTTCGAGCGTTTTTTTATGGACAGTAGTCACTCTTTATTGGGGGAATTTTTGAGATGTTGTTGTGCTCACGCTTCCTGGATGCCAAGGTGGAAGCATAATTAATCTATGCTCTTGTCAATAATCTTCTGTGGCGTGCTCTGCTAATATGTATCGATGAGCGTCTTCTCTAGAGTCCAAAAGAGGCTGCTGCGGACCTATTTCAAGGTTTTCTATTCGGCTCCTGTTCAGCGAATCTTTGGGCCAAAATTTTCGACTCCACTCGATCCCAGTGCTCCTGCGATTTGGCAGACTCTTTCAGATGAACTTGCGCGAGAGGGAATTGCTGTTACTACCGTAGATGAGCTTTTTGGCACGGGCACATTTGCCATGCTTCGCTCGTGGGCTGAAGAAGAGCGGAAAAGTAAAGAAAAGCGCTCGCTCATTCCTGGAAAACAGTTCATTCAATATCTCTGGGCCGATCCCTTTCCTGTTGATTTCAAAAATCCATTCCTGGTGACCGTGCTCTCGAAGCACATGCTTTCTCTTGCGGAGACATATCTCGGTACGCGTCCCGTTCTATACAACCTAACCCTCAATGTGACTGTGCCGGTGGGAAGCGAGGCTGCTCAGTCGTCTCAGCGATGGCATCGCGACCCGGAAGATATCAAGCTCCTGAAGATGTTTATCTATCTCTCTCCGGTCGATGAAGAGAGCGGTCCGTTTACCTATGTTCGACAGTCTGCTTCCGGGCTTCGGTGGGGATCAGTCTTTCCTGCGCGCACACCGGAGGCCACATATCCTCCTCTTGGACGAGTAGAGCAAAAAGTCGACCCTTCGTTTATTCAGTCATATGCAGCTCCAGCTGGAACGGTGATATTTGCAAACACTGCCGGTCTTCACAAAGGAGGGCATGCCCGTTCGCGTGAGCGTTTTATGTTTACCGCTGGCTTCCATACCCCCGTCTCCCCCTGGCCTTCACGTTTTATGTATCCTGATGGCTGGGAAGGTGAACTCGTCTCGCGTGGCCTATCGGCCCATGCGCGCCAAGCGGTCGCTCCGCACTTTCGACAGCTTTCTTCAAGGCTTCTTTCCATGCTTATCGAGTAGCTCTCGCAAAAAGGATCAACTACTCCAGGATACTTTTGTAGATAGATAGTTCGTCTGAGGTGTATACGAGCTTTCCCCAGAGAGAAAGAGCTTCATCTTTGCCCTCGAGTAGTTGTGTACGGTCGTCAATTAAAAGGTAGTCGAGCTCGTATGTTGGCATATACGAGTTGAGCTTCTCTGATTCGTAGAGCCAGCTCTCTTTTTCAAGAATTTCTTTGGGAATTTCCCGGTATGTTCTGCGGAAATACGCATTGAATGAACTATCGCGGTGGTAGAGATCTGTGAAAAAATAGAGAGTCTGTTTTTGTGTGAGTGCACGGAACTCTTCTGTGGAAAGGTCGAAGAGCCGGGCGGCATGGCGGATGCGCTCCCAGATCTCTGCTGTCGGTGCAACAGTATGGAGCCCATTCGGAGTATAGATTTTGTTGTTCGTATGGAGAATGATCTCGTCGTTGGTTCTCGATGAGAGGGTGCCGACGACAGAATCCTTTGGTGTGTTTGCGCGAAGCCACTCATATGCTGCCGCATGAGAGTTCTCGCGGGTAAAAGCAGCTGCTTGTTCATGCGCAAGGGTCCTTTGTACCCATATTCCATAGAGTGCGCTGCTTGTGATCACACATACACCAAGAGTCCTTAAAAGTGGTCGAGCAAGAGGAGAGAATGCGCTCCGGTATGCTCTGTATGCTTCGTAGAGCACAAGAGCAGCGGCGAGCCCGAGGGGCAGCAGCCACGTCCTTTGCCAGTGGTCGGGATGGGGAACGAAGCCAGTGATCACCTGAAGGTTGAGAAGTACGAAGATTGGCAGAAGGAGTGCGGCAAAAAAAGTGAGCACGTTTTTTTCTTTTCGGAGATGTCCGGAAAGGGCAAGCAGGAGAAGAAGTCCGAGATGCCGAACATAGCTCGGCCAGACCACCGCAACTCGGAAGAACCGGCCGTGCTCAAGGCCGATCCGCTCCGCAAGATCTGTATAGGAGGGCAACGATACAAGCTCCACGAAGTTGATCCAGTACGGGATGCTAACGAAGAGGCCTATCAGGATGGCTCGAGCAAAGAAGAGTGCCCGCTCGCGCTCGCCTTGGAGAGAAAAAAAGAGTACGAGCAAGATGAGGGCTCCGAAGAGGTACACCCAGTCATAGAGATAGGTATAAAAAGTAAAACCTGCCGCGATACCAAGAAGAACTGATACGTGCTCTTCCTTTCGTGCGGCGAGTCGGGCTGCAAGGTAGAGGACCAGTGCATAAAAGATATAGGTGAGGCTCGGGTAGTCAAAGCGCGAAAAGAACAGTGCTCGGGCGGGTTCGAAAAAGGGGAGCGCGCCTCCCGAAGGGAACAGGGCAAACTTTGGCGCAATCATAAAGAAGAATGAAAAAACCGTTGCTCCTCCTCGCGGAATGCCAACCTCGAGTGCGATAAGGTAGATAAGAAAAAAGATGATCCCACTAAAGAGAAAATCTGACGCAATAAAGGCGCGATCAAGTGATCCTAACGCCGCGGCGAGGAGGGAGAAGATGTGGGGGTTTGCTAGTGGAAGAAAGGAGGGAGTTCCTTTGTACTCGACCAGATTGATATCTCCGATTCTTCCCTCACCCGCGTAGGCCCGCGCCGCTCGCAAGGCGTAGTATCCCTCGTCGAGGTTGCCTTCAGCAGGTGCTGGTTCGTACTCTCTCCCGAGAGCCGTAACCTCTTTTTGTATGAAAAAGTGAAAGCTTGCATAGAGAAGCCCCATGAGAAGTGCGGCAATAAGAGCTGCCCAGTGTCGGCGAAGTCGAGTGGAGATCATGGTCGTCGGGCAAATATGAGATCGTGCAGGTGCGTCTCGTACACTACCTTTGTTGTATACCCGAGCTCATGCAAACGGCGCAGAAACACGTGCTTGTTGTAGCGGTCTCTCGGCAGATGAAAGTATCGCGGATCGTGCACCTCAATCGCCATGGTGCGGATCTTCTTGAATAGCGAATCGGGCGTGTTGAAGATAATGTCGTACTCGCTCCCCTCGCAGTCAATTTTCATAAAATCAACCTTTTCGATTGAGTGGTCTGTAAAAAACTGCACGAGCGAGATGCCAGAGACCGTGCTCTGAGCACCCACGGGGCGAGTCAGGCTACTTGAAGAGTCATTCGTTTCGTTACGATAGTAGGCAGTGGGTGCGTTCGTAGATACGACAGCGCTGTTTATCGGATGGATGTTTGAAAGGGAGTTGAGATCGATGTTGCGCTTGATTCTCGAGAAGTTTTGCGCATCCGGCTCGAATGTGTACACTTTTCCGTTCGGAGCACTCTTTGCGGCGAGGAGTGCAAAGGAGCCGATATGCCCACCGATATCTATGACCGTATCGTCAGCCTTCAGCTCAAAGCCAGGAGGATTGTACTCACGATCGAGAATGCAGTAGGTCGCAACAAACAGGTCTACCATCTTTTGGCGGAGTGAGTATGAGCGGATCCCCAGGCGGATGCCGCCGAGTGTTATCACCTCTTCGGGCCTTTTGGAGAGCCAGAACCGAAGGAAGTCATGACCGCCAAGAAAGCGGGCCGAGCGGAGCACTGTCGATAGAGAGCCTGATACGATTGTGCCGAGTTGCCGAATGCCCATTGTTGGTGCCTCTACTCTACATGGATCACCTTCCCAAGGCAACGAAAAGGCCCATTTTGAAGCCAGAAAAGTGTGCTATCATTTCCGATACTGTATATGGAAACACCGGCCACTCTTTCGATTGTTATTCCTGTATTTAATGAGGAAAAACGCCTGCCGCTTCGCCTGCCGCACTATATTGACTACCTGGAGGCGCACCTCCCGTCCTATGAAATAGTGGTTGTTGACGATGGGAGCACGGACGGCACCTGGGCCGTTGTGGAGGCTTTGGAAGCAGCTAACCCGAAAATCCGGGGTATTCGAAGCGTGGTTAACCGTGGCAGAGGTTTTGGCATGCGTGAAGGGGTGCTTGCCGCCAAAGGTGATTTTATACTTGAAACAGATGCTGACCTCCCCGTGAGTCCGTCTCATGTACCGCGCTTTCTCGAAGAGCTTCGAAGCAATCCTCGGCTTGATATCCTGATCGGTTCTCGGGGCCTTCGCGGTTCTACGTTTGTTCTTGACCAGCCATGGGCGCGCGTATTTGCTGGCAAAGGATTCCATGCACTCTTTGGCTACCTTTTTGATATTCATTACCGCGATGTGATGTGCGGATTCAAGATGATGCGGCATCGGCCGGGCAAAGAGATATTCTCGCGCGTCTATGACGAGCGCTTTCTCGCTGCGGGCGAGGTGGTACATGCGGCACGAGTGCTTGGGTACGGCATGAAAGAGCTTCCCGTTGAGTGGGAAGATAACCGTGATTCAAAGGTGCGTATCGTGCGCGATTCGCTGCGCACGCTTAAGGGGTTGGGGCAGATGCTCGTGCGCGACTTTTTAGGTATGTACGGCCCGTATATGAATATTGCGTACCGCGACGCAAGGCGTGCGATCGTGCGCTCGGCGCCGCAAGGCTGGCCCGGCATTTTCACGCGCATACGCCTCTACTTTACTGCGCCCTATCCTGCACTTGCTTCTGTAGTTCCTCGGGAAGGGTTTATTATCGACCTCGGATCGGGATACGGCATCTTTTCCAATCTCCTCGGACTCATCTCTCCTGCACGAAAAGTTCTTGGGCTTGAGCTTGATGCCTATAAGGCAAAGCATGCAAAAGCGTTGGTATCGAATGTGAGCTTTCGCCAAGCCGATATCACAAAGATCGATGTGCCGCCGGCAGACTGTGTGATGCTTATCCATGTGCTCCACCATCTCAACTCATATGCCGACCAAGAGACTCTTCTTGCTGCCTGCTACTCAAAACTTCGCAAAGGTGGCACGCTGCTTGTGTGCGAAATAGAGCCGCGTCCTTGGTTTAAGTTTTTTTTGACCCGCATCGCAGATGCGATGTTGTATCCAGGCGATACTATCTACTACCGTTTTCGCCCTGAGCTCGAGCCAATCTTGAAGCGGCTTGGTGGGGCAGTTCGTGTGATCCCGATGCAGCCGGGCACTCCCTTTTCGCATGTAAGCTATGTAGTAATCAAGGCATAGAACTATGAAAAAGGTGTACTACATTGCGAATGCGAGGATGCCCTCGGAGCGTGCACATGCGATTCAGATTGCAAAGATGTGTGAAGCGCTCCTTCTTGAAGGCGTTGACCTTACGCTTGTGGTACCAAAGCGGGCGTTTGTTTCTGTAAGCCCTCAGGTTTTTTATGGTCTCTCTCGCGATATCTCGGTAGTCTACCTTCCTGTTTTGTCTCGAGCCTATGGTGCGGGAAAGATCGGTTTTTGGATTGGGTCGCTCTCGTTTGTTTTTTCGTATCTAGCTTTTCTGTGGTCTCGCTTTTTGCGGGGCGAGCGCGCGCTTGGATACTCGATCGATATGGATCAGTTTAGTTCTATTGGTATGCCACTCTCGCCGTACCCCTATATGATGGAGCTCCACGACGCTAAGCCGCACGGGGTGCTCTATTCGATCGTGCTGCGGGGCGCTTTGGGGATCGTAACGATCAACTCAATCATTCGGGACAAGCTTGCAGTGCGATTCTCGCTCCCTGCAGAAAAGATCCTTGTATGTCCAAACGGAATCGACTTCTCGCGTTTCGGGAATCCTGTTACGCGAGAGATCGCGCGAGAGCGTCTCGCAATCCCGCTTGAAGCAAAAATAGCTCTCTATGCTGGCCAGCTGTACGCATGGAAAGGTCTTCGACAGCTGATCGAGTTTGCCGAGCGCTCGCCAGCTCTCGATCTGTATCTGGTAGGGGGCACAAAAGAAGAGCTTGCGAGCTTTCTCCCGGAGCTCGCTATACCTAACAACCTTATCTGTATCGGCAAGCGTCCGTATGCCGAGATGCCGCTTTGGCTCCAGGCTGCGGATATGCTTATTGTGCTTGGTACGAAAGATAACGAATATTCGTACTACCACACCTCACCCATGAAGCTGTTTGAATATATGAGTGCGGGAGTTCCTATCTTGGCCGCAGATACGCCTGCTATTCGTGAGGTGGCGGATGAGAGCGAAGTCTGGTTTTATCAGCCTGATGATGCGGCGGACATGGCAAGGGTCGCTGACGGTATTTTTAAGCTCGGTGGAAGCGCTCGAGCGATCAAAAGTGCTGAGGCGAACACGCGGGCGCAAGGGTACTCGTGGAAAAAGCGTGCAGAGAAAGTGCTGGCCTATACGCGTGTGTCGGCAAGTCGCTGAAAGATACGAGCGAGCTCTCGGGCAAATTGCGTGCTTGTGTAGCGCTCCCGCACAGCCTCTCTTCCTGCGAGGGCGAGCCGATCACGCTTTGCACTGTCACGGATGAGCTCCTCGATTGCACCTCGAAGAGCTGTTGGGTTGCCAGGCGGTACGAGGAGCGCACTTTTTTCATGCTCGAGGTAGTCATGCACTGTGCTGCGATCAGATACGATTACTGCACGTCCGGCCGCCATCGGTTCGAGAAAGCCATACTGGCCTGAGGTGTCGGAGCCGTTTGGGTTTGTGGCGTCACGAAGCGGGGTTACGGCAAAGAGCGCTTTTCTGTAGAGCTTCGGCATTTCGCTGTACGGTACGTTGAAACGGATCTCTACGTTTGGTGGAGGTGTGAGGCCAAGAACCGCCTCAGGTTTTGTCGCCACGACCACTTTTATCGGCAACTCCCGGACAGCTTCAAAGAGCGTGGCGTAGTCCCTTCCCAGATCTCTGCCGACGCTTACGATAAAAGGAGTATCTATATCAGGATAAGTATCGTCGTGTGCGAGGAACGGTGCGGGGTCGATCCCTATTGGGCGGACGACGATCTTCTCGGGGTCAAAACCCTCTTTTTTTAGAAAGTCTGCTTGCTCTGTGGCGGTACAGACGATCGAGTCGAGTGCGGAGATCGCTCGCACGAGGATGTGGCGGGCGAATCCTCTTTTGTTGCGCAAGAGGGCATTCGTGAGCGACGTGTTGTAGATAACAAAACGCGGCTTCTTCCAGCCAAAAATCTTTTTTGCAGCGAACACGAGCGGTAGGCCTGCGCATATAAATACAACGTCGTAGCGGCGGAGTATTGAGAGGTAGGGAAGATGGACCAGGTTGAAGTTTATTTTTCGAAGGAGCTCCGAGATTTGAAACTCTTTAAACTCAGCATCAATACCAAGATCGCTCATATGGTTCTGGCCCAAGAGCTGCGTATCCGCTACAAGTCCCTTTTTCCACTCTTCGTAAAAATGCTTGCGAGATCCTGCATAGAGATATAAGACGCGAGGTTTTCGTTCCATGATTCCCGGAGTTTACCATGTGCGCTTTTTATGCAAAGCTTGATGTTACCCAGGTATGTCTCTCAAAAAAACCGCACTCAAGGTGGCCGATCGTCTCGGCCTCTTTTCAAAAATACCGCGCACGCGCATCGCGCGTTTTCTCGAGCGTCAGGCAACTGCCGAGCGTACCCTCGACCTTGGGGGTGGCTCCGGACCGTACACTCGCTTTTTCCCGAACAGAGTTGGAGCCGATATCGCTCCAGGTCCAGGTGTCGACTATGTGGTTGATGCGCACGATCTGTCGGTATTTTCCGATGGTGAATTTTCGTGTGTGCTATCGACTGAGGCGCTCGAACATATGCACGATCCGGCACGGGCCATCTCCGAGATCTATCGAGTTCTTGCACCGGGAGGTACGCTTATTTTAACCACCCGCTTTCTGTTTCCGCTTCACGATGCGCCGCACGACTATTTTCGTTTTACCCGCTACGGGCTCGAGCACCTTCTTCGCTCGTTTGGAGAGGTGTCGATTGTGGAGGAGTCAAATACGCTCGAGACGTTTGCAGTTCTTTTTGAACGAGTGGCCCTTGAGACCGATACGCTTTGGCTGAAGCCCCTTTCGATTATCTGGATACTGCTTTCGAAGCTATTTCTCATGATCTCTCCGGTGATCACCAAGGAGTATGGCGATGTCCGACGTTCAAAGCAGTCTGACTATCCAATTATGGCGAGTGGCTACTATGTAGTCGCCACAAAATGAGTATCTGGAAACAGTGCCTCTGGTATAGTAAGGTTCATCTAATTCATGAAAGGACGTCTGGATAACCGCTTTCGCATGCATGTTGTGAAGACTGCGCTCAAACGCAGGCTTTTTCCAAATACCCGTTATGTACGTTCGGAAGCAGGAGTGCGTGAGGTGTATGGAGAAAACTATGATCGCGAGACCAACGATTTCTTCATGCATAACCTTCAGGATACGTTCATAAACGGAAAGAAGGCGCTGTATCCCGTCGTGCTGCATAAGCGCTTTCTTATGGAGTCGTTTGCAGACCGACTGCGCCCTTTCTCTCCCTCATCGATTCTCGAGCTTGGAAGTGGGAGGGGGTACAACTTGATGGCGCTTGCCGTTTTGTTGCCTGACGTCAAAGAGTTCCAGGGAATCGAGCTGACTCGCTCAGGTGTAGAAACAGCACAAAGAAACCGGAAGAATCCATCTCTCTCGATTCTTGCCCAGATGACCGGCTTCTCCGAACGCGAGGTCGGCGAGCGCTTGGCTGGCCGCCTTATTGACTACCGAGAAGGTAGCATTCGCGCGCTTCCTTTTTCGGACAAAAGCTACGATGCTGTATTTTCAAACTCAGTGATCGAGCAGATTCCCCGCGACTATTTACAGGTCTTTGAGGAAGCTTCGCGAGTTGCAAAAAAGGTGGGGATGTTCTCGGAGCCGTTTGCTGAAGCTCAAAAGGGTGAGCCGATCAAGATGATGCATCTGCGCAACATCGACTATTTTTGCGCATCATATACGGAAATTGAAAAGGCTGGGTGGACTATTTTTTCGTACGAACCGGCCCTGATTCAGAAGTATGTTTTTAATACCGGTTTTTTGACGGCTTTTCCTAAGGAAGATCGTACGCGATAGTTTCCTCGATATGTCTGTGACCCCCACTCTCAAAAAATATCTCAGCTTCGTACCATATCTCTTTTTGAGAGCTCTTTTTGTACTCAGATCAGGGAAGCGCATATGGTATGGCATCGCAAATCGCCAGGCAGTAAAACTTTTTCGTTCGTGGAGTTCGCCACTTAGGACGAGCGAGCAGCGTATTGCGGCAGACCTGCGGAGAGATGGAATTGCCATTAGTACGATGGAGGAGCTCTTTCCAGGTGAACCACACCTCACTGCCGACCTGGCTCGCTACAGCGAATCGCTGCGATCGCACGGTGCGTTTTCGAAAACAAAGGCATACAGCCAGCAGCTTTTCGAGGAAGTTTCGCCCCTTTCTGACCAGAATATTTTTTTGCCTGTAATTTTGCGGCCAAATATCGTGAGGATCGTAAATGCATATATGGGTTTGGCTTCTCGCTTTTACTACTTTGCCTTGGGCGTTACAAAACCTGTGGGAGATGGTGTTCCTCCTGTTGCATCTCAGCAGTGGCATCGCGATCCGGAAGATACTCGCATTGTCAAGATTTTCATATATCTCTCCGACGTGGACATGCCTGCTGGGCCGTTTACCTATATCAAGGGATCACAGCTCGATGGTCGCTATCGAGCGATTGCCCCGCAAAGGCCTCCACGGGGAAGCTATCCATCCGCGGAACTTATCAAGGAGACCGTCTCTTCCTCAGATATTGTTTCGTGTATAGGGACAGCAGGCACGGTGGTGTTTGCCGATACTAGCGGTTTACATCGGGGAGGATATGCCACGACGAAGGAGCGTGTCATGTTTACCGCAGGCTTCTATTCTCCAAGCTGTCCATGGCCGATTTTGTATACGATGCCGAACGGGATTCCTCCTGCCGTGGCAGAACTAGCCTTGGATCCGGCAGTTGCGTATGCCCTGAGCGCACCCCGCCCGCTCTTTCTCGAAAAGATGTTCCATAAATTTGGCCGTTCATTCCATGTCTAAGACTCTCTCTCGTGGTTTTGTTATCGATAAGCCTCTCAATCTCGCGGGTTTTCGCACCGTGGTGATGGATCGTGATGTGCCGTATGAGATACAGGCAGTTTGTCCTGCTGATGGTGCGCGTCTACGGGTGCTCGCCACCCTTCGTGGGAGAGCCGATGGATGCACGATTCGGATTGGCTGGTGTTCCGCCTGCAACTATGTCGGCTATATCGATCGGCCTGCCCAGGCGTGGGTTGACCGTTTCTATGCGAGCGGTACGTGGGATGTCGCCCGCACCGGCCATCGGGGTCTTCTTGGGAAAGGGGAGATAGAACCTAATCCGGCTCTTCGTATTTTTCTTGATTCTGAGGTGCCAAAGGATACGTTTGTATGCGATGTGGGATGCGGGTATGGCGAATCCCTTCGACTGCTTAAGGATGCAGGGTATCGTTCTCTCGCTGGAATAGAAGCCTCCCCTCACCGCGCGAGCCATGCCGCCACCTATGCGGATGTTCCTGTGTATGGAGGTGGCTTTGAACATTTTTTGCAAAAGATACGAACCGATGCGGGTGACAAAAGCATCGCACTTCTTTCGAACCATGTACTTGAGCATATTCAAAATCCCGGCTCGCTCATTGACGCTGCATCAAAAATCCAAAAGCCGGGTGATCTCTTTGCGCTTTCTGTGCCGGACGTGTGGCATGAGGTTTCGCTTCTGCAGTTACTTTTCTTTCCACACCTTCATTCGTTCAGCATTGATTCACTTTCGCTTCTGTTTGCACGACATGGGTATACGATCGTTTCGCGTGATCTATCCGACCCGCGCATGCTGACAGTTATCGCCAAAAAGGCAGACGGTCGTGTCCCGCTCGGACAGAAAGAGTTTGCCTTTTTGCCTATGCAGAATAAATTTCTTCGAGCGTTGGGTCTTTCCGGAAAGCAGCGGAAGGGTCCTTTTCGGCTCTGGTGGTACAAAAAAGTCGATGGCGGAGGACAAGATCCCATCTTTGCATCTCGAACGGTAGATCTTTTTCTTGCGAGAGTTCTCGAACGGCTTCGGCGCCGTGTTCCCGGGGGGCGGTTTCCCTGGAAATGGCGCTCTTCTGGTACGCAGTCGCTCATGGCATCGCCCTTGACCGAGCAGTCTGGTTCAGAGGACTCTCTTTTGATTGAATTCGCTGAGAAGATCTTTCTCTTGTATAAATAGCTTCCCTCATGAAAAAAACGATCTTTATAAGCTTTTCTGCACATACGGTTCTGCGCAACCTCTTTCTTTTCCCTGGAGGTTTTTGGGATCAGTGCAAGGCGTATGGGCGCACGCACCCCGAGGTTCGGTTTGTCGTCCTTATGCGCAAGCGTGATATCCCAAAGTACGAGTATCTGTTCGGGGGACTTTCGAAAGATCAGTTTGTTCTGGAGATCGCAGATGTTCCCAATCCGCGCACAGTGCTGCAGCGGCTTTTTCGCTTTTTGTATGCATATCTCCTGTATACCAACACTACAAATATCCTTACTACAATGGGGATGCGGCAAGACGATCCTCCAGCAGTAGGGAATAGGCTTCTTGCGCCGGTGCGCATGGCGCTCGCCTTTCTGGGAAAGACAGTTCCCATGATCCGCAAAAAATTGGTTCCGTATCTCCACGCTCGCATAAATCCAGAGCGTCCTTTTGCTGATCTTTTCAAAAAATATAGTCCGAAGGTCGTGTTCGGCACCCATGTGTACGGACTGTTTGATGCGTATTTAATTCGTGAGGCAAGGCTCCAAGGCGTCCGCTCGGTTGCTATGCCATCTGGCTGGGATCATATTGATAAGTACAACCTTCCCTTTCAGTCCGATCTTCTTTTGGTCCCTTCACCACAGGTGCGTGATCATGCGATTCGGTTTCAGGGGTACGATCCGGAGGCGGTAGAGGTGACGGGCTACCAGCATTTTGATTATTTTATTTCAAAGGATGCCTATATGCCTCGCGAGGAGCTTGCAAAGCACCTCCCTGCGCTTTCAAGCGGCAAATATATTTTGTACGTATCAGGAAGCGCCTACTGCCCGGATGAGCCTGACATTATCGAGGAGATTCTTGGTTGGGTAAAAGAGGGGGCATTTGGTCCTGATGTAAAACTGGTGGTGAGGCCGTATCTGGGAAGCCGTAGTAAAGATCGGGCTTTTGATGAGGCAAAGTTTGCACGGCTCGCCGATGATCCATATGTGTTTTACTACGATACAAAAAGCTGGGATACGCTTCTTGACGGCAATATTTTTCTCAATCTCATTCGCTATGCAGAGGTAGTGATGTGCGTGTACAGCACCGTGTTTCTTGAAGCAGCGCTTTTCGATCGCCCGCTCGTGGCTGCTCCCTTTGATGGTTATGCGAAAAGACCGCTTCGCCGTTCGATCCGGCGCTTTGCCGACTTTGAGCATTTCAGAGAGGTCCTCGACACGGGTGCTATAAAGGAAGCGTACTCTTTTCCCGAGTTGCGCACTGCCCTTACAGACTATTTCAACAACCCTTCACTCGATGCGGATAAACGAGAGCGCATGCGCAAGGAAGCGTGCTACCTTCTCGATGGAAAAGCGAGCGAGCGAACACTCCAGATAGTTATTCGAGAGATGGAAAAAGCGACGTCGTAAGCGGCAGCGTTGAGAGAAGATCGTCTACTTCGTGAAGCACCATCCCTGGTGTGATCTCTTCACTCTGGCGGCGGAGCTCTCTTCTGTCACTTGGCATGTTGTCGAGTACGCCCATCACTCCGCTCGCGCGAGCGGCCATCACGATGCGATGATTTGCTCCGCGAGGGGGCTGTACCTGTTCTTTTACGGGTCCGACAATATCGATCGTGGGAGTATCAAACGCTTCGGCAATATAGATGGGGCCCGTATCTGCACTTATATAGAGTGACAGCTTTGAGATGAAAGCTTTGAGCTCCGCGAGGGTTAGTGCATCAAGCAGGTTCACTGCGCGCGGTTCGTGTACGAGGGTGTTCATCATCTCCTCGATATCTTCTTTGTCCCTGCCGCTCCCAATAACCACCACCTTGGCTCCGCGTTCAATGAGGCCGTGCGCTACCGTGGCAAATTTTTCCGGGGCCCATCGTTTTGCTCTATCTCCGCCTACTGAAGGGCCGATCCCCGCTATGAGATCTCGATCAAAATCGATTCCTTTTTGTGCGAGTTTCTCCCGGACACTCTCGAGTGATGTTTTTGGGTAGGTGAGATGTTTTTTTGTATTTTCGGTGAAAATGGCGAGCGGTTCGAGGAGGCGCAGATATTCACGGGGCGCATATGCATCAAAGTGGTGAGGCGCCGTGGTGACGAACGCCGTCAACAGCTTGTAGGTGCGCGTTTCGTAGGGAGAACTTCCACCCAGAACACGTGGTGCTATGATAAAAGGAACCTTGGCTTCGAGAAGGAGTGCGAGCCCAAGCAGTGAAGGAAGAATGAGAATGCCCGCATCTGCTTGTTCATTCTCAAGGATTGTCGCCATTTCAGAAAAGGAGCCCTGCCACACAATATAGCGATCAACATGAGGGTGCCCTTCAAGTAGTTTTTCGTTAACTGTGTCTCCCACAACGACCACGCGACATGAAGGGTATGCTTCCTTTGTGGCTCGAAATACCGGAGTGGTGCATACCATGTCACCCATTTTTGCCCCCTGAACTATAATGACCGTTCGGGGTATTCCCGAAAATTTCCGATGGCGGCGGCTTGCGAGGGCAGTCGCTCCCGCTTTGAGAAAGAGGGAGATATTATTGAGTCGCCAGGTGAGCGCTTTCATGGGGATGACAATAGCACAGTTTGTGCCGCTCGCCACCGGTCGACAGCGCACTCGGTGCGTGATAGGTTCGGTCGAGAGTAGGGCAGAAAGAAGGGAGGGAAAGATATGCCACTTTGGTTTGGATCGCTTAATATCGATTGTCGCAACAACCTTCGGGATGTGGACCGATTTTTGCAGGAAACACGGTGTGATCTGGTTTGCCTTCAGGAGGTGTTCGAGATCGATCTCATGCGGTGGAGAGACCTGTTTCCGCACCAGCAGTTTGCACCGATGACCATCCATCGGAGGCCAGAGGGTCTCCTTACGATCGGTGTTGCAATTCTCGCTCGCGCGGAGCTTTCGCTCCAAAGGGAGGCACCGTTTTACTATCTCGCCAACAGCTCTTTTGTACTACCGCTTGATTCGACTACGCCCGAGTCCCGCCGCAAGACCGAAGGGAGAGTACTCGTTTCCTGCACTATCACCAAGGAGGGGATGGTCTATCGAGTTGGGACGACCCATTTCACGTGGGTGCCTGATGGAAAGCCGGATGACCACCAGCGGCGCGATGCCCGGAAACTTCTCGAGCATCTTGCTCTTCGCGAGGAGTTTATCCTTTGTGGGGATTTCAATACACCCCGGGGCGGCGAGATCTGGGCAGAGATCACGAGGTGGGGAGCCGATGCTGTGCCAAAGGAGTGCGACACAAGCATCGACCCCGAGCGGCATCGCGTGAGCGGCCTGCGCACACTCGTAGACGGTATCTGGAGCAGGGGGCCGTATCTCGTTTCGAATGTTCGCATGCAGTTTGGTGTATCCGACCACGCTGCCCTCATGGGGAGCGTAACGCGGATCCTGTAGCTGTCGAAGGTGCATCTCGCGATGCACCTTTTCCTTTCGTTGACGCTTGGAGAGTTCCTCTGTATCGTGGAATCAATGAAAGAAAAAATCGTCGTATTGGGCGCCGATCATAACGGTGTAGCGCAGAAAGCGGTCGTCAAGAAATTCCTTATAGATCAAGGGTATTTCCCGATCGACATGGGCCCGCATAGCGAATCCCAAAAGGTTGATTATGTCGATTATGCCCGCGCAGTTGCTCACGCGATTCATTCTGGGGAGGCCCCACGCGGCATTCTTATCTGCGGCACCGGCGTCGGGATGAGTATTGTCGCCAACCGCTTTGAGAATGTTCGCGCATCGCTCGTGCACAGTATCGATGTAGCCGAGAAAACGCGCGAACACAACGATTCAAATCTCCTCTGCCTTGGTTCCTGGGTCAATCCAGAAGAGGTAAATCTCAACATCATCGATAAGTGGCTTAAGACTCCTTATGGCGAGGGTCGGCATGTCAGGCGCGTCGAGAAAACGAAAGCGCATGATACCGAAAAAATTATTTTCACCAACGGTATTTTCGACGTCATGCACAAGGGGCATCTTGAGCTTTTGCGCTTTTGCAAATCGCTTGGGGGAAAGCTTGTTGTTGGCATCAACTCTGATCGAGCCACGAAGACGCTGAAAGGTCCGAAGCGTCCAGTCAACTCGGAGCTTGAGCGAAAAAATGCTCTTGAACACCTCGATTGTGTGGACGAGGTTGTCATTTTTGACGAGACCAATACAAAAGAGGTCATTGCGCGGATTGAACCGGATGTGGTAGTGAAAGGAGGCGAGTGGACAGCTGAAGAGGTGCGCAAACGAGATGAGATTCCGGATCATATCGAGGTAAAGGTGTACCCGATCGTTATGCAGGCATCGGGAGTGAAATATTCGACGACAGATCTGATTGGCCGCATGGAAAACGATGGCGAAAAAGGCACCTAACAACAAAGCGTTCTCAGAAAAAAAGATACTTGTTATCGGTGATCTTATTGTTGACCTCTATCACTACGGCAACTCTGGCGGCAGATCGCACGAGTCCGGCAACAGCGTAGGTATTCATAAGCGCTCAGCCCTTACCTGGGGCGGCGCGGGGCTTGTGGTGCGCAATATGCTCGAACT
Source organism: Patescibacteria group bacterium (assembly GCA_040384765.1). Taxonomy (GTDB): domain Bacteria; phylum Patescibacteriota; class Minisyncoccia; order Phycocordibacterales; family JBBUBG01; genus JAZKIQ01. The sequence goes on along the minus strand of JAZKIQ010000003.1, from coordinate 58,222 downwards.
CGGTGCGAGGGTTACCTTTTTCTCGGTTCTTGGCGATGATGAGTACAGTAAGAAGGCCGCCCAATTTTCTCACCCGAATCTTCGTAAAAAGTTTCTCGTGCAAAAGGGTCGCGAGATTATTACGAAAGAACGATTTGTGGTCGATGACCTGAAGGTGTTTCGGTGGAATAGAGGGTCCACTGATTCCATCTCTGCCACCACAAGGGCAGCACTCAAGCAAGCGATTGCGCGAGAGCTTTCAAAGCACAAAGCAGTACTGATTGCTGACTATCGCGCCGGGCTGCTTTCAAAAGAGCTGGCCACGTATATTACAAAAATGGCGCGGGCGAAAAAGCTTCCGGTGTATGTTGATTCGCAGGTTGTACGAACCGAGCCAAATTTTGATTGGTATCGAAAGACAGATCTTGTATGCCTCAACGAGACAGAGGCAAAAGCGGCGTTTGCCGAGTTCTCTTGCGATGCTGTTCGAGAGACGCTACCGCTCCTTGCCGAGAGCCTCGCCATTCAATCGGTGATTGTGAAGCTCGGGGCTTTCGGGTCCGCGGCTCTCATTCGAGGAGAATATCTCGAGACACCCGCTCACTCTGTCGATGCTATTGATCCTGTCGGAGCTGGAGATGCTTTTCTTGCTGCGCTTGCGATGGGCCAGTTTCCGCCGACCGCAGAGGACCTTTTGTTTGCGAATCGTTGGGCTGCGCTTGCCACGACTACGATGGGGACCGAACCGCCGAAATTCTCACAATTAAAAAAACTCATATGACCGCTCAATACGGACTTGATATCAATAGTCTCGATAAGCTCATCGCAAAACCGCGCCGAGCGAAAAAGTCGTGGGGGTATCTTACGAAAGTGGTTTCAGTGCCCGAGTATGAGCTTTCGGTTGCCGAGATTGATCGTGGAAAAAAGTGCGCACTTGTCCCCGTCGGTAATTTTGAGACTACATTTTATGTAGAGCACGGCGAGATTGCTTTAGGGAAGACGAAGGTGCCGGAAAAATCGCTCGTCACCGTCGCACCCGGAGAGAGTATTGAATGTACTGCAAAGAAGCAGTCACGCGTTTACTTTTTTTCAGGCCCAGCAGATTCGAAAGGGAGATACGGCACCGCTTTTGCACCAACCGATCACCGGGACAAATATTGGGGCGAGATCGAAACCCTCGTATCATCTGCCGGATACTCCGCAAAACGCATGGTGGTCAAAAAAGGGGCGTATGCGTCGCTTGAGTTCCACTGCAACAAGTTTGAAAGCTACTATATCCAGTCGGGGAAGCTCCTGCTTCGCTTGCGCGCTGGCCGCGGAGAGGATCGTTTTTTTGAACTTGGCGAAGGAGTTTCTAATACGATACCGCAAGGGTTGATGCATCAGCGTGGTGGGCTCGAGGACACCGTCATTATTGAGATTGCAACGAAAGATGAGGATAGCGACTCGTACCTTGTCGAAGATGGAGCGAGGATGAAAATGCCTCAGCTTGCATCGCGCCTTGCAGGAGAAAAAAAGCTCCGCGGCAAACGGATCAGTTTTGATCTGGATGGCGTGATCTGTACCAATACAGAAGGTGACTACGCTAAAGCCAAGCCGATCAAGGAGGCGATTGCGATAGTAAATAAACTGTACGATGAAGGCCACCAGATCAATCTTTTTACGGCTCGGTTTATGGGCCGCCACAAGAACGATTGGAAGTCCGCATACGAAGAGGGGTATATGTTTACCAAAAAACAGCTTGAGTCGTGGGGAGTGAAGTTCCACGAACTATTTTTGGGCAAGCCATCAAGCGATATCTTCATCGACGATCGAGCTCTCTTTTTCACGCCTGATTGGAAGCTTCTTGAGACTGAGATTCGCGCGATGATCGATCGTTGATTTGAGGGGGTATTGGTGATACGATCGTCGGATATGCGAAGGGTACAGAGAGAAAATGCCCCCGCGCTCGATCGTCTTTGCGCCGAGGTATGCGAAGCGAATCGCATGCTCGCGGATCGCAATCTCATCATTCAGACAGAAGGGAACGCTTCGGGGCGCTGGCAGAACTGGATGGCTATAAAGCCGTCTGGAGTCCCGTACAACAAACTCGAGCCCGACATGATTGTCGTGGTGGATATTACTACTGGTGAATGGCTTGACCCAACGGGATTCGCCCCATCTTCGGATGCCCCGACGCACTTGGTCCTCTACAAGCATTTTGGGGAAAAAATTGGCGGTATTGTGCATACGCACTCGCCATCAGCTGTCGCGTTTGGTCAGATGGGCATGTCGATTCCGTGTTATGGCACAACTCACGCGGACGAGTTTTTTGGTGAGATCCCGGTCACTCGGACGCTCACGCCCTCAGAGATCGCAACAGAATACGAAGAGAATACAGGGCGCATACTTGCAGAAAAGCTCGATCCTCTGAAAATGCCTGCGGCGCTCGTGTACGGACACGGTCCGTTCATCGTGGGACCTGATGCTCGAACGACCGTGGCGCGGGCCGAAGTACTTGAGAAAGTGGCCTCGATTGCGATTTCAATGCACACGCTTGGAGATCCAAAGCCAATTCCTCGGGAACTCATGGAGAAGCACTGGATGCGGAAACACGGTAAAGAAAAATATTACGGCCAGAAGTAGAGGACCTCTAAACGATCTTTAAAATCCTCATCTGCTGTGATAGATTTAAAACCTACTTATCCCATACCACCTATGAAGCTATTTCTCGACACGGCAAATCTCGCAGATATCGAAGAGGCGTTCCAATCTGGCTATATTGAGGGTGTTACCACAAACCCTTCGCTTCTGGCGAAGGAGCCAAAAGGCAACTATCTTGCCCATATGAAGAAGATCGTGGCGCTTTGTAAAAAGTACTCAAAGACAGCATCCCTTTCTGTGGAGGTGTTTGCTACCGATAAGAAGGAGATGGTCAAGCAGGCCGTCGAGTTTTCCAAAGCTCTTAAATACAAGCATCTCGCGATAAAGATCCCGATTTCGTACAAAGGAGAAAACTATCTCTCCGTAATACGTGAACTTTCAGATCGCGGCATCATCGTAAACGCCACCGCATGCATGACGCCGATGCAGCTTGTCTCTGCTGCGGCCTCAGGCGCTCAGTTTGTGAGTCTTTTTTATAATCGTGTGCGTGACGGTGCCACCGAGGAAAAATATGACGCTGAGCGCACAAAGCTCGAGATGGAAGGTGTGATCGAGCAAAACGATTACGATCCGAATAGCGTTCTTGTGGAAACAACTGATCTTTTGATCGACTATCCCAAGGCGCGCATCATCGCAGGCAGTATTCGGACGCCGCTTGATGTAAAATATGCAGGGCTTGCTGGCGCTGATATCGTTACGGCCTCACCCGCGATTTTTAAGAAGATGTTCGGTCATTACAAAACCGATCATGCCGTCGGACAGTTTCTCGCAGATTTCTCTGCGTGGATGAAATAGCTCGCTATGTATTCACCGATTCCTACGCTGAAGAAAAAGCTTGCCAAACGCTGGAGGCTTCGTAACTTTACTCTTTTCGGTAAACGGATTTTGCGTCAGGAGCGCACGCTTCCTCTCGACATTCGCAATATTCGCAAGGTCGCTCTCTATGTGCGCCAGATGGATCGAATCAAAGATCTCGAAGGCGCTGTTGTTGAGTGTGGAGTATGGAAAGGACGTTCGCTCTTTATCCTTGCATCTCTTGCTTTGCAAAGAAAGGTGTGGGGATTCGACACCTTTGCCGGATTTCCTTCGCTTTCCGAGCACGATATCAAGGAGGTTGCGGAAAAGGAGAACTTTCGCGATACCTCAAAGGAGATGGTAGGCCGGTTTCTCTCGATGAATAAAGTGTCGGTTGAGCTTGTTGAAGGCCCTTTTGAAAAAACACTTCCCGAGTGGAAGGCGCGAATCGGGCCGATTGCGTTTCTCCATATCGATTGCGATATCTACGATTCGTACAAAACCTGCCTCTCTGAGCTTTTTGATCAGGTGGTTCCTGGTGGTGTGATGGTGTTCGATGAGTACAAGAATCCTGAAGAGCTCAAGAAATGGCCTGGTGCCGCTCGGGCAATCGACGAGTTTTGCGCTTCGCGCGGCCTTACCGTGATAGATGGCGGAGGAAAGGGGATTGTCATTAAACCATAACACCTAGATGCAACAGCTTCGAAATTTTATCGAAAAATATGTGTATGCTGGTTTTGGCACGCTTTGGATTTTGGTCTCCAGCCTTTTTCTTGGCAGGAGCCGCGGAAAGCTTGCCCAGGTTGCTGAATATTTTGGCTGGAAAAATCCTCTCAAGTCGTACCCGCTTGTGTTGCCAAAGATAGGTCCTGCGACCCTTTTTCCCGGCGTCATTCCTCTCGATCTCTATGATCCGGTAGGTCAAGATGGCAATGCATCGCTGCTTGAGCTTGTCATTCTTAATCATCTTGTTCGGGTGTCGAAGGCCTCATCGATCTTTGAGTTTGGAACCTTCGATGGCCGAACGACTCTCAACCTTGCAGCCAACACTCCCGAGAATGCTCGTATCTATACGCTTGATCTGCCAGATGAAGAGGTGACATCGGCGAAAGCAAACCCTCTAGGAGATACGAAATTTACTGGCAAGGTGGAGACGGGCTATAAATATAAGAGGCATCCGCTTGGTAAAAAGGTTGTTCAGCTCCTGGGCGACTCGGTTCGCTTTGATTTTTCTGCCTACAAGAACTCAGTTGATTTTATTTTCGTTGATGCTGCTCATACCTATCCCTATGTGATGTCAGACACCCGTGCAGCGCTCGAGATGCTTCGACCCGATGGGATTGTGCTTTGGCATGACTATCGTTCGTCGTGCGAAGGTGTATCAACAGCTCTTAATGAGCTTTTTTCCAAAGGCGGCGTCTATGGAAAGATGCGCCATATTGAGGGTACGAATCTTGCAGTACTGCTTCCTGATGACTTTGCGAGATTGCTTGCCCGCTAGCCCGTCATGCGCATCGGTATTATCTTTGAATGTCTCGAGATCGCTGGCGGTGGCGAGCGCCAAGCGATCATGCTTGCAAGGGCTCTGCTCGAGCAAGGTGATGAGGTCACTCTTTACACCCTTTCCGTCAATTGTGAGCGCTGCTTCCCCTCAGATATCGCTTCGCTTCGCATTGTAACCCCAAGCACTGCTCGGCGGTTATCAAAGTCAAAGATTCGCTTTTTTGGTTTGCTCTTTCAGAAGATAGATGAGCTTCGCCGTGCGCGCGAGCTAGCCTTGCTCCTTCCGGACGACCTCGATGCCATTAATCCCCACGAGATGTTTGCCGCAAAAGTTGCCTATTTTTATAAGCGGCGTCATCCGCATGTACGAAGTATCATGATGCTTAATGATGTGTATACGGCCTCCTGGTCGCTCCTTGATGATCCGCTTTTTGGCCCGAAGCCTCGTTCTTTTTTTGCGCGCATTCGTGGAGCGATCATTGATCGGTTTGATCAGATATATGTACGTGCCCAAGATATCGTGCTTGTGCTCAATGAGCGAAGCATCGCTCTTGCAAAGCGGTATCTTCGAGTGAATGCGCGTGTGATCCGTAGCGCTGCTGACGTTGAGCATTTTCAATATAAGGCTCGCGCGCCAATTGCTGCTGGCCGTCCAATCGAGATTCTTGCGAGCGGAATCATGTATGTGCACCGGCGCTACGAGGATACAATTCGTGCGGTCGCGCTCCTGCGCCGTGGAGGACTTTCTGTGCGCTTGCGCATTATCGGTGAGTGGAACCACAAAGCATCCGGTCGCACGTATTATGAAAAACTTCGTGCACTTGTGGCCGAGCTTGGTCTCGAGGATGCCGTTGTTTTTTCTGGTGCCGTATCCGAGGAGGAGCTTCGTGCCGCGTACTATAGAGCAGATATGCTTGTCGCCGCAACGCATATGCAGACATGGGGGCTCGCCACTTTTGAAGCCCTTGCGACAGGCCTTCCGGTGATTATCTCAAAAACTGCTGGTGCAGCAGAAGTGCTTACCGATGGCGAGCATGCGCTTTTGGTCGAGCCGGGGGACCCGAACGATATTGCACGAGTGATCAAGCGTTTAGCGGAAGATCCTGTGCTCTATTCCCGCATCTCGAGCGAGGGTGCTGCCTATGTTCGGCGCTCATTTAGTTGGGATCGGTATGCAAGGGATATGCGACAGTTTCTTGCTGGAGAAAATCAAGCGCGGAAGCCATGAAAGTACTTTTTGTTATCAGGTCGGTTGGGTACATCCGCGTATATAAAAGCATCCTGCGAGCGCTTTCAGAGAAGGGGGCGCATATAGTCGCCGTCTTTGATCCTCGCGAGTTTGATGCAGCCGCTCTCGACTATCTTAAAGAGCTCGCGCTAGAGATCCCTCTTTTTTCATACAGGAGAGGTCATCGGCGCAGCGTATGGAAAAGGCCTCTGCGCTTCGTGAGAGGTATTTTGCACTATCGACGCTTCTTGCGCGTGCCGCAGCAGTCAGAGTTTTTTGTTCGTCATTGGAGGCGTTATCTGCCTGACACTGTTCGATGGGCAGTGACGAAGTTCCCGTTTCTCGACAAAGTCATCGCGTCCGAGATTGCAGGGAGAGTGCTGTCCTTTTTTGAGCAGAGTGCACCGCTCGAGCCGCTCATTATGAAGCAGATCACAGAGATTCGTCCCGATATTGCCGTCATTGCATATCGCAGCCAGCCATCATCTTCTCCCGATCTTGATTATCTCAAGGTGGCAAAGGCTCTTGGGATACCGACGGTGATACCAAATCCATCCTGGGATAGTCTCAGCTCTCGAGGACTCATGATCGTTGCGCCGGACCGCGTGTTTGTC
>JAZKIQ010000003.1:0-51450 GCA_040384765.1 Patescibacteria group bacterium | reverse complement strand
ATAAGGAGCAGGTAAGGGAAACAATGGAGCATCATGGTATCCCAGAAAGTAATATTACGATTGTGGGTGCATATCAGTTTGATGACTGGTTTCGGGTAAACAGCTCTTCTCTTGATCGTGTAGCATTTTGTGCGCGGTATGGTCTCGATCCTGTCAGGCCGATACTTTTGTACCTCGGGTCAGGCGCCGCAACGGGCGATGGTCCGGATATGGTGCGTGAAATTCGTGAGCATCTCAATAATGCAGAGGATGCAGAACTTCGCTCAATTCAGATTCTTGTGCGTCCCTCGCCGCTTACGGTTCTTACGTATACAGATCTTGCAGCACGGGATACTGTTGTTGCGCCGTCAAAGATTTTCTCCATGAATGACCCGGATGAGGTTCAGATGCTTTTTGATTCGATTACGCACTCTTTTGTTGCCGTTACTGTGCATACAACGGGGATTGTCGACGCACTGATCAAAAGTAAGCCAGGAATCGTGATCATGCGTTCAAATGATTCGGGTGTGCAGCGCGCTCAGCATTTTCAGCACCTTCTTGCGAGTGGTGCCGTGGAGGCTGTTCCTCTCGGTCCGCAATTTCTAGCTTCACTCAAGAAGATCCTCGCGGGGGGAGATCCGAGAAAAAAGGAACGTGAGGCGTTTATTGCAGAAAGTATCCGACCCCGAGGCCTCGAGTGGTCCGTTGGGGAGGTTGTTGCCGACGAAATTTGGAAGCTTTCCCTGCCCGAAAAAGGCGTGCAATCAGGGCCTTTTTGAGCTACCATAGCCTCCTATGAACATCCTTGGGGTAAAGGTCACATCGCACGATACGGGTGCAGCGGTACTCGCTGGGGCTCGTATTGTTGCTATTGCCGAAGAGCGTTTAAACCGCGTAAAGCACTCGAAAAACATGTTTCCCCGCCTTGCAATAGACTACTGCCTTAAGGAGGCGGGGCTTGCTGACGGCGATATCGATATGATCGTTCTCGACCAGGTTGGCTACCGCAATGAGGTGCCTTCGGACCGGATTTTTATGGAGAACATGAAGGGTCGGTTTGCGGGTGTACCGATCCATATCATCAACCATCATGATGCGCATGCGGCATCTGCCTTCTTTGCTTCGCCGTTCGAAGAGTCCGCGGTCATGGTCGCGGACGGCTCGGGTGAAAAGAGGAAAAACTACCTTGGCGTGATCGGCACCGAAACGGAGACTCTGTACCGAGGGTCGGGGAACAAGCTTATCGAAATACAGAAGACCATTCACCAGCGCCGTCGCAGGGCATTTCGCCACTCAATGGGTATCGGCAAGCTGTACACTTTTATCTGCGAGGCGTACCTCTCGCTTGGCGCTTACAACGAAGGCAAGATGATGGGCCTCGCGCCATACGGAGATGATCGGGTGCTTCGTGAATTTCCACTCGAGCGATGGTTCGCCGAAGTGGACGGTCATCTTATCTGCAACGCAAACATCACGTTTCCTGGCGCGGAGAAATATCTCGAAGGCAGAAAAGTCGACTCTCCATTTTCTGCTCGCATAAAAGAGCGGCTTGAAGATGTCGCGTTTGCGATCATCTCTTTTGTTTCGGGTGGACGAAAGGAGTTTTTTGAACGCCCATCCCATTTTACGGAGATCAATCTCCGCCAGCCTGCGCGCGGAGCAAAAGATCCGCTCCCTGACCCTTACTATGCGTCGGTGGCATATGCCGCACAAAAGGTGCTCGAAGAGGTGATGGTGCGCCTCGGGAAGCGGCTCCGGGCGGTGACCGGTTCAGACAATCTGTGTCTTGCAGGCGGCGTCGGTCTTAATATCGATGCGAACAGGCGCTTCCTCGAGGACGTCGAATTTAAGCATCTGTTTGTGCAGCCTGCAGCCTCGGATACGGGTATTGCACTTGGCTGTGTACTCTACGGCGCACATATGATCGCAGGACTACCACGCTTTTGGCGCATGTCGAATGTGGCGCTTGGAAGGCCGTATGGCGAGGTGGAGATCGAGGCCGCGCTTAAAGCGTATGCTGACAAGATCGTGGTGACTCGGCCGACTGATATTGCGGAAGTTGCAGCAACGCATGTTGCCAACTCAAAGATCGTGGGATGGTTTTCGGGGGGCGCTGAGTACGGTCCTCGAGCGCTCGGCCACCGTTCTATTTTGTGTGATGCGCGCAATCCAGAGATGGCCAACATTGCGAACAAAAAAGTAAAATTTCGCGAGCCGTGGCGCCCCTTTGCTGCGTCAGTCTTGGCCGAACGCCAGAGTGCATGGTTTGCGCTCGAGCACCCAAGCCCCTTCATGCTTCTTGCTGCGCAAGTGTTGCCCGAGAAGCGCTCGCAGGTTCCTTCCATTGTGCACGTAGATGGCTCGTGCCGCATTCAGTCGGTGACGCAAGAATCAAACGAGCGGTACTACCGCTTTCTTCAGGCCTTTGAGCGCCAGACCAGTGTGCCACTTGTGCTCAACACCTCGTTTAATCTTGCCGGGGAGCCAATCGTCGAAACTCCCGCTGAAGCGATTCGATGTTTTCTGGCCTCCGGTATGGAGTATCTGGTGCTCGAGAACTGCATCTTAGAAAAAAGACCGACAGCTTAAACAAGCGATGATTATGGCTGATTTTTCAAAATTAAAAAAAAGAGTGAGTCCGCTTTTTTGGGTGCGTAGGATGGCTGGCTTACTCGGATACAGTCTCGAGCGGTTTGAGCGTGAGCATGTGCCCCTCGCGAGGAAGAACGCTGCTCGTTTTTTATACTACCGAGATCGTTTTTTTGAGATCGAGGGAGTGTCTGGCGATATTGTGGAGTGCGGCGTGGGCAAAGGCCGAAGCTTCCTTATGTTTGCCCTTTTGCTCGATATCTACAAGGTGTCCGAGCGGCTTCTGTGGGGGTTCGATTCATTCGAAGGTTTTCCCGAGCCGACTTCTGAAGACGAAAGTGTCCGGAAGCCGATGCTTGGCGACAGCTGGGCGCGCGTTACTAAGATCGAGATCGTCACGCGCCGTCTCATTCGCGGAGGTCTCACCGATCTTTTTGTGGAGAAGAGGACGAGGTTTGTAAAAGGTTTTTTTGAGGACACACTCCACAAGGCTCCTGCCAAGATTGCACTCCTCCATCTCGATGTTGATCTGTACGCTTCCTATAAGCTTTGTCTCGAAGAGCTCTACCCTCGAGTTTCTCCTGGCGGCATCATTATGTTTGATGAATATCAAGGCGAAGGCGATCGAGAGAAGTGGCCCGGAAGCGTGAAGGCGATCGATGAATTTTCGAAGAAACATTCTCTTGCCATCGTGTTCGATGCGCCTTCAGGGAAGTCGTTTATTCGAAAGCCTCGCGCATAAGGTGCGCGTTCGATAGCGTGCGATAGAAAACTAATATAAATTGAAGTAATGCGTGCTTTGCGTGATCTTATAAAAAAAGCGTGGCTCCTCGTCGGTAATCTCTACGGTGATTATCGAAAGACCATGCTCGTGCTCTCTGCGCTCGGCCTCGTTGTAGGTTTTCTTGAGAGTTTTGGTATCACGCTTCTTATTCCGCTCTTCACCTTTTTTACGGGTGGGACAGGTCTTGGAGGAAGTTTTTCTGTAGAGCTTGTTCAGCGATTTTTTGAGATTACTAATATTCGTATCGGTTTTCAGGCCCTCCTTGCTGTTACGATATTTGTTTTTCTTCTCAAGACAGCGGTACTCTTCGGTTTTGGATACTACCGTACCCGGATGCTTACAAACTATAAGAATGATACGCGCAGAGCGATATATGAAGGGTTTCTCTTGGCAGACTATTCATTTTTACGCTCTCAGAAGATTGGCTATGTAGACGGCGTGATTCTTCGAGATACTAAGCAAAGCACGCAATTTCTTGAAAAAATGGTTGCCGTGCTTTTGGCGGTTTCAAACACTTTTATCTATGCCACGGTCTCTTTTTTCATCTCGCCCTATATCACCATTGCTGCGCTCCTCTTTGGCGTAGGTATTCTCGTGCTCTACAAGCCGATCATTCGCTTAGTGCGTCAATATTCGAGAAAGGCCGTTGCTATGTCCAAGGAGATTTCGCATGGCATTGGTGAATCTCTCCTGGGTATGAAGACAATAAAAGCTGCGGGTGTTGAGCAAGGCTTAGTGCGGGAGATGGGTGCTCGTTTTTTGGAGATCGAGGAGGCTGAATTCAAAAAACAGATTGCGAAGCATTTCGCTAAAGTATCTCTCGAGCCGCTTTCCATTATGTTCATCGTGGTGGTGTTCGCGATCACCTATAAATATTTTCAGTTCGATATTATTTCGTTTGCGTCTGTTATGTATCTGGTAAACCGCATTTTCTCAAACATAGAAAATATACAATCATCGCTGCATGTTGCGAGCGAGACAATCCCGGCGGCTCAGGAGGTACAGAACCTGCTCAATCTCGTAAAATCTCACCCAGAGCGCACGTCTGGAGATCAGCCTTTCTCGTTTGAGCGAGAGATCGCATTTGAAAAGGTCTCCTTTTCGTACGATAAAACGCTCCCGATCCTCGAAGATTTTTCTCTCAAGGTGGGTCGGGGTGAGGCGATTGGGGTGATGGGCTCCTCTGGAGCAGGCAAGACAACCTTCGCCGATATTCTGCTTCGTCTTATCTACCCGAAAGGCGGCGTAGTCACTATGGATGGCACCCCAATTGAGGATATTTTGATTGCCGACTGGAGAAAGCATGTCGTGTACGTCTCACAGGAGCCTTTTTTGATGAATGATACGATCGAGCAGAATATTCGTTTCTACGATCAGACCATCACCCATGAAGATGTGATCGAGGCTGCAAAACGCGCACATATATATGACATGATAAAAGAGCTCCCGAAGCAGCTTGCTACGCATGTGGGCGAGCGAGGTACGCGCCTCTCGGGTGGCGAGCGTCAGAGGATAGTGCTTGCACGAGCGCTTGCACGAAAGCCGGCGGTGCTCATTCTCGACGAAGCGACGAGTGCCCTCGATGGCACATCGGAGGCTGCTATCAAGGAAACCCTTGTGGCACTCAAGGGGAGCATCACGCTTATCGTGATCGCTCATAAGCCAAGCACAATCGAGTATGTTGACCGCGTTATTGTGTTTGAAGGCGGGCGTGTGGTGGAGCAGGGTTCCCCGCTTGAGCTTTCCGGCCGGGAAGGCTCGTACTACCGTCAGATGATGCAGCATGGTGAGATGAAAAGCGTTTCGCGTGCTCTCGATGAGACCGCATTGTAGGCCGACCTCCCCCGTTCATTTTTGATAGCTGCTGTGCTAGAGTGAGATGCATGTTTGAACACTCTCTTCTTCGCAAAACTGCCATAGGGCTCTTGTTTCTCGTACTCCTTGTTCCGTTTATTGTTACGAACAGCCTTTTCTTTCCGTTTATCACCGGCAAGGCGTTCTTTTTCCGCTTTGTTATACAGATTGCGGCGCTTATCTACCTCTACCTCGCTCTGCGCTATCCCGAAGCGCGCCCAAAAAAGACTGCCATCGTGGCATCTCTTGCTCTGTTTGTTTCGGTCGTAAGTGTGGCGGACCTTCTTGGCGCCAACCCAACACGCAGTTTCTGGTCCAACTTTGAGCGTATGGAGGGTCTGCTTTCGCTCCTGCACTTCTCTCTTTTTGGTGTTATGGCAGGTGCTTTGTTCCATGAGAAGCATTGGAGATGGTTTTGGAACAGCTCGATCGTGGCAAGCCTTTTCATGTGCTTGTATTCGCTGCTTCAGATTGGTGGCAAGCTCGCGATCAACCAGGGCGGCGTGCGCGTGGACGGTCTTTTCGGCAACGCAATCTACTTTGCGGTATATCTGCTTTTCAACATCTTTGTATCCCTCCTTCTCTTCGCACGCACGAAGTCGGGCTTCCGGTGGCTCTACACAGTACCTTTCTTGCTCAACTTTGTGGTGCTCGTGTACACCGGTACTCGCGGTGCCTTGATCGGCCTCGTGCTCGGACTGCTCGTGACGGCATTTTCGCTCATGTTTCTCTCCGAAGAGGGTGCTGTCCGCAAGGCCGGGGCGATACTATTTGTCCTGCTTGCTGTGGCGGGCGGCACCTTTGTTATCATACGCAAAAGCCCATTTGTACAGCAGAGCCCGATCCTCTCCCGTTTTGCGAATATCTCGCTTTCCGACCAGACAACCCGCGCTCGCTTTATTCTCTGGGGCATGGCGATCGAAGGATGGAAAGAGCACCCAATCCTCGGTACTGGCCAAGAGAATTTCAACCTGGTGTTTAACAAGCATTACGATCCGCGCCTCTACGACCAAGAGCAGTGGTTCGACCGAGCCCATAGTGTATTCTTCGACTGGCTTACCGCTGCTGGGCTCCTTGGCCTTCTTGCGTACCTTTCGCTGTTTGGATCGGCCGCGTATGTGTTGTGGCGCTCCACCTCTTTGCCGCCCGCAGAAAAGGCGATTCTCACCGGTCTGCTCATTGGCTATTTTGTTCAGAACCTCACAGTGTTCGACAACCTCGTCAGCGACATCTACTTTATGGCGGTGCTTGCGTATCTCCACCACCACTCCCCACCGCTTCACTTTAAAGAAAAAGAGTCTCATGCTCCCTATGCGATCGGAGCGGCGCTTCGCGATGGCCTCTTCTCGCTTGGTGTTATCGTATTTGTGCTCGCATTTTACTTCGTTGATCTCAAGCCATTCCTCACTGCTCGTACGCTGATCAAAGCGCTCTCTGGTCAAAAGGAGGGGATCACAAAGAATGTTGAATATTTCAAGAAAGCAATTGCGTACAATACATTGGGCACCTCTGAGGCACGCGAGCAGCTTGTGCAGATAGCGTATCAGTCGGGGTCGATAAGTACGCTTGATCCAAAGGTGAGGCAAGAGATCGTGCTTCTTGCGCAGTCCGAGATGACCACTCAGGTTGCCGAGAATCCATACGACGCCAGGTACGCACTCTTTTTGGGAGATCTCCACCTGTCTTCGGGAAACGCTTCTCTTGGTGCACAGATCCTCGAAAAGGCGTCCGAGCTTTCGCCGCGCAAGCAGTCGATTATGTTTGAGCTTGGTCGCGCGTATCTCTCAAAAGGTGAGCTTGAAAAGGGATTGGCCGTCATGAAAAATGCGTACGAGCTTGAAACAAGTTCGCGCACCTCAGTACTGTGGTATGCCGTAGCTCTTATCTACAATCACCGGGTCGCCGATGCGAAGGCTCTTATGGTTGAAAAGATCGGTACGGCGTATCCAACAGAGGAGCGCATCCCAAGCGCCTACTCTGCGAATAAGGAGTATCCTGTGCTCATCGACTACTGGAAGCATATTCTTGCGGATGAGCCTGGCAGCAAGCAGGGCCGTATCTCCCTTGCAGGAGCGTATCTAAAAACCGGCCAGCGCGAGGCTGCTATTGCCGAGCTCGCACAGGTTGTTATCATTGATCCGTCACTCAAAGGAGATGTAGAACGCGCTACTGCAGAGATACGCGCGGGCCGCAACCCCCTAGAATAGCCATACCTATATGTTCATTTTCGGCATAATACTTCTTGTTGTTATCATCTACTTCGCGGGTACGTACAACCGCCTGATCACCCTTACCTCGCGTGCAAAAGAGGCGTGGGCAGATATCGATGTGCAGCTCAAGCGCCGCTACGACCTCATTCCTAATATTGTGAGCACGGTAAAGGGGTACGCAACACACGAGAGGGAAGCGTTTGAGAATGTGACGAAGGCACGCGCTCTCGCTATGGGTGCGAAAAGCGTAGGCGAACATGCGCAAGCGGAGAATCAGCTTTCGGGTGCTCTCAAGAGCCTTTTTGCGATCTCCGAAGCGTATCCAGACCTCAAGGCAAACGACAACTTCCTCCGCCTTGCCGAGGAGCTTGCCGACACGGAAAACAAGATCCAGGCTGCGCGGCGCTTTTACAACACCAACGTACGTGACCTTATCGTAGCGATCGAAAGCTTCCCTTCAAATCTCACTGCAAAGCTGTTTGGCTTCAAGTCACTCTCCTATTTCGAACTCGCCGGAGATTCAAAGGAGCGCGAAAATCCCAAGGTGAGTTTTTAGTTAATAGTTTCTAGTTGTTAGTAGAAGGATTTCTGGCTAGTAACTACCAACTACTAACTACAAACTGAGCCCATGGCTTCCCTCTATACTCATCAAGACGAAAACGTTCGTAAAACCTACCTCCTCTTCGCGGCATTTCTCGTGCTCGTGGGGGCGATAGGGTGGTTCTTTTCATACCTGTACAACAACTCAGCCATCTTCTATGGGGCAATTTTTTTCAGCCTCGCTATGAACATCGCCTCGTACTGGTTTTCTGATCGTCTGGTTGTTGCGCTCTCGCGTGCCGTACCGGCAGATCCAAGCGAGTATCGCGAGCTCCATCAGATCGTCGAGAACCTTGCGATCACTGCGGGCCTCCCAAAGCCAAAGGTGTATATCATCGAGGACCCTGCGCCAAACGCCTTTGCCACAGGGCGTGATAAAGAGCACGCCGTCGTGGCAGCAACCACCGGCCTCCTTTCGATCCTCACGAAAACAGAGCTCGAAGGGGTGATCGGTCACGAGCTTTCGCATATCGGCAACAGAGATATTCTTGTATCGACCGTTGCGGTGCTTCTTGCAGGCTGCATCTCTATTCTCGCTGATATGTTTTTGCGGAGCCTCTGGTGGGGCGGCGGCCGCGACCGAGATCGAGGGAACGGCATCCTTACTGTTGTCGGTATTCTGCTCGCAATCCTGGCACCTATTTTTGGCACGCTCATGCAGCTCGCCATCTCGCGTCGACGTGAGTTTCTTGCCGATGCTTCGGGTGCGCTCCTCACGCGCTATCCCGAGGGGCTTGCCTCCGCGCTTGAAAAGATTGGCCAATACGCGCGCCCGATGCTCACCCCTTCGTCGGCGACCGCGCATCTTTTTATCGCCAACCCCTTTGGTCCCGGCAAGCGTGCTTGGACTACGCTTTTCATGTCCCACCCACCGATAGAGGAACGTATTGCCGCACTACGTGGCCAAAGTTAGCGATCGTTTCTGGAATGAGTCTCGCCCCGTACCAAGTACTCTTTGGTGCGGGGTGTCGCATCCTCCAGTAGAGGAGCGGATCAAAGCTCTGCGGGGTCTTTCGTAAGTTGGTTGACAATTCAGGCTCCTTCTCGCATTCTCAGGTCAGACATTCACCAAAGGAGGTGAAATATGATAACGGAAAGTAAGGGCCCTTTGGTTGGGCCCGATCTGCGCAACTGGCAGCCTGTGGTAACCCAAAACCTGGGTCTTATCCGCGCTGTTGCAGACAAGTATCGGTATCGAGCCAAGGAGATCGGGTACGACTACTCGGACCTGATTCATTTCGGCACGCTCGGCCTCATGAAGAGTGCGCCGAAGCTCGAGGTAGATGCGCCGCCGAAAAAGCGGAGCACTTTCTTGGGGAGAGGTATCGAGTGGGGCATCCTTCGCGTTCTTCGCGAAGGTGCAGCACGCGTGAGGCGGGGTGGAGATGCTCCAGATGCGAGCGGAAAGGGGTTGTTTAGCAACAGGAAGTTTCTGGCATTTGAACAGCCGCTCGTGAAAGGAGACGGCAAGTTCGTGCTCGAGCATGTTACCCCTTCCGCCGCTCTGACTCCGGAGGAGATAGTTCTCATGAAGGGTCGGCTTGAGTCCCTTGTGCGAGTAGTGCATGCATTTCTCCGGATTCTCTTCTCGATGAAGAAAAAATGGAGTGCCGAGCAGACCACTGCTGTGCTCATGTACTACGGCCTCTGGGACGAGACGTTCACCATCTCTCGGGCAGCCGATGTCGCACGAGTGCTTGGTGTGAGCACGAAGTTTGTGATCGGAGCGTGCAACCGCTTCTGGGTGTGTGCAAAGCGGCCAGCACATCAACACGGCTTCGGCATGCGTCCGGAGACGTTTGCCCTCACCCTTCTGTGCATAACCGAATATGAAAACCGCCTCGGCAGGCGGGCTACGCTCGGCGATTTATCGTTGAGCAAAGCATAAGAGCCGGTCCTAGGGGGGACCGGCTCGCTTTTTTTATATTCGCAGAGGGATATACTCCTCGTATGAATAAGATCTGGTTTAAAGCCAAGCGGTATGGGTGGGGTTGGCAGCCTTCGACCTGGGAAGGGTGGCTCGTGCTCGCGATTTATGTAGCAGGTGCTATCAACTATTCAATCCTCGTTGACCAAGGTTCGCACAGAGGGAGCGATACGCTCATTGGCGGAGCACCATTCTTTATTATCTGGACAGCACTTCTTCTTGCGGTTTGTTATTGGAAGGGCGAAAAACCCAGCTGGCGCTGGGGTGAGAAGCTTTAAATGGGAACCCATCAGCAGATGGGCAAAGCTTCGCAAGACCTTTTGAGGTAGATTCGAGCTTTGCGAAGAATATATCCAAAAGGTGTACTGCTCCTGTAAGGAGGCAAGAGATAGTACTTATTATCAAGAAACTGGTGCTACTTGTGGTACGTATACACGAGAGCTTGGAGGTGCAGCTTTGTCAGCCATCATGCCGAGCAATCCGAGGATAAACGCAGCGCTAAGAGCAAGCTTGATAGATGCGGGAGTGTGCATGGGTGAAAGTGATAGTTTTAGTATAGAGCATGTTCGGCTCGGTGTGAATCATGGCTATCCTTTTTTGCACTGGCGTGGAATGAGGAGAGGAGTAAAATAGATGCATGGGGCGACCCGCCTCTACAACACCATGAAAAAATATCTTTTGACAGGCGTTTTGGCTCTTAGTTTGCTTATGCCGGCAGGTGTAGCATTTGCAGAGAGTACGAGTAGTCCGAAGGGTATCGACGATCTTATCGCTTCGCTCCAGCGTCAGGTCGCGGAGCTCTTAGGCAAGATCGATCGCTTGAAGGCAGAAAAATCAAATGCTCCTGTGTGTCCTTCGTTTAACCGCGACCTCACTCCAGGGAGCAAGGGCGACGATGTGATCGTACTTCGCAAAGCGCTCAAGTCGCTCGGCCTCGATGTTGCTGCAGATGGATCGTACGACGAAGACCTCGCAGCGTTTGTCGTGAAGTTTCAAGGCAAGCATGGCATTCGCCAGACAGGTATCGTAGGTCCGCTCACCCGCGGCAAGCTCAACTCGCTCTGCGCAAAAGCAGCCACGGCAATTTCAAAAGAGATTAAGGAGGTAAAGAAGGAAGAGAAAAAAGAGGAGAAGATTGCTGAAAAGAAGGTGGAGGCAGTGCCGGTGCTCTCAAAGCTCGATGGGGGTGTGAATACGATCGTTGCAGGCTCCTTCGGCATAGCGATCGGGAGCTCTCTCAAAGGGGTAAACGCTGCATGGCTCATCTCTACGACTGACTCAAAGCAGTACAACCTCGACTATATTGTGAAGGGCGATGAGGCGCTCAAGCTGATTGCCTCGGAAACTATCCCGGTAGGGCAGTATAAGCTGCATGTTGCCAACTCGCTTGGTACTTCGAACGCACTTGTAGTGGAGGTGAAGCTGAAGACAAACTAGCCCTTTAAAAAGGCAGGGAAAATAGCAAAAGCCCCTCGCGGGGCTTTTGCTATTTTCCATAAAATGTGCTATAATATCCTTTAGACCAAAAACGGATCTATGACAGCGGAGGTTTACCATGGGACGCAAAGGCAAGATGGCCGACTGGCAGTACGATTCGCTCGATCGGATGAAGGTGAGCGTGCCGAAGGGCATTAGTGACAACGACGCGCGGGACCTTCGCTACGGAGCTGCTCGCGATGATTCGAAGCTGCGTAAGGAGCTTGCTCGCAAGCGCAGCACGGATGCGGTCAAACGCCTTGTCGAAGCAGGTCTCGCTCTCGGGTGGAGTTATAAGGTTCTTTATAAAGGCGAAGAAAATCCTGATGAACGGATTGTGAAGTGGGTCGACCTCGAGAAGTGGCGTATCCTCTTCTGTTTCAAGTGGTCGCCCTCTTCCCGGGCTGAAAAACATCCCGAGAGGATCAACCTCGCCTCTCTCCGTCCTCCCACCCCAGAAGATCTCCTGTTCGCAGGAGAGTTTGAGGAGCAAAAGCGACAAGAGGAGCTCAAGCTTCGCAGGGCCGAGTTCACTGCGTACATGGTGAAGAAGCATTGCCTGACGTGTGGCAAGGCTCACTCGAAGGATAGCTATAAGGGGTGTGCGCCTGGCGTGTGGACGAAGCTGTACCACTGTCTCACCTGTCTCCCGTACGGGGGCAAGTATCGGTGGGTCAAGAACTTCTGCCTGCGCTGCGGCGCCAAAGAGGAGCCCGGCTACAAGGAGATCCTCTGCCCCACCTGCACCTCGGAGAAGGCGAAGGTCGACGCGGAGACCTGAGCCCGCGCTCTTTCGCAGAGCTGTGTGTGTACAATCATGCCGTCCGATCCCGAAAGCCGCCTGGCTCTCGGTAGTTGGGCGGTTTTTCTTTTTTATTAAAAAAATGGCGGGCGACTAGTGTCGCCCGCGCATCCTGCTTCTTTTTCAGGTGACTTGGAAGTTCACACTAAAGATCGACCTCCTTGGCAATGCTTTGCATGCCGTGTATTCGCCTTCGCCGAGCTCGAGGAAGATCCGGTACAGCGGACAAGGTGAAAGCCTCGCTCCTCGGCCTCCTTCTGCGCCGAAGCTTTCCATCTTGAGTATGCGAAACTCTTCGGTCGATTTTCCCGAGAGAGAGTACGGGTTCCAGCTCGTCACATCGCGATGTTCGAGCTTGGAGATCATGAGGTCTTCGCTCGTGAGGCCCTTCATTACTGCGAACTCGTTCTTTTGCTCCTTGGGGAGCTCGCGGCTCACGAAGGTTGCCATGAGTTTCTTCTCGAGAAGTTCGACCGACCTGGGAATCCCCATTCGTTCACAGGTTGCGTTGTCGAGGGTGAGGGAGGATCCCTCGATCCCCTGCAAGAGGTTTCCCTCCAGGATGATCTGGAATGGGGCGTTGATACAGTTGACTGCACGCACCTCGGCGATAGCGAACTCTTTGATGATTATCATCCGACGCTCCTCTTTATCGAGCTTGCTTCCGATCGGTTACAAACTGGCTCTATCCTACCTGCTCTGTCTATGCCGTCAATGAAATTCTAGAGATCATCGAATCGGTTTCGGGACCGGTAGATATAAGTGTCACTCTAACTCCTGTCGCGCCTTCAATCTCAGCAATCAGATTTCGTGCTTGTTCGGAAAGCGTGGATTCGGAACTAGAGTTTTTTGAAGCGGGGTCGAGATAGTCCATGCCAGTGAGGGCGATCTCTGATGGGGTATTAAGGTATACGGCCCTCAGCACTTCTTTCATATCAAGCTGTCCCACGCGACGGCGCTTGTTGTCGATACCCCACGACCCGCCTCCGTACTCTTCGATGCCGAGCTGCAGAGCCTCCTCAGCGCTCATCTCATTTGGAAGGTGGCCATTGTGGTTTCGGGTTGGAAACACCTTGAGCACGAGCACAATCTTCATTTCCGTGAGCGGCCCTACGCCGAGCTCGGAGAGAAGTGCCGCTGCTGTCGAGTCGCGGTTGGAGGTGTATGGATAATCTCCGTGAAAGTTAGAGAGTCCGGCGCCCTGATGTCCTTCTACTAAAACCGACTCCTTTTCTTTAAGATTTTTAAAAATGAAAGAGGGAACATCACCGATCATCTCTGCGAGCTCAGGAAAATCTTTTGCAAGAGGCAGCTTTCTCAGAGCTCTTTGTGCTGTGGCGTACCCCGTGCCGGTAAGTGTGGAGCCTATCTGCTCATATCTTTTGTCCGCGCGTTGATCGCGCACCTGATCCTCGCCTAGGATGCCTGTCTTTTCGTCGATGAGAATCTGAGAACGTGAGACGCCGAGCATCTCCATCTCTTTGAACAAGGTTGGGATATGTATGAGGGAGCCAGCGCCGTATACTACTTTCCACGTATGCCCCACGGCGCATGCAGAGGGTATCTGTCTCAGATCGAAAGAGTTTCCGCCCTCCACTACCGTGTGCTTTGAGTTCACGCCGCCTGTGCGGGCAACAATAGTGGGCCTATCTCGTTTTGCGAGGAATGCGGCAACCTTCCCTTTGCCCTCTCCTCCATACTGTCCGCCGACGACGAGGGTTATCATGAGAGCTATTATAGTGAGCACGGGCATTTTGGCGAGCCATTGAAACAGTGCCCCGCTTCGCGTAATGTGATGAGATTGGAGAGATGGCTGAGCGGTCTAAAGCGCATCCCTGGAAAGGATGTTGGGGAGCAATCCCCTCAAGGGTTCAAATCCCTTTCTCTCCGCCAGATGTCCAAATTCGAACCCAAGTAAAATAAGGAATTTTCTGATAAAATCAGTTAAACAGTATGGACAGATCAACCTTAAACCAAAAAGCCTGGTACCGAGCGTTAAAAGTATTTTTTGTACTCGCATTTTTCCTTGCCCAAGGATTTGGTTTCTGGATAACTTATAGCGTTACTAGTAAAAAAGTTTCTTTCGTAAAATGTGACAACGGCAAAGAATTTGAAAATCCTTACCCCGGACTAGACTTCTATAGGTTTAGTAATGAAAATGATTTGTCTAAGCGTTGCCAAAATCCCGATGAAATCCCAGTGATTAACGGGAAAAAAGTAAATCCTCTTGACTACGGAGCGGTGCCAGAAAATCTAGAATATTCACAAATTTCTAAACCAAGATATTCAGTATCTGAGAAGGCTGGTTTTTACGTGCTATCGTTTATTATTGTTAGTGTAATATTTTGGCTCATTAGCAGGACATTTTTCTATGTTTTTGTTAAAGAAAAATTTCTAAAATCACTATAATGTGGCGAATAATGGAGTAAAAAATAAGAAAGATCATTTTGTTCCACAATTTCTACTTAGAAATTTTGCTATAGAGCAGACAGGTCAGGAGTCCGGTCTTGTGTACATTTATAAAAGACCTGCTTTCGATAGCAAAAAAGGAAGCATTGCAAAGCATGCTGGAAACGAAGTTGATTTTTACCTAGGAAGACATGCAGAAACAAAAGAGCCAGCAAAAGTCTCCGATGAGGTTTATAAAGAAATAGAAAAAGCGAAGCACGCTCCTGCTGTAGTTAAAAAAGTTTTAGGGCAAGATGGGATATTAAGCCTTAAATATGAAGAGGAAAGCATTTTGGCGACTCTAGTTGCTCATCAGTTAACTAGAACAAGAAAATTCAGGAAGTTGATCAATAAATGCATCGCATACCTTCTGCTGAATGCTTTAATAAGCATAGAAGATCTCGGCAACAGAGAAAAAATTCAAGAAATAATCGTAAAGAACAAATACAAAATTACCAGAAAGCAAATAGATAATGACATAACTCTTAGGAAGTCCAGTCTAGAAGAAACAAGAGGGCAGGAGCTTTTTATAGCCATTCAAGTTGCTGAGTTCATCGTTGAGGAGATTTACCAAAAAAATCTTCACACAATAGTTGCACCAAAAAATCATTATTTCATTTTATCTGATTCCCCAGTGTGTATTATCGGTAGAGACGACGATCTACTAGAAGTTACTAGTCTATGGGACTTTAACAGAGATGATGGCTATTCATTTATTCTCCCGATTTCGCCTCGTAAAGCAATTGTTTTTGGAAAAACTTATAAGCCATATCATCAAATTAACGATAAGAAACTATCTGAAAGTTTGACAGTTATGGTTAATAGTCTTTCCATAAACAATTCGGACGTAGAGTTCTACGGCAACACTGATCAGTTTTGGAATGATTACAAAAATGACTTAGTTACTCCGACTCGCCTGGCAGCTTACAGAAGACTTTCTCAAGAAATGGAAAGTAGTTTTTTGAAGAAAATCTTCTATACCATGCAGTATTTGTTTTGGAAGTCGAAGGAGTTTTTCAGGGAGTTACTGGATTTTAATTGAATAACCAGCTTCATTCTTGCCCTCAGTTGATTTTGGCTTCGGTGCCCCTCCGCTCATTGAGAGTAGTGCTTGAGCATGGTTCGTAATTTCTACATGTTTTTATCAAGATTATTGAATTTGAGCCACTTTTCCGGTTCAAACTTCCGGATATCGTCCCCGCAGAAAAGTGGGGTGGTGTTACGCGGCCATTTCACCTTGTAGAATAAGGATTCTTGAAGGCGCGTATAAATGCAAAAAAGTTCGAACCTGAAAGAGATTCGAACTTTTTTGCTGACAGGAGTAATCTTTGGGAATGCCCGATGAATACCGCAATCACCATTATGTGCCTCAGTGGTATCAAAGGAAATTCATGCTCCCTGGCGAGCATAAGTTGTTCCACCTGGATTTCAATCCGGATACTTTCACCGATCCGCGTGGCGTGCGTCATACAAGAAAGGCCGTGGAGCCGCGAGGCAGCAAAAGGTGTTTCGTCGAAAAGGATCTCTATACCACAAAAATCCGTGGCATCGAAGTGAAAGATATCGAGAAACACTTTTTCGGCGAGATTGACACGAAGGGGCGACCTGCTGTCGAGTACTTTGAGAATTTCGGGTATCCGCTTATCGACTGGGGTAGCTCTCTTGAGGACATAATGCTCTATATGAGTACCCAAAAACTTCGAACGCCTAAAGGGCTATCGTACTTGAGTAAAAAAATCGGCAGCTCGGACAAAGACCAGCTTCTCCGAGCAATGATCCGCCTGCGGCAACTCCACTCCGCGCTCTGGATGGAATGCGTCTGGCTTATTGTCGATGCGTCTCAGTCAGCTACAAAGTTTGTCGTCTCTGATCACCCAGTCACCGTATATAACCGAGAATGCGGACCTCGATCACAATGGTGTCGTGAGTCGAATGACCCCGAGATTTGGCTCCAGGGGACCCATACGATCTTCCCGCTTTCAATCGATAAAGCACTCATTCTCACCAATCTCTCGTGGGTGCGGAATCCGTACCAGTCAGCCACCAAGCCTCGGCCGAATCCAAATCCATTCCGAGGTGCGATATTCAAATTTACTGAGGTGCAAGTATTACGCGATCTGAGCGAGCAAGAAGTTCGCGAGATTAATTTCATCATCAAGAGCCGAGCAGCTCGTTACATTGCCGCCGCGAAAGAAGAGTGGCTATATCCGGAACGTCATGTCTCAAAATCAGATTGGAATACGTACGGTCATGGCTATCTGCTGATGCCTGACCCACGAGCCATTCACTGGGGAGGAACAATCATGTGGGGCGGCGGTCCAGGCGGTTCCGGTGCAATGGATGAGTACGGGAGACTTCCAGGTAATCCTGATTTTGAAGCGGAGACAACGAAGGGCAAGGAGTATCAAACCCTGCCATGGTTTCAGGGAGAATTCGCGAAATTGTTCGGCCCGTATAGGCGCGGGCGATGTATGCAAGCGCTAACGATTGAGAAGGAGTGTGATAGTGAGGATTTTCACCGATACCACCTTGGGCTTCAGAGGAAGAAATATAGGGATCGCGCAAAGAAAAGGTAAACACCGCGCAGTAACATGAGACGGTGACGTGACAGCCCAACAGGCGGTCGCGCGGCCGTGAATTGTTGTATTGTCCCGCTGAAAGAAATAGAATGACTCGGCATGGCAGGAACGGAAATAAAAGTAATTCTCCCCAGCGGTACCGAGATAGGGGGCACAGCCCCTGTTGTTTTTATTGGTCCCAATGGAGCTGGTAAAACCCGCTTTGGTGTTTCGGTTGCGCAAAAATCTAATGGTCAAAGAATCCCAGCATTGCGTTCACTTGCGTTCGAGCAGGTCATACCATCACGAGCGTCGCGTGAAGCAACAAGCGAAGCTTCGAGCAAGATAACTCGAAGCCTAACCGAATACTTTCGCCAGGCAGACGAGTTTAACGAAATGCTTTCGGAGCTGATGGCAACGCACGCTGATGAAGCTATTAGATTCCGTGAGGCGGCACGGGAGGACCGATTGAAGGCTGAAATAGTTCCGACCAAACTCGATGCATTGCTGCGCATCTGGCATCAAACGTTTCCTGGCAGGAAACTTGATTTCACTACAAACGAACCGAAGGTGACCTCAGCACTCAGCGGTACAGCTACTACGCCTTATGGTGCGCATACGATGAGTGATGGCGAGCGCGTCGCGATTTATCTTATTGCTCGTGTCTTGCGAGCACCCGCCGGAGTGGTCGTGATTGACGAACCAGAGGTTCATTTTCACTCGCTATTGGCACGCAGTTTTTGGGACACGCTCCAAGCAGAGCGTCCCGACTGTCGCTTTGTCTATGTCACACACGATCTGCCTTTTGCTCTATCACGGCGCGGAGCGGAAATAGGAATCGTGAAAAGTGTATCCGAGGCGGAAATGGTAGATCGAAATTCTGGCATACCACCCGAGATCATTGAAGATATCCTAGGTGCAGCGAGTCTTTCGTTAGTTGCTAAAAGGCTCGTGTTCAGCGAGGGAGTGCCTTCCGCAAGCATCGATTCTGAATTTTACGGCGCATGGTTTCAATCTCCTGGCACAGCCGTCGTTCCAGTAGGAAGTTGCCGTGCTGTACTTGACGCAGTGCGAGTGTTCCAACAAAAGAAAGTCGTAAGTAATGCCGAGCCCTTGGGAATAGTCGAGCGTGACTATTTTCCAGAAAAGTATCTGGCGCACCTTTCGGGGACCAGTGGTATTTTTGTGCTGCCCACCCAGGAAGTCGAAGGGTTACTTTGCATGAGAGATGTTGCTAAAGCACTTGCCCTTCATTTCGGCATGACAGAAACAGATTTTGACAACCACTATCTGGCCTTTGAGGCTGAAGTCCGCTCGACCTTCGTACGCGGGCGAATGCACAAGCACTTGATGGAACGAGTAAAGCAGCAGATCGACGGTCAGCTAGACGGCTTGGCCAATGGTACGAAGTTGGACGATGATCCCAAAGTCTTGCGGACGACATTCGTGAACGATCTAAAGTCGAAATTCGCCGGGATAGATGCGGGGACTACCTTCGATGAACAAGAGATGGCCGTAAATACCGCGATTGCAGGACCACCGACAGAGTTCCTCAAAATATTACCGGGGAAAGACTGTTTCAAAATACTGCTCTCTAATCTGGATATCTCGGAGGATATCTATATTGATCTGATTGGCACTGCGCTTCGTCAGCCTGCCGGGGCGGAAGATCCTACGTTCCTAAAATTGAAGAACGCTTTGGTTGCTGCGTTTACTCCACACCTACCTCCACGCTAGAAGCTAGTGTCACGACGCCTCGTGTAAAAGAAGTGAGGTTCGTGCACCATATCTAGCCAAAACCTCCAAATAGTGGTATTGTTGCCTCTCAAGGAATCGAACTCTTGAAGGGGGAATTAACATCATATTTACACCGTTTCTATGGCTGAATTTAAAAAGAGGGAGAAGTTTGGGAAGCCGGGGGGCTTTAAGCGTGGTGGCGACCGCCCAAGCTTTGGCGGGAAGCCCAGCTTTGGACCAAAATTTGGCGCCAAGCGCGGTGCTTTCGACGGTGGTGAGCGCACATTCCACGACGCGGTCTGCTCACGCTGCAGCAAGGAGTGCCAGGTGCCGTTTCGCCCAAACGGCGAAAAGCCAGTGCTCTGCCGAGACTGTTTCCGTACGAATGCTCCTGACTCGGGCGACCGCCCAACATCGGGCTACCCAAAGCGCGACTTTGGCGGCTCTTCGTTCTCCCGCCCTGCACCGCGCGCGACAGACAGCGGCAGCTCCGATATGAAGCGCCAGCTCGAGCTCGTGAACATCAAGCTCGATAAGCTGATCCAGCTGATCAAAGACGCAAAAGACGATCTGGAAGTCTAGGCTGCATCACAGAGATTTATCTAAAAAAAGAACCCCGCCAATTTTTGGCGGGGCTTTCTGGTCTATGGGACCAGGTGTACTACATCTACATGTTGGCGGTCTTGCGGACTTCGCTTTCGGACTCGAGGCTGAGCGTGGCTTCTGCCGCGTCACCCTTCGTAGCTTCCGAGTCGTTTTCCTTGAACACTTTTCCGTACGTTGCGATCAGCACGAGGCCGACTGCGAGTGCGGTGATACCTAACCCCTGGAGGGCGACGGGAAGCGTGTGCTCCTCGGTCACCTTTGAGAACCAGGCGAGGCACAGCACCTCGAGGAGGCCTGCCGCCATCGACTGTACCGATGCTACGGTCGCCCGCTTGTCGCTTGCCACTTCGCTCTGGAAGAGTCCGTCGACAAAGGGCTTGAGGTAGCCGCGCACCCACTGCTGAAAGAGCACGAGGAGTGCGGCACCTTTCGACACCCACGCACCCATGAGCCAGATCGGAATCGCGATCGCGAGCAAGATGAATGTCACGCTCTGCTTCGACGAAAGACGTTTTGCCTGACTATCGGCATAGTAGCCCGACGTAGCAGCGATCACGTTCATGAGGCAGAAGAGATAGCCGAACTGGTGGATCGGCATCCCCACGTGCTTGAAGTACGGGTTGTAGGTAAAGAACCAGAGCTTCCCGGTAACGGCGATCGTCACCATGAAAGCGATGAGCCAGATGATGCGCGGATGTGTAGCCACTTCGCGTGCACCGAGGCAGATCTGTCGACCGGCACTCCGCTTCGTCCCCTGCGTATGATGCGCAGGCTCGGAGAGCTTGCAGGCGAAGAAGAGCCCGATGCAGAGGATCACCACGTCCGCCATGAGCGGTGCGCGGATATTCCACGCGGCGAGGTGCCCTGCGAGCGGTGCAAGCACCGCAGTGAGCGCGAGGGCGTAGGCGAGCGCGCGGCCCTGGATCTTGCGGAACTCTTTTTCCCGGCCATAGTCGAGAAGCGTGTCGTAGAGGAATGCGCTGTCGGCACCCGAGGCGAACGAAAAACCGATCGCCCAGAGAATGTTCGAGACCCAGATCAGGAACGGTCCGTCCGCGAGGACAAACGCGATACCCTGGAGGATCAAGAAGACGAGGCCGATCTTGAGTGCGCGCACCCTACCCACGAGGTCGGCGTATGCACCGGTCGGCACCTGGAGCGCGGCCACGATGATCACGCACCACATCTCGAAGTTGTACACCTCGGAGAGGGTCATCTGACCCACCTCCATGATGTAGGTGATGATGATCGTGCCCCAGAACACAGGGAAGCGGGTGATCGAGAACAGGTAGTAGAGGCGGATCGTGCGATCGCACTCCGTCATAGTGCTCCTTGCCGCCAAAGCGGCATGTTGGCCTGTAGATGGGAAAGAACTATTCTAGGCAGTCGAAACAAAAAACAGTCTCAGCTGCCTAGCCGAGACTGTTTTTGCGGGTTACTTCGTGAGACTTACTGATACGTGTCTTTTGATGTTTCTGCAAACAGAGCCTTGGCTAGGCGTCGAGGAAGAGCGGTCGGCGAGATGCCGGCCTGGGGATTCTTATAGAAGATGAGATGTGAGTTGCACATAGTTTTAAAATACATATCTATTGTCGAGTTGTCAACCCCGTCACTGAATTTTGGCATCGTGCTAGCTCTTGTTCGAGTAAGTAAGCAACTTGGTAGAGTGTCACAGCTTCTTCCTTTACGGAAAGGCTAAAAAGCACGAAGAGCAATGCCAAAATCTAGTGCGGGGTCAACCCTCTTGGATTTGGGCGCGTGGGCGGTATACTGGTTTCGTCTTATTTAGAACGACTTTTTAAATGACAAAAAGAGGAAAAGATGAGTCCGGCCCAAAGCGGCCGGAGGAGAGCGAGGATGGGAGAACGCCGTTCGAAGGCGGTGAGTCCCGCCTCGAACAAGATCGCACAGTACTACGCGTTCTCGATACGATCGAGGACGAGATTCTTGATCTTCAGGCAGATTTTGAAGATGCCCCAAGTGGCCCTCTGCGAGACGGTATCGACGGCAAGATTCAGGCTCTCGAAAACCAGCGCGCGCTTTTTCGTGATTTTTATAAAAAGGGGATGAGCCCCGATGAGCTTAGCCGATCGCTCGATGCCTTTGCCGAAAGCAAAGCGGGCGTTACCGGTATTCGCGGCGCAGAGGCACTGGTGCTTGCAGCGACCCACCTCGCCCGGCGCGTGCGCATGGCTCTGATTGAAAAGGGCGTAGAAGAGGATGAGGACGCGGACGAGGGAGAGTAGTATCTAAAAGAAAAGGCGCTCTCGATCTGTATCGAGAGCGCCCACCCTGCGAAGCTCGGCGTTAAGTAGCTAGCAGTTCTGCTTGTCGGCCGTCGCCTGCTCGTTGGCGATCCGCAGGAGTTCGGGGAGGGTCACCGCCCCGACGACCTCCTTGATCTTCTCGGCCTCGATCATCTCCGGCTCACCCATGCCGGTGAACAGCATCACGCCGGCGCTCTGGTAGTTGATGAGGCTGCCGTAGAGCTTGCGCTCTCCGGCGGGGGTCTCGATCATGAACGCGATCGGCATTCCGCGAGCGACGTCGAGCACGTTGAGCTTGCTGATGAGTTCGTTCAGCCGCATGGTGTGTTCCTCCTGGTTTCAGTGTTTGTTGTACCCCTGATTAATTATACTATATTTATACAAAAAGTCAATAGTTCTGCTGGGCTTACCGTATCTGTTGTAAGATGACTCTATATGCCCACTGATCCAAAAACGGTTGAGTCGTACGATACAAACGCCGAGGCGTGGGCTCTCGGGTCGCGCTCGGGTCGCCGCAACGGCAGCTCGCTCCTTGAGCGGCCTGCTATGCACGAGATGCTTCCCGACCTCAAAGGCAAAGAGGTGCTGCTTGTCGGATGCGGAAGCGGGGAGGAGGCGGGGGAGATTGCGCGCCGCGGAGCGGCGCGCATCGTAGGCACCGATATCTCCGCAGGCCTCATCGAGGAGGCAAAGAAAGCGTATCCGGCGCACGAGTTTCTCGTGATGGATATGGAGAAGCTCGACTTTCCCAAAGCGTCGTTTGATTTTGCGTACGCGAGCCTTGCCTTGCACTACCTTCCCAATTGGCGCCACACGCTCATCGGCGTGCGGCGGCTTCTTCGCCCTGGCGGATCATTTCTTTTTTCGGTAAATCACCCGGTCTACTGGAGCGCAGAAGCGTCGAAAGAAGAAGGAGACCGCCACAGGCTCCTAGGCTACACAAAGCGCAAAGATGGCACCGTGGTGCCGTATGGCGACTATCTCGGCGTGGTGAAGCTCGAGGGCACTCTCCAGAACACGCTGAAGGCCACGTACTGGTCGCGCCCTTTTGCCGATATGCTCCGTGATATTCGCGATGCAGGCTTTGAGATCATCGACATGCAGGAGCCGCGCGCGATCTACGAAGCAAAAGAAAAAGATCCTGCGTTTTGGGCTGGCCACCAGAAGATCCCGCTCTTTGTGCTTTTCCATGTTGCGCCGCGTACCTGATCGCGCGTACTCGGGGCATGATATTCTGAGTGTATGGATCTCTATGTTGAAAGCTTGATAGCCCCGTTGCGCACTGCCGCAGGCCTCGACTTCTTTCTCTTTTTTACCGAGATTGCCCGAGCGATGCCCCTCACCATTCTGTTGGCTACGACCGCCCTCTTTTTTTGGGTGCACGGTCTTCGGAGCTATGCATATGCACTGCTTTTGTCGGTCGCAGGCTCCGAGCTCGTGTCGTATCTCCTCAAGCTTCTGGTTGCCCGTGCGCGCCCCGGCTATGCACTTCTCGATGAGTCCACCTTTTCATTCCCCTCAGGTCACGCGGTAGTGGGCTTCTCTTTCTTTGCCCTTTTTTTCTTCTTGGTAGCGCGAAAAGCTGAGTCGGAAATGGCAGCGAATGCTCTGCGGTTAGCAGGCATCGTGTTTGCCAGTTTGGTGGCGCTTTCGCGTCTTTATTTGGGAGTACATTATGCGACGGATGTGATCGCAGGCTCTGCAATTGGGATTGTTGCGTGCGTGCTCGCGCTTCGGTATGTGGCCGGGTAGTCTCAAAAAGTTTTTTCTGGCGATCGGATGAGATAGCTTTTCAAAAACGGTTGCAAATAGGCACTCTATGGCAGGTAAATTAGACACCTTGCTTCATCTGTTTTGCTACAGCAAAAAAAGAGTTATCCACAGCGACGGGGGTTCGAGGCGAGGCGTACAATACGTGAGTATCTTTTTTGAGAAGTGCTCGAAAAAAGCTTCGAATCTATCTAAAAAAGTAATTAAAAAAGTAATCCTCGACGGGATATGAATCCCGTTAGAAGTAGAGGTGCGATGCAAAACTCACATTCATTATTTTAAGTAGTTTCTATTGAAAAGGTTAGATTAATTAACATAGCTTCTAACGGGATGAAGGACGAAAAAACAAAGAAAAAAGTGATCGGTCCGAAGGAGATCCGAAAGCGCGACGGAAGTCTCGTGGAGTTTGACGTGGGGCGTGTTTCCAATGCCATCTGGAAGGCGATGATTGCTGCTTCTGAAGGCACCGAAGAGAGTGCCGACCACGTAGCGGGCCGCGTGCTTGTAGAGCTTGCAGAGCGCCGCCTCGGCAACAAGGCATATGTTCCAACCGTCGAGGAGATTCAAGACCTTGTTGAAAAGAAGCTCGTTGCGCAGAACTTCCCAAAGACCGCCAAGGCGTACATCCTCTACCGCGAGCAGCGCGCAAAGATTCGCCGCGATCAGGGTGTTGTACCTGAGGAGGTGCGCGCCCTTGCAGCAGAGAGCAAGAAATATTTTAAAAACCCGCTCGGAGAGTTTGTGTACTATCGCACCTACTCCAAGTGGATCGAGGAGAAGAATCGTCGCGAAACTTGGATTGAGACTGTCGACCGGTATATCTCCTTTATGAAGGAGAACCTTGGCAACAAGCTCAAAGAGTCTGAGTACGCAGAGGTGCGCGAGGCAGTGCTTGCCCAAGAGGCAATGCCCTCGATGCGACTCCTCCAGTTTGCGGGGCCTGCTGCTCGTGCCACCAACGTTACCGCCTACAACTGCTCCTTTATCGCACCTGCCTCGTTTCAGGACTTTGCGGAGATTATGTATATCTCGATGTGTGGTACTGGTGTGGGATGGTCGGTAGAGAGTCGCAATATTCAGTCGCTTCCGCAGATCAAGGTGCAGACAGGCAAGGCCGCAGCAGTGCATCTAATCCCCGACTCAAAAGAGGGCTGGTGCGATTCATTTGCGCTTGGCATGAACACATGGGCCGCGGGCAACGATATCAAGTTTGATTATTCCCAGCTTCGTCCAGCAGGCGCACGCCTGAAGACTATGGGAGGCAAGAGCTCGGGCCCCGAGCCGCTCCGGCAGCTGCTTGATTTCACGCGTGAAAAGATGCTCAAGCGCCAGGGCCGCCGCCTGACAAACCTCGATGCGCACGACATTATCTGCAAGGTAGGTGAGATCGTGGTGGCTGGAGGGGTGCGTCGCAGTGCGATGATCTCCCTCTCCGATCTCGACGACGAGCATATCCGCGATGCAAAGAAAGGCCAGTTTTATATGACCGAGCCTCAGCGATCGCTTGCCAACAACTCTGCGGTGTACGAAGCAAAGCCTCTTGCGAGTGAGTTTCTCGACGAGTGGGTAGCTCTTATGAAGTCGGGTTCTGGTGAGCGTGGCATCTTCAACCGTGGTGGGCTCAAAAAGCAGCTCCCCGAGCGCCGTCTCGCACAGTTTAAGGAGGATGCAGCACCTCAGTGGGGCACCAACCCGTGCGGCGAGATCATTCTCCAGTCAAAGCAGTTCTGCAACCTCTCAGAGATTGTGGCGCGTGCAGAGGACAAGGAGGAGGATCTGATGCGCAAGATGAAGACTGCTGTTATCCTTGGTACCTATCAAGCGACCCTTACCAAGTTTCCGTACCTCTCGAAGGAGTGGAAGCAGCACTGTGAGGCAGAGCGGCTCCTTGGTGTGTCGGTGACCGGCCAGTGGGACTGTCCAGCAGCAAGGAAGCCCGAAGTGCTCAAAAAGCTCCGTCAGGAAGCAGTGCGACTCAACAAGATCTACGCAAAGCGCTTTGGTATCAACCAGTCGACCTGCATCACCTGCGTGAAGCCATCGGGCAACCTCTCGCAGACGGTAGACTGCTCCTCTGGTATGCATCCTCGCTTTGCTCCCTACTATATCCGTCGCGTACGTATTGCCTCGACCGACGCACTCTTTAAGATGCTCCGAGATCAGGGGATTCCGTACTATCCAGAGGTAGGGCAGACAATGGAGGGCGCAACCACCTACGTGCTCGAGTTCCCAGTAAAGGCTCCCAACGGCTCGATCTTCAAGAACGACCAGAGTGCTATCGATCAGCTTGAGTACTGGAAGATTGTGAAAGAGAACTTTACTGAGCACAATCCGTCGGTAACGGTGTCGGTAGGCGAGCACGAGTGGATCGAAGCGGCGCACTGGCTCTACAAAAACTGGGAGCTTGTGGGCGGCCTCTCATTTCTCCCGCGCGACGAGCATGTATACCAGCTTGCTCCGTATGAAGAGATCAACAAAGAGCGTTACGAAGAGATGACCAAGCGGTTTGAGAATATCGACTTTTCAAAGATCGTGACCTACGAGAAGCACGATGAGACCGAGGTGAAGAAAGAGCTCGCCTGTGTATCTGGGGTGTGCGAAGTAGAGTATCCGGTGAGTGCATCGGACAGCGCAGCAAGCGGAAAGCGCTAGAAAGAGGCTAGAAAAGAAAAAACCGCTATCTGGCGGTTTTTTCTTTTTGACTTATCGGTTAGTTATGGTATAATTGTATTGCTGTGTCGGGTAGGTGCTCCTGCGAGAGCAGGAGAGGAAAGTCCGAACACTGAGCTGCAACAATTCATTGATGTGGCGAGAGTAGCGGGTAACACCCGTCTGGAGTAATCCAAGAGGTGCGAGCAGAAACGTCCGATGTCGAAAGACTAGGAGGTCCCCCGTGGACCGTCCTCGTGGTAACACGAGGGTGAAACGGCTAAATCCTTACTTCAGTGCAAGGCCGTGCCCTCTTCGGAGGGAGTGCCGCTCGAGCTTCACAGTAATGTGAGGCCCAGATAAATGCCTATCGTCCATTTCGGTGGATACAGAATTCGGCTTACAGATACAGTACATGAAAAGGCCGCCCTCACGGGCGGCCTTTTCTCTTTGTATGAGTAAGGTTCAGGGGTATACTAGAGATGCACCTCGTGCAGGAATAAAGTGCGTGTTTTTCGGCCCTGGCCGCATCCTTTATCCGGCGCAGCAGTTTCGCCATCACGGTATCCGTGGGGGAGAGGAACAGGTGTTTAGCCAACACTAAAAAGGGCCGTCACTATTATGGAACCTACTACGTTTGGGGAGATGCCTGCTTCGGAGCAGTCCGCAGCACCCGCAGCCCTTCCGCGTCCGTCGCTCTTTGAGTGGCTCTCGCGCACTGTCTTTGCACTTTCGATATTTCTGTTGCCGTTTTTTGTGTTGCCACTTTCGTTTCCCGTTGAGCTTGGCAAAAAAGCGCTTCTCGGGGTTGGGGTACTCATCGCTGTCGCGCTCTGGGTGATCTCGCGCCTCGAAAAAGGCGAGATCCATATCCCTCGCGGCTTCCTCAACTTTTCGATAGTTCTCTTGGTGCTCTCTACAATTCTCTCGACCCTTTTCTCGGGAACCGCTGCGCACTCATTTTTTGGAGTTGGGTTTGAAGTTACGACTGGGGTGACGGTGGTTATCTGGGCGCTCGTCGCGCTCCTTTCGTCGCTCTATTGGCGCACCGAAGAGTCGCTCAAGCGGCTTGGTGGAGCACTTATGTGGGGATATGTCATTGTGGCGGCAGCATTTGTTGCCCACTTGGCATGGCCAGGTTTTCTTGAAGGCGTATTGCGAAGCCCGACCGACACACTGCTCGGAAAATGGAACGACTTCGGTCTCTTCTCCGTATTCATGGTGCTCTTTACGATGCTTTCGCTTGAGACGGGCGTAACGGGGAGCAAGAAGCTGACACGAGTCGTGTTTGCCCTTTCGCTCCTTGGCGCAGTTGCCGTAAACCTAGCACTCGGGTGGTACCTGCTTACTTTCTTCTCGCTTGCGCTTTTGGTGTATCGAATCTCTGGCAAGTTTTCGTTTACTGATTCTGACCTTTCACGTGGCAATATTTTCTCAGCACAGGGCATTGCATTCGTGGTAGCCCTTCTCTTTGTGCTTCTCGGCGGCACTCGGGCAGATGGCAGTCAGCAGATTTTGGGTGCTGCTATCACCAATCTTGAAAACAAGTTTGGCATCGCCTCGATCGAAGCGCGTCCTTCATGGCCGGCTACGCTCGAGATGAGTCGTGCAGTTGCGAGCAAAAGCCTCATTCTGGGTGTTGGGCCAAACAACTTTGCACGCGAGTGGCGACTTTCAAAGCCAGCAGTGATCAACCAGTCCCTTTTCTGGAACGCAGATTTTGGCTCTGGCTACGGATTTATCCTCTCTTCGTTTGTCACAACGGGTCTGTTTGGTGTCGCTGCCTGGCTCTCGCTTCTGTTGGGGTTCCTGTTTGTCTCTATTCGGACTCTGTATCGCCTCGGGAGGAGCGGAGAGCGGTTCGAGCACGCACTCACTCTGTTTGTGCTCGGGCTCTATCTCTGGGCAGTCGCACTCTTCTATGTTCCTGACAACGTACTCTTGGGCCTCGCCTTTGTGGTGACCGGTATGTTCATCGGATTTCTCTCTGAGATGGGTGCTATTCGATCGCTTCATCTCTCGTTTGGTGGTGCATCACGGGCACGATTTGTTGGCATTTTCGCAAGTGTCCTTATTGCCATCCTTTCGCTTGTGGGTGCCTATGTAAACGCAAAGCGCATCTACGCAGCGACTCTCTTTGGAGAGGGCGCAACGAAGCTCGCTCGAGAGTCGAACGCCGAAGGTGCATATCCACTCGTCGAGAAGGCAAGCAAGCTCTCACGACAGGATGTCTACTTCCGCTCCCTCGCAGAGATCACCATTGCACGCTTTAGCAAAGTAGCTGCTGATACAACAATTCCCCAGGAACAGGCCCAGGCGCAGTTTACGGAGCTGTTCCGACAGGCGTACGACTTTGCCGACACGGCAACGAAGATCGATGCGGGCAACTCGGACAACTGGATCGCTCTCGGTCGCGTGTATGAGGCGGTGGTGCCAGCAAAGATCCCTGGCTCCTATGAAGCCGCTGGAAAAGCGTACACCACTGCAGTGGCTACAAACCCTCGCAGTCCGTTCGCATTCTTCCAGCTTGCACGTCTTGAGTATACAAAGGGGGATAACGTAAAAGCGAAAGCATATATTGCAAACGGCCTTGCGCTCAAGCCAAACTATGCCGAGCTGATCTTTCTTGCTTCTCAAATCGAAGCAAAGCAAGGCAATCTTCCAAACGCGATCAAAAATGCTGAGCAAGCAGCGCTCCTTGCGCCAAACGATATTGGCGTATGGTTCCAGGTGGGTGTGCTCAAGTATGAAAACAAAGATTACAAAGGTGCGTCAGAAGCGCTTGAGCAGGCTGTCCGTATCAACTCGAGCTACTCAAACGCTCGCTACTATCTTGGACTTTCGTACGATCGCCTTGGTCTCGAAGACCGTGCGCTCGAACAGTTCAAGCAGATCCTCGCGCTCAATGCGGATAGTGCTGAGGTAAAGCAGATTATCAAGAATCTCGAGGCAGGTAGAAGTGCTCTCTCGGGTGAGCCAGTGCCGGAGCCTACGAAGACGACACCGAAGAGGTAATAGTGTACATGCGCGGACTACGAAACATATTTACGCGAGAGGAGGGCGGTCTCCATGGGGCCGCCTTTCTCTTAGGTGTATCTTCTCTTGCCTCCGGCGTGCTTGCGCTTGTACGAGATCGCATCTTTGCGCATACGCTCGGTGCGGGCAGCGAGCTTGATATCTACTACGCTTCGTTTCGCATCCCCGATTTCCTGTTTGTGACGGTCGCATCGTTTGTCTCTATGACCGTGCTTATTCCGATTCTGATCAAGAAGATGGACGGAAAAAGCGTCGTGTCGACAGAGCGTGCAGCAGACTTCCTTGCCGAGGTGCTCACGGTCTTTTGTTTTGTGATGGCGGTGGTCTCGGTAGCGCTCTTTGTTGCAATGCCGTGGCTCTCGTATCTCGTCGCGCCAGGTTTTGGCGAGGCTGCACGGGCAGAGTTTGTTCACCTTGCGCGCATATTGCTGCTCTCTCCGTTTCTCTTGGGCGTCTCGAACCTTCTTGGAAGTGTAACCCAGTCGCTCCGGCGCTTTGCGGTGTATGCACTTGCGCCGCTGGTGTACAACCTCGGCATCATTCTGGGTGCGCTTTTTCTCTACCCCTACTATGGGCTCACGGGCCTCGTGATGGGGGTGATCCTCGGCGCGCTTCTCCATGGCGCGATCCAGCTTCCGACTGTACGTGGTGCAGGGTTTTCGCTTCGCCTCGCGCGCTCGATCAACTGGACTGAGATGCGAGAGGTGATCCGGCTCTCGCTTCCTCGCACCGCAGGGCTTGGCATGAGCCAGCTCGTCATCTTGGTGCTTATCGCTCTTGCCTCCTATATGAAAGAGGGCTCAATCGCTATCTTCAACTTTGCCTTGAACCTGCAGTCTGTGCCGCTTTCGATTGTTGGCGTATCGTACTCTGTTGCTGCATTCCCCAAGCTCTCGGAGCATATAGGGAAAGGTGAACGAGGGGCGTTTGTACGACACGTGCTCTTAGCACGAAGGCAGATTACC
This sequence comes from Patescibacteria group bacterium, assembly GCA_040384765.1. Classification (GTDB taxonomy): domain Bacteria; phylum Patescibacteriota; class Minisyncoccia; order Phycocordibacterales; family JBBUBG01; genus JAZKIQ01. The sequence continues at coordinate 21,193 of JAZKIQ010000003.1, read as the reverse complement.
CTGTTCTCGCTTCCGCTTCTTCTTGGGGGGATTTTGCTTCGAAAACAGCTCGTGTATCTTCTGCTCGGTACGGGGCAGTTTAGCGTGGCGGATACCGCCCTCACCGCGGACGCGCTTGGGCTTTTCCTCATCTCTCTGTGGGCACAGGGGCTCTTGCTTCTCTATACTCGCTCGTACTATGCAGCGGGGGAGACTAGGAAGCCGGTCATCGCCAATGCGTTTGCTTCGGTGGTGACGATACTCCTCGCTGTGGTGCTCGTGCAAGCCTACGGCACGGTGCTCGCGCTCCCGCTTGCCTTTTCGATCGGCATGATACTTAATGTGTGTTTGCACTGGCGCTCTTTTTCCCGTGATTTTGGGACGGTCACGTAAGTCTCTTTTCTGAATGCAAAACCATATTAGAAATTTCAGCATCATAGCCCACATCGACCATGGCAAGTCGACGCTTGCGGACCGCATGCTCGAGATCACGGGTACGATCGAAAAGCGCAAGATGCGCGAGCAGGTGCTCGACCAGATGGATCTCGAGCGTGAGCGCGGCATCACTATCAAGATGCAGCCGGTGCGGATGGACCACACCGTGGGCGGCACACCATACGTACTCAACCTGATCGACACCCCAGGCCATATCGACTTTTCGTACGAGGTGTCTCGTGCGATCAAGGCCGTAGAAGGCGCTGTGCTTCTCGTGGACGCCACTCAGGGCGTGCAGGCGCAGACACTCACTGTGCTTGAGATGGCACGTGCCTCAGGCCTTACCATTATCCCTGTCGTCAACAAGGTGGATCTGCCGTTTGCGCAGGTGCACGAAACAAAAGACCAGATTGCAAAGCTTCTCGGGGTGTCGCACGGCTCGATACTTGAGGTGTCTGGGAAGACCGGCCAGGGGGTGCTCGAGCTGCTTTCGGCTGTGATCGAGCGTGTGCCGCCGCCTGTGTCTGATTATCCCGAGACAAGGAGCTCGCGGACGCTTATTTTTGATTTTGAATATTCCAAGCATAAAGGGGTGGTGGTGTATGGGCGTGTGCTCGACGGTAGTATTAAAACGGGCGACCTGCTCACCTTTTGTGCACTGGGAGAGTCGTTTACTGTGCTCGAGGTGGGGACGTTCTCTCCGGAAAAAACTGCCTGTGATTCGCTCTCGCATGGCGAGATTGGCTATATCGTCACCGGTATCAAAAAGGCGATTCAGGCATCGGTGGGTGATACGCTCACCCATAAACACGACAAGCTGCCGCCCATTGCAGGCTATCAGGAGGTGCAGCCGCTCGTGTGGGCTTCGATCTATCCCGAGGGCCAGGACGATTTCGTGCTCCTGCGACAGGCACTCGAGCGGCTCAAGCTCTCTGACTCATCGCTCTCTTTTGAGGAGGAGGCCTCCGGTACGCTTGGGCGAGGGTTTCGTGTCGGATTTCTTGGCATGCTTCATCTCGAGATCATTAGCGAGCGCTTGAAGCGCGAGCATAACCTTTCGCTCGTAATTGCGAGCCCGACGATCACCTACGAAGTGGTACGCACGGGTGGTGAGCGCGAGATCATCTACAACCCCGCTCTTTTTCCAGAAGCAAACGATATTGAAAAGATATTCGAGCCGTGGGTGATCGCGACCATCATCACGCCCCCGGAATATCTTGGCGACCTCATGGTGATGTTCCATGAACATGAGGCAAATGTGGTGGGGATAGATCTCTTCGGTGACAATCGCAACGAGATACTCCTTGAGATGCCGCTGCGCGAGCTGATGCGCAACTTTTTTGACCAGCTCAAAAGCACCACTTCTGGGTACGCCTCCCTTTCGTACAAGCTCTCCGGGCTTCGCGAAGCAGATGTGGTGCGCCTTGATGTGTTGGTGGCAGAGGACCGCGTGGCGGCATTTTCGCGTATTGTGACCCGCGCGCGAGCAGAGCGAGAGGCGCAGGATGTGGTGGAGCGGCTCAAGAACCTTTTGCCACGCCAGATGTTTGATTTCAAGATTCAGGGAAAAGCGATGGGGCGTATCCTCGCATCGCGTGCTATGAGCGGTATTAAGAAAGATGTGACCGACTATCTATACGGTGGCGATATTACTCGAAAAATGAAGTTGCGAGAGAAGCAGAAGAAGGGGAAGAAGAAGATGAAGGCGGTCGGCCGCGTCAACATTCCAAACGATGTGTTTCTAAAAGTAATGAAAGAGGAGTAGGGCTCGTGAGAGCGTTGTTTTGAAAACGGCTTCGGAGTCCTAAAAAAGAATAGTCGGTTTCGTTTCTCGAAAATGGCCGTGGTTCCCGCCGGCACTTCGTGTCCGGCGACCACTATTTTCGGAACCGAACCCCTCCTTTCTTTTAAAGGCTTCCTGCAGATGTTTTCAAAACGTCGCGTCTCACTTGCCTGGGTTGGGAATACTGCGGGCTGAGATAGTAAACTGTCTGCTTTGAGTAGCTAAAGAGTGAGCCTTGCCTTTTCGTGGGGATCTCTTAAGGTGATGAATAGAGGTGAGAATGATGGGTTATGTGCGGCTTATGTTCGGGACTGTTTTGTCCACGCTCGGCACGCTTGCATACATTGCCGGTCTGATCGGTGCCGTGTGTAACTTTTGCACCTATTGCGGCAGCGCGCCGGATAGGCTCATGTGCACGCAAGGTAAAAGCTTAGCGTGGATGTGTCTAAGCATCGCGGGTTTTGCCTGTTGGGTCTATTCGCCTCCGTCTGTGCGGAGCCCCTGCGGTCGTTCGTGATTTGTATCCTAGTAATGGCCGCCCCAACACGAGGGCGGTCTGTTTTTTAAAACTGCACTGCGTACAGAAGCACCATCGAGAGGATGATGAGTACTGATATGGCAGACCAGAGGAGCTGGAAGCGTTTGCGGTATCTTGGGTCGAATAGCATTGTTTTTGGTAGTATGAGGGAGTGACGAGGAATTTTCAAGCACGCAGGCAGGTGAGGCGTACGATCTACTCGATACCCGTCCTTATCCTGCTTCTCATCGTAACCCTTTTCCTGGCGAAGGGTGTTTGGGGGGCGTACACAAAATACGCTCGTACCCAAGACCTGCTTGCTCAAGCGAAGACAGCTCACGAGAAGCTCCTCGAGCGCACAGGTGAGCTTGAGAAAGAGACCACGAGTCTTTCGACAGATCGTGGTATCGAAAAGGAGGTGCGTGCGCATTTCCAGGTTGCGCGCCCTGGCGAAGAGGTGGTAATACTAGTGGACGAGGCGACCACGACGGTTGCCACGACAAGCCCAAAGAAAGCGTGGTGGAAGTTTTGGTAAATGCGGGATTAGTTCCCGACAAAAGGGCTTTGCCCATTTTGACGGGCCCGCCCAAATACTTTTATCAAAAAGTTTTTGGCGGGTAGTGGTCACATGAGATTTTAAGATGCACTATGTTTATGTACTTGAATGTAGAGATCTTGAGCAGAAGATTTTGTATGTCGGATCAACCTCTGATCTAAAGAAAAGGTTGGCTCAGCACCTAAGAAAAGAAGTAACTACAACCAAAAAGTTTGCTTCAGTTGTGCTGGTGTATTACGAGGCTTGTCTAGATAAGACAGATGCGTTAATAAGAGAGAAGCAGCTCAAGACAGGTTTTGGAAGAGGATATTTAAAGCGCCGTTTGGAAAATTACAATATGCGGGATTAGTTTAGTGGTAGGACGCGACCTTCCCAAGGTTGAGGCAGGAGTTCGATTCTCCTATCCCGCACCATGCAACGAGAATTTTATTGGATTGTAGCTATTACACTTCTGGTCTTTGCGCTTCTTGGTAGTGTAAAAACTGCGTAAGCTCCCATGTCTGGAAGAATTGAAGTGCGAAGAAAAGGCGCTGGATATGGGTTGTTTGCGCTTAAGCAGTTCCAGCCAAAGGAGTTACTCTTTACCTTTGAGCAGAGTTTTGTATCGAAGCCGACGAACAAAACCCTGCGGGTCGACCTCGATCTGCATCAGTTGAGTACAAACCCTGACCTTCCAGAAAATTTTCTCAACCACTCCTGTGATCCTACGGCCTATATAGGATGGAGTGCGCTCGAGCTCAGGGCGATGCGAAATATTAGTATCGATGAAGAGATTACCTACAACTACCTAACGAGCGATTGGGATGGTGAAGATATTTTTGATTGCCTATGTGCCGCCCGTGCATGCAAAGGAAGGATTGCCGGTTTTAAAAAACTTTCCGAGAAGGAGCGAGAAATGTTAAAACCGTATCTTTCGCCGTTTCTCCTTAAAAACTTTTTAAATTAATTTGGCGTATCCACCATGTCTATCCAATTCAAGCGGAAAATCGAAGATTTTATATGTGAGCAATGCGGGCTCGAAGTAAAAGGGAATGGGTACACAAACCATTGCCCAGAGTGCCTTTGGTCAAAGCATGTAGATGTGTTTCCTGGTGACAGAGCAGAAACGTGCGGTGGGCTCATGGAGCCGATAGGGCAGGAGATGGCAAGCGGCGAGCACGATATCTTGTATCGCTGTGCGAAGTGCACAATCGAGCGCAGGAATAAAGTGGCCAAGGAAGATAACCGTGATATTCTAGCTACGTTGTAAAGAAAATGCCCTTGTAGTTCAACGGATAGAACAGCCCCGTCCTAAGGGGTAGATGGTGGTTCAATTCCTCCCAGGGGCACAAATATGACTAAAAAATGGCTCAATAGAGCCATTTTTTAGTACCTAAATCTCACGCTGCAGAGTACTTGACAAAGTAGTCAATAGTATGCTATTATACTCATGTAGGGATAAGGTCAGGTTGAGGGATGGGCGACCGATGCCCACCTAGTGACCAGCTCCCCACATCGCGCGGCGTAGGACGGCTCGCTCCACCTTTGAAGGAAACTTTAAGGGTCCAGAAGGGAAGCCCCCGTACCAAATGCCGATTCGCGGATACTGTATTGTACAGGGAATTTTACAGAGGAGGTTCCTTTGAATTCTGAGTATGGTTGACGGATCGACAACTTTGTTCGATCGACGAGGGGGAGTGATTCGGCGCGCATTCGACTTTCACAACGCCGCGCGCCGCTCATGACCCCCTCCCCTTATCGAGTAAATGAAATAGTTCGTTTACTCGAGTGGGGGTAGGAAATTTGAAAACTAAATATGAAGTTTTGGAAAGAGAGAGCCAAACCTTCGCCTTGATTCGGGACAACGAATCGAAGAGCGATTGAGGCATATCTTTTTCTAAAGGTAGATCTCAATCGCTTTTTATTTTTCGTATACGAAAAATAATCCGCCAACTTGCGAAGCTTGTGGCGGGTGTGATTGAGGAGAGAAACCTGGGCGGACCCGAGATCAATTATTTAAAATTTGGATCCTCGCGCTTCTGCCTAGATTTCTCTCGGACATGGTATCCGGGTAGTACATTTCCAAGTGCTAGTTTGTAGTTCGCCTCGCCATAGCTATAGAGGATTGTTTGAAACTTTTTTCGATTGTCGGTCGCAGAGCGACCACGGAGAATGATCATGAACGCAATCCAGAATGGTGCCCAGTCCGCAGTCCGCTTCGCAAGCCTCCCGACTTCTTTCTTCGACGTCATCAGTGACGGAGAAGAGATCGAGACGGGGGTCGCTACCCATGGAAGGGCGATTGGTGTCGGGGCCGAAGCGGTACGCCTCGGTTTGGACCAGTTCCTTCGCGTGGGGATCCAGGGGCGGTACGACGAAGCCCTTTGGGAAGCGATCTACCGGAAGCTGGACTTGCCGACGGCACTCACGAAGTTGGCTGAGCAAGCGATGCTCGGCTTCTCATCGGCAAGCAGCTGGTGGATCAATGCACATGTATTTACCACTGGAACGGTTTCCATCCTCCGCTGGGATGGTGCTGCGACCACTGGTCGCTGGTTCCAGGCAACTGTCGATGCCGAAACCCTCGAAGTCACGCTCGAGTGGGACACGGCCACCGGGAGGGAGAGCTCCTTCATGGGGCTCCCGTCCAGGGTGGTCGAGAACCGGAACTTCACGCTCGTGGACATCGTTCGCGATGTCCACATCGAGGAAGACCGGACCTCCCCGTTCGCGCTGCTCGCTAACTACTAGCACTAAAAGAGATCGAGAAACTCTATAAAGTCTCGCGGTGTCTCCAATAGATACCGACTGCTCTCGGGATGTGTATCCCGACTGATGAGCTCGAAAGAGCGAAAGCAGAAGAACATTAAAAACGGAGTCTCGAACTGAGTTTTGAATAGCGCATATCGATGGAAATTTTTCCACTGCGCAGCCGTTAGGTTTCAAGATTCAGTTCGGGACTCCGCATCGGGAGCTGTAGTTTTTCTGACAAAGGAGATTGAGATGACAATCGTGCTGATCTTCTCGCCGGTACTGATCGCGTTTGGGTGGCTCGGTGGACAGATGCTCGCGCGCATCTCCCTCGAAGCGCACCTGGTGCGTGTCGAGCGGGAAAAGAGCAGTGAGCGGCGCATGACCACCTGGGGCAACCCGACGGTTGCTCGGAGAATGGCATGCTGGCTGTAGTCGCGGTCGGGTCGCTCGCGATCGGAATGGTGAAAATGTCGGTGAGCCTCTGGAGGCTCGCGAACATGACGCCCCGAGAGCGACGGGACCATCGTATTAAAGAACTCATGGAAGAGTAGCGGCTGGCGGGAACCCTCGGGTTCTCGCGAGCCACCTGTCGCGGAATTTACGTCAATACGACGTTCCGCCTGATGAGTCCGAAAGGACGAAACAGTTGCTCTTGAACAAATTGAAGGAGGTGAGTAAGATCGTAGCGCTGGAGTTGCTGCCGCCCTTCTGGGTGGTGGCCACGGTGCTCATGACGGCTTTCGCCGCCGTGGTGCACCAGGGTTAGTGCGAGTAGTTGTTTTGTAGTGGTAGTAGAAGTTGCAGTTGCCGTAGTAGTTGGCGCTTACCTGCGCCAGAAGTATGCAGCACACGACGCAGCAGAAGTACCATGAAGTTGCCGCGCTCTTTTCCCAAACAAGGAGCACGACATGAACACCAATCGCACGTACCGCTACGCCCAGAACCTCCTCGCTCGCCTCGATGTCGAATTCAAGGACGGTCCGGTTGGCCGCAAGGTCATCTGCAAGGATCTCGTCCGCGAAATCGACTCGAAGCGCCGCGCGGTGGCATCCGAGACCATGTCTGACATGCTCTAGCCCGAAGGTAAGTGACACGAATATGATGAGAAACATCACGATCGTCGTTGCATTGACCCTTCTGGTGCTGGCACATGTGTGGACGCTCGACGCGCTTGCTCTCGAAGCAGAGGAGCGGGTCATGACTCGACCTGCCGCCTCTGTCTACGTGGAGAGCATTGTGTGCGCCGAATGGCACGAGGTCAGCCCTGACCAGATGCCGGTACGGTTTCGGATCCAACGCTTGAAGCAGGGGTCTTGGGACTGGTACGAACTCCTCGAAGGCGGACATTACGTCGGCCTAGAGGGTCGGGAATACGAGAAGCGGATTCCGCTTTCTCTCGAAGAGGGCGATGCTCTCCTCAAGAAGAAGGAAACCGCAATCGGATTCGTGACCGACTGGTCGGAACCGGAGTGGAAGGAATAGTAACTCTCTGAAAGGAGCAACGTCGGGACGAGCGTTGTAAAACTAATGCGTCCCACTCATCAGAATGCGAAGCACGAGTTTCGCGTTCTGTAGGTGGAGAGCTTGAACTTCGTATGCTGAATTCGAAAACAATAGTTTCGAACCAGCTCTGGAGCTCTAAGCACCGGAATAGTTCTCAATAAAATAAGAATAGTCGCCTGAGTTGCCTACTGTTGCATACCTACTAACCGTAACTGTAACTGTGAGGAAACGAGAAATGAACGTGTGCGAGATCTGCGGCGTTGTGCATTTCCAGAACCATGACGATTCCGATCCGATCGAGGATTGCCCCGGCAAGCAGCTGGAGCATCAGCGCATTGGGTCGCGATACATGGATTCCATCTGGAAGGGATCCGATAGCTCGTCCCGGAGCACGCGTCGCAACTAGGAAAAGCAGGTAGGCAAGAAGTAGAGGTAACGGACAGGTGTTTCGCATGAAAAATGCCCACCTGTCCGTCTTGAATGGATTTGTGATCTGAAAGGATCGTAGGTCCTGAAAGATGTTCTTTGAAGGAGGAGTTTGGAATCGTTATCTCAAAAATTGAGGCCACGCTTCCAAACTCCTCCGTGCAAAATCTGCAGGAAGGGTGGAATGATCCGATGCTTCGCGCATCGGGAAGGAGCGTTCTCGTGAAGAAGCTCATGTTCGCAGTGCTGTTCATCTCGGTCGCCCTCGCATCGTCGGCTCATGGGTACACCCCCATCGAGACGGTGGTCGCGGAGGAGACGGTGACGCTCCTGTGCTACGAGCGCCTCTTTCATGGCCTCGACCTCGACCGCCTCCGGGCGAGCTCGAGCAAGCGTCTCGAAGGACGCCTGGCGAGGATCATGGAGCGGGAGCAGCCGCGCTTCGAGAAGTTCGCGGAGCGGGTCAGCAATCGGTTCGTGCCGCTCGTGAAGAGGGTGCGGGCCGACGCGGAGATCGCGCCGGCCGACGCGGAGATCGCGCCGGCGCTCGAGTTCATCGAGCGGACCAACGCCGTGCAGAAGAAGATCTACCTGATCCTCTTCTGGCAGAACTTGGCCTTGAAGGCTCGGGCCCGGCAGCTCAACGTGCTGATCGGTGAGAAGGAGCGCCGGGAGAAGCGCCGCAGAGAGCGGGTGCAGATCCTGGGGCCGTCGGTGCTTATCCGCACCGAGTAGGTAGTGCGCCGGATAGCCCGCGCACGGCGAGAGTTTCATACCTCTCGCCAGCTTTATGAGAAAAGGGAACAGACGTTCGCTTTTCACTAGAGTTCTTTGAATAGTTGAACCCCGAACTGAATTTTGAAAGTCCGCGCGTACGATGCTTTTTAGCACCGCGCAGTATTGTATGACCGACAGTGGTAGTGCAGTTCAAAATTCAGTTTGGGGTTCAACAAGAAGCACCTGAAAGGAGGCCAGCATGGCTCAGTTTCTCGTTGTTCAGACTCAGAACTGGGGTAGTAGGAAGCAGAATATCATCGCGGTGATTGAGGCCGTTTCGGCGAGTCATGTGATGAATCTTCTGCGGAGCTACTGCCGAAGGGAATTCGACTACGAGGCTATTCCAATGCCTACGGAATGCGTTTCTCTTTCAGAGCTCGAGTCGTTGGTGCGAGATCGAGATCAGAAGGACCGTGCATAAATTTCGACAAGGAGGAACCTATGCCGAGGTTCATGGTGCATCAGATGGACTTGGTCCACGGGTGCCTTGAGAAGTCTTTCGCGATCGTGGAGGCAGAATCTGCCACCGCGCTCGAGAGGATGCTCAACAAGTACAATAGCGCCCAGTACTGCTATCGGACCTCACTCTGCCCGCCGCAGTTCATGACCATCGAGCAGCTCGAAGTGACCATGGAAGCTCTCCTTCGGAGGGATTCCATGGTGGCTCTGGACACTAACAGGGTGGCCGATCAGATCGATGCCATCATCAAGGGTCTCCATGAGGTCGACAACAATCTCCAGAAGCACAACGCTGAGGAGTCGAAGGAGGAGTAATCATGCGCAATCGCTTGATCCTGATCGCGGTGCTCTCGCTCGGTGCATGGATGGTGCTCGACCCACTCGGGTTCGAGAAGGGAGTGAATGTGGTGACCACGCGTCTCTCGCGTGGCGGCATTCACCTCTGGAACCAGTTCTGGCTCCGGCTCGGTCCCCTCGTTTGGGAGATCGTCTGGTTCGTGGTCGGCTGCCTCATCGTTGCCTACGCGTTCAAGTTCCTCTTCAAGGGACTTGGGTTCGGTGGAGGTGGCGGGGGAGGCGGGCCCAAGAAGAGAGGTAGTTGATCCCACCTCGAAGTGGATCGCTTGCGGACGGGGATGTGTAAAAACATCCATCCTCCGCAGTCTTTTGCCAAGCATCATTGAAAGATGGTGCTCGGCTCGGACTGAATCCGATGTTCATAAAAAATTAATCCGGTCATTCCGGGAAAGGAGTATGCCATGCGCATGCTCGTCTGGTGCCTCGTCCTCATCCTCGTGTCGACCAGCCCCCTCTTCGCCGCTCGCAAGCGCGTGAAGAAGGCGAAGCACGATCGCTCTTGCGGACTGTGCGTTAGCGCGGCCGAGCGAACGGTCATCCGCTGCTGGTTCCCTGCGACGGTCGCAGGAGCAAGCGCGAACGCGACGGCGTGCGACGTGGGTGGGTCAGCTGCGATCCTCTGTCCGATGCCGGCACACGCTCCGGTTATCTCGCCGGGTGCACCGATCCTGCCGCCTGGTACACCGGTCCCCCCGCCTGGTACAGGAGGAATGCTTCCTCTTCCGTAAGAGGACGTTTCCTCGAAGAGCTGCGTGAAAATTCGAAAGGAGATTCGGCAGCTCTCCAATTACAAGCTTTTGATTTTTGATCGAAGGCTGGTGCTTGGAAAATTCAAATCCTGCAACGAGACCGTCTTGATCTCTCTCTTGAGATGGTCTCATTGCAGGGTTGGAATATGAAAGCCCTAAGCAGGAGTACCTGCTCGGGAAAGGAGGTCCTATGAAGGAATTTTTCGAGGAAAAGCTGTTCAAGAGCGCACTGCTCTGGACAGTGATTGCCCTCCTCGTGCTCGGGCATATGTTTTTCCCGAGCTACGCAGGGCCACTGTACACAGCGGTCAGCACCGATGCTGGAAAGTTCGTTGAGCTGCATGGGATCAAGATCACGATCTTTATGGGGCTCGCGTACTGGATCAGCTCGAAGTTTTCGAAATAACAGATTTCGATCGTTCGTTGCCGCCCGGGCACATCTCGGGCGGCTATTTTTTTGATACACTATATATATGGCTGATCTTCAAGACAGAAAAATAGACGAGCTTCTTGCTGCGACAAAGGAGAACAACAGGATGCTCCAGAAGCTTGTCAGTGGAGCCCGCTGGGCTCGTGTTGGGCGCCTTATCTACTACACAATCATCATCGGCTCTGCCGTGGGCGCCTACTATTATATCCAGCCCTTTATTGAGCCGATCAAGGAGGCCGCGGCGAACCCTGGCAAAACAAGTGAGGAGTTTTCTCAAAAACTATTTGAGCAGTTCCGCGCCCAGGCGGAGAAATATATCGGGCAGCAGGGCCAGTAGCTCAAAAATTCGGGACGGAAGAAGAAAGGAGCAGAAGTTGATAGAACGAGGAAAGTTTTGTAGTATAGATGCCTAAGCCGCGTTAGCTTAACGGTAAAGCAGACGCCTGAAGAGCGTCTGAAGAGTGTTCGATTCACTCACGCGGCACCAATCGACCAGCAGAGCTTTCCAAGGGAGCTCGCCTCAGGTATCCTGCGGAGGGTATAGATCTGGGGGAGATGAACAAGGAGAGGCGATGGATAGATACGAGACGAGGCGACTCGCTATTACGGGGCCGACCTCGGAGACGAAGGACAAGCTGTACAAGGCGATCAAAGATCGCTACGGCAGCGAGGTGCACTGTGTCCCCGCGGTCGGTGGAGCGCTGCTCCAGCTCGGCCTGCCGAACCCCGAACACGAGACGGGGAATACGAAAACCGAGCTCGATCGGGACCTGCACATCGCGATCTTCGCGGTGAGTTACAACCTGGACCGTGCAACGGTGAACTACGTGTACAACAAGGGAGGTGTTCGGCTGATCGTGCATGAGCGAGGTTTGCCGGACGTCTTTGGCTTTTGCCAGGCTTTCCATCAGCACTCGTTTGCCGGGGAGGTGAGCCGGGGCGAGTTCAAGACGCTCTCCGAGATCCAGGGGCGATATCATACGGTAATCTTCGTGCCGGGTCCGGACAAGACTGTGGAAGGTCGCCTTCGCTTGATCTGGCTCGGCCACAAGCGACTCCTGACTCCACGAGAGGACCAGGATCCCCTCGCTTTCGGCCTCAGCGCTGTCGACGAGTGCTTTCGCGAAAACCCCCCTCTTCCCAAGGAACCGAGATACGAAGAAGCCCCGGAGGAGGAGGCTAGTGCTGCACCTGCGACCTGAGCGCATCCACTCAGGAGGCCCCTGCTACACAAGCGGGGGCTACTTCTTTTTCTAGAGCGACTTCACTTTTAGGTTTGAAACCTTTTCTTTATTTATTTTTGGGAGGCGAATGGTGAGAAGGCCATGCTTTTCGATTGCCTCTGCCTCTTCTGCCTCTACTTCGTGTGGCAAAAGGATCGTGCGTGAGAAGGTACCCCAGTAGAGCTCCTGGTGGAAAAAGTCATCGCCGGATACTTCGTGATGCTCCTGGCGTCGCCCACGGATGGTCACCATCTCTCGCGAGATTGAGATTTCGAGATCTTCAGGGCGCACACCGGCAATCATCGCCTTTACGATCACCTCGTGCGGTGTTTGATACATATCGATCGGCAGCTCGCCCTCTTCGTTGTCAGCGGCCCAGGCTGGTGCCGGAGTATCGTCACGCTCTTTTACTGCCTCGTACTCTTGCTCACCTTCGGGCATTGGGGCAGGCCTTGCGCTGCGGAGCGGCTTTGCAGGTGCATCATCAAAGTCGTCGGCAATATGAATGCTGCCGGTTAGTCGTTCAAAAAAAGAAAGTTTATTTTTTGGCATCGGATAGGTGTATCTGGTAATAAGGTCGGAGCTACGACTGTATCCGCTTTACTTTTTCGAAGATGAGTAGGAGAAGGACTACCAGAACCCATACAGAAAAAAACGTGAGGAAAAGAGAATGTGTCCCTTCCTGGATTATAGAAAAATTGAAGAGGGTGTGCAAAAGGATTGCGAGGATAAGTCCAATACGAAAATCTCGTTTCTTCTCTTTCGCGTTGTGGAAAAAGGGTAGTGCGAGACTTACGCCGATAATCGATGAGGCAAGAATGTGGAGCAGTGTCGATCCAACAAATCGCGTTTCGCCTACGATGAGGGCTGTGACGAGCCCTTTCCCTGCGAGAGAGCTTGCAATAAAGAGCGTATTTTCGAGTGCAGCGAATCCGAGAGCAGCTGTGATGAGGTAGATGAGAGCGTCAACCGGCTCATCGTAGGTCGCCTTGCCGAGAGCGGCTTTTTTGGCCGCTATATATTTGGCCGTCTCTTCGATCACCGCGACAGCAAGAAACAGCACGATCTTTACGTCCGTAAAAGAGTATGCAATTGCCTCGAGAGGGAGAGAAACAAGTGCTGCTACTGCTCCTGCGCAGAATGTCCAGAATATGATACGTCGCGGCTCAGGGTGTAGCGTATCCTCGCGAAGCCAAAAACCGAGCCAGAGCAGGGCGGGAACTATTCCCCCGAGAAGCGAGATGAGAAGATGGCTTGGATCAAAAGAAAAAAAAGAGTCAAGCATGACGTGAGGTGTTTGTTTTTTGGACACGGATATTTTTCTGGTGAAAAATTCCTCGAGCTCGCGCCAGTCGCGCTCGCTAGTTCCAAAAAACAAACACCTCACGTCATCTTAACACGACAAGGTGTGGCGGGTTGGGGAAACGGTAGGGCTTCGCTTTGCTATCCTTTTGGCCACTTCTCGACCATGAGCACTGGGGAGAGGTTTGGCCAGCGTGCGCTTTTCCAGATCTCTTCCGTAACGAAAGGCATAAAAGGATGGAGGAGTTGGAGTGAGGTAAGAAGCGCCTCGCGGAGAAACCATTGGCATGAGAGTTTGTCGGCGGCATCTGCGCCCAAAAGTCGCGGCTTGGCCTCCTCGATGATTACGTCAGCAAAGGTGTGCCAGATATAGTGATAGATTTTTTCCGATGCGAGATGGAGGCGATACGCTTCGAGGTCGGCAGTCACTTCGCGACAGAGGGTTTCCAGCTCCTTCACGTGTGCTGCATCTTTTTCGGATAGGGCTGGTTCTTCACTTGGTATATTCTCTGTGTTCGAAAGTACAAACCGGGTGATGTTCCAGATTTTGTTTGCGAAATGCTTGTAGCCTTTGATCTTGTCTTCAGAGATCTTGCTGTCGGTACCTGGTGCGGTGCCTGCAATAAGGGCCATACGGCCTGCGTCTGCACCGAATTTTTCTGCGATATCGAGCGGGTCGATACCGTTGCCGAGCGACTTGGACATTTTGCGGCCTTGGCCATCTCGTACTGTGCCGTGGAGGTAGATCGTTTTAAAGGGTACTTCACCTAGTGCGTACTCGGTCATAAGGATCATGCGTGCGATCCAGAAAAAGAGAATTTCGTACCCTGTTTCAAGAACATGTGTCGGGTGATAGATCTTGAGGTCTTCCGTTTTCTCTGGCCAGCCAAGTGCTGAGAAGGTCCAGATGCCAGCAGAGAACCAGGTGTCGAGGGTGTCAGGGTCTTGTTCCCAGCCTGCGCCCTCTGGAGCTTCTACGCCGCAGTACATCTCATCACCGCGATACCATACTGGCACGCGATGTCCGTACCAGATCTGGCGCGAGATGCACCAGTCGCGGAGGTTGTTGATCCAGTTGAAATAGGTTTTTGAAAAATGCTCAGGAACAATACGGATTGGTCCATCTTTTTCTTCGCCAGCCACTGCATCTCGCATAAGCTCCTTGAGCGAGCGGTTGCCACGAGCAGAGATTTTTTTATTTACATCAATAAACCACTGAAGCTTCGGAAGTGGTTCTACGACACCGCCCGTGCGTTCGGCGGTCGAGATATTTTGTTTGGTATCTTCCTCTTTTTCAAGCAGGTTTTGCTCGCGGAGCCACGATACAATTACCTCGCGTGCTTCAGTTGTTTTTTTGCCAAGCAGTTCTGGCCCACCCACGGTCATCTTTGCGAACTCATTGATCACCTGTGGGCGTGGGAGGTTGTGGCGGTCAGCGATAGCCCAGTCTGCTTGGGAATGCGCCGGTGTGACGCCAAGTGCGCCTGTACCAAATGCGGGGTCTGCTTCTTCATCTGCAACGATTTTGATATGGATGGGGACACCGGCAAACACCATGTCATACTCTTTGCCAACATACTCTTTGTATCGTGGATCATCTGGATGCACAGCTACTGCAGTGTCGCCCACTTTTGTTTCTGGGCGAGTGGTTGAAATGGAGATGGGGAAGTCTGGCGAGTATTTAAAGGTGTATAGCTTCGTGACTCGCTCTTCGTGCACGATCTCATCATCTGAAATTGTCGTTTGGCCTTTTGGGTCCCAGTTTACGATACGATTGCCCTGATAAATGAGGCCATCGTCGTACATCATCTTGAAGATGGTACGTACTGCACGGTTGCGGGGCTCATCGAAGGTAAAAGCCTCTCGTGACCAGTCGCACGAGGCGCCCATCACGCGGATTTGGGAGCGAATAGTCGAGCGGCTATCCTCAACAAACTCCTCTATTCGACGCACGAGCTCCTCTCGCCCGAGGTCATGGCGAGACTTTCCCTCTTTTTTTGAGATCTCTTTTTCAACTTTTGATTGTGTGGCAATGGCTGCATGGTCGGTCCCGGGAAGCCACAGGGTGCGGCGGCCGTTCATGCGATGATAGCGCACGAGAATATCCTCGATGGTGAGCATGAGTGCGTGGCCCATATGGAGGACACCTGTCGCGTTTGGCGGCGGCATCATTATTGTGTATGGCTCTGCGTCCGGGGCAGTTACCCCTTTTTCAATACAGATATCCGGGTTGAAATAGCCGCTCTCCTCCCACTCTTTGTAGATGCGGGCTTCAGTTGCCTTGTGATCGTACGGCTCGAGGAATTTATCGTCCATCTGTGCACTGTATCAAAATGAAGCCGTTTTTTGAAGGCTCGCTTCTTGACCGATGGTCAGTGTCCGGGTAGCGTATCTCTAGAGAAGGACGCATCGCTAAGATGCCACTGATTGAGAGGAGCGAGTGTGAAGAACTTAAAGATCGATTGCGCAACCCCGCGTGATATACCGGAAGGTGATGAAGGGGGTCTCGGAGAAGATATCCCGAGTATTCTGCCGCCGAAGGCCAAGGAGGCCGAAGAGGCATTGCCGGGCGAAGAAGACGAAAAGGTTGCTGGCTAGAGCCGGAACCGAGAGCCCCGCCAGAAACCATTCTGGCGGGGCTTCTTTCAATGTTATGCGAGCGATAGGTTCCCTTCGGCTCGTATTTCACCTGCCTCACGTATCCCTCCCTTTTGGTGTCGTATATATCCGGCAATCGCAATCATGGTTGCATTGTCGGTCGACATTTTGAATGACGGTATGGTGAGAGTTGTATCAGGAAACTCATCATGGAGAAGCTCGGTCATGCGTCTGCGCAGCTCGGTATTTGCAGAAACTCCTCCCCCGATTACGAAAGATCGTGGAGAGTATTGTTCGAGCGCTCGCTTTGTTTTTGAAATGAGTACATCTATTGCAGCATTTTGAAACTCACGCGCGATAGCTCGCTTCTGTTCGTCGCTGAGAGCACCAAGCTCCTTGGTGAGGTACAAAACTGCTGTTTTGAGACCAGCAAAAGAAAAATCATAGTTGTCCGAATGGATCATCGGTCGAGGCAACGTAAACGCGAGTTCACTCGGCTCTTCGGCAAGTTTTGAAATAGCCGGACCTCCTGGGTACGGAAGGCCGAGCAAGCGCGCCACTTTGTCGAACGCTTCGCCGACGGCATCGTCGCGGGTAGCGCCAAGGATCTCATAGTCGCACCAGGCTTTTGCGAGCACGAGCTCTGTGTGGCCACCCGATACCAGAAGCCCAAGGGTTGGAAAAGAGATTGCGCCCTCAAGAAGCCCGGAGAGCAGATGCCCTTCCATATGATTCACGGGCACGATGGGTACGCCCCAGACGAGAGAAAGGGCCTTTGCAAAGTTGACTCCCACCCAGAGCGCTGGCTCGAGGCCTGGTCCGTGCGTAACGGCTATCGCGTCAATATTTGGAAACAGAAATTCGTCTTTACGGTGGAGAAATGCAGCCAAAAGATCGGGCTCTTTCGGGAGAAGTGCCTCGAGCTCGGGAATCTGCGCAATCGTTTTCTTCTCGCATGCGACACCCGATCGTTCAATCGCCTCAATGAGTACCGGCATCAGTGTGCGCTGGTGCTCGCGCTTGGCGAGGCTTGGCACAACCCCACCGTATGCTTTGTGCAAGTCGAGCTGAGTGATCGTTACCTCTGAAAGTACCGCAAAGCTGGGCTTCTCGAGCCCTCCGGTTGCTTCGATGATACTAATAGCTGTTTCGTCGCAGCTTGTTTCTATTCCGAGTATCTTCATGCAGAGTTAGATGCTCCGCTTTCGGAGTGCTTTTTGTATAGCTTCGTACCAGAGTTCGTAGCCGGGACCAGCTGGGTGAAATTTGTCGCGCGCGTAGTATCGATCGGGGTCGGTGAGCCAGATATCTTCCTTGTGCTCCATGAAGAGGTCTGCGTAGCGAGCGCCATACTCGGGAGCAATACGCAGGTACATCTCTCGGACAAGGCGGGTGCGGTGGGTGATATAGAGGCCGATCACGCGTGGGAAAATCGGAGAGTTACCCATGTTGCTGGAGTGCATGATCACTACTTTGTCTGCGAGCTCCTTTGTGCGCTCAAGGATTGCTCGTACCGTCTTTTCGAGCTCGACAAGATCCGTACCGTAGTTGATATCGTTGCCGCCGATCTGGATCACCGCGATATCGAAGTGGCCGAGGTCGTTTCGATTGCTCAGCATTTCAAGCAGTCCCTTTGCACGCAAGCCATTTTTTGAAACATTGATCACTTCGGCCTTTGGGTGGTTTTCGGCAAGCCTACCTGCTGTCGACTCCTCGGGGGTCCGTGCTCCAGTACCCACTGCGGATGAGTCTCCTGCGACCAGGATGCGCTCTTCGGCGCCGGGCGCTATGCGCTGAAAGGGGAGCGTGTTTGCTGCCATCTCTGTGCCGACTCGCACGTAGTGTCGAAAGCGGATAAAAGCAACGATGGCGTAGGCGAGAACCAAAAACAAAAAAAGTTTTGCTACAGTTATCATTGAAATTTTAGTTGGGCGGAGAGGGAGGGATTTGAACCCTCGAGACCCTTGCGAGCCTGCCAGTTTTCGAAACTGGTACATTCGACCACTCTGTCACCTCTCCAACAGTCAATGATTCTACCACTTTTTACTTTTTTGGTAAATTTTTGCCCCGCCTCATCCTCGCGGCAAGCCGTCCCCTCGGAGTACCTCGGCGAGGCATTTGGCGGGGCGCCAGGGAAAACTTTGCTGGAGAAGGGCGAGCTCCGCTCGCTCATAACCAAAGATGGCCATTCATCTCCGCCGCAAGCGGACGGAGGATTCTGGCCATTCCCAGTAAAATATCATATAATGGTTTGGTTTTCGGCCCCATCGTCTAGCCTGGTCAGGACAGCGGGTTTTCAATCCGTCAACACCGGTTCAAATCCGGTTGGGGTCATGGCTAACGAAAAAGAGCTCCCTTCTCGGGAGCCTTTTTCGTCCATGATCCCGGGGCAAAGCGCCTACTCTTTATATTCCAAAATATCTCCAGGCTGGCATGCGAGGGCCTGACAGATTGCTTCGAGGGTCGATAGTCGGACCGCTTTTGCTTTGCCGTTTTTCAAGACGGAAATATTAGCCATCGTGATGCCGACCTTTTCGGCAAGCTCAGTGACGCTCATCTTTCGCTTCGCCAGCATGACATCGATGTTGATGATGATTGCCATGGCGGTTTTATTAAACAGTAAGGTCGTTCTCAGATTGTATGTCCACGGCATTTTGTAATACTCGCTCAAACATTGCCGCGGCAGTGGCGACGACCACAGAGCCAAAGGTGATGAGGATGCCCATGAAAATACCCCCTGCGGCATCGTCGTTCCCATGGTTTAGCATGATAAAAATTTCCTCTACTATTACAAAACCAATAATGACGAGTGCACACTTTTTAATAGTTCGCAGAGCTTTGACCGCCGCCTGGGAGAACACTTTTCCCTGTCCGGCATATCCCAATAGCGTGAACGCCTGATAGAGTGCTACGAAAAAAGGGATAGAGCCTACATAGACAAGCGCGAGGAAGGGGTCGTCGAAGTAAATTTCGTAGAGCGTGGTGGCGTCGGCATTCACTCCCTCAAGATGAGGTTCCCAAAGCAAGAGAGCGAGAGCGCCGATACCGAGAGCTACAACGACTCCTTGAAGAAATAGTGTCGAACTTTTTTTCATGGTTAGTTCTTATGTTTTCTGTACGCTAAGTCTAGTTTAGACATTATCGTTTGTCAATATATATTTATCGTTTGCTAGGCTGAATTTGGCCCAATTGGCTAGATAAGCGTACGATGAGAATATGCGAAAAATAATCACCACTACATTTGTTACGCTCGACGGCGTGATGCAGGCACCGGGCGGGCCAGAAGAAGACCCTTCAAATGGCTTCAAGTATGGCGGCTGGCAAGCAGCGGTGCCGATGGATGAGATGATGGGTTCTACGCTTTCGTCCGCAATGGCTGCCCCGTTTGAGCTCCTCCTTGGCAAGACTACCTATGAGATCTTTGCCGCGTACTGGCCACACGCAAAGACAGACAACGAAGTGGCGGTGCCATTTAATAGCACCAAGAAGTATGTGGTCTCGCACACAGCTTTTGAGCCTGCTTGGCACAACTCGGTCTGCATTGAGGGCGATGTGGTGGCGCAGATTCAGAAAATAAAAGAGCAAGATGGCCCAGATCTGTGGGTGTGGGGTAGTGGAAATCTCATTCAGACCTTGCTTAAAAACCATCTGATCGATCGCATGGAGCTTTGGATCTATCCGCTCACTATCGGTAGCGGCAAGCGCCTTTTTGCCGAGGGCACGCAGGCTGAGCAGTTCAAGCTTACTGATTCTAAAATCTCTAGTAGCGGTGTTATCCTCGCTACCTACGAGTTTGCAGGGCCTTTTAAGACTGGCCGCGTGGGTGAGTAATTTGTGTCCTCGCTAAACCCGCGTACAATAGATCCATATGACACAAACTCGCTCACTCTTTTTCTTGGCAGCTGCAGTGGTAGTGGTTGGACTTTTTGCTTTTACGGGGGTGTTTGCACCTCCTGCTCCGATCGCCCTTGAGCTTGAGCCAACCAACTTTGTTGAGGTGGGTACTCTGAAGACTGTTTCAACGGGAAGCCAAGATGCACTTGTTTTTGTCTATGGAGAAGAGGGAGCGCCTAAGACTGAGATAAGCCTCGAGATCGATGCTGACACTATATGTGTTCAGCAAAGCGGAGCGTTACCTTGCGTGGCTATGAGCTCGCTCTACAGTGCCGTATTCGAGGGAAAGACGGCTGTTGTTGAAGGTGTCGAAAAGGAGCTTCGCCTCAAGGTAAAAACAGTGCGCATCGCGGGGGAGGGTGAGACAGAGAATATATTTCTTCCTCCAAAGGGTCTTGCGTATGTTTCGTGGCCCAAAGCTCGAGAGATCATACAAAGCTGCACGGTAGTTTCGGTCAATCAAACAGAGGATCTTGCGGTGCATATCGGGCTTAAAGATGGCCGTGGCATAATCTCATTTGAGCCGGTAGCTGGTGAGCTCGTAGAGCTCCTCAAGGGTTCCTCGTGTTATGTTGAGGCGAAAGAGTAACCATTCTTTGATGAAGGAACTTGAAAAGAGTGTCCTCGAGCACTTGCGGGAGCGCCGGTGGGACGAGCTTCGCCCGGGTGATATTGCCAAGTCGATCATGATTGAAGGAGCAGAGCTCCTCGAGCTTTTTCAGTGGGCAAATCCCGAGCTTGCGGACGTGAAAAAGAACGCGAAGCTCAAGGAGGAGATCGGGAAAGAGCTTGCGGACGTGATGATCTACGCTTTGGAGATGAGCGTACTGCTTGGGTTTGATACGGAAAAGATAGTTCGCGATAAGCTTGCTCTCGCTGGTAAAAAATATCCCGCAGCACTGATGCGAAAGATGAAAGAGTCGGGAGGTGAGCCAGGCACGGAGGCAGCCTACTACAAAATTAAGCGAGCGTATCGGGCGAAGGAGGCAAGGAAAAAGTAGCCCTCGGATGTCATTTTCTTTTTGACTACAACGTCTTTTATGACAGAGTAGAGGGGAACGTTCACCAGGAGGTGAGTGCTGTGAAGCAGTTTTTGGAAAAGGTGATTGCTATATCGCGCCAAGACCACAAACAGTTTGGGTGTCCGTACTGCTATCGGCGGGGGAGCTGGACTCATCAGATCCCGCACGAGGCGAGCTCTTCTGCGCTCGCACAGTGCTCACAATGCCAGAACAGCTTTGTGATTCTGGGACCAGGTCTCACGGTGTCACCGTTTCGGTTGCGTGGCGAAGCCCCAGAGCTTAGGCCCCACCCGAAGCGTGCTAGGGCAGATGCCTTGGCCCAGCGCAGGCTCAAGGTTGCGAGCAGCTAATGGTTGGTCGGCTATCTGTTCGACCACGAAGCCCGAGTTTCATGCTCGGGCTTTTCATTTTTTATTGAGCGACTGTTGCTTGTAAGTGCGCATGCCTGGA
>JAZKIQ010000002.1:16876-47072 GCA_040384765.1 Patescibacteria group bacterium | reverse complement strand
TCGAGTTACAAGGATAGCCGTGATAACAACGTTAATAAGAGCCCACGCCGCAGGATAGAGAGCAGTCAGTATGTTTATATTTTCAAGAGCGAATATGGACAGACCATGCCTGACCATACTGACTTGATAGAGAGAAAGAGTTTCCGAATATGGATCTTTCCAGGATTTTCGAATCGTAGGTACAAAACCTAGAACCTCTGAGCAGGTGATGAGGATGATGGAAAGCACTGGCTGCTTAACTACCAACCAAAGGAACAACGCAACGATTGAAAATATCAGAAAAAGGAGATCTGATTTTGTTACATCCCTAGTGCCCCTCCAAAGACTGAGTCCAAAAACGAATATACAAACAACTGAAACAACCAGCATTGGGAACGCCCCAACCCCCGCCCCACCGACCACCTGAAGCGCGAACGCCACCAGAGCGGTAAGTGATACTGAAAACCAGGTAAAGGCGTGGGGCTTTGTTTTCTTTTGGAAAATATCTCGAACGTATGGAATATACCCAGCAAAGGTAAGGATAATAACTATCAGACTGATAATCGCTTTATAGTCCATCTCCATTATTCAAAGCTTAGCAAAGAATGTTGAACTCACCCGCAGTTGGACACAAAGTCCAACACAACACTAGCTCTTAACAATTTTTTTGACTACCGAATCGACAAAAAGCCTAAATGCTGTTCGATTCTCCTTTTCATAGATGGTTTTTATACCCAACAGATGACCTTGTAGGCACGTGAGATCTTTTCTGGACAGAGGAACCGCCGGCTCGTTTATTCGATCTAGGTACATTCTCCGCAGATTCCCCGGACCGTCCTTTTGATAGGTACAAATCAAAGATCCACATTTCTGACAAGAGATTCTCAGAAAGCGAGAGTAACCACCCCGCGCACTCTTGTATTTGTCAGTCTTAAATTTCATAAACGTCTAAGCGTTGAACATCGAATGTCCAACCATAACTGGAATCACTCAAGATGCTTAAACCACTTTTTAGCGAGAGCCTCAGCTGGATCGATTCCCTCACTTTCCCCAAAGAGGAGAAGAAAGCCTAGCACATCAGCAAATTCGTCAGAAAGCATGGCTCTCATTTCTTCTTTTGTTTTACCTTTATTCCGACCACGATCAGTAAGCATAAGATAGGCCTGCATACATTCTCCCCATTCTTCTGAGATCTTAAGTGGAAAATAGTCCCGATCTACTTTTACCTCAGGAAAATCTGCCTTATATCTTTCTAAAACTTTTTTTATTTTTTCTCTTAACCGATCAAAATCCTGATACATGGTTTAGGTTGTTTGATAGATCAATAAAGGAACAATACCCGAGAGAGAAATCTTGAGCGTTGGATATCGAATGTCCAAGCATTGCTTAGAAAATCTTAGCTCCGTTAGGCACCTTACGCTCAGGTTGAGTCAAAACCACGTTACCATTCTCGTCCGCAAACCCTGTCGTGAGACACTCCGAAATAAATGGGCCGATCTGCTTTGGGGGAAAGTTTATTACACCAACAATCTGTCTTCCAACGAGTTCTTCCTTTGTATACAGTGCCTTAATCTGAGCACTCGACTTCTTGAGGCCGAACTCTCCAAAGTCGATCACGAGCTTATATGCAGGCTTTCGAGCCTCAGGAAAGTCCTGCACTTCAACGATCGTCCCCACCCGTAACTCTACTTTTTCGAGGTCATTCCAATTTATAATTTCCATACATTAATTCTGAAGATATGTTTTAAGTTTTTCTACAGCCACTTTACGCATACTGATACTATTTTTTAGAGACGGTTCAAGCTCAGCAAAAGTTTTATCGTACCCGGTGGGTTCAAAAATGGGGTCCCAGCCAAAGCCAGTTTCACCTCGTGGTTTTACAATAGATCCTCGAATAGACCCTTCGAAAAACTCAATCTTATCTCCACTTGAATAGCCAACAATGGTCTTGGCTTCTACTCCAAAATTGCCATAGGCTTCAGCTATTTTGTATAGCCCATCATTCCCAACAGTCTTCATAAACCACTTTATGAGTGGACCTGGCAATCCGTTTAGTGCATCAAAGTACAAAGAAGTATCCTCTACAATAAAATCGCCCTCCTGATGTTTTCGAGCTTCCTCCAGTTTTGCTCGAATAATAGTATGAGGATCAATATCCTGGATTTCAGGCAGATCGATACCAAGCTGTTCTACATCTGCAAGAATAGCTTTGACCTCTGAGAGTTTTGAAGCACTGCCCGTAATGAAGTAGAGACTCATCAGTAGTTTTTACCATTTTTAGGCCTTAATTTCAACGCAAGCAAAAACCACCCAAACGGGTGGTTTTTGATTTCGCTGTTGGACATTCAACATCCAACAAGGAGGCAACTAAACTACTTTTAATTCATACTCCCACCCTGGCTGCCATTTAAAGTGAGCTGACACGAGCTGTTCTAAAGGTATGCCCTTAATAAGATTGTCGAGGCCGTACTGCGTGGCACGATGGCCGATAACCATCACTCGTTTTCCATTGTAGTTCTTCAGAAGATCCTCGAGAAAGCTCTTCATTCGAGCAGTTGTCTCTGTATAGCTTTCACCATTCGGAAAGGGTTCAGAAATACGAAGCGGTTTTTGCTTGTCTACCTCCTCGCTCGGATGCTGCGTGAGATCGCCATAATTGCACTCTCGAAGACGAGCGTCTTTTATAATTGGCAATGTATCGCCAAAAGCAATTTCTGCACTTTTATACGCACGCTGCAAGTCAGAACAAAATATTGCATCAAAGTGGTCATCTTTGTAGTACTCACCAATATCCTTTCGAGACTGCTGCTCGCCCAATGGCGAGAGAGCTACATCATTATGACCCGACGAGAGATGCGCCTCGTTATCGAGAGTTGTGCTATGCGGTACAAAAATAATGGTTACCATAGATCAGTTGCAGATATATTTCATAGATATGCTTCGGAATCTGTTTATTTTGTCGATTGAGAGGTGTTAGGAAATACCGTGGTTGGCGTTGCGTCACATGTACGTTTTATATCCTCAAAGAAGTTTGAGGCTTGCCAACATTGCCTCTGATCTTGCTCAGCATATATTGAGCAATAACAAACTTTTATGCGAACCTTCTGGTAACTATCTCGAAGATACTTGATATTTTTATCTGACCCAACTGCATACAATGTCACCTTGTCACCAGGCATCAAAGAAACTCCCGCGTAAGGATTAAAATGCATTCCATTGCTTCCACTTGATTCAGGTAAGTCCAAAGCAGACTCAACATCAAGCCAATTTCCTTTTGCTTTACCGTTAACTAATACCTCAACCCACTTGATTATCGCGGGGCCAAGACCTCTAGAGTCTAGAGTATACCCGACGCTCTTATCGTTGTAGTAGAAAGTGGAGACTAGGCTCGGTTTTACAGACAATTGATTATGCTGCCTTGTTTGACTACCTTGATAGATACTCAGGAAGAGAGCACAAAGCGCAATCACTATCGGTGACCATAATTTAACTTTTTCTAAAATTTTGTCTTTCATGCTCTTTTAAATCCGAACCTATCTCAACTTGGCTGCGGGGTTTGGATTCGAACCAAAATAGCCTCCTTCAAAGGGAGGAGTCCTGCCGTTAGACGACCCCGCAATGCCCACAAATCGTTTCGACCCAAGCTGCAACTTTTCGGTTGAGATTTGTACTATTACGAACTGTTATCCTCAATACACCGTAATAAGTCTCGCCGAGATTATGCCTGCCTGGCTTGGGTGTGTGGCGCTTGAAGTATACTCTATCAGAAAAATCCCAGTGATTACCAGTTTGTTCCTTCCAGAATTCCTTAACTTTCTCGAGCCGATATTTGTTGTTTTCGTGTATTGCCAAACTTAGTAAAATGTCATCGTAAGGCAATCGCAAGGAATAGGTAAGCCATTTGAGAAATAATTTGACCATCCGGGGATCAGAGTTAGTAAGTTGTAGGCTCTGCGATACATTCCACTCTTTTTGTTTTGATCCTTCAGCCCAGTACAAAGCTACACCCATTAACCATAATTCACGGTCAGAAATGTCAGCGATATCCTGTTTAGCAAGTTCATTAATCTCTTTTGTAATTTCAAGCCTCTGCTCTCTTCTGCGCGCAGCGCCTCTCTTTTGAGCATCGACGCGCTTTTGCGTTATCCTCTGCTTCTGAACTTCACTCAAACCCACATCAAGAAACCAGAGCGAAAGCGTGGATTTTGCCACAGGAACCTCTTTGCGAATTTCTGAATATGTTTTTCCAAGCGACCTCAACTCAACGGCCCTCTTTTTCAGTTCAGTTTTTGCATGCATAGCTTAATTATAAAGCATTCCTGTGTACGATCGTACACAGGAATGTGGATAAACTCTGTACCGTAATGGGGCTATATCTCAGCCGTCTCCGGAAAGGTATACTAGTGTCGTTAGCAGCTAGCCTTAAAGACGATGATGATGAAATGCGCAGGATGCGGCATGGAGATGCACGAGGCAGATGTAATGTGCTCAAAGTGCCAGAGCGGTATGAAGTGCGAAGGGACGGAATGCTCATGTAGCTGTGGCAACAAAGTAGCCGTAGGCGACGTAAAGTGCAAGATGTGTCTTGAGAAGTCGGCTGCATAGCCGAAGGAGTTTCAGGAAAACAAAAAGCCGGCTCTGCCGGCTTTTTGTTTTCTATCCAAGATGCGCGTGGTCGTTCCAGGTAACTATCCTCCAGGGATACGCGACCCCAGAATGATATTCAAGGATGGTAATGCCGGTGTTTTCGTGTCGAAAAGATTCGATCATTTTTCTGTATACAGCACCCGTGAGTGCATCGCCAAGTGCGGCGACCGACAAAAGGGTGATAAGGAAGTGAGCGTGGGTCACGAGAGCAATATGGGTTTCCGGACGAGCAGCAAGAAAGTCGAGCGCCTTTTGTGCACGGGCGCGCAGATCGTCAAAATTTTCTTCATCCGAGTGGCGCCAGCCTGGCACCTCAAAAGCCTCTTTGAGCTTATCGATGAGAACATTTGTTTCTGGATCTTCGCGATGCTTCCAGTACACGACCGAGGGCATCTGCCGCTCAATGGCAAGATCGGTAAACTCGAGCGGCTTTTCTATATGTCCGCTGATTATCTCTGCCGTCTGCCTTGCCCGTACCATACTGCTTGCAATGAGCACCTCCACCGGAAGGTTTTTAAGCCGCTTCCCTACAACCTCTGCCTGCTCCATGCCCTTTTCGGTAAGAGGAGTCTCCGGGCCCTGGCGCACAGCCCCGGCATTGCTCTCACTCTCGCCATGGCGGACGCAGTAGATATATTTTATCGGAGACTCTTCGTTCATTACGATTTTGGCAACAGCTTCATAATGGCAAGCTCGAGCGGGAGGGAGGGAATGTGCGACTTGTCAGTATCGGCATACACATCGATCAACTCGCGGAGAAGGGTCGAGTTGATGATCGTATCTTTTGTACCGATCGCTTGGGCGAGCTCCTCTTGAAAATCTGCCTCGTCTTTCGAGAGCTCCTCGCCAATCTCTTTTTTGAGAGCCGGTGCAAACTTGAACAAAAGCCCGAGGCGCAGCTCGTGCATTACGAGCTTTAGATATGTCTTCATCTCAATATTTTCTGCGGTAGCACTTCGCACAGCAAGAATCGCTTTTTCAGCATTCTTTTCGATAAACGCCCGAAGGAGTGTGCGCACCAGCTCTGCCCTCGGCGCGCCCGTAATGCGCTCTACATCCTCAACAGAGACTTTTTCACCGGCAACACCTGAAAGCACTTTCTGAAGTGCGCCAAGTGTATCTCGAAATGAGCCATCTCCGAGGAGCGCGATGAGCGCTGACGCCTCCTTTTCTATCGAAAACCCCTCTTTCTTGGCAGCGCTAGCCACGACCAACTGCAAAATATCTTGTGAAGGCTTTTTGAATACAAACGTCTGGCAGCGCGACACAATCGTCTCGGGCACCTTGTGGAGCTCCGTTGTAGCGAGGATAAAGATCACATGTGCTGGCGGCTCCTCAAGGGTCTTCAAGAGTGCATTGAACGCCTCTTTGGTGAACATGTGCACCTCGTCGATAATGTACACCTTGTATTTCGAATCGAAGGGAAGGGTGCGTACTTCATCGCGAAGAGCCCGTACATCGTCGATGTTGCGGTTCGAAGCACCGTCGATCTCATAGATATCAGAAGGGGCCGTCCCCAGCTCTGCAGCAAAAATGCGCGCAATCGAGGTCTTGCCGGTGCCACGCGGCCCCGCAAAGAGGTATGCGTGGGCTACCTTCTCATCTTTGAGCGAGCGCATGATCACCTCCACCACCTGCTCCTGGCCTTTTACCTCAGAAAACTTCTGCGGGCGGTATTTGCGATAGAGGGCGAGATCAGACATAGAGTGTGAGTATTTTAAAGCGAAGTGGTCTCGTGCAATTCATGTTCGAGAATATCATCTGACCCGCTGAAATGGAATCTTCCCTCAAACTTTTTGTCAGCAAGAAAAAGCGGCATCCAGTATCGGTCGTCTGGCCACATGTCGTCAAACGGAATCTCGCTCTGCGCAAACCAAGCTGGCCGCATCTCCTCGGTCTCGGTAGGCGCCCCGCGAAACGTGCGAGCCTTAAAAAGATGCACCTCAAGCAACTCAGGATTTCCCTCGAATGAAAAGGTAAGCACTCCCACTTTTTCGAGATCGACGAGGTCGATCACTGCCTCTTCGCGAGTCTCACGTCGAGCCGCCGCCTCGATCGACTCGCCAGGCATCACCTTGCCGCCAAAGCCGTTCCACCTGCCGGCCCCAAACCCACGCTTCTTCATCCCGAGCAGTACTCTCTCACCCTCGTGTACAATACACAAAGTTAAGATCTTTCTCGTTTGTGTCATAACTCAATATAGTCCTACAACCAGCTCCCTCTGCCAACCCCAGAGGAAGAACCATGTTCAATTTTGGAAACTAGATGAGGCGACCGGCCGAATCTCGAGGAAATTTCTAGCAAGAAATTATCCGTATTCCAAAATTGAACATGGTTCTGACGACCCTTCTACATTTTCTCTGGTACCTCTACATGGCAGAGCCGAAGCCCGTTGATGAGCACCTGCACCACAGCATTCGTGATGACCAACCTTGCAGGGTGCAGAAGCGTTCCGTCTTTTGCGAGCACCGGAAACGACTCATAGTACGAGTTGTAGTCCTGAGCTGTCCGCACAAGGTACTCCGCGAGCACCGAAGGCTCGTTGGTCTCACTTGCCCGCACAATCGCAATAGGCAGCTCGGCAAGGCGCTTGAGGAGCAGCACCTCTGCAGGCGCAAGCTTCATATCCTTTGTCCTCACCTCGCCTCTTTCTGGCACTGGCTTGCCATATTTGCGCACGATACTCCGCGCTCGCGTAGCAGCATACATGACATACCCCGCACCAGACTCTTCGAAGCTTTGCATGATCTTCTGTACGTTTCCCGTATCGAGCTCTACCGCACCCATGCGGCTCTTTTTTATGTCATTAAAGGTGATCGAGCCCACGGCAATCTTTTTGATATCCGCGTCCGATAGCTCAGGATATTTCGTATGAAAATAGGTGATAGCCGACTCGATAAGGCTGATCACATTTTGTGCCCCCTCACGGCTCGAGAGCTTTTTCTTGGTGTGTGAGCTTACATAAAAACCAAAAGGTACATGCTCGAGCACGGTGCCCGTCTTTACGATACCCAACATATCTGTCGCCTTAAAAAGACGCGCAAAATAGTCGGTCTGTTCCTGCCCCACTACATACACCATCCGCTCGGCGCCGAGCTTTTGGGAGCGATACTCGAGGGCGGCAAGGTCGCGCGTTGCATAGATACTGCTTTCATCGGATCGGCGTATGACAAAATCCACTTCGTCACCGACATGCACCACAGCGGCACCATCTTCAATGGTCGCCGTTTTCGCTTTGAGTGCCTCTTCCACAATCTCGCCACCGCGGCGAGCATAAAAGCTCTCTCCTGCAATAACATCGAGGTGGATATCGATAAGGTCGTAAAAGCGCTGGAAATCTTCGAGACTCCACGCAACCATTTTTTGCCAAAGCTCTACAGCCTCGGGCTTGCCCGCTTCGAGATCTCGAAAACGCGCATCCGCTTTTTCTTTAAACTCTACAAAGGGCCCACCGTCATACTGCTCGGCCTCTTTTTCCATCTGACGATACCGCACATAGAGCGAGTAGAGGAAATCGTTTTTATTTTCATATCCACTCTCCTCGTTGCCCCATCGCGCATACGCCTCCATAAGAAAACCAAAGCCACCCCAGTCATTGATATGGTTCATCCCAAAAGCGGTGTACCCCACCGCTTCGTAGATGTTGCGCAGAATATGGCCAATGATGGTCGATCGGATATGCCCCGCGTGGAGATGCTTCGCAACATTTGGGTGCGAGTAGTCGAGGACGACCGTCTTCTCCTTTCTCCCGTCTGTCTCACCATATCTCTCTTTCAACTCTGAGATGGACTTAATCGCCACATCAAAAAGATACTCATCAGAAAGAAGGATATTGAGATAGAGGCCTTTCTGTTCGGCCTTTACAATCCACCCCTCCTTCACAGGGACCGATTTTTGCACTCTCGCGAGAAGCTTCGGAAGATGTTCGTTGATATACTCTTTGCTCCCTTTTTTGAGAAGTGCGGGCACCGTGATGGCCACATCGGCGCCAAACTGGGTGCGATCGATAAACTCAAGCTTGGCGCTCTCGAGGTCGAGCGATGCGGCAATCATGGCGAGAAGATATTGTTCGCGCTCTACATAGCCATGCGCCGTGCGGCGCATGGCGCTTTTTTCCCGCGCCTCTTCAATTTTCTGTGCAAGCGCATTATTGCGCTCCCCGAGCTTATCTGCCATATGGTCGAGTATAGCAAAACACCCCGAGGGCTCTCATTGACTTTTTAGATTTTCAGTTGCAAAATATCTTCGGCAAGTTCACCGAGGAGGTGAAAAATGACCAGTGCACAGAAGATAGCGCCTGTACCGAACCCGATTGGGTACCGGGTGATCTGCTCGCGCAACCCTCTCGCTTACGACATGGTATATGTCGGAGATGAGATCATGGTGTACAACTTCCCTGGCTCAGGCGATGCAGGGCATCCGCTCTACTACAAGGGCACCCTCTCACGACTCGAAAGAGGAAAGAGTGGCATCACCACGGGGATCGGCAAGCTGAGGAACGCCACTCTCTACCACAAGGAGGGCGGGCCCCAAAGGGAGCTCTTCGTGGCCGAGGTGGAGGTGAACCTCAACCCAGACGAAGGCCAGACCTCGTACGTAGTGAAGATCGCCAAGCGGGAGCGAAAGCTTCCGGAAACCTTCACAGCCCGGCTCGAAAAGGCCCTCGCGAGGAAGAAGGAACGCTCGCAGGGATGAAAAGAGACGTAGCCGTCGGCCCACCAGCCGGCGGTTTTTTCTTAAATAATTTTCTCGAGAAGCTTTACAAGCAATCGCACCGGCTCTCCTGAAGAACCCTTCGCAAGATAGTCCCCTTCAATCGAGGTCATGCGTGGAGCCATATCGATATGCACCCACGGATATGCAGCCTTGCCATCAGCATTTTTTACAAACTGATAGAGAAACATCGCGCCCGTAATAGCGCCACCATAGCGAGTCTTGCCAAGGTTGGCCCAATCGCCGAACGTGCCTTTGATCTCGCGCTCGTATTCATCCCACAGTGGGAGCGGCCATACTCTGTCGCCCGACTCCTCTCCAAGCTCGCGGAACATCTTTTCGAGATCAGCCTCTTTCGTGAAGAGCGCAGAGGTGCGCTGGCCAAGTGCCGACATCGCAGCCCCCGTGAGCGTAGCGACATCTACCACAAGCGACGGATTGTACCTCTTTGCATACTCAAGAGCATCTGACAGGATGACACGCCCTTCCGCATCGGTGTTGAGCACTTCGATCGTCTTGCCGTTCATAGTACGGAGTACATCGCCCGGGTGGTAGCTCGAGCCAGATGGCATGTTCTCGACGGCTGGCACTATCGCCACCACATTTTTCTTGAGCTTCAGATCTGCGGCTGCTGAAAGCGCGGCAAGCACCACCGCACCACCAGACATATCCATATGCATTTCATAAATACCGGACTCGGGCTTGAGATTGAGCCCTCCCGTATCAAATGTCACCCCCTTGCCCACGAGCACTACGGGCGCATCTTTTTTATTTCCACCCCAGTACTCGGCTACAATAAACTTTGGCTCCTCATCAGACCCGCGCGCAACGCCGAGCACGCCTCCCATACCGAGCTTCGCCATCTCTTTAGTCCCGAGCACTGTAAGCTTGGTATTCGCGCCCCGAACAAGCTCCTTTGCCTCCCTCGCAAGCACCGTAGGGGTCATCTCTCCGCCTGGCGTATTCGAAAGAGCACGGGCGATATTGATCTTCTCAGCGATAAGCTTGCCGTGGGCAAAGCCTGCTTTTATCTCCGCATGGCTCTCTTTCGGAGACTCGAGGATAATCTCCTCCACAGTACTCCAGCCCCCGCGAGGGGCAGTCTTGTATATCGTGAAATCAAACTGCGCAAGGAGGGCGTTCATCGCAAGCTCATCTGCGACCATATCTGCACTCTTCAGCTCCGGGATCGATCGCTCCAAAATTTCTGGAAGCGAAAAAACGAGACTTTTTATTTTGTGCGATTTTGCAAACTGAACAGCTTTTCGGAAAAAAAGATGCCGAGGAATACGGCCAAGGGGCTCTTTGCCGATGGAAAATGAAAGCGCCTTTTTTCCTGATCCCTCCACGATAACTTCGTCTTGCTCATTCGTTGAAAAAACAACGCGCGCTGCCTGACTCTCTTTAGAAACAGACTCTACGACCGCGAAGCGGATACCTGCGTATTCTTGAGATGCTTTATTAGTTGCCATGGGGCCACTCTATCTTAAATACTGCTCATGTTCCAAGTTTGCCATTTTGGAAATGCGTGTTATTGTAAATGACGGTATGTACGCGCTACTTGCGCAAACCGAGGGATCAGGAGGAACTTTCTTTGGGCGTTATTGGGGACTCAGGCGATCAGTGGCCCCCTCAGGCCGTGCACCGAGAAACCAGAAACAAGACTCCTCTGGAAGCTGGCGTGGAAGTTCAGGTACTCGTGCTCCGAGAAGACAGGACCCTGAAGCGCAGAGTCATCGGAGTGATCCAAGCGCTCATCTGCGACTCTCGCGAAGTTCGGCTCGATCCCGCGTTCAACGTCGACACCAAGAAAAACGGCACGCACGTGCTCCGTTTGATCAAGCGAGGGGTTCAGCTCCCCGTTGATGATCCCTTGGTCCACATCGGTCTTATCCCGCCGGAGTTCAACATCCCGCAGGAAGATGACTAAGCACCCAGCGGCCCGGAACCTTCTGTTCCGGGCCGTATCCTTTTTTCACCAACTTTCCGGATGCTCGATTATCTTCCGCATCTCCCCCGCATTTTCGCAGCTCATCAGTTTCATGCGCAGGTCCTTGGCTCCATCAAACCCTTTTATATATGAGCCAAAATGCTTGCGCATAATGGCAAAGTTTTTTACATCTCCAAGCAGTTGCTCGTACAGCTCCGCATGCTCGAGCAGTATTGCGAGCTTTTCGGTGAGCGTAGGATTCTCGATACTCTCGTTAAAAAGAAAGGGGTTCCCAAAGATCGCGCGGCCAAGCATCACCCCATCTACACCAAACTCGGCGGCTTTTATCCGCGCATCGTCGAGCGTCATCACATCGCCGTTGCCAATGCACAAAATCCCTTTCTCGCGGCACACGCGCGCGGCTTTTCCGATCTCATCCCAATGAGCTGGCACTTTGGACATCTCCTTCACCGTGCGACCATGCACGGTAATCACCGCGGGATTTGCCTCTGCAAGTGCCCCTATCCACTCTTCGGTAATAATCTTCTGCTTTCCGATACGAGTTTTTACCGACACCGGCAGATGCCCTGCGCCCCGCTTCGTCGCCTCAATAATCTCCTTGGCAAGCTTTGGGTTTCCAATAAGCCCGCCACACGATCCTGATTTCACGAGCGAGCGGTCTGGACATCCCATATTGATATCCACTCCATCAAATCCGAGCTCGCGCACAAGCGCAGCTGTCTTTTCAAAATTCTCTGGCTTTGCCCCAAAGATCTGCGCGACAATCGGCCGCTCCGGCTCTGTATACAAAAGATCACGCAAAAGCCGCTCGCGCCCGGCAGACTGCAGACCATCGCACGATACAAACTCGGTGTACATCACATCTGGCTTGCCGTATTTTGCGATCACACGTCGAAAAGAGGCGTCCGTGACATCTGCCATCGGCGCCAATACAAAAAAGGGTGTGGGGAGCTTGCCCCAAAATCCGCGTTCGCTCATTGGCCTGACCTTATCAAAGCATCTGGTACCTGGAAAGCAGTCTCGGGCGCTCGGGGAGTAACGTCAAACGAAACTGCACCGCTTCCCGAGAAGCCCGAAAGAAGGATCGCAACCCGTGAAGAAGTGAAGAGCGGATCAAAAATATGACGCGCCTCGACACCAAAGGATGCGCACGATTTTAGAAAGAGGTCCCAATCTTCGATGATAAGAAGGAAAATGCCTGCGCGTATAGCTTCGTTTACAGTGTGTGCAAGGGTCTCCTCGAGAGCAGCCCTATCGCGAGCACGCCCCACAATCATATTCGTATCGAGGATGAGCGGATAGCGCGCCGCGAGCGAGGCGTGCACATCTCCACGCTTCGCCTTTTCGGCAAAAAGCACGAGAAGCTCGCGCACCCTTTCTGCCTCTCCGTGAAGTGCAACCTTTGCTGACCTCGAATGGATATACGCCTCTTCGAGCGCTGGCAAGAGGGCCTTCAGCTCATCTTTATGCGGGAACACCATCTTTGGGAGATCTTTCTCGTAGGAATGAAGCGTTGGCGCATTACCGATCGACCATCGCTTCCCAATACCCCGAAGATAGAACGCGCCTTTGGGCATAAAGCGGGCACGGGGCATTCTCCGGAGACGTCCATCCTTCAAAAAAAGATCTGCCGCGAGAAGCAGCTCCGGAAGCGATACTCCATTGACCGCCAAAAATGCGGAGAAGCGGGAGTCGTCACGATACATCTCCGAAAGGCGTACCCGCAGATCACGTGAGGCGGCGAGCGAAAGCACTCGCGGGGCAAGCTCCCTCGAGCCCGCCCGCTGCTCCTTGAATCCTTCGACGGCCGCAAGGGGTACCCGCGCAAGAGCAAGAATCTTAAGACCGATCTCGCTTTCCACAAATGCGAGCACTGCGTCAGTATCTGCACCTCGCGCAAGCACTCCCGCAAAAAAGTGCGAGAGCGAGAGCTCACGCTCCCGAGAAGCAAGATACGTGCGCAGAAGCACTCCACTCGCCCAGGCCAGAAAGAGGAAAAGCGCGATGGCCGGCGCAATCGGAGAAAAGAGCACCAAGAGATCAAAAAGGTACAGTACAAAAAGAAGGCCGATCGATACGGCGAAAAGCACTGAAAGTGTGCGCTGTACCTTTTCGCGTTTCCCAAAAGGAACAAGATACTCTACCCAAAAAAGGTCAGAAAAAAGATCTCTCATGGTGATATAGCCGCAGGGCCGGCATACAAGAGAAGGAGGATCGCGAGAACAAAGAGGAGCGGGAGGAGTATCGGAATGAAGAGCCACACGACCGAAAACAAAAGCTCAAGCATCACCACAAAAAAGAGTGTGCAGATACCAATAGAGATCGTTGCAGATCGCAGAGCTACTCCGATGATTCGAAGGAAAAGGAACGAAGCATCTCCTACGACGCCCGAAAGCGCGGCTTGTGTCTCTTTTGGAGGGGGCTCCCGTAAAAGCGGATCAAAAAAAGTAGTAAGAAGAAGCGGTATCGAGAAAAAAGAGAGTGTGGCGCGAGAGCTTTCGCGCACAGCGAGAAAACGGTCTCGAGCACCTTCGCTATAGTGCCAAAGAAGATATCGCGAACCGAGCACGATAGGCAGAAACATATACCTAGTGTACCAAATTCCTTCCAAGTTCTAGAGTTTCCTGGGCTTCAGATCCGAGACGACGAGGAAGGAAAAGCTGAGACGTACATTGGGTACGTTGAAGTTTTTCCTGACGAAGGCAACGAAGGAGGTGAGGCTCAGGAAGCTCTAGAACTCGTAGTCTTCGGTAAGAGATGGGACAAAATACTCATTTTGCCGAGAAATATGCTCAGATACATCCACAGTAGTCGTACCTGAAAGAGTGATCGCGAGCACACCCCCTTCCGTCGTCTTGTCCGAAAAATCCTGATCGAATATAAAATTGCCGAGAGAGTAGTCTATGATCGCATTGCCATATCGCTCTATTGGCTCGCGTGTATGCGGGTGATGCCCCACCACAATATCCGCACCTGCATCTACTGCCGCATGCGCGAGCATCCGCTGGCGGTCGGTAGGGAGATCTTTATACTCCTCTCCCCAGTGAAACGACACAATCAAAACATCGGTTTTTGACTTGGCAGTTTTGATGATCTCTTTGTAGCGCGGATGCGAGGCAGGGAGGATAGTAGATATGTCTTCTGGCTCAGTAAGCCATTTTGGGCCAACATCGCTAAATCCAAGGAAGCCGAACCGCAAACCGTTTTTCTCGATAATCTGCACCTCACGCGCCTCGCTTCCCGATAGTCCGCCACCCACCGCGCTGATTCCAGCTTCCCGGAGACGGGCAAGCGTATCCTCGAAGGCGGGCCTTCCCCAATCTCCCGCATGGTTGTTCGCCACCGAAAGTGCGTCGAACCCGGCCGAGCGCAACACCGGCAGCACAGCCGGATCCATACGAAACGAATAGAGATTTTTTAGATCGTACCCTTTGTCAGAGGCCGGCCCTTCGAGGTTGCCAAAGGTAATGTCAGCTGCTTTGAGAAAACCCGCATCGCGAAAAAGACAGGTGTAGTCGCCAGCGCAATTTTTTTGTACCGACGCCTTCACGCCACGGTCGAGCATGATATCTCCAACGAAAAGAAGCGTAGTCTCTTTGGCCCGAGCGACTTCCGGATGCACAATCGAGCCAGCTAGGAGCGCACCCTCCCCCTCTTTTCCATACAGCGCGTCTTCAATGCGAGAGAGCGCACTTTTCGCGTCTCGCAAGCGGTTGGGGCTACGAAGAAGGATCAATGCAAGATGTTTGCTCTTAAACTCAGAAAGGGGAAGCTCGAAGAAAGCGACCCAGGTCTGACCTGCCTCTGGCGTGTAGCCGATCTTGCCACCGATATAGCGCGGGTCGGCCGTGCGTACAAAAAAGTTGTTATTCTGATACCCTCCATACTTCGGAAGCTTTGAGAGTGCAAGAATATCTGGATGATGTTTGTACAGCTCCTGAGCGAGCACGAAGAGATCCTCTGCCGTCGATACATTTTTAGGAGAAAGGCCGCTTGGGTCAGCAAGAGCGGTGTGTGTGAGTCCAAGATCTTTCGCTTTTTTGTTGACCGCTTCCATAAACTTCTTGCCGCCACCGAGCCGAGCTAGCTCATCTGCGGCAACATTGCTCGACTGAAGGAAAAGCGGATAGAGGAGCTCTTTGTACGAGAGCCCAAACGTACGCGAGTCCTGAGGCGTGGAGCTCGCAAGTACGTCCTCAGCAACAAGCCCCGTAAAGAGCTTCGAGACTGATGCCATCGGGCGAATGGCCGTAGCATGCTCACTCATAATAATGGCACCGGTATCGAGGTCGCCGATAAGGTAGGCATCAGCAAGGAGCTCGTCCTTTGGCAAAACCGCTGGGAGTGTCTCTGCAAACGCTTTCTTTGGAGAGAGGAGCGCACCACCAAGAGACGAAGCTGCTAGCTTGCCGTCGCCGATAATCCGCACCGGCATCCCCACAGTGCCATAAGAAAAAAGCTTCTTCGCGTCGGGGAGAGAGAGCTCGACTCCACCTACTCCACGATTCTTTTCATCTGCAGATCGAGGACCGTGCGCAAACATATTGCCCCCAAAAGAGACAGCGTAGGGAAACGTTCCTTTTGCGAGCGCTGAGCGGTGGAGCTCCTCGCGCGTCTCGATCTCAAAGGTGCCTCGAGAAAGCTCCCACGTGGAGCCCTTTGGCGGAAGAGAGAGGATAGGGAGCGCCGTCGTGCGGACACCTTTTT
The DNA here is from genome assembly GCA_040384765.1 of Patescibacteria group bacterium. Classification (GTDB taxonomy): domain Bacteria; phylum Patescibacteriota; class Minisyncoccia; order Phycocordibacterales; family JBBUBG01; genus JAZKIQ01. Next base: position 31,075 of record JAZKIQ010000002.1, on the reverse strand, counting down.
CAAAAATAAGGATCTCTTTCGTCTCGAGGTCAACGACAATCGAGTTGTCCCCACTGCGGGCAATTGTTTGAGAAAAAGCGCCGCGATCAAAAAGCCGCACCAAAGGGAGAAACGGGTCAGGCATCTGGCCTTTTACGATAAAAAAAAGTCCAGCGATAAAGCCCACTCCGAAGAGGAATGAAAGAATGACAAACGCAGCCTGTTTTGAATATGTACTAACGTGGCGCATAGAAAAGATACCTACTCTGTCGGCGTAGTCGAAGCAAACGTATAATACACTTTTTTGCCGAAGCGAAGGTCGATCGATCGCAGAGCAGCAAGCCCGAGAGAGACGCGCTTTCGCTCGAACTGGGGAGTCAGAAGGACAAGGTCAAGCGCTGAGGCAAAGGTCGCGGCGTCCCCTTCGGCAAACAAAAGCTCAAGGTGCTCTTCCCCTGTATCGAGCACCAGAACATAGTCGCTGTCTTGCGTAATGCGAACACCGAGAGCTGTCGTCTCTGCTCCATGCGCACGGAGTGTTTCTCTTAGGGCATCACGAATACCAAGTAGCCGCGAAAGCTCCTCTTCGGGAAGCACGACTCTGCCCACGGGGGTAGAAGTGGCGGCGAGGAGCGAACGCTCGTCTTTGAGGGCAAAGATAATCCCTCCCGAAAACTCTGGCGCAGAGTCAAATATGTATCCTGTACGATCTACGCCGTAGCAAGGAGCGGTAAAACCCTCACCATCACAGAGGAGGTACGCCAAGTTGCGTTCTACTACGTCGATAACCAGATTTCTTTTGTCATCTTTCTCGATCGACACCGAAAGAAAGCGGGAAAAGCGAGAAAGAAGATCTTCTCTCATCGACTCCCTGGGGTACAAAAAAGAGTTTCTGCGCGGGAAAAGATATCCGTAAAAGCCTTCGAGGTGCCCTTCGGCCACCTGGGCAACCTCTTCGGAGGGCACGATGCTGTTCCCGCGCACGAGGACACCGGTGAGCTGTAGCCCTTCGGCGCGTGCTAGAAATGAAAGTCCGAGCACGAAAGAAGCGGCAAGCGCGCACCAGATCAAAATTTTGTACGAAAAGGAGAGCGGGGGCCGCCGATCCTCCCTTGCAGTACGCGGTCCCTGGGAAAAAAGCTCTTTCTTCCTGTGATGAGATGTTTCTGTCACCCCCTCAGAATATCACGTTAAATCTCTCTAAGATTTAACAATCTTCTCCTTTCCAAAGTAGGGCACGAGTACTGGCGGGATACGGATAGAGCCGTCCTCTTCCTGGTAGTTCTCGACAATAGCAACAAGCGGCCGGCCTGAAAGCGCCGTGTTGTTGAGCGAGTGGACAAACTTGAGCTTGCCGTCGTCGTCGCGGTAGCGGATATTAAGCCTACGAGTCTGAAAATCGTGAAAGTAGCTTGCGGAGCCTGTCTCACGATACGTATTTTCCGAGGGCAGCCACACTTCGATATCGTACTTTTTCACCTGGCCAAGCCCGAGATCGCCACCACAGTTTGCCACCACATGATACGGCAACCCAAGCGCCTCGGTAATCTCCTCTGCATTGCGCTCGAGCTCCTCGTGAAGCTTTACCGACTCCGTATGCGACGCCTCACACAGCACCACCTGCTCGTATTTATAAAACTCATGCACGCGAAGGATACCTTTGGTATCTTTACCGTGGCTACCTGCCTCGCGACGAAAAGCATCTGAGAAAGAGAGAAACTTTATCGGCAGATCTTTTTTCTCAATCACCTCGTCCATGTAATAGCCCATCGTAGCCACCTCCGCCGTACCCGAGAGATACTCTCCATCTTGGGTTTTGTAGAGATCCTCTTCCCCCTGAGGTAGGTAGCCGGTCCCGAGCAAAAGCTCCTTGCGCAAAAGTGATGGCACGATCATCGGAATAAAATCCTGTTTCTTTGCGAAGAAATCTTGCACGAAGCGCCAGAGCGCAAACTGAAGGCGCGCACCGTCTCCTTTCAAAAAGTAGCCACGGAAGCCTGCAACTTTTGTCCCGCGCTCAAGATCGAGCATGCCGAGAGCGGTCATAAGCTCAACATGGCTTTTGGGTGCAAACGAAAAGTTCGTCGGCTCGCCCCATCGGCGCACCTCTTGGTTGTCCTTATCAGACTCGCCCTCGGGCACCGACATGTCGGGTACGTTTGGCACCGCAAGCATAGCGAGCTTCCACTCCTTCATGATCTCCTTGTGCTCGTCCTCTTTGCCAGACATTTTCTCCTTGAGCTTGCGCATCTCCTCAATAATACCGACACGCGCACCAGCAGAGCCGGTCTTTGAGATCTCGTCCGACACCTTGTTCTGCTCCGTACGCATCCCTTCGATCTCCTGAAGGAGCGCAAGCCGCTTCGCATCGAGCTCGAGAAGAGCATCAACATTGAAGTCGACCTTCTTCTTTCGAGCTGCCTCTTTGATCAGATCCGGATTTTCACGGATAAACTTTATATCGAGCATGGAAATGTATTGTTTTTTCAGTCTAGCAGGGAGCACTCAAAAATGGAATCTCGAATATTGGCAAAAGAAAAAGCGGGACTAGATATCTAGTCCCGCCGATGACCGTCCGCGCGCTACGTACTATTACGCTGCGTCGCGAGCCGCTGCCTGGTGGTTGCGGCCGATCGCCTGGTCGAGGCGATCGACGATCTTATTGACGCCGTCGTTCTTGTTCTTCGTCACGCTCCACTGGAAGCTCTTCGCGAGCTGCAGCCCCTTCCGCAGCGACTCCTGGGTGAAGTCGTTGCCGACCTGCGCCCTGAAGTTGGGCGAAGAGAGGAGGAGCGAGAGGATCGCGTTGATCCCCCGAGCCGTCGTCAGCACGTGCTGATCCGACTCCCAGGCGTTCGGCCAGATGTCAGCCGCGAGGCTGATCATCGTGATGACGACCTGCGCACGCCGGTCGGCGGAGAGCACGTGGAGCGGGCTCCTCCCTCCGAGCACGGACCGCAGCGTGACCACCATCCCCTTGGCGTTGATGCCAGTGGGGCGGTGCCGCGCTTCGTACGGGCGCTTCACCTGCTCGTTGAGCAGGATCTTGCCGCGCAGGGGCGAGGCCTGATCCGACTGGAGCTTGAGCACCAGCTCGTACGCTTCGCGATCGATCGGCGACTTCCAGTCGCCGAGCTTGTGCCGCTGGGCGAGGTCGAGCCGGGCGTCGATCTGCTTCCGGTGCATCTGCATCCGGAAGATCTCGAGCCGCTGGTTGAAGCTCAGGTTCATGGTCGCGTTGATCGTGAACGAGAGGTGATCCCTCTCCTCCGCGTTCAACATCTTGAGCGCGCCCCAGCGGTGCTGCCCGTCGTCGATGGAGATGTAGTCGTCTTCATCGTAGCGGAGCTCACCGTCCTTGTACTTCCAGCCGGAGCGGAGGTCGCCGAGGATCGGCTCGAGCCAGAGGCTCTTGCCGTTGGCCATCGCGGCCATGATCTCCTCCGCGTGCTTCTGGTCGAACTGGCGATTCACCCCCTCCACGTCTTCGCCGAAGCGCTCGACGCGGCAGAGCTGGAGCACCTGGTCGCCCGTCAGCACGAATGAGTAGATCCGCTCGTCGCGCTGAAGCGCGACGTTAACACCAGTGATTTTTTCCATACGAATGCCTTACCTCCAAGTAAGAGCACGTCTGGGAATGTGAGGGTACAGGTGACAGAGGCCAAAAGAAGTGGATCGGGTGGGCTTCCTTTCGGAGTAACCTAAATGGCCGTAAAAGCCCATTTCACGTCGAGATTATGGAAATCCCATTGACGTACCACAAATCCAAACCAAGTGACGCTCCGTCCTATACTGTATAGCATTTAATTTAGAAAATGTCAAGCCCGTTAGAGTATGCATACTCTAACGGGCTCAACTCCTTTGATGAAAAAGAAAACCAGCGTCCATGTGAGACGCTGGCGTAAAACTACCTGATCGGCCTGACTGCTACAGCCCGAGATCCTTCTTCAGGGACTCGAACTGAGCAACCGAGTCCTTGTACTCGGGGTCGGAGAGGACCTTCTCCGCTTCGATCTTCTGGCGAGCGTTGTCGGCGATCTTCTCGTCGATCTCACCGATCTGCGCTTCAGTGGCCTCGATGAAGGCCCTGAGCTTCTCCTCGATCTCGGCCTTCTGCTTCACGAGGCCGTCATGGCCGTAGGTCGCCTCGAGGAGCTTGTGTTCGGCCGCCTTGAACGTGTCCGACTTCTCCCGGAGCGCGCGAAGCACTGCCCGAGCGCCGGCGATGCCAGCGATCAGCTCTGCGCCGTTGGCCGGCTTCGCAGGAGCATCGTCCTCGTCGTCATCACCCTCCCGATCGGAGAGCACCTTCGCCAGTCGGGAGAAGAGGTCATCCACGCGCTTCCTCTCGAGAGCAAGGATGCACTTTCGGGAGGTGTCGTTGTCACCGGGCTGGACCTTGAACCGAATCCCGTTGTGAAGAGGCTCCACAAGGCGGATACGGCGGCGCTGGAGCGCGGGACTGCCCTTGGTCCCTTCCGTCACGGTGACGGAAAATGTTTCATCGCCAATCCCCGCCTCCACGAGCAGCTCCTCGATGATCGGCTCGATGCCGGTCACCGGCTTCTGCTGCTGATAGGCACTGTCTTCGAGGCGAACCCTTGCATTTGCCATGATGAGCTTCCCTTCGGCCATTGGCCGATCAGAGCACACTGGAGAGTAACTAGCCTTTTGTATTATAACACTCTTTTATTAAAAGTCAACCATAGATTCTACCCTCCCTTCTAGTGTTAAAATAGGGGGATGAAACTCCTCTCCGAGATCCCGCCAGCGCTCCGCGAAATTCCCCAGCCGCCGGTGAAGCTGTATATAGAGGGTGCCCTTCCCGACCCCGATACCCATATATATGTATCGTTTGTAGGTTCCCGCAGGATTTCAAGTTACGGGAAAGAGGCGTGCGAAAAGATCATTGCGGGTCTTGCGGGATACCCTTTTGTAATCGTCTCGGGCCTTGCGATAGGCGCAGACTCTGTCGCCCACCGAGCGGCACTGCGCACAAAACTGCCCACCATCGCCGTACCCGGCTCAGGGATAGATCCAAAGGTGATCTACCCGAGCCAAAATCGAGAGCTCGCCCGCGAGATCGTGCAAAGCGGCGGCGCGCTCCTTTCTGAGTTCGAGCCGACATTTCGGGCGACCCCCTGGAGCTTTCCGCAGCGAAATAGAATCATGGCCGGGCTCTGCCGCGGTGTGGTGATCATCGAAGCCTCCGAAAAATCAGGCACCCTTATCACCGCTCGCCTTGCCCTCGACTACAATCGCGACGTATTTGCGCTTCCCGGCTCGATCTTTTCTGAAAATTCCATCGGACCTCACCGGCTCCTCTCGCAAGGCGCAGCACCAATCACCTCTGCAGACGATCTCATTCGCGCGTACGATCTTCTTCCAGAAACACAAACAACTCTCCCTCTCAAAAATCTCCTTCCGATCGAATACACGGTGCTTGAGATTTTGAGTGTGCCCATGACCCGAGATTTCGTCCTCGAAGAGCTTGCACTCCCTATCTCCGAAGCAAACGGCATACTCGCCATGATGGAGATAAAGGGACTTATCAGAGAATCGATGGGTGAGCTCCGCCGCGGGTAGTCAGCATTGACAGCTTACTGTTTGGTACGGTACGGTAAAAAAAGAAGTTAGTCGCGGAAGCATCATACGCTTCCAAGGGGGGACCATGGTCCGAATAGCAGTACTCATTTCAATACTGGTTTTGTGTACGAGCGTTACGCCAGCAGATGGCGCTGTGCGCAAGCGATCCAAGAAAGTGAAGGTGGCCCACGAGAGAGCTCCGGAGGTGAACGATTCTCTGGAGGAGCCGGTAGACGAAGCGTTTGAGGAGATACGTGAGTCGATCGCTCCCGACCCTCTGCCCGAGCTCGGCGAGGGGGAAGGTCCCGAGCAGCGGCTCTCAGCACTCTCGGACTACCTCGTGAGATCGCTCAGCCAGGTTGCCGGAACTCTCGCGTACGAGCTCGTCGCCATTGCGAGTGACACCCTCGCTCCGGCAACAGAAAACAACGATGTATCCGAAGAGGAAGAGCCCTCGACGGAAGAGGGGCAGGAAACGCGAGGCCAGTCGCTCGCAAGCATCCGCTTCGCAACGTGTGAATTCAAGAGGTGGTACGAACTTTAGAAAAACTGTCCGGGTTCCCCGTAGGGGAACCCGGACATCGACATTTTTATAGGCATCTTGCCCCAAAGCAACGCTCATGAAAACGAGTGTCGATTTGCTAAAAAAAATGAGCTATGTCACTAATGGAGGAACAGATATGCCAAAACTTCATGAAAAATTAGTTATCGTTGAGTCTCCCTCAAAAGCAAAAACAATCGCCAAATATCTTGGCGCAGGATATACCGTACGCGCATCTGTTGGCCACGTACGCGATCTCCCCAAGTCCAACAAAGATGCCATCGATATTGCCGGGGGCTTCATCCCCCGCTACGTCGTGAGCCCCGAAAAGAAAAAGGTGGTCGCAGAACTCTCGAAGCTTTCACGGGATGGAGACGAAGTGATCCTTGCGACAGACCCCGACCGTGAAGGCGAGGCGATCTCTTGGCATATCGCCGAGCTTCTTGAGCTCAAACATCCGAAGCGCATCGTATTTCACGAAATTACCGAAAAAGCGATCAAGGCAGCGCTCGAAAATCCGCGAGAGATCGATGAGCGGCTCGTAAAAGCACAGGAGGCCCGCCGTGTACTCGACCGCATCGTGGGATATGATCTCTCGGGCCTCATCTGGAAAAAGGTCCGCTACGGCCTTTCGGCTGGGCGCGTGCAGTCCCCTGCGCTTCGTATTGTGGTAGAGCGCGAGCGAGAGATCAACGCATTTATTCCGGAGGACTTCTGGGTGCTCACGGCCGATTTCAAAACCCCCAAAGGCGAAACATTTAAAGCAGAGTGCACGGGCGAAGTGAAGTCGCAGGCTGAGTCGGACCGCATCGTTGCCGCAGCAAAAAAGCTGCCCTGGCATGTAGCCGATGTGGAGGAGACAAAAGCATCACGCGCAGCGCGTGCGCCGTTTACCACATCAACCCTCCAGCAAGCAGCGAGCTCACGGCTCGGCCTTGCCCCATCGCGCACGATGCGCCTTGCTCAGAAGCTGTACGAGTCGGGGCATATCACCTATATGCGTACGGATAGCGTGAATCTTGGCGCCGACGCAATGGGAGCCATCACTGGCATCGTAGAGAGCCAATTTGGAAAAGAGTATTCCGATCCGCACGGCTATAAAACAAAAAGCAAAAACGCTCAAGAGGCGCACGAAGCAATCCGCCCAACGCATTTCGATGTTCGCGCGGCCGGAGCAAACGACCAGGAGAAAAAGCTGTATCAGCTTATCTGGACGCGCGCTGTGGCAAGCCAGATGAAAGCAGCGGAAATGCTCCGCACCAAGATCTCTGCCGCCACCTCCGACCCCTCAATCCCTGTATTTGCCGCAAACGGTTCGCGGATTCTCTTTGATGGCTGGCTTGCCGCAGACCCGAAAGCTCGCGGTGAAGATGTAGAGCTGCCAAAGGTGACAAAAGACGAAAAGCTCGAGCTTGCAGATATCGCAAGCGAGCAGAAGCAGACCACTCCACCGCCACGATACTCCGAAGCAGGCCTCGTGAAAGAGCTTGAGAAGCGAGGTATCGGCCGCCCTTCTACCTACGCATCGATCATTCAAACGATCGAGGTGCGCGGCTACGTGGAGAAGCTCGATCGCGCCTTGAAGCCTACCGACACCGGGATGGTCGTGTCAGAATTTCTCGAGAAAAATTTCGGTGATATCATTAGCGATTCGTTTACCGCAGAGATGGAGGAATCTCTCGATGAGATCTCGCGCGGCGAAAAAGAGTACACAAAAACACTTACCGACTTTTATGGCCCATTCCACAAACTCGTAGAGTCTAAGAAGGACGTACCGAAGGTAACCGACCTCGGCCCGGGCCCGGCAGAGTTTCCGTGCCCAACGTGCGCTGGCCCCATGATCTGGAAGCTTGGGCGTGGTGGCAAGTTTCTTTCGTGCGCGAAATATCCGGAGTGTGAGGGAGCGCGCACCGAGACAGGCGATGTAATGGAGAAGCCAAAGGAGATCGGTGAAAAGTGCCCCGAGTGCGAAAAGGGCGAGCTCGTAGAGCGCACAGGGAAATACGGTAGCTTCATATCCTGCAACCGCTACCCAAAGTGCAAATATATTAAAAAAGATCCGGTAAAGGAGGCAGAAGAGCTCGCCAAGCGATCAACGGGAATACACTGCCCAAAATGCGCCGACGGAATGATCGCCGAGCGCCGCGGCCGCTTCGGCTTTTTCTACAGCTGCTCCAACTATCCGAAGTGCGACTTCGCCATGAACGGAAAGCCAACGGGAGAAAAATGTACCGAGTGCGGCTCGCTTATGATGCTTGGTACAAAAACGATACCTATCCGCTGCTCGAACAAAGCGTGTTCAAAACACGGCGGACGACCAAAGAAAAAGGAGTAGGGACTTTGAATTTTAGTCTCTTTCTCCGGTGTTACCTTTTTGGAGTCGCTGTCTGGGCGTGCTCGCCCAGCGCTGACTCTCGCGCCGTCGCGCTGCTAGACACTCCAAAAAGCTACCACCCTCGACGAGCCTAAAACTTCCGCAAGCTTTCCTCAAAGAACTAACGGGAGCGATTTCCGTGCGAATTTTTTGTAAAAGAAAACCGCCCGACCAAAGCCAGACGGCTTCAGACGGACGGAGATTGTGCGAAGTTCGACCGCTCAAGCGAAGTGCTTGCAGGTCGGCTCGCACTTGAGCGTGAGCTTGTAGGGCCGGAGCTTCTCGACCACTTCTTCGAGACACTTGCGGCCGAAGTTCTTGATACCCATCAACTCATTGCACGCGTGAGTGGTGATCATGCCGAGTGTGGGGATGCGACCATTCTCAAGACAGTGCACTGTGCGGGCCGAGAATTCGACTCGATGAATCGAGTAACACGCCGGTACATCTGCGTCGCTCCCAAAACCGGGAACGTCGATCCGATGGAACCTGCCCCTGCCCAGAACCTCTCGATCCCAAAGGGCGGAGTCGTCAGGGAAGACCAGCGCCTTCTGCGGTCCCGTGATCTTACCACCTGCTCCGAAGTTACTTTCCTGAGCCGGCTCCTTCCCCGGAACGAAGATGATCGTCCCGAACTGACCACCGAGGGCGAAAACGAGAGACCGGACGGCGACCTGCACCTGAGACTCCGAGCTGCACTGCTCGATGTCGTACAGGAGACCCTGGCGCCTCAAATCAGATTCGAGGTTCTTGCAGATCGTTGCGAGCGACATATTCGTATTCCTTTCAATTCGCGCACCGTTGTACCAGGATTAATTATATCACTTTTTCGTAAAAAGTCAATGCTAGATACGTTGTAAAATAGGCCTAATTTGAGACACTTAGCCAGATGCTCGAACTCGCTTCCCTCTTAACAAATCCCAACCTCTCGGAGACAGATAAAAAGCTGATCGAGAAGGCGTACCACTTCGCAAAAGAGGCGCACAAGGACCAGAAGCGCTTTTCGGGCGAGCCGTATTTTCTACACCTCTACAGCACCGCCCTCATACTCTCCGAGCTTCGCATGGATGCCGAGGTGATCGCGGCAGGGCTTTTGCACGACTCTGTCGAAGATGTGGGTGTGACGAGCGAGCAGCTTTCAAAAGAGTTCAGCCCAGATATCGCATTCCTCGTGGACGGCGTCACCAAGCTCGGCGCACTCAAATATCGCGGCAATGATAAGCTTGCAGAAAATCTCCGCAAGTTGTTTGTGGCGATGGCGCAGGATATTCGCGTGATCGTGATAAAGCTTGCAGACCGCCTGCACAATATCCGCACGCTCGAGCATGTGCGCGCTGAAAAGCAGCACCGTATCGCACTTGAGACACTCGAGATATATGCGCCGATCGCCAACCGCCTCGGTATCGGAAAGATCCGCGATGAGCTCGAAGCTCGATCCTTTAGATATGCACACCCAGATGAGTACACCCTCACCCAGATGCTGCTTGAAGAAAAAGCGCCACTTCGCGAAAAGTCGCTTCGTGATATGTCTGGTCTCCTCGAAGAAGCGTTCAAAGAGAGCGACATTCAAAATGCAGATGTGAGCTACCGAACCAAGGGGGTATACAGCTTGTACAAGAAGCTCGCAAAGAACGACATGAACATCGACAAGGTGTGCGACATCGCCGCCATGCGAATCATCGTACCCACGGTGGCTGACTGCTACAGTGCTCTAGGAATCGTACATTCACTCTGGAAGCCAGTACCCGAGCGCGTGAAAGATTATATTGCGCTCCCAAAAATAAACGGCTACCAAAGTATTCATACAAGCGTTTTTGCCGGAGATGGCGAGATCGCCGAAATCCAGATACGCACGCGCGAGATGCACGATGAAGCCGAATACGGTATCGCCGCGCATATTGCATACCGCGAGTCCGGCAAGCCAAAAACCGGAGGCGTGCTCTCAAAGAAGCTCGCCTGGGTCCGTCAACTTATCGAGTGGCAAAAACAGTTTGCGGAAGGAAACGAGTTTATCGAAGGACTCAAGACCGACTTTTTTCAGGATCGTATCTTCTGCTTTACCCCGAAAGGTGATGTGATCGAGCTACCCGAAGGGGCAACAACGCTCGATTTTGCGTATGCAATCCACTCGGACATTGGCAACCACACCTCAGGCGCGAAAATAAATGGAAAGATGGTGTCACTAGATTCGAGCCTCAAAAACGGCGACGTGGTGGTGATAGAAACCCGCAAGAATGCAAAGCCAAGTACAAAATGGCTCGAGGCGTGCAAAACAGCGCTCGCACGGCGGCATATTCGCTCGTATCTCAATGATCAAAAGGATCAAGCTCGACCATAAAGGGTATTAAGTTGATTCAGGGCAAAAAGGAAAAGTCCGGGGCTCGGGCCCGGACTTCTTTCTGGCGTTAGTTTTTCGCGGCGTTTGCGAGATGGGTGCGCAGCTCGTGCTCCGCTACGTCGATCCGCATGTGCAGCTCTTCAACGCTGCACGGCACACAGTTGTCGACGCAATACTTCTCATATTCGGATGCAGCAGAACGCGCATTGCCAAACTGGCAAAGCCAGGCCTCGCACAGCGCGAGGTCATAGAGACCCTTCGCTGCCCGCAGAGTCATCTTCCGAGTCTCGTCCCTCCACCAACTCGCCGGAATAACCGTCTCTTGCATAGTACTCACCTCCCAACTAAATCGTACCAAAAAGCCCCTAAATTGAAAAATGTGTTACAGAATAGAGATCAGGGTCGTCACTCGGAGGATCAGGCGGAATAATAGGCTCATCTGTTGCAAGCGGGGCATCTGGGCTGAGAGCCTCGGCGAGTAGCGCGGGTGCCTCGAGCGCTGCAACCTCCTGAGATACTAGGGCGAGAAGGTTGCGCAGATCATCGTGAGAAAAAAAGTCGATCACGACCTTGCCACCATACTCTTTGCGCTCTATCTGCACGCGCGTACCAAGCTGGGCGGTAAGCTTCTCCTCCATCTGAAGAATCTCGGGGTCTACCGCGTACTCCTTTTTTCGCACCCGATCCTGGGCAATACGCCGAGCAATAGCCTCTGCTTCGCGCACCGTCATCTTCTTGAGTACGATCTCTTTGTGGAGAGTCGACTGTTCTGCCGGATGATCGGCAAGCATGAGAATAGGCCGAGTGTGACCTTCGGAAATCTCGTTCTTAAGCAGCGACGTCAGAATATGCTCAGGGAGCGCAAGGATACGGATCGTGTTTGAAACATACTCGCGGCTCTTGCCCACTTTCTTTGCCACCTCAGAATGAGTGAAGCCGAAATCCTCTGCAAGCTTTTTAAACGCCTGGGCGCGGTCTATTGGCGTAAGGTCCTCGCGCTGGATATTTTCGATGATCGCAAGCTCAAGCTTGGTCTTATCTGAGTCGTCACCAATGCGGATAAGCACCGGCACCTCGCGCACACCAGCAAGCTTTGAAGCACGCAGACGCCTCTCACCGGCGATAAGCTCGTATTCAGTAGCAAGACCGCCGTCCTCCTTCTGCACCTCCTTTCGAGTCACCACAAGAGGCTGGAGAATACCGTACTGACGAATAGACTCAGAGAGGTCTCGAAGACGCGCCTCGTCAAACTCGCGCCGTGGCTGAAACGGATTTGGCCGGATCTTCTCTACTTCGACCCAAAAAATGGAGTCGCTCGAGTTGCGATATATCTCGCCAGTGAGTTCGGGAGCCATGATATGAACATACTACCACCCGCGTGCAGGGTGCAACAAACTCATCCTTTATGGTACGATTTGTGAATGGAAAATATGACATCAGCGCCCATGCCCGAGAGCGCAACTACAGCCTTACCCGCCCTTAAGAGCTTCGGCACTCTCTTTCGTGAAGCGTGGGAGTTTTACAAAATGCATCTGGGCAAGATCGTAGCGATCCTCGGAATTCCTCTTCTTGCCACAGTGGGAGCAGTGCTTGTCATCGCCCTCTTCATCCCAAACGCAGATCCAAAGCTGCTCGAAAATATCACCACTTCCCTCAGCGCTTTTGTGATGGCGATCGCCACGCTTGCGCTGCTTTTTTTCATTGCAACACCTTCGCTCTCTGGAACTGATGCATTTGGAAAAGCAACCAGCGGTCTCCTCTCGTATGCCATCATCGGAATACTGGAAGTGTGTATCATCCTGGGGGCGCTGTTCTTCTTTATGCTTCCTGGTATCTACCTTGCGATGCTGTTCACCTTTTCTCACTTTGTATTTGTGGCCGAAGGAAAGCGCGGATGGGAAGCGCTTCGTACGAGTGCACGCTACGTGAAAGGAGATGCCTGGCACGCATTCGGACTTACCTTTGCTTTTGCGCTCGTCACACTCGTCCTCTATCTCGTCATTGCACTTCCTCTTGGCTACATTCTCGTAAGCATGGGAGGTGAGGCAGCGGCAGACTTCATCAACACGCTCGTACAAACACTGCTCATAAACCCACTTTCGATACTTTTTAGCTATCGCCTGTACGTAAATCTCCGAGAGTACAAAAACGCAAGAAATGCACCTGAACCGTTTGAAAACAGGACGGTTGTAGGCGTTGCGATTGCCGGATACATAATCGCTGCCGTACTCGCCTTTATGTTCGGGCCTGCCGTACTTAAAAACTTTGACATCGATGCAGCGCTAAACAGAACACCGGGGTCAACAATAGAAGAAACAGCAGTGCCGGAGGGAGAGAGCGGGATTTAGGAGGGAATAAAAAACAGGCTGCCGCGCGGCAGCCTGTTTTTTATTGTAGAAAAATAGGTTGTGTCATAATAAAAGAATGTTAACACTTCCATCTATCTTACTTTTCGTGCTCGTTGCGATTATTGCCCTCTCAGGGTTCCTCCGCGACACTCACAAAGCATTAAAAACTGGCTGTTATATTCATCGACCACGATATGGGGGGCCAGTAACTAAAATTTTTAAAGATCGTGATCCTGTCAATTTCTATTTTTCTGTGATTTTATGGACCGTTGTTCCTCTTGCGCTTGAGGTAGGTATCATTATTGTGGCTGCGATGGTACTGCGCACACAACTTGGTATTTCGCTTACCTACTCTTTGACTAGTATCGGCTTAACCGCCGCCCTTTTAACAGGGTGTTTCCTGAGAATCCATGATCGGGACTGGAAACCTACTAAGGCAATCGCTACATGCGCTTTGCTCATATTCCTTTCTACAATTATTGCCATGTGGTTCTAAGAAGCAACGTGGCACGCTCCATAAAACAGAAAAGTTATAAGTGGTGGAGTATGGCTGATCGCCGTTTTTAAAGACGAGGACTCGGCTCGCTACGCAGCCAGGTACTTTTCAATTTTCACTTTGCTCACACAAAAATGGAGGGACTCGGTCACTCATAAAATTCTACTGAATTTTTGCGCGACCCCGCCTCGCGCCGTCGCGCTCCGGCTTTCGAGTCCCTCCTCCGGCAAAAAGAGTACCCGGTGAGGGTACTCTTTTTTTATGCCGGAGGAGGGACTCGAACCCTCATGTCTTGCGACACACGATTTTGAGTCATGCGCGTATACCATTCCGCCACTCCGGCTTTGTCCTTAAAATAGTAACATACCTCACTCCCGAGAGATTTTCCAGGCAATTGCTGAGTTTGGAAAAACGTGCCATCATATTTGTTAGACACGAAAACAAGAAGGCTTCGCACAGAACCTGTACTCATACAGTGCTAACAGGGTTTTTCACAGGAGGACCCACCTTTGGCTAATATCCCCGAGCAAGTGGAGA
>JAZKIQ010000002.1:0-16866 GCA_040384765.1 Patescibacteria group bacterium | reverse complement strand
GGAGAATGGAGAATCTGATTCGGGTGAAGAGGAAGCTCACTGGCAGCACGGTGAGTGGACTGATCCGCCGACGCCCCCATTTCGCTTCGCAGATGTCTGGAAGCTGGTAGCAGTGGCCTCACTGCTTATCGTCGCTTCGAGCGGCGAGTTCTGGTACGGTATCGCCGAAGCGAAGTACCAAGCGAAGAAGCCTGTGCACGCCAAGATGTGGCTTGCAGGGAAGCCCCTGCCACCACCACCCCACACGGTCACGCTCGCCAAGGGCGAATGACCCACCGCCGGAATCTCTCTCGAGTTCCGGACTCCTGCCCCAGCCGAACAAGCTGGGGCGGTTTTCTTTTTGTTTTTTGCCCAAAACTTCTTCGGACAAAACGGTTTTCTTTTTCTCTAAGTAAATCTTAGAGAAAAAGAAAGGGCCACAGCTTATTACAGCTGCAGCCCTCTTCCGGTGGACGAAGCGCGTTAGCGCTTGCGCCTCGTCACCGGGAACATCCACTGCTTCTCACCATCGCGGGCGACCTTCACCCGGAGGCCGCGGTCGGTGAACCGCTTGCCCTGGAGCGCGCGAACGAGGTGAATCGGGCGCACCCGGAGGTGTGTGGCCATCTTGCGGATCTCTCCGATCGTGGCCACTCCCCGGGGTGCGAAGATCTTGAGGACGGACATCACCTCCACTTCGCTGATATTCGTGACGTACCGCTTGGCGGTCCGGACTCTCGAGGCAACCTTCTTGATCTTCTTCATCGTATCCTCCACTGTTCCAGATGTCTGCGCAGCGTAATGCTTCACAAACGGTAAAGAATACTATAGCATTACTTTCATAAATGTCAACTCATCAGGTGATCGTTATTGTAGGCCCTACCGCAAGCGGAAAAAGCGCGCTTGCTGTTTCGCTTGCGCGCGCGCTCGATGGTGAAATTGTCTCTGCCGACTCACGACAGGTGTATAGAAACTTGGATATCGGTACTGGAAAAATACGACCAGAGGAGATGCAAGGGATCCCCCATCATCTCATCGACATAGCCGAACCAGCGAGCCAGTACACCGTGAACGACTACACCAGAGACGCAAGAGTAGCCATAGAAGGCATCCAGAAGCGAGGGAAGCTTCCGATTGTATGCGGCGGCACTGGCTACTATATCGATGCGCTCATAGATGGTATCTCTATCCCAGAGGTACCTCCGAACCCCGAACTGCGTACACGACTTACCGAGAAAACGACAATCGAACTCTATGAAATGCTTTGTACCAAAGATCCACGGAGAGCTGCGAACATCGACCCAAACAACCCTCGAAGACTCGTGCGAGCCCTTGAGATCGCAGAAGCTCTTGGTGCCGTACCTGAAGCTCGATTGACCAAAACTCCCTATGAGCCGCTTTTCATAGGTATCTCACTTCCCCCCGAAGAGCTAAAGAAAAAAATTGAAAAAAGACTGGGCGAACGCCTACTCGAGGGGATGATTGAGGAGGTGCAGGGGCTGCACGACACAGTCGGCCTCAGCTGGGAGCGGCTTGATTTATTCGGGCTCGAATATCGCTTTATTGCCCAGTACCTCCAGGGAATTTTGACCAAGGCAGAGATGCAAAAAGAGCTCTTCCTTGCCATTTGCGACTACGCAAAGAAACAACGAACCTGGTTTCGGCGAAATAAGAGGATCCATTGGGTCCAGTCGCCAGAGGAGGCCTCCCTGGTTGTCAAACAAGCCGGGCTATAGTATCATCTCTACTACACACAAAAACGATGGCCAAGGAACTCCTTCGAAAACTAAACTGCACAAAGTGCAAACGGGACAACTACTACACCCGTAAAAACGCCAAGAAAGTTGAGCGGAAGCTTGAATTTAAGAAATTTTGCAACTGGTGCCGCAAGGTAACGGTGCATAAGGAGAAGAAGATTTAAGGCAAACGAAAATCTCCCCTCGACTGAGGGGAGATTTTCGTTTAGGATAAGAACTCACGAGGGGGCATAAGCTCAACGGTTAAACTGTGGGATTCCAAATCCCAACTTCCAGGTTCGAATCCTGGTGCCCTCGCTTTTCAGGAAGTGCATCCATTTTGTCATTGAAGCTGAACGGTTTCCTGGCTTCAATGAAGAGTTTTTTCTCTCTCAGAGTAGGGTTCGAACCGCACGCGGTGACGGACGAAAACTTCTCGCGATATCTGCGGACAGAGCTTTCGAGAAGTGATCCTTCGATCACGATCCGCTTCAATGCAGGCAACTCGGCCATGGATCATTCCCACGAAGCAAACCTCCATGCACACTTCGGCGCTAGATGGCCTCTTGAGTCCTACACGGAACTATCTTGTGGCCCCCTAGAGGTTCCGCACTTTTCCAAGATCGACAAAGTTACCGCTGGCGTGGAGCAGACCGAGGCGGCTATTACATGGATTGTCAATAGCGGCCACAGCGGTAGGGTTTGCTGGATGCAGGGGGCTCCCCAAAGGCACCCGGTAGGAAGCACGCCGACTAACGAAACGAAGTAGGCGATTCCCGCGTAGGCGAGGATTGATCCTGCAACAACAAGCAAGAGCGCTATCCGGTACGTTTTATGCGCTAGGCGCTCTGGCTCAGCGGTGCGAAGCCGGAACGCTTGCCTTGACGTCGCAAGAAACAACACCGCGGACGCAAGGATTCCGAGTCCACACAGAAGTTCTCGCAAGCTCTCAGTGAGGGGGTACGCGTCAAAAAGGTGGATCGTATTGTAGAGATACAATCCAGCAGCGCCAATGCCAACAACGCCCACGACGAGCATTTCGAAAGAAAACGTATAGATAGTTGCTCTGCTGACGAAGCTCGTAGACTCTTGGATTGGCATGGGTAAGAAGTTACTTATTGAAGCATTGTATCAGATTCGGGCGCGTCCTACTGTACACTTTTTGACGCGCCCCGTCCTTTCCCGCTCGCGCTGAAGCTCTGGTGCAGATCTGACGCAGTCATCGACCGATCGCGCGAATTCTGTAATGGCGCCTGAGAATCCTGGTTGTGCGCGGAGTTGGGTTCTTCCAATCCTGGAAGCGGTTCGGGACTAGGGCTCGGCTCCAGGCCAATGCCCCGGGCTTGGCGACGCGGGTCGTGCGGCATTCGGATGTCACTCCTCTTGGGCTTCCGCAGATCAAGGAACTCGCTACGCCCTTTAGATATACCGCACTGGGACAAAAACGTCCGCGTCTTCTAATCGTTGGATTGTTGATTGATACCTCAAGAATGTTGATCGACGAGTGGCTGAGCTCGCATGCGGACGGTAGCATGAACAAAAAAGCCGACGTGGCACGCTGATGCGCCAGTCGGACTGATGATCGGGGAAGCAGGAGGGTTCGATAAAATAAAGGTCCCGTTCCGCCGCGGCCGTTGGAAGCTTGGCGAAACAAGGACCTATCCGTTCAACCAGGGGATGACCGGACTTGCGCAGTATATCCCGGCTCCCTTTGTCGTGCAACCACCAGGGAGGCCGCCAGATGCCGCGCGCTCGTCGTGGAGGGCGCCGCCGCTGTCCGGTGGGTCGAGGATCACGGCCGTCTGGCCGAGATCTTCCGCGGCGAGGTCACGGAACCTATCATCCAGCACGAGCATCCTCTTCAAATTCAAACGAGCCTCGCCGAGTCATGCGCTCACCCACGAAACCGTTCCCGCGTTCCCACCCCTACGCAGGGAACGCGGAACGAAACTCACCCGGTTCAAATTTGCTGCAGACCCCCGGGCAGAGCGCGCCGCGTAACAACGCCCCGAGCATCATCAAGCCTGACGGCAATTCCAAGATCTGCCAAAGCGAGTCGTCGGCCTTGAACTCGTGCCCTTGCACGGCTCTCGGTTGAACCCGCTCAAGTCAACCTGCGCCTCCGAGCGGCGGTAACTACCTCAAGAAGATGATCGAAGCAGGGTCGAGTCGAGCAGTCTTGCCGGTTCCTTCCAATCCATCTCAGGAGAGAAAGGCTTACAGACCAAGACGAAGAAAACCACGCTCAAAAAATCAGCGTGGTTCATTGCATCAGTCCCGGAGGAGATACAGGATCATGGTCTCTGGTTGGTCGGGTAGTATGGAGTTTTCAAAAGGATCGCTCTAAAGTCCTTGAGATTCTCCGTTGAATGCAGCATGTGAGCTAGTCCGGTAAATCCGCCAACAGACACCGGAGAGAGGAATGCCCTTGCGCATGGCCGTGCTCTATCCTGCTTTCGTGCGTGATTTGTGAGCCACTCGCACCTCAGAAAGCACTCTCTCAGAAAAAGCCGGATATCGTCCACTATCTCTTCGTGAACAAATGGGTCGAATACCGTGGACACCAGGGCGAACACCATGGCTTCTAAGTCTATCCTTGCGAGAGCATTTAGAGCTCGCTGTCTAGATGACTTTGACCTGGAAAGAAACACTTGCTCGATAATCCTTCGACCATGAGCAAGATCAACTGAATCAAAGGACTCAAACAATTTAGTATCGCCCCCTCCCACCACTGTGAATTGTAAACATCACCAAGCCTATCTATAAGCATCATATCGCGCCTCATGAGTAAGTCAAATTAGTCGCCATACGGGTTGCTGATTGGTGCCACATTGGGCAGCCAACCCGTTTTGTCCGCACCGGACCGAGCTCCCACTTGAAATCCACACATTTCCTTGTACTGAGCTGGGGTTATAGTCGCACGTTTCAGCTGCTTAACTGCCAGTTCTCAAGCCAGCCCCTCTCTACTTTGCGAGCCTCATATCTCGAACAAAGGTACCTCGCAAGCGCCTGGTGGCGTCGAAGAACTGACAACGATCGAGGCTTTCCATCGAAGGAACGAGGTCTATCGGCACAAGAATCCGGGGGCCGTGGAAATGCATAGAGCTGGTGCATCAATGCAGCTTCTTGTAGCACCAAGGCTCCACTACGCAACGCGCTTCGGTGAACCTTCTCCGGAGATGTGCGCCCCCCCTGAGTCATTCGATAATCTCTTAGGGGGAGAGCAAGGGAGGAGACCCGCAGGTCTTCCAGGGGATTGAGTCCGAGTTCGGCCCGAATTGCGCGACTAAGGGCAAGAACCGTGGCCTCGCATGTTCCACCAGTCATCCTCGCGACTTGGCCCAGTGCACCGTGTTGAACGTCTCTAAGCCAATCTGGCTCGTACTTGCGCAGTTGTCTTGGCCGAATCGCCGAACAACCTTCCACGCCTCCCCGATATCTTCTGAGGGATTCACGTACGTTCATTGAACTCTGACAAAGCAACATGCTGCCGAAGGTGTCGAAGATTGAATTGGCATCAGCACCGTCACGATCTGCCACTCGCTCGATTGCGGCACGCTGCTCGAAGAGTGATGCTCCGCGTTCGCTCTGGTGGGACGAGGAAACTCGCGAGTACGCTACCACGAATCTCCGCATGTGCCCGCTCATACTGAGTGCGCGCTACCATCCGCCATCGTTCCAGCTACTCGCTCTTCCTGCAGTATCACCTCAAGGACGATCTCAAACCACTCCTGAGCCCGGTCGGGGCAATTCATAAGAGGTCCTTCTTCGATATATCTATATGTCATGCAGACAGAGTATCCACATCGCGCCTACGCAGCACTTACAATACATCTGCGTCTATCTGTCTATATAGACAATTAGAAGTGTTGGATTATACTAGAGGCAAATCAAGTAACCTTTTTGCCATGCCGACATTTCAAGATCTATACGCCTTCGTAGATACAGCTGTACGTAACCGAAAGTACCCCGAGAGTACCGCTCAAGGTCTGCGAGCAGCACTGAAACTGTTTGAGAAGGAACTGAACGATGAGGAACGAGACTCACTGGACAAATTCACCGCTAATATTGAGCCCATTTACCAGAATGTATGCCGGCACAATAGCGCATCGATGAGCGCCAGCTCTTTGGCCGCGTATAGATCCCGAGTAACGAAGACCGTATCTGACTTCAACCGTTACGGAGTAGATCCAACAAAGATGGCTAGCTGGAATTATAAATCCGTAAAGCGTGTATCGAAATCAGCGAGCGGCAAGAGCACCGTCGAACCCGAGGGCACAATAGCGCCGAATTCTCCGATCATATCCACAGGAGCAGACATGCATCGAATAGAGCTCTCACTTCGACCAGGCACGAAATTCACCATTTACGTTCCGCGTGATATCAATGAATTCGAAGCTACAGCGCTCAAGGGAATTCTAGATTCACTGGTAAAGAGCAACCTCTAACAATGCCGGGTAAACCCCAAAAAAGGAGCCCAGCAGGAACGCATCGGCGGCATACGGTGACATACCGACAACGCCCGTGGATAAAGATAGAAACAGCTGAACTGCTCCTAAAACTTCATCGCTTTTCGTCCACAACGAAGAGAAAGGTTCGTCCACGTGACGCACTAGTAGCAATGGTTATGGCCATTCCAGCGATCTCATCGACGTTTCCCGATATTGGGATGATCAGCGCAGATACGCTTCGTGGGATTTACATCAGCGCAGTTGCCTTTCTGGGACTCTGGTATGTGTGGGATATATGGACCGGACGTGGAGCGTCCGAAGATCCTGAACAGTTGCTTAAGGAGATTTTAGATGACTAGAAACAGAATCAGGATTGATATCCTCGACGATCTTCCTCATTGTTGCTATCGTTTCTTCATTGGCAGGATCGTCGCAAAAGGTTCGAACGTCCTGTACTAGCCCTCGCAACATGATCACTCCTCAAAACTGGGCGGACTACGAACTTCTAGACTCGGGCGACAAACAAAAGCTTGAACGCTGGGGTGCATATATCCTTGCTCGGCCAGAACCGCAAGCGCTGTGGTCAAAACAAAAACCCGAGCTTTGGGAAAAGGCTGATGCCCAGTTTACGCGCGGAGAGAAAGGGGGAAAATGGAAAAAGCGTGAAGGGAGCGCCATGCCCGACGAATGGACCGTGATATACGGCTCACTCACCTTCAAACTAAAGCCGACACTCTTTAAACACACAGGCATATTCCCTGAACAGGCAGCAAACTGGGAATGGATTCGCGCGCAGATAGGGGCCGCCAAGCGCCCTATTCGCCTTCTCAACCTCTTTGCCTACACAGGTGGTGCAACTCTTGCAGCAGCAAGCGCTGGGGCCGAAGTAACCCACCTCGATGCCGCGAGCGGCATCGTAGAGTGGGCAAAAGAGAACTCAGCACTTTCGAATCTTTCCGACAAGCCCGTGCGCTGGCTCGTCGATGATGCTCTTAAATTTATCGCCAAAGAGGCCCGTCGAGGCGCAAAATATGATGCCATCGTCATGGACCCTCCTTCGTATGGACGCGGAGCAAAGGGAGAGGTGTGGAAATTAGAAGATCATATCCTGGAGCTCATTGAGGGAGCTCGTGGCCTACTTTCAGAAAAGCCCCTTTTTCTTATCATCAGTTCGTACACCACAGGCTTTTCACAAACGACGCTTTCAAACATGATTGAATCGGTCTTTAAAAATCCTTCGGTGGTTCACATTGAAGAACTTGGACTCACCCCAAAAGAGGGATACGCGGTACCTGCGGGCATAACCGCACGAATAGTTTTTTAAAGGAGAAAGGGCGTCTCACGAGAGACGCCCTTTTCGTGTTAGACCAGAAGCCTACGCGGCACTGTGCGCGTGCTTCTTTTCGAACACGGTGTAGTTGGGAAGGTGCAGATTCCAAAGCTCTGCGAGCTTGTCGTGAGCGAGGAGCCGCGCCATCGTTTCGACGCTTGAGTCCGGAGTGATCAGGACCATTGCGTCGACAGAGGGGCTTTCGCGTACACCCGGGATATCTATACCCGTAGCGACCACGAAGAAGGATTTGCGAAACGTGTACTTCACTCGTGCAGCGAACTCGGGAATCGGTACAGGCACAGATGGCTTGTCTGGATCCTCTACCCGCGCAAGAGAGATGACGAGCGTCGGCTCGCGGAATACGAGCTGCCCAAACAGCTCGCTCGAGCTCGAGGTGAACAGCGTGTCCAGCTCGTACTCCGGTCGAATCTGTTCGAGCCGAGCATGCACGACGCCCATAAGCTGAAGTGTTATGGGATCTTGAGAGCTCCCGACGAGCACCCGGGTCCTACGAGTTCGTTCCATGACTCCCCCTAGAGGCATGAAGTGACTGGTCTTCTAAAATTGTTCCACAAATGAGGACGTGAGGCCAGCATATTGTATACAGAAAAGAAAAGGGCCAGCGCAGTGCGCCGGCCCCGACCCATATGTGACGAACCTCCCTAAGCGGTCGCTTCCGGCGAGCTCGAGATGAGCGAACCGACCTGTTCACCTCTTATGATTGCCTCGAGCGCCCCTGGCGTCTTGAAGTCGAAGACACAGATAGGAATGCCGCCCTTGCGAGCGTCCCGGGCATAGATCACCGAAGTCGGATCGAGGATCGTGTTGAGGTTGCGACTCAGAAACTCGTCATGCGTGAGCCGCGAGAGCCGTACAGCATCCGGATTTCTTCGCGGGTCCTTGTCGAAGATTCCATCGACGGTTGTCGCCTTCAGCACGATTTCGGCTCGCATGTCACGCGCCGTGTACATCGCAGCGGAGTCAGAGGAAACCCCGCCATTTCCGATGCCTGCTCCGCGCACTGGAAAGGTGTTGGCTGCTTCCATGTGCGCTCGCATCTTGAACGGCAAGTACGACTCGGTAATTTGCGGCATCGCAATGGAGCTGCACAGCCGAACGTTCATGCCGCGCTTCTCTCCCTGGTCGCGAAGCACGATACCGTTCATGTTGATGGCAAGCATGCCGATAAGATCGGCGTTGAGCTCATCCATCTCCAGCGTCCCCTGGGCCGTAAGCTCGCGACCGCGAGCTATATTTCCACCTCCGGGGACAACCGCCACCTCCACTCCCAACTGACCCAGGACCTGAAGCTGATCGAGAATGTAATCGACCTGCTCCTTGTTCCACAGCAAAGAACCGCTACTGAACTCGTTCCCGCTGATCTTGAGGACGATTTTTTTGTATTTCACCTCCGTAGTTGAATCATTCGCTACTAGTTTGCAAAGACCAGCACCAAAAGGACCAAACTCATTCTGGAACACTGAGACCCCCTTCAATCCATTAGGATTCTAGTTGATCCCCCTAAAGATCCATCTTGTACGTAAATGAGGGAAAGTCAAATTAGGGAAGAGTGCGCAGGGAGGGATTCGCCCGCAACGGGGGCGGGTACTTTTCCATCTCGCAAAGTGCGCAGGGAGGGATTCGGTCACAGGGTTTTGCGTGCTCGCAAAACCCGCGACCCCGCTCAGTCGCCTTATTCTGAGGGATTCGCCCGCGCCTCTCATCGCGCCGTCGCTCGATTCGGGCTGGGCACCAGCTCGCGGCCTCGCAAGCTTGCTCGGCAACGCTCCGCTGTTCGAACCCCTCCACGCGAGCAAAGCAGTTTGCTCGCTCTGCGCACAAAATGAAAAAGCCCCTTTACGGGGGCTTTTTCAGTTTGTGCGCAGGGAGGGATTCGAACCCCCGAAGACCAAAGGTCGACTGGTTTACAGCCAGTTGCGATTGACCACTCCGCCACCTGCGCGTATGCAATGCATATTCAACCATACGGCATCTATACACTTTTTTCAACTTCTCTATGGTATACTCTACCCATACAAGCTAATTCCATCAGCATGATGCAAGGAATGGGATGCTCTGGCGACACAGGCGCAACGCCTATGGGAAGCCAGTGCAACGGAATGAAAAAGGAGGGAGATGGATGCAACGGGATGCAGCAAGGTAAAAGCTGCTCCGGCGCAACGAAGTGTGAAGATGGGAAGTGCGGCGAATGCGCAACCTGCAAGCCTGCAATGGGCGGTGCATGCAAGGGCGAAGAAGGAGCGAAAGCAGAAGGCTCCAGCTGCAAAGGCACAATGTAATATCGTTAGCATTACGCTAAAGAAAAAAGATCTGCGAGTGTCCACGCAGGTCTTTTTCTTTTTCGCAAAATACGCGCTAGAATCTGGAAATGGAACATACACCACCTACACTCGCGGAAGTTGACGCATACGAAGTCCCTTCGTTCCTCGCGCTTCGCATATCACGAATCTACGACTATCCTATCGGCTACTGTGAAGGACTCCTGCGGGAAGCAAAACGGATGCTCTCCTTGTGCATCGTCTCGGGCCAAGCGGTAGCTCCCTCCGACCGAGTCGACATCGCATGGCACGAGATGCTCATGTTCACACGATTTTACAAGCAGTTCGCAGAATATATTGGCGGATTTATCGACCACGTACCAAATCCTCCACCCGAGATGGGTGACCCGGGTCCGGAAACGTGGAAGGAGATCAAAAATTCGCTGAGGCCAAAGTACGGGGAGACGGAAACGTACACCCAAACAAAAGCGAATTACAAAAAGTTTTTTGGAGAAGAAACAGATCCGCAGTATTGGCCATAAATGCAGAGATCAGCTTACAGAGTTTAGAGCTCAGTCAAACAAAAAAGCACCCTGCGGGTGCTTTTTTGTTTTTTCTGACTGAACTCTAAACTCTAATCTCTGAAATCTGTAGTTACTCCTTCTTCGTTCGCGTAGCCGCTCGGATGGGGCTCTTCTGCCCGTTCTCAATGCGAAGCACGATCTGTCCATCCTTTGCCTCCGCAACTACAGTCTCACCACCGATAATTGCTTTTGAGATAATCATCTCGGCAATTGGATTAAGTACTTTGGTCTGGATTACGCGCTTCAGCGGTCGTGCACCATAATGCGCGTCATACCCTTCTTTTGCGAGAAGCTCGCTTGCGGCAGGAGCTACGGAAAGTTTGATATTCTTTCCTGCGAGGCGTTTTTCAACGAGGCCAATCTGGATACCTACAATCTCCTTTATCACCTCAGGCTTGAGAACATCAAAGACAATGATGTCATCAAGACGGTTAAGGAACTCGGGACGAAACTGGTTCTTGAGCGCTTCACGGATCTTATCTTTCGTGCGAGCGTACTCCTCTACCGATGTGGCGTTTGAAAAGCCCATCGACTCCATCTTGAAGATATGCTCAGAACCGATGTTCGACGTGAGAATAATAATGGTGTTCTTGAAGTTCACGGTGCGACCCTTTGAGTCAGTAAGGCGGCCGTTATCAAGCACCTGGAGGAGAATATTGAACACTTCTGGATGCGCCTTCTCGATCTCATCAAAGAGAATGAGCGAGTAGGGGCGATGGCGTACCTGCTCGGTGAGCTGACCCGATTCATCATAGCCAACATAGCCAGGGGGCGAGCCGATCAACTTGGACACCGCATGGCGCTCCATATATTCGGACATATCCACGCGAATAATCGCCTTTTCATCGTTGAACATAAACTCTGCAAGAGAACGAGCGAGCTCTGTCTTGCCTACACCCGTCGGACCAAGGAAGATAAAGGAGCCTATTGGCCGATCCGGATCCGAAATGCCTGCACGAGATCGCTTCACTGCATCCGAGATCTTCTTTATCGCTTCATCTTGGCCGAGGACCCGCTTGCGCAGATCATCTTCTATGCGAGTAAGCTTTGCGGACTCCTCTTCGATCATTCGATACACCGGAATGCCGGTCCAGCGGGCAACAACGCCTGCGATATCTTCATCGGTAATCTCCTCTCGCAAGAGCCGAGGAAGCGTTTCTCGTTTCCGGAGCTTTGTTTCAAGAGCAAGGAGGGCTTTCTCTTTTTCAGGAATCTTGCCATAGCGAATCTCCGCAGCAAGCGAGAGGTCTTGCTTCTGCTCTGCTATCTCAGCTTGACGGCGAAGGGCTTCGAGCTCTTTCTTGAGTGCACGCACATCGGTCATCCCCCCTTTTTCCGCCTGCCATCGATCCAAAAGATCTGAATTCCTTTCTTTGATCTCCCCTATCTCCTTGTCGATTGCTCGAATGCGAGTCTTTGCAGATTTTGCATCCTCTTTCTTAAGAGCCTCCTTCTCAATCTCCAGACGAGTCACTCGACGATCAGCGTCTTCGAGCACAGCAGGCTTGTTCTCAAGCTCGAGGCGAAGCGCAGAAGCAGCTTCGTCGATAAGGTCGATCGCCTTGTCCGGCAGAAAACGGTCTGAGATATATCGCGACGAGAAGGTCACGGCTGCGATAATGGCTTCATCGGTAATACGCACTCCGTGGTGAAACTCATATTTTGGCTTGAGTCCGCGAAGAATAGCGATTGCATCTTCTTGCGACGGCTCGCCTACATTTACCGGCTGAAAGCGGCGCGTAAGGGCCGGATCTTTTTCAATATATTTCTGATACTCCTTGAGGGTGGTCGCACCGATCGCCCGAAGATCTCCACGCGAGAGCGCAGGCTTCAGCATATTGGACGCATCGATCGAACCCTCTGCAGCTCCTGCACCTACGATAGTATGAATCTCGTCGATAAAGAGGATAATGCGTCCTTCTGCCTTTTCAATCTCCTTCATGACCGTCTTGAGCCGCTCCTCAAACTCACCGCGATATTTTGTCCCCGCAACCAGGAATCCGAGGTCGAGAGAGATGACCTCTTTGTTTTTGAGAGACTCTGGCACATCCCCTTTTGCAATGCGGATCGCGAGACCTTCTACAACGGCAGTCTTTCCAGTACCCGCCTCTCCGATCAAGATGGGGTTGTTTTTTGTACGACGCGTCAAGATCTGCATCATGCGACGAATCTCTTCGTCGCGACCGATTACAGGATCGAGCTTATCTTGCGCTGCAAGTCTGGTGAGATTTTTTGCATACTTCTCGAGCGCTCGTGACTTCTTGGAGCTGTGAGCTTCAACAGGTTTTCCTTCTTTCGTATCCTGCATCGAGCGAATGACCCCTTCTTTGGTCACGCGAAAGCGCGCCAAAATCTCGCGAGCTTGGCTTGGCACCTCAAGGAGCGAGAGGAAGAGGTGCTCGAGCGATACAAACTCCTCCTTCATCGCGCTCGTAATTTTGCCTGCGGTATCAAGAACCCGAACAAGCTCAGGTGTGAGATATATCTGATAGGCAGGAGAAAGGACCGCTGCGCCATCTGGCGATTCGATAGAGTCTACGAGGTAATCGGTAAGGAGAATAGTGTCGACTTCGAGCTTCTCGAGAATAGTGAGGATCGGGCTGTCGTCGCTGAGAATTAGCGAGAGAAGAAGATGGACAGGGTTTACCTGGTTCTGGCCCCGCTCAATAGCAAGCTCGTGCGCCTTCCGTACCGCTTCTCGCGCCTTCGATGTGAAATTGTGAAAAGGGACCATGATGAATTAATTAGTTGACTACTACGAAATCGACTTCAAAAAATACAATTCATTGTACGGTGAAAAAGAGCCTCTGTCAACTCGAGTATAGAATGGCTTATCCAAGCCGCGCGCGACCGTATTCATGGTATATGACGCGCAAGATTTAAGAGCGTGTCAGCTGAATCTTCGGAGCTTTTTGAGTATCGGCGGGAGCGCGCGCATGAGCCTATCGAGATCGCCCTTTCGGGTTTCTCGACCGAGTGTTATGCGAAGAGTACCTTTTGCCTCCTCTTCGGACTTTCTGAGGGCCAGTATAGCATAGGAGGCAGTATTCTCTCCGGTGGAACAGGCCGACCCCGAAGAGACTGCGATACCCACCCTATCAAGCTCGATCACCAGCTGTTCTGCCTCGACGCCTGCAAAGGAGATGCTGATATGGCCCGGCAAACGATCTGCCCGATCCCCGACAAGATGAGAACCCTCTATGGTAAGTAGTTTTTCTATAGCTTGGTCACGAAGCCTAGTCATCCTCTTTTCCCGCACAGCACCTTCTTCTCTAAAGAGCTCGCATGCAGCGGCAAAGCCAAAGAGCGATGGCAGATTTTCTGTCCCTGCTCGTACACCCTTCTCCTGGCCACCACCAAGTATCACTGGCCGAAGAGCCACCGAGCGGCGCACAAAGAGCGCTCCCGCCCCCGAAGGACCGTACATCTTATGGGAATTAAACGAAGCAAGATCCACTCCCGAGGAGACAACAGAAAATGGAACTGCTCCAGCAAGCTGGCACGCGTCAGTATGAAAATAAGGGAAAGCTCCCGTGCGAGCCTTGCGAATCGCTTTTGCAATAGTTGAAAGAGGCTGTATCGTCCCCACCTCATTGTGTCCACCAATGACAGAGACAAGTACCGTGTCAGGCCGAATTGCAGCAAAAATGGCGCGTGGATCAATTAAACCTTTATCATCAGGCATAACCCACGAAACCTCCCACCCCTCCTTCTCAAACTCGAGAAGTACGCGCTTGACCGAATGGTGCTCAAAAGCAGTGGTAACAACATGCCTACCGTGTCGGAGTGCGGCCTCGGAGCGCAGAACGCCTTCAATCGCAAGGTTATTCGACTCAGTACCACCACTCGTAAAGACGATCTCGTCGACATGCGCACCCACCATGCGCGCAACCGAGCCACGTGCAGCCTCGAGCACCCCTTTCGCCTCTACCCCCTCTTTGTGTATCGAGCTTGGGTTCCCTGCACCCACTTTGAGATGAGGAATCATTGCACGAAGAACCTCCGGTGCTACGGGGGTACCCGCAGCATGATCGAGAAATACTCTTTTGCTCCTAAAAAAGCCTAAAAGGAAGCCTTTGCTCATATTGCTATAATACTGTATAATATTTCGTGTTATGGCAATCCAGGGTACGCCATTTTTTCTTGCTCTTTGTTCTCTTTTTGTCACGATTGGCTATATCGTATGGAATGAGCGGCGCATGCGCGCCTTTCTCCAGCATATGGATGCTCGCACTCTCGAAGACACGCTTCGCAAGCATGCCTCAGAAATCGAATGGGCAAAAGGAGAACACGATAAAAAAAGCGCGCATCTCGCTAATATCGAGGCTCGTCTTGGACGAAGCATCCAAAAAGTGGAGACAGTGCGCTTCAACGCATTTCGTGATTCAGGCGGCGGGCAAAGCTTTGCAACCGCATTCCTGAGCGAACGCGGCAACGGAGTTGTGATATCGACACTCTACCAGCGAGACAGAGTCAGCGTATTCTCAAAGCCAGTAGAAAACTTCGCATCAACCTACACCCTCACTCCCGAGGAAAAAGAAGCCATCGAAGGGGCCCAAAGATAGCGTTTCAAACTACATACACACCATGTCAAACACAATCGAAAAAAAGGGTGTGTCTCGGCCTCCTATCATCGTGATTATGGGCCACATCGACCACGGCAAGTCGTCGCTTCTTGATTATATTCGCAAAACAAACGTGGTGGCAGGCGAGGCGGGTGGTATCACTCAGCACCTCGGCGCCTACGAAGCGCTCTGGGCCGACAAAAAAATAACGTTCATCGATACTCCTGGCCACGCAGCCTTTACCGGCATGCGTGAGCGCGGTGCGCAGGTGGCAGATATTGCGATCCTCATCATCTCAGCAGTAGAAGGAGTGCAGGCGCAAACCCTCGAAGCGCTTGGTACTATCAAGAACACCAAACTCCCCTACATCATAGCTCTCAACAAGGTAGATCGTCCGGAAGCAAACCCCGACCGCGTAAAGCAGCAACTCCTCGAGCATGAGGTGTTTGTCGAGGGGTATGGCGGTACCGTGCCGTGCGTAGCAATCTCAGCAAAAAGCGGGCAGAGCGTCGATGAACTTCTTGATACGATCCTACTTGTTGCCGAGTTTGAAGATTTCAAAGCCGATCCAAGCAAAGATGCGGAAGGGTTTGTAATTGAATCGTATCTCGACACCAAACGAGGGGCGGCTGGCACTCTCATCATACGCGACGGTACGCTCGTCTCCGGCTCAACAATCGTAATCGACGGTCTTGTGTCGCCAGTGCGCATCCTTGAGAACTTTCTTTCCAAGCCAATAAAGGAGGCTGGTCCTTCTTCCTCGGTGCGGCTCTACAGTCTTGCCGCCGTACCCGGAGCAGGAAGCGCCTTTACCACATTCACAAAGAAGAAGGAGGCCGAGGCGTTTGCCCTTTCTACTCGCAAGGATCCGCTTGTAAAAGAGCGCACACGCAATGGCAACGAAGAGGGTCATGTCTATCTACCCCTTATCATCAAGGCAGACACCCTTGGTACCCTTGAAGCAGTCACCAAGGAGCTTGGTAAGCTTTCTACAGACGTAGTAAAGATCACCATAGTCGCAAGCAGCACAGGACCCATTACCGAAAACGATATCAAGCTAGCACTTGGCGCACGAGACCCTATCATTATCGGATTTCACACAAAGGTAGAGCGCGCAGCAAGCGAGCTTGCCGATATGCACAAAGTGCATATCCAGCTTTTTGAGATTATCTACAAGGCAACCGAGGCTCTAGCAGAAGAGGTAAAAAAGAGAACACCGAAAGTGACCGTAGAGGAGACCGTCGGCAAAGCAAAAGTGCTCAAGCTATTTTCAAAGGACAAAGATCGCCAGGTGTTAGGAGGGGCCGTTCTTTCTGGCACGATTTCAGTAGGAAAGGAGTTCAAACTCCTCCGCCAGGATCATGAGATCGGACAAGGGAGAATGATCGAGCTCCAGCAAAACAAGCAAAAGACAAAAGAGGTTGAGGCCGGAAAACAGTTTGGTACGCTCGTAGAATCAAAGATGACTATCGCAGAGGGTGACGTGCTTGAGGTCGTAGAGAAAGTTGAAAAATAATGATTGAAAAAAGCCCATTCCGCCACGACCGCACCGAGCAGCTCTTGAAAGAGCTTGCTGCTCGCTTTCTCCAAGAGGAGTCAAACGGCCAGTCGCTTATTACAGTAACGAGCTGCAAGCTCTCGCGCGATGGTAACCGCGTTACTTTTTTTGTGAGCGTTCTTCCTGCTTCCGCAGAAGAGGGCGTTGCCGAATTCATAAAACGTAAGCGCGGAGAATTTCGAGAGTATCTTAAAAAACACTCGAGAATCGGAAGGCTGCCTTTTGTAGAGATGCTCATCGACAAAGGAGAGAAGAATCGTCAGCGAGTTGACGAACTGCTCGACGAAGATAAGAATGGGTAGATAATTTTGGCGCCGTAGAAAAGTGGTAATTCACGGGACTGCAAATCCTGCATCGGGAGTTCGATTCTCCCCGGCGCCT
>JAZKIQ010000001.1:160167-187454 GCA_040384765.1 Patescibacteria group bacterium | reverse complement strand
TTGCCCTTCAGGCTGCGCTTGAGCAATTCGGTGAGGTCGATGACGTTGCCGCCGCCTTCGCCCTCCACCTCCTCGCCCGGCAACGGCTGCGCTGCGCGCAACCCGCCTTCGCTGGCCTTCTGCTCCACCAGCTCCATCAGCTCCTGAGAGTAAAGCAACAGTCAGAGCATTGCCACTTAAAGCTAATCCATTACCGGTAAAATCATTGATCGTGTCACCACCCAAGATAACTCCTCCAGAAATATAACTGGGCGGCACCGATGTAATCGGTGCCGCCCAGTGCGGAGGCGTTGTCAGTTGCTTAGGTCACGTCGGCTTCGTGGGTTCAATCTCCTCAACCATTTTCAGTAAACCGTGGGCGTAGTGCATAGCTTCGTCCTGCTTGAAGATGCTTTCCATCTTCACTCTTGCGACCAGCTCTTTCTTTTCCTCTGCCGTCATCTCGAGCATCGGGATGAAGTTTCCCACTATTTGCCAGCGATCTGGATGGGTGGTTCCGAGCCACTCGATAACAAACCTCATCGCGCACTTTTCGTCAGCGAGCCTCATGAGAAGTTCCTCCTGCTTCGTGTTTCATGTTCCGTTACGAATACTACTGATTTATTCCAAAATAACAAACCCGGTTGGTCAACAGTTTCGTGGCCCGCGTCGATTTTTCTTCTGCTCAAGACGCGTCGATTTAGATGAGGTATTATAGAGGAAATAACCTTCAGCGTATGAACAAAATCATGGGAGCTATTGCGGGGGTGCTTGTGTTCGTGGCTATTGTTGGCGGCGGGCATGCTCTCGTGAATCGGGAGAAAGCTGTGGTGACAGAGGTGACAAGCCAAGAGGTAAAGGAAGAAGTGGTAGCAAACGATACGGCGGCAGTGCAGCCCGCAGAGGCCGCTAAGGTAGATACAAATGTTGTAGTAGCAAAGGCGGGGTCGTACGAGGCGTACGCACCTACAAAGCTCGCGCTCGCGGAAAAGGGAGACGTGGTGCTCTTTTTCTTTGCCTCGTGGTGCCCATCGTGTCGCGGCCTCGCTGCAGATATCGAGAAAAACCTTGCTGCAATACCTCGCGACCTGACTATCTTGAAGGTCGAGTACGACAAGGAGTTTGAGCTCCGAAAGAAATATGGAGTGACGTATCAGCACACCCTTGTGCAGGTGAACGCAAAGGGCGATCTCATTAAAAAATGGAGCGGTAGCCCTACGCTCGCCCGCCTCGTGGCGGAAGTGCAATAGCATGCTCTTTTTAGGCATCGCAATCTTGGCAGGGGTGTTTACGGTCCTTGCGCCGTGCATCTTGCCGCTGTTGCCGGTGGTCATTGGCGCATCGGAAGCTGGCGGTCGGTATATTTCCCGCCGAGCATTGGTGGTGATCGGCTCCCTCTCTTTGTCGGTTATTCTCTTTACGCTGCTTCTCAAGGCATCGACGCTCCTTATCGATATTCCCCAGCTCTTTTGGAGCCGCCTCTCGGGAGCCATTCTTATTTTCGTAGGTCTCTCTACCGTATTTCCCTCGCTTTGGGCACGAGTGCCGTATGTGCGCGAGATTGGCCTCTTTGGAAATAAAGCAGTGGGTGCGGGGTACAAGAAGAAAAGCTATGCAGGCGATGCATTGGTGGGCTTGGCATTGGGGCCTGTCTTTACGACCTGCTCCCCGACGTATCTGTTTATTATTGCCACGGCCCTGCCCGCGACATTTTTTGTCGGATTTATCTATCTTCTTGGCTTTACCGCGGGCCTCGCAGCCTCGTTGCTCCTTATCGCCTACTTTGGCCAGCAGCTCATGAACAGATTGAGCGCGCATCTAGAAACTGCAGGGACACTGAAGCGGGTGTTCGGTGCGCTCATCGTCCTTGTGGGGATCGCCGTGTTTGGCGGGTACGACAAACAGATCGAGACCTTTATCCTCGACTCGGGATATGGTGCCACGATACAGCTCGAGAATAGTCTCATCGATCGATTTGCGCCCAAGATGGACTCTTCGATTGAGGGTGCAATGCGGGAGGGCTCTTATGCGACTATCACCCTCGCGGGAGGATGTTTCTGGTGCACCGAGGCGTACTTTCAGGAAGAGAAGGGTATTGTAGATGCCGTATCGGGATATGCCGGTGGAGACGAGGCTACGGCTTCGTACCTGATCGTCTCGGAGGGCACCACAAAGCATCGTGAGGCTGTGCAGATAACCTACGACCCAAAGATTATCTCGACCGAAGGGATTCTCGATATCTACTGGTCGCATATCGATCCCACGAATACGGAGGGCCAGTTTGCTGATAAAGGGCCGCAGTACACGACTGCTATCTTCTACCACACCGAGGATCAAGAGATGGTAGCCCTTGATTCGAAGAAGCGCCTCGAGGCGAGCGGCTTGTTTGATAAGCCTATTGCGACCGTCGTCCTCCCGTTCACGACGTTTTTCAAGGCAGAGGAGTATCACCAGGATTACTACAAAAAAGCGGCAGCTCACTACGAACTATACAAAAAAGGGTCTGGGAGGGCTGGCTTTGTAGAAGAGACGTGGGCAAAGGATGCGGCGATACATTTTTTGAAGTCTGAGCAAACAGGGGCCGCAGTCCCTAAGAAAGAGGGGTACGACTATACCGACGAAGAGATCGCGGAGTTGCTCAAAAATCTAGACCCGCTTGCATATCATGTGGTCGCTGAAAGCGGCACGGAGTCGCCTTTTGACAATGCGTACTGGAACAACAAGGCCGAGGGTATCTATGTCGATATCGTGACAGGAAAGCCGCTTTTTTCGAGTACTCATAAATATGACTCAGGGACAGGCTGGCCGAGCTTTTGGCGCACTATCGATGACGACTCGGTGACGATGCTCGAAGACAACTCGCTCTCGACAACACGCACCGAGATACGCAGTGATGGCGGGCATGTGGGACATCTTTTCCTCGACGGCCCTGTAGAGGAGGGTGGGCGCCGATTTTGCACCAACTCTGCATCGCTCCGGTTTGTCCCAAAGGCAGATATGGAGAAAGAAGGGTACGGAGAGTACCTGTATCTGTTTAAAAAAGCTGCGTAGGTGTATTGATATTCCAGCTATCCATGCCAAAAAAAATTCTGCGGAAGAAAAAGCATATTCATTATCACAAGGACGGAAGTGTTTGGGCCAAAGGATTTATGCGGGGGGAACATATGGAGGGGTACTGGGAGTGGTTTAGAAAAGATGGGTCGAAGATGCGCTCCGGGCATTTTGAAAAAAACAAACAGGTGGGCGAATGGAGCACGTACGACAAGGATGGCAAGGTAGTGAAAGTGACGCGGATGAAGTGATGGCTACCTTATCAGGAAGAGTACGTAAACAAATGCTCCGCGCCGCTATCTTCGATCTCAATGGGATCTTCATAAAGGGTCAAAAGCTCTCCGATAAGTTTGAGGCTGATTTTGGTGTGAAGACAGCGGAGTTTTTGCCGAAGCTCTCGGAGATTATGGACAAGGCCTACTTCTCATGGCAGACCGGACTTGTGAAGCCTAATCCCCAAGCGTGGCAGCTCGTGCTCAATGAGAACAACTTGAAACCAGAAGAGTGTGTCTATTTC
This sequence comes from Patescibacteria group bacterium, assembly GCA_040384765.1. Lineage (GTDB taxonomy): Bacteria > Patescibacteriota > Minisyncoccia > Phycocordibacterales > JBBUBG01 > JAZKIQ01. The sequence continues at coordinate 183,907 of JAZKIQ010000001.1, read as the reverse complement.
GACGATCAAGAAAAGAACACAAAAGCAGCAGAGAGTATCGGTATCAAGTCGTTCCTATTTACCGACGTTGAGAGTTTAAAGAAGGAGGTTATGAGGCTACTTTAGAGCACAGCAATTAAAGCTATACTATATATATGACAAAGCGATACATCCTAGGTGGTCTCATCGTTCTCGTGGTGGCGGCTTTATTGCTAGGGCGTTCATACAAACAAGGTGCGGGTACCCTGGGTGATTATAAAAACACAGAGTACGTACTTGAGGGGGAGAAGGTGCTCCTTCAGAACGGTCTTTCGGAAACACCATCGGTTGCCGGCTCGGCATCAAACGTAGTTACCCGTTTTTTTGGAAATGAACTTTCAATAGACCTTAATGACGACGGGCGCGAAGACAAGGTATTCTTGCTGACCCAAGAGCGCGGCGGATCGGGGGTATTTTTCTATGCTGTAGCTGCGCTTAATACTGAGCAGGGTTATGTCGGATCAGATGGATATCTCCTTGGCGATCGAATTGCTCCGCAGAGCACTGAGATGAGCAAGAATCCTCAGCATAAAAATGTGATTGTGGTGAACTATGCAGAGCGCATGGCGGGCGAGCCGATGACGGCGGAGCCTTCCGTAGGAAAGAGCGCGTATCTAAAACTCGACCCAGCGAGCATGAAATGGGGAGTGGTGGAAGCCGACTTTGAAGGTGAAGCGCGATAATTTCTCGCACACCCTTTGTAAAGGTGCTTATCCGGTAGTTGCTATACTGGCGAGATGAAACGCGCTGTCGTATTTGTGCTTACGCTCGTACTCATTTTTCTCGGGTACCAGTTTTTCGAGCAAGAGACAGAGATTCGTAACTACCCACCCAAGAATGCAAAGATCGTAGCGTTTGGAGATAGCTTGGTGGAGGGCGTGGGGGCAAGCACGGGGAAAGATTTTGTGTCAGTGCTTTCAGTAAAGATTGGCGAGCCCATCGTTAATTTGGGTAAAAGCGGTAACACAACAGAGGATGGCCTTAAGCGGCTCCCGGAAGTGATTAAAATGGATGCGGGCACCGTGCTCGTGCTTCTTGGAGGGAACGACTATCTACGGCGCATCCCCAAGGCTGACACAGTGAAGAATCTCGAGAAGATCATTGGTGAGCTTCAAAGCCGAGGGACTCTTGTGGTGCTCCTTGGCGTACGAGGCGGTCTTTTGAAGGATAACTATGAAAAGGAGTATCGCGAGCTTGCAGAGCGCGCAAAGGCAGCGTATGTACCGAATGTCCTTGAGGGCATACTAGGCAAAGCATCGCTCATGTTTGATCAGATTCACCCGAATGATTCGGGGTATGAGGTTATTGCGCAAAAAGTGTTCAGTATCCTCAAGGGTCTCCGCGAATAGGGGGTATACTGATAGGTAAACACACGATGAAATCTTCCGACATTGAGCCGGTGTCATTTTGGAGCCTTCCCATCGAGGAGGTGGCTAGGAAAGTGGAGACTGACAAGAAGAGCGGGCTATCGGTCGACGAGGCCCGCGAACGCCTGGTGCGCTTTGGTCCAAACAGTATCGCTTCGTCGAAAAGAGCTGCCTGGCTCGACCTTGCGCTATCTCAGCTCGCGAGCCCGCTTATTTTGGTGCTTATCCTTGCGGGGATCGTCACGATCAGTATCTCTCACTACCGCGATGCGGTGTTTATTTTTATCGCGGTGGTTGTAAATGCCGTCCTTGGTTTTTATCAAGAGAATAAAGCGGAGCGCGCACTTTCCGAACTCAAAACATATCTTCGCCAGAGAGCGCGAGTTGTGCGCTCGGGGGTGGAGCGAGAGATAGATGCCGAAGAGGTGGTGGTTGGGGATATCATTCGCCTTGCCCAAGGGGATCGGGTGCCCGCCGATGCACGTGTCGTATTTGTAAACGATTTTCAGGTGGATGAGGCGGTGCTCACCGGCGAGTCTCTCCCGGTGTCAAAGGAGGCCGCTCCTGTGCTCCTAGCTGCGTCCCTTGCAGACCAAGACTCGATGGTGTTTGCCGGCACGCTCGTCACTCAGGGTGTCTGTACCGCCTTTGTGTGTCGCACGGGCCCCGCGACTGAGATTGGAAAAATATCTGAGCTTATTGCTGCTGCGGAAAATGAAAAGACACCTCTTCAGAAAGCGATCACTCATTTTAGCCTGACGCTCAGCCTCGTACTGTCACTCCTGACCCTTCTCGTGTTTGTGATCGGCCTTTTTGTCGGCGAGCCACCTCTGCAGATGTTTTTGACCGCGGTAGCGGTGGCCGTGTCAGCCATTCCGGAGGGGCTGCCGATCTCGATGACGGTGATCTTGGCAGTTGGTGTGGAGCGCATGGCAAAGCGCAAAGGTGTTGTGCGCAAGCTTGTGGCTGCCGAGGCTCTCGGGAGCACGACGGTCATCCTGACCGACAAGACAGGCACCCTTACTACAGCAAAGATGATGCTCTCGAAGCTTATCCATTTTGTGGGGAGCGAAGGGAAGCTCCTTTCGCGGGCACTGATAAACGCGCAGGTGCTTATCGAGAATCCGAGTGGTGAGCCGGCGGAGTGGCGCATGAGCGGCAAGATCATGGAAACTGCTCTCGTGCGTGCAGCCGCCGAGAGAGGGGTGCCGCATAGCGAAATCATGGAGAAGCGTCATGTTCTCCAGACGATGCCGTTCAACGCAGTGCAGAAATTTTCGGCTTCACTTATACATGAAGGGGAAAAGCATCTGATTGTCTTTTTTGGAGCGCCCGATATTCTCCTTGCACATGCGGTGCTCGAGAAAGATGAGCGTGAAGCGATCGAGAAGAGAATAGAAGAGCTTGCCTCCGCCGGAGAGCGGGTGCTCGGGGTCGCGACAAAGGAGGTCGCGCATCCCGAGAATTTTTCGTTTTTGAAAGGAGCTCCGCTTACGCACTTTTCATTTGAGGGGATCATCGCATTTCGTGACCCGCTTCGTCCGGGTATTCGACACACCATTGAGCGAGTTAGCGCAGCGGGAATCAAGACGGTAATTATGACGGGTGACCATCGGGGTACGGCCGTTGCTGTGGCCCTTGAGCTTGGTATTCCTATCACGGAAGAGTCGGTACTTGATGCCTCGGAGCTGGCACTTCTTTCAGATAGCGAGCTTCGTCGGCGTATTCCACATCTTTCTGTGATCTCGAGGGTTACTCCGTTTGATAAGTTGCGCATCGTGCAGCTTTTTCAGGAGAGTGGAGAGATCGTCGCTATGACCGGCGACGGCGTAAACGATGCACCAAGTATCAAACAGGCAGATGTTGGAATCGCGATGGGTTCCGGCACGGAGGTCTCGCAAAGTGTTGCTGATCTCGTGCTCCTTGATGACAACTTTGAAACAATTGTGGCGGCCATCGAAGAGGGTAGACAGATTTTGAGCAATATACGAAAGGTCCTTGTGTATCTGCTCTCAAACGTTACGGATGGGCTTATCCTGATTGGTGGCTCACTCCTGCTTGGCTTGCCTCTGCCGCTCAATGCGCTACAGATCTTGTGGGTAAACTTTTTCTCAGATAGTTTTCCAGCGATTGCTTTTGCGTTTGAAAAAGATGATGTTGGCCTGTCGTATCGCCCCAAGAGCAAAAAGCTCGAACTGTTTGATCCGTTGATGAAGTTTCTTATTCTCGATATCGGCATCTCGACGAGCGCGCTTTTGTTTGTGCTGTACGTCCTTCTTCTCAACCTCGGGTACGACCTTGCGCTTGTGCGCACCTTTACGTTTGCCGCCTTTGGCACCTATACGCTGCTTGTAGCCCTCTCGGTAAAGAGTCTTGAGAAAAGTATCTTCTCCTACTCACTTTTTTCCAACCGCTATCTTACCGGCGGTATTGGGATAGGATTCGTGCTGATGATCGCAGCGGTCTATTTCCCTCCGCTTCAGGAGCTTTTTGATACCGTGCCGCTTCCCGCAAGCTGGGCAGTAGGAGTGGTAGGTGTTGGCTTGCTCAACATCGTTCTTATTGAAGGAGCGAAAAGTCTTTTTAAAAGCAGCTCGGTGCGGTGAGTTTTGGTCTCTAGCAGCTCGTCGTTTGAAATGGCAGAGCTTCTTTGCTACTATCGGCACGGCAGTTCGAAAAAAACAACGGGAAAGGAGGAGTTCATGCAGGATAAGAGTACGGGGAAAGGTCAGTCGGTTGCTTCCTCTGCAGATGCTCTTCCTGATGACCATCTGATACTGATGTCCCAGGAAGGTGATCGCGGCTCATTTGAGGAGCTATGCCATCGTTACCAGCAAAAACTGTTCGGCTTGGCATTCAGCCTTGCCGACAGAAATGCCGATAGCGCTGAGGAGATCGTCCAAGAGGCTTTTTATCAGGCGTATCGCAGCATCCGTACCTTCAAGTTCAAGTCGGCTCCGTATACCTGGCTCTACCGGATAACCCACAACGTAGCGCTTCACTATCTGGGTAGAGAGAGGAGGAGCAAGCGCGGGAGGGTTGACGAACCTCTCGATGAGGTTGATGAGACTCGGTTTGCATCTGGACAAAGTGATCGGTCCCCAGAGGGGGAGGTCCTGCGTCGGAAACAGTACGAAACGATCAGCAACGCGATTCGGAGCCTCCCTCCTCGACAGCGAGAGGTGATGATCCTCGGGCCGCTACAAGGTCGCTCGTATGGTGAGATGGCAAACCTCCTTGGCACCACTGAAGTGAAGATCAAAAGCCGCTTGCACAGGGCTCGAGTCACACTCCGGGAGAGAGTTGCGAGTGCAGATGATCCTCTGCCAACTCTCGCTGCTTTGGTACCTCGGGTGCAGGAGTGTGTGGCTATCCAGCCGCAGATCACTCTTCGAATATGTACCGAAACGGAGCTGGTGATCGAGCTTCCCTCGCACATCGATTTCGTGGAGGAAGATAGTCCCATTGAACAACAGTCAGATCTGGAACTTCCAAAAGAAAGGGGTGAGAAGATGGTTTCGTCTCTCTCTGCTTTGAATAAGCAGCTTTGCGAGCAGGTGATCGAGAAGTACGGCGGCAATCGCGTGTCGTGCATCGACCTCGGCAACTTCGTGGGCAATCTCCGGGGAGGTTTGCCTCGCAGCGGGGTCGCGATGCTGCGGTCTTCGGGAGTGATCAAGAACGATGGGACGGTTAGGAAAGGGCCGAACGTGGTGTATGAGGTGGTGGACTCAAGCTACCTCGAGCCCGAAACCGAAGACGATCCTTTGAAAGCAGTGCCTTCGCCTGCCGTAGTTCCGGAGCCTCCTCCGGAGAAGCCGGCGGCAAGCAGCAGCCTCGCCATTCTCGTTGGAGGCCTCTCGCTTCCCGATGGGGTGGAGCTCGGAGCTCTCGAAAAAGCGATCGGTCGGCTCAAGCGGCTTGAAAAGCTGAGCCAGATCATCGCCGACGCAGAGCGCGAACGCAATACTGTCCTGGATGAGTTCCGCGCAGAGACGTCAGAGCCTGTTCAGCGCGCGCTGCAGCTCTACGCGCTCGTCGACCAGGTGTACTCGAAGAGCTAAGGCTCGCCTTGGCAACAGGCGCCCCACCAGCAGTGTGGGACGCCTTTTTCATTTCTGAGAATGGTTGGGGCCAGAAACAAGGACGTATTTCGTCTCCACAGGAGCAACGCTATGAAATCGATCATTCTACCAAAAGTAAATCCTCCGCATCGTAAAAATACTCATCTGACAATGCCCCCAAGATTGAATCCGGTTGTCCAGCATAGAATTGCGAGAGGCAAAAAATTAAGAACCCGTTAAGCACAATAGAAAAAGGCCTGCAGATATCCTTGTGGGGAATCTCTGCAGGCCTTCGGGCCGGTGGCTGGATCGACTAGCGGTCGTTCCAGTTGAACCAGGTGGACTTGCCGTGCTTGTACGTCGAGTACTCGAAGTCGCAGCCGGTGACGATGGGCGCGCTGATGAGCGCGAGCAGCATCAGGATGACGAGCTTGGCGGCGGACTTCTTCGTGTTCTTCATTGGGAGCACTCCTTGCGGTCAGGTCGGTGTATCTGTGGTATGGGTCTATAATAGCATATAGATTATAATTTGTCAATAGCCAAAAAAGCCCTACGCCATAGGGCTTTTTTTGGTTATTAGCGCCCGTCAAAGGAGGACAGAATCTTTTATTTCCTGCTAGACTAATCAGATGGAGGTTTCGGGTCACTTCGTACCCGACCTCCCGTCACAGAGTATGACCGAATTGGAAACTGCATTTCTTGATGCCTACAAAGAGCACTCTGATGCGCTCTATAGATACTGTTATTTTCGGCTCAAAAAGCCGGAGGCGGCTTCAGATTTGGTACAGGATACGTATATGAAGGTGTGGGCGTATATTGCAAAGGGAAACAAGATCGATAACTTGAAGGCGTTTCTCTATCGTACTGCGCACAACCTGGTTGTAGATGAGTACAGAAAGCATGTAGAGGAGTCGCTCGACGTACTTGCCGAGGCAGGCTTTGATCCAGGATTTGATGATACGGATAGGTGGATCGACCAGCTCGACGGTGAGCAGGCGATGAAGTTGCTTGCTACGCTTCCCGAGGAGTATCGCGAGGCAGTATATATGCGATATGTGGATGGGCTTTCGAATAAAGAGATAGCAGAGGCAACCGGTCAGCTTGAAAATACGATTGCCGTACGGATAAAGCGTGGACTTGCCAAGCTCAAAGAGGCATATCCAAAAAAGCCGGCTTAATACCATGACAGAAGAACAGCTCAAAAAACTAGCACAGAAGGTGAAGGCGATCGGCCTTTCGCCTGAGAAAAAATCGCTCCAGGAGTCAAATATCCGGGCTTTTATGCGTGCGAATCCTATTGTTTCGGTCACAAACGCTGAGGTGGTGAGTCAGATGAAAAGTAACGGCAACGTGCCGGTACGGTCGTATTTCTTAAATCCCTTTTGGGCACGAAATCCTATGCCAATAGCACTTATGCTTATTTTACTCCTTGGTGGCGGTACTACAGCTGCTGCATCAGGAGCTTTGCCGGGCGATACGCTCTACTCGGTAAAAATTAATGTAAACGAAAACGTCGAGCGAATCCTCGCAACTAATGCCGAAGCGCGTGCAGGAGTTGAAGCACGACTCGCCTCTCGCCGAATCGAGGAGGCAGAGAAGCTTGCCCGGGAGGATCGCCTTGATGATGAGAAGCGTGCCGAGATCGCTACTCATTTTGCTGCACGAGCAGAAAAGGTGCACGAAGCAGTACTTCGGCTCCAGGCTGAAGGTGATGCTTCTGCGGCTGCCTCGGTAAGCTCCGACTTCGAAGCTTCGCTCGATGCCCATCGCGGCCTCCTCGTAGCTCTTTCAGCAAGGGAAGCTGCAAACTCAAATGAGTCGGCGCCTGCAATTGCCGCAGTCTCGCTACGCGCTACGGAAGATGGCACGAATGCCAAGTCCGCCTCATTTGCCGGAAAGGCAAAAGGTGTTGACCTTGTGGGTATTCTCGATGTTGAGCTCTCTCGTGTTCGTGAAGGGCGAGCTTCTTTTGAGGCAGATTTGAAAAAAGACGAACAGAATGCTGACTCGTCTGTTCGCGCAGAGGTAAAGCTCGGTGCCGTGGGGGCACTCCGCGCAGCAGAGAACAAGATCAACGAAGCAGAGCGTTTCATTTCGGCAAAGGCCGAGGTGCGCTCTGAGGTAAAAGCGGAGGCAGAGGCAAAACTTGCTCTCGCCAAGGCTGATCTCGAGGCAGGAAAGAAAAAGCTCGAGGCACAAAGCTATGCAGAGGCGTTTGCTCTCGCCAAGAAAGCACAGCGCCGCGCACAGGAGGCTCAGCTCGAAGTGGCAGCAGAAGGCCGCGTACAGAGTGAGCTTCTAATGCCTGGCGTGCGGGCAGAAGTGACAGGCGGCCTTCGCGTGCGACCCGATTCTGAAGTGAAAGAGCCTCCTGCGTCAGAGGAGACTCAAGCGATAGAACAGAAGGAGATTCAGGACGGAAGAACAGAAGTAAAGACAGAAACTGGAGTAAGGGTAAACATTGGCCTATAAAAGTAAAAAAGAAAAACACGCACCTCGACAGGGGTGCGTGTTTTTCTTTTGCCTGCTACAGTTTCCGCTATGAATGCGTTTACTCCTTCCGAGCTGAAACTCCTGAAGCGGCTTAATACCCCCGCAAAGGTACAAGATTTTTTGAACTCGATCCCGACGAATCACGAGAAGGATGGCGTAGACCGAGTGAAGTCGCCGCTACGCGTGCTCCGAGAGAAAAATGCCCACTGCATTGAAGGTGCCATTTTTGGGGCGTATATTCTCTCGCTTCACGGGCATAAGCCGCTACTCCTCCATCTCGAAACCGCAAAGGGGACTGACCAGGATCATGTGGTCGCTCCGTTTAAAAGAGATGGTCTCTGGGGTGCGCTCTCAAAAACAAACCATGCGGTGCTTCGGTATCGAGAGCCTGTCTATAAATCTATTCGCGAGCTCGCGATGTCGTATTTCCATGAATATTTCACAGATGAAGGCTTAAAAACGCTCCGTCGCTATTCCAAACCGCTTGATCTTTCAATCTTTGAAGATGATTGGCCATATGCTGAAGATGACCTGTGGGGAATTGATGAGGAGCTCGACAAGATCGATCATTACGATATTGCGCCAAAGAGCATGGTGAAAAACTATCGAAAAGCAGATGCGGTAGAGCGAGAAGCGGGTAAAATTACGGAATGGCCTAAAAGTTCCTAGGCACCATACATGCTCCCTCGAATCTCCGTTAGCTTTTCAGTAAGTTCTGGGTCAGTGATTTTGGTAAAGCGCGGGGTCGTCGATCCATCCTTTTCTACTGAACCCGTAAACATCTCGAGCGGGCGCGATTGATAATCTGCAGGTGGCATCCACTCGCTCCTGTAGAGAGGGCGGTAGAGCACGGTAAGAGTCTTCTCTTCCGTGTTGCGGCCTATGCCGACCACCTCGTACATGTAGTTGTTTTCTGGGCCGGTCGGATCGTGCTTATAGTGCTGATAAAAGCCCTTTTCGGGCAGTTTGAGGTTGTTTTCCATTTCTCCATTATACTGCAAGGGAATGACACAATCAGAAGCTCTCGATATTTTAAAAACAGGTCGTAATGTATTCCTGACCGGTGCTGCCGGTTCGGGTAAGACATATACGCTCCGAGCGTACCTTTCTTGGCTTGCCGAAAACGGGATCGCGGCTGCGGTGACAGCCTCAACCGGCATTGCTGCTACTCATATTGGCGGGATGACGATCCACTCGTGGAGTGGCCTCGGCATTCGTGCTTTTCTGTCGGCGCACGATCTCGACACACTTCTCCAGCGTGAGCATCTCGTGAAGCGGTATGAAAAAACAAAGGTGCTGGTGATCGACGAGGTCTCGATGCTGCATCATTTTCGCTTTGATCAGATCGACCGGCTTGCACGGATGTTTCGGCGCGTAGACGAACCTTTTGGTGGTATGCAGGTGGTGCTGTGTGGAGATTTTTTTCAGCTTCCACCGGTGTCTCGCTATGGAGAGCCAGAGTCGCGCTTTGCGTACGCCTCGGATGCGTGGAAGAGCGCAGGCTTTACGATATGCTATCTCGAAGAGCAGCACAGGCAGAGCGACGATGCGTATCTTTCGGTGCTCGATGCAATACGCAGTGGGGATATCGACGAAGGGGTGTACGAGCTTTTGCAGGATCGGCATGGAGCTGAAATTGCCCAAGATGTCGTGCCGACCAAGCTTTCGACGCACAATGATAATGTTGATGCTATCAACGATCGTGAGCTTGCAAAGCTCACGACTGCCTCAAAACAGTATCCAATGAGCGGCAAAGGGAGCAAAGCACTTCTCGAGGCACTTATGAAAAGCTGCCTTGCGCCCGAGAGGCTCTTTCTGAAGCTTGGTGCGCGGGTAATGTTTGTGAAGAACAACTTTGAAAAAGGGTATGTAAACGGCACGCTCGGAGAGGTGGTGAAGTTCGACGTAATGGATACGCCGATCGTGCGGATCGCTTCGGGCAAAGAGATCGCGGTGGTCCCCGAAGAGTGGCGTGTAGATGAGGAGGGAAAAGTGAAGGCAAGCATATCTCAGCTGCCCCTTCGCCTCGCGTGGGCTATTACCGTGCACAAAAGCCAAGGGATGAGTCTTGATGCTGCGGAGATCGACCTCTCGCGCTCTTTTGTGCCAGGCATGGGGTATGTGGCGCTCTCTCGCGTGCGGAGCCTCGCAGGGCTGCGCCTTGTTGGCTTTAATCAGCAGGCGCTGATGATTCACCCAGAGGTGCGGGTAAAGGATGCGCAGTTTCGAGAAGCCTCTCGCGCAGCAGTTGGCTCCCTGCTCGAGATGGGAGCAGCAGAAGCGCTGCGGCGCGCGGAGGAGTTTGTTGCTAAGAACTCGACAGGGGAAAAGCGTACCGCCTCGAATGGCGGGAGCGAAGAGGCAGATGATATGCCAAGCCATCACCAGACGCGCGTGCTTATTCTTGAAAAGCTTCCCCTGGGAGAGATTGCAAAACGGCGCGAGCTCAAAGAGGAGACGATCATTTCGCATATCGAGCGGCTTATCGAGGAGAAGGTAGAGGTGGATATCTCGCATCTGCGGCCGACACATTATACCGATACAGAGCTAGAGCTTATCTTTGATGCGTTTATGAAAACGCACAAAAAACATGGCGATCTGCGGCTTGCGCCGGTGAAGGCGATACTTACTGAAGCTGGGCATCCAAAAATCTCGTATGATGAGCTTCGTTTGGCTCGGCTCTTCTGTAGCCCTGGCGAAGAACCAATATAGGGTGGTATACTATCGCCACGTTCGAAATTACACGTTTCTTAATCCATACATGGCAGCAAAAACAAACTCTGCGTTCATGAAGCCGATGACTCTCAGCCCAGACCTAGAGGCTGTAGTCGGAAAGGGTCCGCTCCCTCGCTCAGAAGTAGTAAAGAAGCTCTGGGAGTACATCAAGAAGAACGACCTTCAGGATCCAAAGAACAAGCGCAACATTAACGCTGACGCAAATCTCAAGAAAGTGTTCGATGGCAAGGGAACAGTATCAATGTTCGAGATGACGAAGTTGGTGAGCAAGCACCTTTCGTAAGCACTAGTTGATAGTTTGTAGTTGGTAGTGAAAAAAGCAGCACCCTACGGGTGCTGCTTTTTTCCTAACTAGCAACTATAAACTACAAACTATCAACTTTTGCCCTTACTGCGCCAGCCACACCGTCCGCATGCTCGAGATGCCGCTTGAGAGACCGCGGGCTTCTAGGGTAAACGATTCGCCTGAGGATGCGGCTGCAAAGCTTGCTCCAGCATTACCACCACCATCGGCCGTCACCGTAGTAGCTGCTGTGCCATTTATCGAAACTTGCACCTGCTCGCCCGGAGCAAAGTCGCGTACTGTCGCGCTCATCCCTTGGCCCTTTATGACGAAGTACGACGATGGCTCGATGTTTCCATAGAAAGAGCCGAAGCCGATCGTGTAGTCGCGCGAGTAGAGACTTTTGCTCGAGGTGACGTGAAATGTCTTTGAGCTATTCTGATAGCTGTAGGGTGCGCTCATGCGCGCCTGGTCGCCAAACGATCCGCCGCCATCTGTGGTAAACGACCAGCTTGCGCCATCGGGACCACTGATCGTAACTGTTTCATTTGGGGCAAAGCCTCCTCCTCGCCACGAGAGTGTTTGGCCAGGGAGAAGATAGTAGGAGGATGGCTCAGTATTGCCGTAGTAGCTGTCTACGTAGAAGTTTGCGTCGGCAGAGGTGCTTGGGGCAGTTGCATGAATGACATGTTGTCCGACAGCAACGTGTGGAATATCGAGCGGCTGGCCGCTAAAGCTTCCGTTTGCGTCAGCTGTAACGGTGCGCGTACTGCCCTCTAGGTTGAGCGTCACCTGCTCATTCGGCGCAAAGCCGTACCCGCTTATATCCGTATGTCCTCCTGGCAAGCCGTTCCATGTGGAGAGCATGAGCCAGCTCGCGCTCGCCGCTGCGGGGACTGCAATGAGTGTGGCAAGTACCGCAGGAAATAGTTTTAAAAGTGTGCCTTTCATGAGTATGTGTAAAATGAATGAGATGCACCCGGTGTGGGTACATCTCATGAGACGAACTGATTCAGAAAAGCCTACTACTGTAGAGAGTGAGCCTCGGCTACGGGTGCGGCACCTTCCTCTATCTCTGGCTCAGGTGCGAGGCTCCCAATACCGACCATAAGGGCGGTGCCGATAAGAAAAGCGATCAAGTGCTTTGTATAGTGCGAGCGGTCTGAGGATTCACGCAGTGAGTGGGGGATGAGATCGGTGAGTACAACAACAAATACCGATCCAGCTGCTACAGAAAGAAGTATTGCCTCGAGCGGCTCGAAGAGGGAGGCAAAAAAGTAGCTGCCAAAGCCTCCAAGGAGAAGGGTGCTTGAGACGAGGAGGTTGATGCCGAGCGCCTTCTTTGTTGAATATCCAGCCTGCTTGAGGATAAAAAACTCAGAGGTCTCCTGTACGAGCTCGTGGACAAACACTGAAATGGCGGCGAAGTAGCCGAGGCTTTCGCTTACCAGAAAGGCTGTTCCAAGCAAAATACCGTCTCCTGCATTGTGTAGCGCGTCAGCAAAAATAATAGCGCGTGCGTCGATCTTGGTGTGGGTGTGCCCCGCGTCTTCCTCATCGTGATGGTGTGCAAAAGAGGGTACCAGCTTGAAAAAGAGCCAGATACCAATGGTGCTCGCACCTATCCAGACGAGCCCCTGTCCCACTGTAGGCGCAATGCCGATAGCCTCGTTGGCAAGCTCCCAAGCGATCACGAGGAAGACTCCGGCTGAAAGACTCACCAAAAAGCCCAGATTTCGCTCTATAAAGGGCCCTACGCCCCGAAAGAGGGTCACCACCCCTACGAGCGAGGCTGCCATAATAATGAGTGAAGTAAGGAGGAGGGGAATCATGGGTTAGATTTTTTGTGCGTATACGCTGATAGAGCGGCGTTTACCGGCTCGGCCGTTGATAAAATGCCGGTGTGAAGGGTTCATTTTGTAGATTTTGAAGTGGGGGGAGAGCTCGGCGCGTAGCTCCATCTGGGTAAACACATGTTCTGCCATCCCGCTATCGGGGTGGATATAGGAGCCCTCCTCTTTGGCAGGGCTCTCTTTGAGGAGGCGGCGCGCATGGAGGTCGTCGTCGCGGAAAAAGGTTTTGAGGTAGAGCCAACCACCCGGCTCGAGTACCCGTGCAGCTTCGGCGCGCAGATGTGCACGTGCCTCTTTGGTGAGATGGTGCGAGGTCATCATGTCGAGCACGAGCGATTGGGAGCTTTCGGGAACTGAGAGATTTCCCACGACCGAACGCACTTCGTATGAAAGATTGAGCCCTTCACTTTTCTGCTTTGCCTGCGCGATCGCTTCTTCAGAAATATCGTAGCCCACTCCGCTCACGCCAAAATTTTTTGCAAGATAGATCAGGTTTCGGCCGTTGCCAACGCCGAGATCAAGCACCGAAGAGTTGTGTGCGAGAAAGTTTCCTTTGTATTCGTCGGTGAGCCAGCGAAGAAATTTGATGAGGTCTTCGCTTGGTGTATCAGAAAGAGCGAGGTGCGCGCCATCGGCATACTCGGCATTCCAAAACTTCGATCCTGCCTTCTGTCGTTTGGCGCCTGGTTTCATAAAAGTGATTAGAACATTTATCCACAGATAAATCAAAATACAAACTAGAAACTTCGTCAAAACCCGAGTAGGCACCCCATTCTATGGTCGCTTCTGGTGGCGCGGAAGTTCGTTTCATTGACGCGGCTTCCTCTCGCACGCTAAGCTATGTCATCAATTTATTTATAAGGCGCCAGCACCTTACATTTTGCCTATGATCTTTTCCAGACAGATTCGTTCGTACTTTAGACCTTCGGTTATTCTTTCTCTGTTTCTTGCGATCGGTATCTTGCTGGCAGCGCCACTCACTCAGGCTTTTACAAGTACGTTTGATGCCGTTGAGACCGTTTCAAATGTTGCCGCTTCAACAGTTCCAACCCCGACCTTTGCTGGTGGAACAGATATTGCAAACGGAACGATTCCTGCGATCACATTTGCTGGAGGAGTAGATGAAGTGAAGGCGAGCCGTACGATTTCTGTAAATGTTCTTCCGCTGAACACGGAATCATTTTCTATTGGTTTGTGTGCGGTTACTTTTACCTCAAGCACGGGCGCTACTTCTGACGAACTGAATTGTGGAGATAATGCTGCAACGATTGATCTTGAAGCGGACCTCCTGGACACTCCTCGAACAATCGCTGAAATCGCTGCTCAGGTTCAAGCGCTCACCAACGTTTCTGATACTGCACCTCGCGGCGCCCTTACGGTAGCAGTTGCCTCTCCAACTACGATAAGCTTCACCACGACAGGGACTGAGAATACTGCTGGACCAGTCACTTTCACCTTGTCGGCGGGCGTAGGCTCTAGCGTAGACACGAGTGGAGTCATTCCTGCCCCTGCAGCCTCGACCATTACTATTATTGATGGTCTTCTTGGAAGTACTACGGCTGATCGATCGATAACTATTGATGGAATTGTTATTGATCTTGGGACAGCAGACCAGACTCCTGCGCAGATTGCCGCCACCATAGATGCTGCTGACTTTTCTGGAGTTGGCTATGGCGCAGTCGCAACTGGTGCTAACGTAACATTCACAAAAACTGCCAACGGAGTAGCCGGAAATGGCTCCGTCGTGATTGCAGATGCCTCTTATACAAAAAGTGATGCAGTAGCTGCTTCCGTAACGATCACGATCCCTGCTGGCCTCTCTTCGAACGCCACTGACCATCTCATTACGATAGACGGAGTTGCCTTCGACCTTGGCACTATTGCCCGCACGGCAAACCAGATTGCAGCGACGATCGCAGCTGATGGTTTTGTTGGCAAAAACTACACGGTGACGAATCCTTCGGGGGCAGATCTTACTTTCACGAGAACCGTGAAAGGTGGCGGTGCTATGAATGGTGCGCTCACTCTCGAAGATGCAATCTACGGTACTCGCGCCCAGCAGGTGACATTTACTCCAGGACTGCCAACCGACGGAGAGACATTTAAAGCGACCGTAGAAGGAAACAACTATGTTCACACGGTAGTTGGAGTAGAGACTGTTGCTGTAGTGGTAGCAGATCTCGCTACTAAAATTGATGCAGACGCCGCGGTAAACTGCGCGAATACTGGTGGCACAACGGTTACCTGTACTGCAGCTGTAGCTGGCACACCGTTTACCTTTGCCGCAACGGTAGTAGATGTTACCCCTCCTGCAAACCAGGACACTGTATTTCCAGGAAGCATGACCAAGCAGGGCGGAGTGGCGGTAACGATTGTTTCTTCCGGAGAGGTAACAAACAATGTTTGGTTTGCTCCTTCAGGAACCACTGTATTTGTTGCGGGTGCAACAATGACGAAAGCCGCAGACGGAGTTGCCACAACGATCCTTGCCCCTGCAACTGCTGGTGCGTATAAGCTGTTCGTACTTGATTCAACCGGAAACATCTCAGTTGCATCGACAGCAACCCTTACCGTAGATAACACAGCGCCAGTCCTTGCCTTCACGGCCCCAGCTGTGGCGGCTCGTGTTCAGGGTTCAGCAGTGATCTCCTTTACGAACACCGAGCCAACGGCGCCCCTCTGCTCGATCGACAACTTCACTACGTCGGTAGCATGCGTATCGGGAGCGACAACACTTACTGATGTTCCTGGCTTTACCGCGCTTGGCGAAGTGGGCTTCACGCTTTCGCTCCGAGATACAGATGTGGCTCTCAACGTGACCACGATCACCCTCGCTCTTACAAAAGACACGGTAGCTCCCACGGCTCCTGCCACACCAACTGGCTCGGACGCATTTGTAAATAGCGCAGAAAAGATCGCCGGTCTTACCATCACTGTGCCGCTTCCTGTGGGAACCCTCACGGGTGACACGGTGATGCTTCTCCTTGGCGGCGTTGCATTTCCAACACCTCAAACACACGTACTTACTGGCCCAGAAGCAGCAGCACCAAGTTACGCATTTACCTTTGCTGGCACCGAGCTCGGTGTCGATGGAGCAAAGGCTATTACTGCTCGGCTGACCGATACTGCAGGAAACGTGGGCGCCACATCAGCGGCACTTTCGTTTACGCTTGATACTGCTGCCCCAACGGCTTCGATCGGCTACTCGACAGCAAACCCGGTAAAGTCTGGCGCAGTGCTCACGATCACCGCTACGTTCAACGAAGTGATGGCGGTTACCAACACAAAAGTTGCCATCTCGGGTGCAAACACACTTGGGGCTACCGACATGACGTACGCTGATACGACCCATGCGTCGTATGGGCACACGGTTGGTGCGGGCAATGGCGCAGCAACGATCGCCCTCTCTGTCGGTACAGACCTCGCAGGAAACCCAATCACAGCGGTGCCAACAGCAGGTGATACCTTTGTCGTAGACAACATCGTTCCAGCACTTTCGTCGGTAACGATTGCCTCGAACAACTCAAACAACACTGCTCTCGCGAAAGTGAGCGATCTCGTGACTGTGCTCTTTACTTCGAATGAAGCGATCAGCACCCCATCGGCAACGATTGCTGGCCAGGTAGCCACGATCTCTTCACTTGGAGGCAATGCATACTCGGCATCGTTTACGATGACGGGTGCGCAGTCTAACGACCCAGCGATCGATTTTTCGATAGCGTTTTCTGATCTCGCGGGTAACGCTGGCACGGCTGTTGTTTCTACCACAGACGCCTCGATTGTAACCTTCGACAAGACAGCGCCGGTACTCTTGCAGATTGCACCGATTGCGACCCCAACGAATGACAACACGCCAAGCTACAGCTTCAGCACGACCGAGGTGGGCACTATCGTATACGGAGGTAGCTGCGCAAGCGTCACTACGGCAGCAGCACTTGGGGCAAACAGTGTCACGTTTAATACGCTCGCCGATGCTGCGTACAGCAACTGTACGGTGACGGTAAGTGATGCAGCTGGCAACCCAAGCTTGGCACTCGCTGTAACAGCGTTTACGGTTGATACGACAGCTCCAACGATCCTCTCGGTAACGAGCTCGCTTGGGAATGGCTCGTATACCGTGGGCCAGGTAGTGCCTGTAACGGTGACCTTCTCGGAAGCAGTCACTTCGACAGGCTCAGTGATTGTCTCGTTCGATACCGGTGGTAGCTGTTCATTCTCGATATCGGGTGCAGCAAGCGGTGGATGCAGCTACACGGTTGCTGGTGCACAAACTTCAGCCGACCTCACGACGACCGGCATCTCTGGCACCGTTAATGACGCAGCAGCAAATACTGTTTCAGATTTCACTCCAGTATCAAACCTTGCGGCAACCTCGCAGATTGTGATCGACACGACAGTACCAACAGTCTCCTCAATCGACATCACATCACCAGCAAACGGAGCGTACACAATAGGCACGCAGGTTGATGTGGCGATTGGATTTTCGGAGAATGTTGTCGTAGCAGGTACGCCAACGCTTGCTCTCAACTCGGGCGGCTCGGCAAACTACCTCTCGGGTACGGGAAGCAATAGCCTTGTGTTCCGCTATACCGTAGCTGCAGGTAACACATCAGCAGATCTTGATTACACAGGGACGGGTTCACTCACGCTCGCAGGTGGCACGATCAACGACGGTGCCGCAAACCCCGCAACGCTTACCCTCCCAGTACCAGGGGCAATTGCAACTGGCCACGATATTATCATCGACACCACTGCGCCTACGGCGCCAGCAGCGCCTACGGCAGCAGCGGGTCCGTTTATCAATGCCGCAGAAGAGATCGCAGGATTCCCCGTAGTTGTGTCGCTCGCTGGCACGGGTGCGGTAGCAGGGGACACGCTCAAGCTTCTTCTCGGAGGTGTTGCGTTTCCAGCTCCACTTACCCATGTGCTTACCGCGCCTGAGGCAGCGGGTACTTATAGCTTCAACGTAGCAACGACACAGCTCGGTGCGAATGGTGTCAAGTCAATTACGGCAACGATCACCGACGTTGCAACAAACGTAAGTGTTGCTTCGGCTGCTCTCTCGCTCACCCTTGATACCGTGGCACCAGCAGCGCCTACGGTAAGCTCGATCGCGACGGACAACAAAATTAACAATGCAGAAAAAGCAGCAATTCTTGTGGCTGGAACTGCAGAGGCAGATGCACTCGTAAGCGCAACGCTTACCGATGTTTCGGCAAATGCAAAAAATGCGACCCAGCAGCTCACTCTGGGTGCGACCGCATTCTCCATCTCAGTTGACGGCACCACTGCTCTTCCGGGTGCGTTTGTGGATGGTGTAGTGCTTCCTTCGGTGATTGCTACCGATGCTGCAGGTAACGTAAGTGCAGCAACAGTGCTTCCGGCTGTCGTGCAGGATACGGTTGCGCCAGCGGTCCCTGTAATTGTAGTTACGAATCCGGTAAACGCGGGAAATGTAACGGCAGGTTCACTGACCGGAACAGGAGAAGGGAGTACCGTTGCAACCTATACGATTACTGACAGCGGAGCTGGAGTTGTGGCGAACACCTCTACTCTCACTGCTGGCGGCGCACTTTCCGTAGCAGCTATCAATCTCTCGACTCTTGCAGATGGCGCCCTTACCTTCTCGGTAACCCTTACTGATGGTGCAGGTAACATAAGCACTGCAGCAACAGCGCCAAGTGTGAAGGATGTAGTTCTTCCGACATTCACCCCAGTAGCGCCAGCAAACAGCGCATTCATCAACAACGTAACGACGGCTTCTCAGATTACGTATACGCTTTCTGAGAACATCGCTTCGGGTACGATTCTTCTCACGAACACAGGAGGCACCGCAGATGCAGGATCTCCCCACTCGTGTGCACTTGTTGGTACAGCGAAGAACGCAGGAGCACATGCGCTTAACCTTGCAGACACGGTAAACGGATGTGCAGTTGCCCAGACGCTCGTAGAGAAGGGCCAGTACTCAGTCGCCTTTGATGGCACGGATGCCGTAGGCAACGCTTCGGTAACGATCACGCGCACTGCCATTACCTTCGACTCTGTTGCGCCAGTAGTTACCATTACGAATCCGCAGCCTTCAGTAAGTACGGCAACGACACTTACTCTTGCTCTCAGTACCGACGAAACAGCTATCTGTTCGTACGGTCTCGACTTTGCAACGAGTACGATGGCAACGACAGGAGGCGTCTCTCACTCACAAGCTATTGGTCCGCTTGTCACAGGTGTACATACGCTTGCGTTCTCTTGTGTTGATCCAAGTACAAACACTCGCATAACAAATAACCAGACCTTTACGGTATTTGCGACTTCAGGAAGCACTCTCTCCACAAACGGGAGCAACGCTTCATTCGATTCACCGACTGCAGGTGCCGCAGATCTTCCTCCGGGGATTACGGTGGTTGGTTTGAGCAATGCTACGGTGGTGGATCTTTCGGGAGGTGCAAGCACACTTTCGGCAGGCTCGATCACTCTCAGTGGCGCATCGCAGTCGATCGGCTCGATCACGACAGGAGACCTTGTTGGCGCAAACCTCACGACGCTTACGACAGGTGATCAGACGCTAACGATCGAGAAAGCGGTTGTCCTTGAATCGGGTACGCCAGATGTACCGGTTACGTTTACCAATGCTGACTTCCCAGGAGCTTCGGTCTCTATTCCAGACGGCACAGCGATCTTCTCTTCGAGTGGCTGGGACGGCACTATCGCCCCAGAGCGCTTTGTGAACACGGTAGGTATCCAAGGACCAGCAGGTTTCAAGGTAAACGACCAGGTGTTTGTCGGAGCATCGGTACCAATCTTCTTCTCGAAGCCGGTAACGATCATCATGCCTACCGCTAGTGGCCCGGCGGCATACAAGCCTGCAGGCTCAAGTTCGTGGGTAGCAATGAATCAGTGTAGTGGCAGCTTTGCAGCACCAGTGTCACCTGTCTTCTCAGGTGAGTGCTACATTGCAAACAGCACGCAGACAAAGATCGTAACGTACCACCTCACTGCATTCGGCCAGCTTGAGCCGCTTCCAGCATCGCTTGGCGGCGCATCAGTAGGCGGAGGCAACGGCCCAGTATCTCAGAGTGGTGGTGGCGGAGGTGGCGGGTCAACCGCAGGCGCGACATTCACGACACCACAGCCATCCCAGCCAGCACAGAGCGTATCTCAGGCTCCATCCGCACCTCAAGGTGCAGTGCTTGGTGTATCGATCTTTCGCTTTACTCGAGGGCTCTCGTTTGGCTCACGTGGCACGGATGTGAAAGAGCTCCAGAAGATTCTTGCAGCAGAAGGATTCTTTAAGGGAGATTTCACGACCTATTTCGGTCCGGTTACTCGAGCTGCCCTCCGTCTCTATCAGAAAAAGCACGGTATCGATGCACTCGGCCTTGTAGGTCCAAAGACACGCGCAATGCTCAACTTGGGTGCGAAAGTAAGCCAGAGCGTCTCGTCACCTCTTTCGTCTCGCTAGTATTGGACTTGTAGTACAACAAAAAATCCCCCACAAGTGGGGGATTTTTTGTTGTACGAAATGTATACTAAAGATGAATGAAAGATTTTTTCTCGCATTTTCGGGATCATCTTGTACCGCATCGGCGCAACGGGCATCGACCGCATATCTTGCGCACTGAGTTCGCTTTTGCGTTTCTCATGGTGGTGCTCGTCTCCGAAAGTTTTCTTGGCGCACACGTCTTTAACCTGGTGCCGAGTCTTTTTTCCGGAGCATCTGTTTTTTCGAGAGCGCTTGTAGATCTTGCAAACGCTGATCGTGCTGAGGCCGAAGCACCTTCGCTTACGCTTGACCCACTCCTTTCGCGCGCTGCCCAGATGAAGGCCGACGATATGGCGGCGAATGGCTATTTTGCGCATGAGAGCCCGAGCGGAGCGACCCCTTGGAGCTGGCTCGAGAAGGTAGGCTATAGCTACAGCTATGCAGGGGAGAATCTGGCGGTAAACTATACCGACTCTATCGATGTGCAGCGTGCCTGGATGGCCTCGCCCGAGCACCGTGACAATATCGTTAAAAAAGAGTTTGAAGATGTTGGGATAGGGATCGCTGAGGGCATCTACCTCGGCAGGCCTGCCACCTTTGTGGTGCAGATGCTCGGGACAAAAGAGAGGGCGATTGCTCTGGCAGAGAAAGCGGCTACCCCTTCGCGGGCCGCAGCGCCTTTGTTTGAGCACGTCGAGGAAAATGCTCGAGCCGAAACAGTAGTTCCTGCGCTTTCGCAGATTACCCCACGCCCAGAGGCGGCGGTGCTCGCCTCCTCACCGCGCCACGCGCTTTCGTACGCGTATGCGGGCTTTGTTGCAATCTTCCTCTTCGCACTCTTTTTCCTCGTATGGCATCGCAAGCATACGGTTCATCCACGCCTCGCTTGGAACGGCGCTCTCGTGGTCGGCGTGCTCCTCCTCTCTCTTTTTGGAAATATGTACGCTTCGCAGCTAGGAACGGTATCGTTCGACGCGGGAGGATATCTTGAGAAGGTGCAGTAGGGGGTTCTGGTACGAGCTGGGAGTGGTCTATTGCTGTGCTACCATGAGGGCATGCTCCTTTCACTCATTTTGCTCGCATGCGTATTTGGTCTTTGGCGCCGGTCGGTCTATCTTCTCGATGAACATGACGCAATGAAGCGCGAGATCGCAGCGCTTCGCGGCCAGGGGCCCCAAAAGCAAGCTTCGTTTGCAGAGCTGCGCGTAGAGGGTGATCGTGCGCAGCAGCCATCGGAAGTGGGTCAGCCTCTCGCTGCTGCGATGGTGCCGCCACCTCCACCCGCCGCTTTTTCTGCGCCTTCCGTAGTGCCGGCACCTTCTTCGCAAGAAGGTGCGCTCGAATACAAATTTGGAAGCAAGATATTCACCGGCATTGGCGGCCTTGCCGTGTTGCTCGGAACTGGCTTTTTTCTTCAGTATGCAATTCAGGCGGGTCTTTTGTCTGAATCGATGCGTGTTGCGCTTGGGGTGGTGGGCGGAATTGTGCTTGTCGCACTCGGCATGTGGCTTCGAGGCCGCTACTTTGCGTATGCGCAGGTGCTCGTGGGAACAGGTCTTGGCGTCTGGCACCTTTCCAACTTTGCATCGTTCAACTACTACCATTTCATAGGACAAGATTTTGCGTATATCATCGCAGGCCTTATTACCGCAATCGGAGTATGGCTCGCCGTTATGCTGGGAGCGCAGTATCTCGCGCTCTACGCCTCGCTTGGTGGCCTCCTGGCCCCGCTTATGTTTGGTGGATACGAGCTGCAGCTCCCGACCCAGATGTTTGTGTACCTGCTTATTTTGAACGCAGGCCTCCTCACAATCGCTCGCTTCCGTTCATGGCGCGATCTTGAGTTGGTAAGCTTCTTCGGGACCATTCTCTGGTATGTTTCTTGGTTTGGAGGTGCATACTCTTCGGCATACTGGACCTATGCGCTGGTGTGGGCTTCTGTATACGGTGCCCTTTTCCTCGGGGTAACTGTGTTTACCGCTGCGAGTGCTCGAGATCTTAAAAGTGAGTTCAATGTAGCGCTTCCCATCGCAAATGCTTCGTTTGTTTTTGGGATATTCTACGCAATCCTCAACCCGCTCTATCCAGATGTGACTGGCGGGGTGATAGCGCTTCTCGGCATATTTCATATCTTGCTTGGGTCCGTGTTTGGGCTTTCTGATGAGCGCACGACAGCGTATCGCCAAAGTATGATCGGTATGGGTCTCGCACTACTTGCTATCGCAATCCCGATCCAGTTTAAGGCGTACGTGATCACAATGCTTTGGAGTGTAAAGGCGCTTGTGCTTGTGGCGCTCGGTTTTCAGCTTGGCTCCAAGCGCCTCAGGCAGGTGGGAAGTGCCCTGGCGGTCATTGCACTTTCTCGTTTCGTGCTCGTCGATCTGTTTGTGTCTGTGCAGTCGGCGTTTCTCAACGATCGCTTCCTGCCGGGCCTCGTTCTCGCACTCTGTTTGGGGGCGATCTCGTATCTCTATTGGAGTTCTCGAGAGGGTGTCATTGGCGAAGCAGACGAGGGAGCACATCTCCTTGCGGCACATGCTGCGCTTCTGCTCCTTGCCGCCGTGGCTTCATCCGAAGTGAAGCAATTTTACGGTTTCTTGTGGCTGCCGCTTATCTTTACGATCTATGGGTTTGTCGCAGGTGCTGTAGCGATACTGTTTCGTGACGAAAGCTTCCGCATAGCAGCACTTGGAGGATATATACTCTCGCTCTGGTGGGTCGTGGGAGTTTCAGACTATGGTGCGATGCCAGTGCTCCTCAATACTCGTACCCTCCTGCTCCTTATCCTCGCTCTCGCTGCAGCTAATACGCTCGTAGGCTGGCGCTCCCGCATGGCCGCCGATGCCTCTGCCACTGGCCTCTCTTCCGAAATAGCAATCTTGGCGCTCCTTTTCCACGGCAGTATGCTCGCGCTCATCTCGCTCGAAATTACCACGTACTTTACGCAGCTGCGTGTGTCTGGCGGAGACAATCGGTCTATTGAAAATATGAAGCAGGTGAGCTTGTCCGTAGCGTGGCTCTTGTATGCACTTCTGGTGCTTGTGGTTGGCATCTGGAAGAGGCTTGGCACGGCACGAGTGTTCGGCATCTCTTTGTGCGCACTCGTTATTGCAAAAGTGTTTCTGTACGACTCGCTCGGGCTTTCCTCTTTCTATCGCTTCATCTCCTTCATGACGCTCGGTGTGATCCTTCTTTTGGTTGGATATCTGTACAACCGCTACAAAGCGCAGATTCTTGAATTCATTCGCGTGGAGTAGTGAACTATCTATGGAAAAATCGATTCGCGATCATCTGAAGATTGTTATTGAAAACCCGAAGGGGAGCTATAAATCTTTTGAGACCGAGAACGACCCTGTGTGGAACACCTATCCACTAAAGGGCGTTACCTACCCCGTAGACTATGGCTATGTCGAGGGGTACAGATCAGAAGATCACCACGACCTCGA
>JAZKIQ010000001.1:122626-160124 GCA_040384765.1 Patescibacteria group bacterium | reverse complement strand
GGATACATCTTGGTTTGGCGTATCGACGTGCCTCTTGAAACAAAAGTTGTTGCAGAGGTGACAGAAGAGGAGCGGAGGGAGATTGAAAAGGCGTTTGCACCGGTGCTTGTGGAGGCCAAGCTCCTTTCAGGGCGAGAAGAGTTTCTCCAATATATCGAACAGTATCGCAATGCCCTATAAACGTCTTTGTATTACGGGCATCCCCACTGGTGGGAAGTCGTACCTTGCTCGGAAGCTTGCGGCTGCTACCGGAGGTGTTGCCGTGCATCTTGATGACCTGCGCGAAGAGCTCTCAAAGGATCCGGCGTATCGATTGTGGACGCAGTTTTTCTGGGAGAAGGATGAGGCCCAGTACTATGCAGAAACTTCGGAAGAGGAGCAGTGGAACGATCTCGTCCGACAGTCAGAAGGGTTTTGGCCAGCATTTCTTGCAAAAATACGATCGTATGAAAATGAGCCGAGGCCTGTCATTTTTGAAAGCGTAAATCTGTTGCCACATCTTGTTCGGCAAGATCTGGATATGCCGATGGTGGTGCTCGTAGGTCGCTCATTTGAGGAGGTGTTTTTGCGTAACAAGAAGGATCCTCGGTGGGGCACTACGGAGGAGCTTCAGCGTATTGAGGCAAAGGGGTTTTTTGAGGACGATCGGCCCCGATACGAGGCTGAAGCAGAGCGCTTTGGTTTGAAAACGTTTGAAACGGCAGACGAGGCGTTCGATTATTCACTTTCGCTTCTTATCGAATGACGATCAAAGAGCTTGGGCACATAGTGCTCTACGTTACGGATGTTAAAAAGCTTGCCGATTTTTATCGCGACATACTCGGCTTTCATGAGATTGTGCGGCAGGGTCCGATGGCAATGTTTAGCTCCGGTAGAACTCACCATGAGCTGTTGCTGATTGAGGTGGGCGGCATTGCCCGAGCAAAGGGGCAGGAGCCTGGTCTCTACCATATTGGTTTTAAAATTGCTGACACCGAGGATGAGCTCGCGCAGGCGTGGCGCGAACTCAAGAAAAATGGGGTACAGATCGTGGGTACAGCTGACCATGGAATGACGCATAGCATCTATATTCTCGACCCAGATGGCAATGAGCTTGAGCTCTACCGAGACATCTCCGATGAGTGGAAGACGAACCCAAAAGCCGTGCTCGCACCGGTACGCCCACTTCACCTTGAGTGATTGACAATAGGTAAAAAGTAGTATATACTTATATTTAAGTAAGTTTTCTCCTCAGTTTTCAGGCGTTTCGCCCTTCTGACTGACGCCGAGAATCGTAGTCGCCTTGCTTTTCAATATAAAGACTACCTGCGGCTTTAGGCCGTTTGTGTATGTATCGCAACTCATTTCGTGGTCGCCCTCAGGGCGGCCCCAACCGTCGTTTTAGCGGCAGCCGCGGCCCAAAAGGCCGAAGCTCGTTTAGCGACGTATCAAAATTTATTAATCGCGCCGATCCGTCGGCCTCTATCGTAGAGGAGTTTATTCCAAAACACTCTTTCGCTGATTTTCCTATTGACGAAAGGATCAAGCGTTCTGTCGCTGGTCGTGGATATGTAAACCCAAGCCCGATCCAGGACGCTGCGATTCCACAGGTTCTTATGGGCAAAGATGTTGTTGGTATTGCCAATACCGGCACCGGCAAGACGGCTGCATTTCTCCTACCACTTCTCCAGAAGATTCTGATGAACAAGAAGGAGAGTGTGCTCGTGGTCGTACCTACTCGCGAGCTTGCGCTTCAGATCGAGGACGAGCTTCGCTTGCTTGCAGTAGGCATGGGTATTCATTCTGTCTCGTGCGTTGGTGGCGCGCCGATGGGCCGCCAGATTCGCGCACTCCAGTATCGCAACAACTTTGTGATCGGTACCCCTGGTCGCTTGAAGGATCTTATTGAGCAGGGTGTTCTCAACCTCAGCTATTTCAACACGCTTGTAATGGACGAGGCAGATCGCATGCTTGATATGGGATTCATTGGCGACATGCGCTATCTCGCAGAGCTCATGCCTACTCCGCGTCAGACCCTCTTTTTCTCTGCGACGTTTTCGCGCGAGATCGAGAAGCTTGTCGGCGAGTTTCTTAATGATCCTGTCCGTATTTCAGTGAAGACTCGGGATACATCAAAGGCAGTGGACCAGGACGTCGTGCGTATTGCGCCAGGCGCAGACAAGCTCGACGTGCTGCATGACATGCTCTCAAAAGATGAGTTTGAAAAAGTGCTTATCTTCGGGCGAACCAAGCATGGCGTAGAGCGCCTTTCGCAGCATCTTGAGCGTCGCGGTATCAAATCTGCTTCGATTCATGGCGACAAGACGCAGTCTCATCGTGTGCGTGCCCTCAACCAGTTTAAGCACAACGAGGTAAAGGCGCTTGTGGCAACAGACGTTGCTGCTCGCGGCCTTGATATTCCAAACGTGTCGCACGTGATCAACTTTGATCTTCCGGCAACATATGAGGATTATATTCACCGTATCGGCCGCACCGGCCGGGCGGGCAAGACCGGCAAGGCCCTCACTTTCGTCGACTAAGTATTAGCGTTCCTATAACAAAAAGCACAGTTCCTATGGAACTGTGCTTTTTGTTATACTGCGGGCATGAATACGGAAAAAGCAGTCTTTGGTGGGGGTTGCTTCTGGTGTACCGAGGCGGTGTTTAAGATGTTGAAAGGGGTAAAGGGGATTATGCCTGGGTACGCAGGCGGCGCCGTGCTAAACCCTACCTATGAACAGGTGTGTACAGGCACGACGGGTCATGCCGAGGTGATCCAGATTGAATACGATCCGAGCCTAGTCACTTTTGAGACGCTCATGACGGTGTTCTTCGCCACGCACGATCCTTCACAGCTCAATCGCCAAGGTGCGGATGTAGGTACTCAGTATCGCTCTGCAATTTTTTACACAACACCTGAGCAAAAAGGCGCCGCAGAGAAGTTTATTGCCGACCTAAACAGCTCAAGCGAGATGGGTGGAAAGATTGTTACGGAGGTATCGCCACTCGATACGTTTTATCCAGCCGAGGAGTATCACCAGGACTATTTTGCGCGAAATCCACAAAATATGTACTGCCAGGTGGTGATCAACCCTAAGCTAGAAAAGGTCCAAAAGAAATTCGCCGAGTTGCTAAATCATTCCTAAAATCCCCACCTCCTTCGTTGTCTTTGTCGAGAAAAGCCTCGTAGTAGCTAATCTACAACTCTGCTTTGTCTCTCCTCGACGCCTCGGATCTGGGGATTTGTAGAAAGATTTAAGAAGCAGGGGTTAATTGGCGAGGAAGTAGATAATGCCTACCAGCACGAGAAGCACTACAACAACTTTAGAAGCTTTGTGATTCATATGTCATATCATACACGTATTTTGGAAGAGGCAAAAAACAACACGAATTTTCGCACCACGCTTTTTACGGGCGAGCTTTCCCAGCTCGTGGTGATGGACATTAAGCCAGGAGAGGATATTGGAGCTGAGGTGCATGCCCATGTTGAACAGACACTCTTTTTTCTCGAGGGTGAGGGGAAGGCCTTTGTAGGAGGGGAGGAGTATACGATAGGTGCGGGCGACGTGGTGGTGGTCACTCCAGGCACGAAGCACAACTTTCTCAATACTGGCAGTACATCGCTCAAGGTGTACACCGTTTACGCACCCCCAAACCACATCGATGGCCGTATCCACAAAACCAAAGCAGAAGCGCAGGCGGATCTAGCCGATGAAGAGTTCGGTGAGCAAACCGTGATGGAAAAGATCTGAATCTTTCGCGGTCTGTGGAGGAATCTGACCTCTTCTTAAAACATCTGCAAAAAGCTCTTAAGGGAAAGGAAGGACAGGAAACCAAAATAGTGGTCGTGCTACACAAAGTGAGCACGGGAACCACGTGCCGATGAGGCATTTTGGAATTCCTGATCTGACTATTCCCTTTTAGATTTTGAAGCCGTTTTAAGAGGAGGGCTGTTCCGGAACTTTTTTGACACTATTGCTGTGCTTGTGTTCCCGTAGAGGGCCGATATACTTACGCTACCGTGTGTTGGATGACAGAGAACAGATAAGCTGTCATCGGCCGGAGGGAGCGAAGGCGACTGAGGCGGGGTCGCGGAATCCGCTAGTAAGCGGATATCTGTGACGAAAGCCGGGCACTCTATAAAGGGAGCGCCCTTTCTTCTGCCCAAAAAGCACGGCACTAACCTATACACTCAATCAATGGATCTTTCATATCGACTTTTTCGTCTCATCTTTATTATGATCGGCGTTGCACTTCTCGGAACGGCGATAAAAGCTGCCTATGCCGCCCCGCTCTCTGTTGCTTCATCACCTAATCCGATTGTTGTGGTAAAAGAGTCGCCGGCACCAACTGTGGTGGAGCCCGTCACGCTAGTAAGCCCTCCATTGATCGAAGAAAAAACAGTCGCAGCAGTTCCGGTGAGTATTGCTCGGCCTGTGGCTACTCCAGCTCCGCAGAAGAAAAACTCGATTGGACTTCTCCAGATTCCGGAGATTGGCGTAGATGCGCAGGTTCTCTCGATGGGCCTTGAGAAAAACGGCAAGATGGCCGTACCGAACAACTTTGTAGATATTGGTTGGTGGAATGGTGGTGCGTTGCCTGGCGAGGTTGGCACGGCTGTGCTTGGAGCTCACGTCGACAACGGCGGATCAACTCCCGGAGTATTCAAGCATCTCTCGTCGCTTGCTGTGGGTGATACATTTCAGTTTCTGCGAGCCGATGGGACGACCGTTACCTTTCGCGTGACTCGTACGCATGTATACGATCGCAGTGAGCCAAACACCTCCGATGTGTTCCTCTCATCTGACGGCAAGGCTCATCTCAACCTGATCACGTGCCATGGGGAGTGGCTGCCAGGCGAGAACACCTATGCAGAGCGGCTGGTGGTGTTTGCGGAAAGAGTTGCGTAGGTATCAGGGAACAGGGACAAGGGACAAGTAAATTCAAATAAAGAGAGTCGCTCAAAGGGCGACGCTCTTTATTTTCTGCAGACTTGTCCCTCGTCCCTAATCCCTTGTCCCTTTGCTTTATTGCACCTCTACCGTTCCGAGGTCAGCAAACACACTATTGAGTGAATAGTTCTTGTTGTACACCTGCACGGCGAGTCCATAGGTGCCCCCGGGGAAGCTTGGTGGCACCGTCAGGCCATATGCCTGCGGTTCGCTTGAAGAGATATCTTTTTCACGGGTTGTTACATCGAGGACGACTTCACCGGTATGTGGGTTCTTGAGGAGAAGATGCGTCGTCACTCCGTATGCGTCACTTCCGGTGGAGATAAGGTACAGCGTTACATCGCGGCCCTTCTCTGGCTTCTCGATGTGCGTAACCATAATATTTCCATTCCAGTCTGCCCCACGTACTGAAGGGCCGATCGGAAAACCGGTACTCTTCGTAGCGGTTGTGGTGGCGCTTGTGCTGGTGCTCACCGTAAAAGAGAGGAGTGAGTCGTGCCATTCGCGGGTGGCTCCCCAGCTTGGATCAAACACTCCAGCGCTCCACGAGTAGGTGCCGACAGGCAAAAAGCCAGTTTCGAGGACTCCCGTGCGGTACGCTCCCGGACCAAGCATGAGGTTGTCCCAATACGCCTGCTTCCATTTCTTTCCTTCGGAATCTTTGAGTTCAAGGTTGATGAGGCCGGTTGTTGCGAGGCCGGTGTTTTGAAAGGTGGCAACAAATGCGTTGGACTCTACCGGCAGGATCGTCTCCTTGAGCTGAGAGCTTGTGACGAGGGTAATTCCCGAAGGAGCCTGGGCTTCCTTGGGAGGAGCTCCAGCTTCGAGGGCAATAGTGGATGCCTCTGTCCTCCAGGCGAGAATCTCACTCTGTTCTAGGCCACTAATGAGAAATGGCCTCTCTAAGGTATCGGCTGCTACGGCAAAATGAGCAGAGGAGGCAAGGATCGCAACTCCCGCTGCTAGCAGTGCGCTACGGGCGATGAACATGATCGTTATGTGATGTGGCTAAGCTTTTCAGACTCACCACAAAAGACGAGCCGGAGCTCTCCCCATTACGGTCGCGCTCTATCAACCTATTTGCTGAGCGAGTTGAGAACTGCTCGAGTCTTCGGACCAACAACACCTACAGGATCACCCACTATCTTGTATTTCACTTTAAGGCGAGCAACAGCTCTCTCTGTCGCGGCTCCAAAATAGCCGAGTACTATTTTTTCAGGGTAGATGGCGGGAAAACGGGAGAGGAGTTTTTGCAGTTCGGTAACATCGTTGTTCTCGGAGCCTCGCCTGATTGTTTTTGTGAAGCGAAAGGCTGGCGTGGGCGATACCGTTTTTGTGGGCACAGGTACTAGGGTAACTGATGGGGAGATTGGGGTAACCTCTTTTTGTGGAAGCGGTTGTGAGATTGGGCCAATGATAATGTGCGCTTTTTTTGAAAGTCCAAGAACGTATGTTCCATCTTTTGCGGCTGGAAAGATCTCGAGAGTTGCGCTCGTCCTTCCGCCATCTTTTGATTCGCCTACGATCGTGATCGATCCTGTGGGAGGGAACTGCTTTTCCGTATTTCGGGTACAGGTAATTGAGGGGTCGCCGAGCAGAATGGTGCTGTTGTTTGCACAGGCGAGAGCGATGCGCACACCTGGAGAGTTTTTGGCGACCCAGGAGATGGTGGTGGTGGCTTTGCTTAGGAGCATAACCTCTTCGGGGGTTACGGTGATCGAAGGAGTTTCTTCTTTTGTGGCGCGCACCACCACCGACTTTGTTGTGGGGTGGGTCTGGTCGAAGCCGTCGTCAAGAGAAGGGATTATCGAGATTGAAACAGTATCTGCATCAGTGCCGCTGTTTTTGAAGGTAAACTGTCGTCCACCTGTCGTGGGAAGGGCGGTGCTGTAAGCTATTGTTCCGCAGGGAAGTGGTCGCCCATCGAGGGTGGTGCCTTCGTATATGGTGATAGAAGGTCTGCACTCAAAAATGAAGTTTGCGCCCGGTACCCATTTGTCGGTTGACCAAGAAAGGGTGAGTGTCGGATAGGCTGAGCTTATGGTGGTAGTGGAAAGGTCGAACGTGTCGATGGGGTAGGTGATACTCGGGATTGTCAGTGATACCGCTCGAGCTGCTTCAGAAAAGGGAGTCCCAGACCCATCGAGCGGGGTAAGGTAGGCTGTCACGAGAGTTGGTCCACCTGAATAGTTGGCAGCAAACAGCTCAAAAGCGGCGGAGGCGCTGGTGCTTATGGATGTTGGAGTACCGCATGCAAAGCTCGAAAAGTCTGTTTTGTAGTAGCGAATATTTGGGATGCAGGGTACCGAAAAAGAGTGGCCGCCGCCATTTGATATCTCCCATGCAAAACGCATGAGAATGGTGTTGTTGGTTGCGACGAACGAGGTGATCGTCGGCGCTTCGGCGCTCACCTTTACATAGGGTGGTGCGAGGAGAGAGAGGATCAGAAAAAAGAGCGCGCCGCGAAGGGAGTGGACGTGAAGAGGCTTTTGGAGAGGAGTCATGCTGTCTCTATCGTATCGTATATCTGAGATATTTGCCTGGGGAGATCTTTTTTCCACAGAGTTGTATGAACTGATCGGGGTCTTCGGTGTTACTATGACGCAATGGACTTCTTACATATTGTAGCCGCTTTGCTTGCGCCTCTTAATCCTGTACGAGATGCGTTGCCTGCAGTGCCGCCACCGCAAGCTTTGGTTGCCCAGACAGCAGGGTCTTTTCCTCCTCCGCCTCCTCCACCTCCGGTGGTGCGATCGTTCAGCAACCTCTCGCCAGAACAACTCCTCGAGTTGCAGGAGCATCTCCGGACTGACCCTCCGACAGTAGAAGATCTTCGCCGCATGTCGCCTGAGCAGATACGAGAGCTTCAGGCTATTCAGGCGATCACGCCGGGTAGTGCGCCGATTGTTGCCCCGCCTGCTCTCTCGAAGCCACCGCTCCCACTTCCTAAAACGTTTCCAGCCCAGAATACGACTGGCGCACAGACATCCGTGAGCGCTAGTGCGCAGAACCCGAATGTTGCTGATCGAATAGAAAAAGAGCTCCAGGATCATTTTGGCCCTTCGAAAGCTCCTTCTTCCGCACAGATGCTTATCGCAGCTAAGAAAAATGCGACAGCCCTTGATAAAAAGGTTGCGGCATTTAAGAAAAAAGCTACAAAGCTGCCGAAGTCAATCGGAATGCCTTCTGAATGCACCGAGATGCTTGAAATGGCTTCAGCGCTCACACTATCTCTCAGGGCTGCTAATGCGGAAACCGTAGAAGATATCGACCAGTCTGATATTAGTGATGTCATGTTACAGCTTGGCGAATGTGATCGTGCGGTAACTCAAATAACGGCTGCAGCGACAACGCTGCCAAGGATCAAGCGCGAGATTGCTTCGCTTGCTCGGACGAACAAGATGGATCTGACAGAAGTGAGGACTCTCTTCGGTGAGGCTCAGTCGGCATATGCTGCGCTTGCGAATCCTTCCCTTGACGACGTAGATCTTTTTGCCGATAAGCTCCAGGATCTTCTTGCCAAAATGCAGAGTGTGCGTGGAAACTCTCCAAAGGTATCCCCAACCTCTTTTATCGAAGCAGAGACAAGCGCTGCAGCAACGGTGTTTGGAGGTGCATGGACTCTTTTTAAGACTAAGTTTTTGGGACTCTAGCAGCAGAGAGCTCAGTTGTCAGAGTTCAGAGATTAGACGCAATGCGCCTCGAAGAGGCGCATTGCTTTTTATTTTGACTAAGCTCTGGACTCTGGGCTCTAAACTCTTGTACTATTGTCCCATGGACGACAATTTTAAAATGCCAAGCGAGGAGGAGCTTAAAAAGAAGCTCACACCTGACCAGTATCATATTTTGCGCGAGAAAGGCACCGAGGCGCCATTTACCGGTAAATATTACAACTCTCACGAGAGTGGTATGTACACCTGTGCTGTATGCGGCAACGAGCTCTTCTCTTCGGATACCAAATTTGATTCAGGTACTGGCTGGCCTTCATTTACCGATGTATCAAAGAGTGGCGGGGTGACCCTTCATTCTGATACGAGTCATGGTATGTCTCGCACCGAAGTAAATTGTGCGCGATGCGGCTCCCATCTGGGACACGTGTTTGATGATGGCCCGGGAGAGTCTGGCAAGCGCTACTGTATCAACTCTGCATGCCTCGACCTCAAAAAGGAGGGGTAGGCCAACGGCACAATACTTTTTTGGTTTTGTCGTCTTCCGGATGCACTCCATAGTGGGGTAGAATGGTCGCCCATGAACAGAGGATTTTTCCAAAAAGGCGAGAGCGATCCGTTGGGAATAGTCGTCTTTGCCGTACTCGCTTTCTGGTTTCTTGATTTTAAGCTTGCTCCCCTCATTCCAAGGGATGATCTTCCTGTTGTGGGAATACGATACACACCACCTCCTGGCTTTGAGTATCAGACTGAATATGCGCGCGAAGGTGCGTATCCAAACGAAGCCTCGGTATATGGGCCCCTCGAAACATACGGCACGGGTGCCTTTCCGATCGAGAGCTACGCACAAGATGGCGATCCTAGGCTGTACAAGCCTTCGAGTGTGCCAGGGTATCGCCCGGTATGCGATGAGGCCCGCTTCTCGTGCTATCTCGAGCCGTAGTATAATTTTGCATATCATTCACATTCATTTTTCCTCATGACCGGCTTTATCGAGTTTGTACGAAAACAGGGAGTTGTGGGTCTCGCGATCGGTTTTGTCCTTGGTGGCGCTGTGCAAAAGCTTGTGTCAGCGCTCGTTGAAGATATCGTCAACCCTCTCGTGGGTCTCGCTCTTGGAAAAGCAGGTGACCTATCGCTCGCTGTGTGGACTGTTGGAACAGCAACAATAAAATGGGGAGATTTTGTTTCTCGGATGATCGATTTTTTTATTATTGCACTTGTTGTGTATCTGGGGTTTCGACTTTTGCGGCTCGATCGTCTTGATCTCCCAAAATAGGGTGAGCAAACGCCGCGCACACGATAGTTTTCCATTGACCAGATCTCGGGAGTGCGTTTTAATAGAGGTATCGATCTGAATCTTTAACTATTTGTGTACATGAAAAAAAATTGGCTCTTTGGACTCGGCGTCCTCGTTATCGTAATCGCAGCGTTTGCTCTGTGGAAAGGGAATGAAGCGAACATGATGCCTAGCGATGAATCTTCTCTTGGTGCTACTACCACAGAAGATGGCGCACCTGTTACCGCTACTGCTCCAAAGAAGCCTCTTCTCCAGAGCTCGTATAGCAAAACCGGCCGAGATGCAAAGGGCGTTGTTACGGTTACGTACACCGACAAAGGTTTTACTCCGTTTCTCGTAGAGGTAAAGCTTGGTGAGTCGGTAAAATTTGTAAACGGAAGCTCACGTGCTCTCTGGGTTACCTCGTACGGTCATCCAACAGCAAAGGACCAATTTTATCCTGGCTTTGATACGGGTAAGTCTATCGCAAAAGGGCAGTCGTGGACGTTCAACTTTGGTATGAAGGGTGCTTGGGGATACAAAAATCTCAACAACGAGCGCGATCTCGGTGCCGTGGTTGTAACACCGTAGCTCTCTTCGAACTCTCATGAACAGATCCCTTTTTACGCGCGAGTACTGGGGGATGATTCTCTCTGGCTCACTGCTTCTCGCGCTGGCACTTGTTGCAAACTTCTACGCAGGCACGTATGCGACCAGCCGTGGCGGAATGTATGTCGACGATCTTATCCTCGATATTCTTCCGGTATTTGATGTCAGTCTCGTATTCGTGTACGGCACACTGTTTTTCTGGGCTGTGCTTGGCCTGGTGCTTCTGCGAAGGCCGAAGGAGGTGCCCTTTTTCCTCAAAGCGCTCTCGCTCTTTATTGTGGTGCGTTCGTTGTTTATTACGCTTACGCATCTTGGCCCAGTGCCGCATCTTCCGATTCGCGATCCGTACAACCTGGTTGTCTCGACATTTACGTTTGGAGGGGACCTGTTCTTCTCAGGACATACCGGGATACCATTTTTAATGGCACTCATGTATTGGAAAGAGTCACTTCTGCGCTATCTGTTCCTCTTCTCCTCTCTTGGGTTTGGGGCGACGGTACTTCTTGGCCACCTACACTATTCCATTGACGTGTTTGCTGCATTTTTCATCACATACGGCATCCACGAAATGGCCAAGCGCTTTTTCCCGGCGGAGTATGATCTGTTTCGTACGTCTCTCACAAAGCCCATCGATCTCGGTAACTAGAATGTGTTGATGGTGATTGTTACGTGAGTATCTTGAAGAGCCTCGAGGTTCACCGTTGCTTGTACTTCGGTCGTTGTGCGGGGGCCCAGTGGGATAGTAACGGTGTACATGCCTGGCAAACCTACGATCGAAAAAATGCCACTTTGATTCGTCTCCAGGGTGACCGCTTGCGCAGTGCCTGAAACTACAACAGGACCCTGGTAGGGCGAACCATCAGCAAAGCGAACAGTGCCGACTATGCGAGGCGAGGCCACCCCTCCACCTGTTTGGGGGAGAAGTGGTGTCTGTACACGAACTCCGTTTGCGGGCACAAACGCGAGTGCGATGATGGCAAGAAACACAACGACCGGCAGGAGATAGGGTTGTTGGCTCATGCCGTCTAAGACGCTCTCTTTCCAGATGCGTTACACTAGGGATATGGATCCCGTTAGAAGCTACAGTCTTATGGAAAGCTCATTTACAATGGCCGCCAGTCAAGGCCCTTGTTTAATGAGGGGCTTAAACAACGGGAGCTTCTAACGGGATGGATATCCTTTCACATGGCCTTTGGGCAGGCGTCCTTGCAAAAGCGCAGACGAAAAAAGGTGAACCAGAAGAGGCTACACGGCTGCCTTGGTGGCAGGCATTTTTCTGGGGAATATTTCCAGATCTGTTTGCTTTTACGGTCCCATTCGTCTGGACTATGTATACCGTGTTCACGCAGGGGACAGAGCTCCCTACGCCGGATAAGACTGAACCGCCCGCAGGAGAGGGCGCGATGTACGCCCTTGCCCTCTCGTTGTACAACATCAGCCACAGTCTTTTTGTGTTCGGACTTGTTGCGCTTCTCGCGTGGTATCTGTTGGGGAGATTCCCCAAAGTGCTCCTTGGGTGGCCTCTCCACATTTTGATGGATATTCCTACCCATACGGCACACTTTTTCCCGACCCCTCTTTTGTGGCCCCTCTCCTCGGTCACTTTCGCTCATGGGATTTCATGGGCACAGTGGTGGTTTGTGCTTCTCAACTACAGCACCCTGCTCCTTGTCTATGCACTGCTCGCGAGGTGGAGGGCAAAGGCATCTCTTATTAATGTAACCTGATATACTGTCGCCATGGAAAATAAAAAATATGCGATAGCAGCGCTCGCTGGCTTGGTGCTTGTCGTAGGTGGGCTCGCTCTGTGGAGCGCTCAGAAAACCGCTGTTCCTGAAGATGAGGTGGCGGTACAAGAGCAAAATGATCTCGTGGCGTCCGATGCGCGCCCATCAGACGTGGTATCAGTAGACTCAGTGACTCTCGCTCATGGAGGGTTTGTGGTAATCCATGAGGATGCGCAGGGCGTTCCGGGTGCTATCCTCGGAGCTTCGGCATATCTTGCGGCGGGAATGAAAACGGGAGTACCAGTAAAGCTTTCCCGAATGACACGCGATGGTGAGCTGCTCTACGCGATGCTCCACCGCGACGATGGGGACCAAAAGTTTGATCCGCAGTATGATCTTCCGGTAATTTCCGGAGATCCCGCCATCCCAGTGATCATGCGATTTCATTCAGACTCAAAGGCTCCTGGCCCAGGCGAGCAGAAGCTGTAGAGTTTGGTTTCAAAACATAAGAATAAGGGCCTCTCCGCGGCGGAGAGGCCCTTCTTATTTTCCTTCCCTACAAGCCAGGAAGTTGCCCGGAGAGGCTCGGGGGCAACGTGGCGCGAAGTTCGGAAAGGATGAGGTTCTTGTTCCTCGGAACAAGCATCGCGAGCTCGCTGCACAGGAGTTCCCACCCCGCGCTGCTCGCAATTTCTCGGTGCACAATCTCTTTGTGAGTGAGCTCCTTGGCCCGAGCGCGGATCAGCTTGAGAAGGATGGCCTGCGGCTCGTCCCACTCGAGCGTTGCTCCCGGATGGGTTGCTTTCCAGTGAGCAAGTTGCTGTTCGGCTCGCTTGCTCGCCATCGTACGCACCCGTTCGAGTGCGCCGATGAGGGCGAGAGCGATCACGATGCAGATGACGAGCAGAGCTTTTTCGATCAGCACATTATCCACGACGC
The DNA here is from genome assembly GCA_040384765.1 of Patescibacteria group bacterium. Taxonomy (GTDB): domain Bacteria; phylum Patescibacteriota; class Minisyncoccia; order Phycocordibacterales; family JBBUBG01; genus JAZKIQ01. The sequence continues at coordinate 146,971 of JAZKIQ010000001.1, read as the reverse complement.
CAAACCTCCTGTTGTGTACAAAATAAGCGACGGCCAGGTTATTTGTAGCATGGTTTTTGCATTTTGTCAATTAATCCCTCTTGATGTATCATATGGCTATGATACGCACACTTTTTATTGTTCTGGTTTTGGCGCTCCTTATCCTCTTTTTTATCCGCGATAAAGTAGAGCGCGATCCGTTGCAGAAGGATTTTCTCACCGGTACAGCAGATCCTCTACCTGATGGTTTCTATAAAGGCACAAGCCCATCGTTTTCTGTAGGAAACTGGCTTGGCAAGGAGTTTAAGGCTGAGGAAAAAACTGGTTTCAATGTGTTCACTCGCGGAGGTTCTCGCAATCTTGAGTATCCCTTTACGATGCATGTCACCAAAGGGGCACGAGACGAGGCGCTCTCAGTAATAAAGATCGACTATAACCGCCCGGAAAATCCATGGTACCTACGTTTCTTTGCGTACGACGAGATTGTCCGCCTTTCGGACGGAAGGTATCTTGGTAAGATCCAGATCGAGGTGATTCGCGGAGTTCCCTTCACTATTGGCTGGTTCTGGCAAGAAAAAGAATAAAAGGTGCATCTGCTTTGTTGCTTCGCTCCTCACTTGCGCCGCGCATCTGCATCCTTGTATTCTTTTTCTGAGCTCTGAGCTCTGAACTCTGAACTCTAATCTCTAAACTCTGGATGAGTGACAAATATTCAGCAACATGGGTGTCTCACTCCTCGGTTGGGGATTTTTTGAAATGTGCGCGTGCATACTATCTGCACAATGTGTACAAAGATCCTAAAACTGGGCGCAAAATAAACGTCATTAATCCGCCTCTCGCTCTGGGGCAGGCGGTGCATGAAGTGCTCGAAGGTCTTGTCGAGTATAAGGCGGAGGAGCGGATGAAAGAGCCTCTTGCGCTACGGCTCGAGAAAAACTGGAAAAAGTATGCGGGGAAAAAGGGAGGATTCAAGAGCCTTGATGAGGAAGTTGCGACTAAAGAGCGCGCGCTCGGTATGCTCGCGCGAGTTGAGGCAAACCCGGGCCCACTTATAAATAAGACAGTGCGCATTCCGGGCGATCTTCCGCACTACTATCTCTCGGCTGCAGAGAATATTATTCTTTGCGGTAAGGTGGATTGGCTGGAATATATGCCCGAAGATGACTCAGTGCATATTATTGATTTCAAGACGGGAAAGAATGAAGAGAATGCCGACTCGCTCCAACTTCCCATGTACCATCTTCTTGTACGAAACTCACAAAAGCGTGCTATCTCAAAAGCGAGCTACTGGTACCTTGATCGTGATGATGGTCTGATCGAAAAAGAGCTGCCGTCGCTTGTGGATGCCGAAAAACGGGTTTTGGATGCAGCGCGGCGCGTGAAAGCCGCACGAGAGACAAAAAGCTTTGACTGCCCGCGTGGAGCGGAGCGCTGCTTTGCATGTCGGCCATTTGAGGCTATTCTGTCTGGTGAAGCTGAGTTTGTGGGGGTGGGGGAATATAACCAGGATATGTACGTCCTTTAAAGAATGCCCAGGAAGCCCACCTCCTTTGTTGCCTTCGTCAGGAAAAACTTCAACGTACCCGATGTACGTCTCAGCTTTTCCTTCCTCGTCGCCTCGGATCTGGGCTTCCTAAGCATTCTTTAATCTTCATGTCAGACGAACTCAAAACATTTAGTGCAATTTCCTTCGTTGTCGGCTCAGCTGGCCTTATTTGGGGCGATGGCGAGCGGGGAGTTGTACTGATAGGGATCATTGTTCTCGTATATCTGCTCCCGATCTCTTTCGTATTGCAGGCCGCTTTTGAAAAGTATGGCCGTCCATGAGATTTCGTATCAGATTTTTTAAAAAAAGAGTAAAGCGGAGGACGAACGCCAGTTCGCAAAAGTTGTACCTCCTCCACAAGGAGGCTGCACGAAAAAAAGTAGAGGAAAAAGTGGCAATCTGGAATAGCCTGTATGGGTTTTCGGTTGGCCGTATCGCGATACGCAATTCTCGTAGCAGATGGGGAAGCTGCTCCCTAAAAGGCAACCTCAACTTCAACTACAGGCTCATCTTCATTCGAGAGGAGCTGTTTGATTATGTGGTAGTGCACGAGCTTGCACATCTGGGGGAGTTTAACCACGGAAGTGGTTTTTGGGCACTCGTCGAACACGCTATTCCTGACTGGAAAGCACGTCGCAAGGAGCTCCAGACGATTCGGCACGTCCCCGTGCCGAGCACTATCGCTTAGGAGCGGATTTTGTTCCAAAGACCTTTCGCAAGTGCCGCGATCACGACAAGGTCTTTGAGCTCAAACTCCTGGATACCCTCGTACGCTTCTACCGCTTTCTCTCTCGCGCCTTTGTAGGTGCTTTTGGTAAGCTCGTTCGCCTTTTCAAGGCCGTCCGCAAGATCTTCTTGTGTCTCCGCGATCCAGGCACGAAGCTTTCGTCGCCGTTTTGTTGCTCCTTCGGCTGCATACAGATAATACCCACCCACTGCCCCAAGGGTGAGAAGCCCAAGACCTACACCCGCTGCTATTTTATTTCGTGAATCAGTTGTCATATCTCTACAGACGCTGAGAGTGCGTTCTCGTTTCTCGCGACGAGCTTTCGATCACCAGGGGCCTGAATGGTAGTATGAGCATATGACATTTATCGATGCGCTTATCCTTGGCGTGGTGGAGGGTATTACCGAGTTTCTTCCTGTCTCTTCAACAGGCCACCTCATCTTGGTGTCCAAGCTCCTTGGCCTCGCTCAAACGGAGTTTCTTAAAACCTTTGAGATCATCATTCAGCTGGGAGCTATTTCGGCGGTTATTTTTCTCTATCGCAAAACGCTCTTTTCCAAATTTCATGTGATGAGTCGTGTTGCGGCAGCTTTTGGGCCGACGGGCGTTATCGGCCTCCTGGCGTATCCGCTTCTCAGAGAGTACGTGCTCGGCAACGAATATGTGGTGGTGGCAGCGCTTTTTATTGGTGGAGTTATCCTCATTGCCTTTGAAAAATGGCACAAGCCTCATCATGTGACAAAGGCTGCCATGGAGGAGCTTTCGCATAGGGAGGCTGCTCTCCTGGGTGCTGCGCAAGCGGTAGCGCTTATCCCTGGTGTATCGCGCTCGGCCGCGACGGCAGTAGGAGGTATGCTTCTTGGCCTCCCGCGAGCGGCTGTGGTTGAGTTTTCGTTTTTGCTCGCCGTCCCTACCATGCTTGCCGCCACCGGCTTTGAGCTTTTTCACTCGGCACATCTTTTTCGGGTCGAGCAGCTTGAGCTCCTTGTTGTCGGCTTTTTAGTATCGTTTGTGGTCGCGCTCGCCTCTGTTCGCTTTTTGCTTTCCCATATTAAGCAGAGCACCTTCGAGGTGTATGGGGTGTATCGTATTTTGGTGGCGATCGTTTTCTTTGTAGCCTTTTTGTAGGAGCCTCTCTAATCTCGCATATTGGAGAGAGGCTCTAGCAGCGGTATACTAAAGGGGCATGGAATCTCTCCTGCTTGCTTATTTGCCTCATTCGGTAGCGCTCGGGTACCTACTTGTTTTTTTGGGTATGGCGATCGAAGGTGAGCTCGTGCTGTTTACAGCACTCTACCTTGCAAATATCGGTTACTTTTCGTACCAAAACATTGGCCTTGTGCTTGTAGTAGGGATATTTGCGAGCGACTTTTTCTGGTATCGCTTCGGTGCGTTTTTGCACAATCATCCTCGATTTTCTCGCGCTCGAGCATTTCTCGAGCGCGTCACGCGTCTTATCGATGACCAGCTTGCCATACGTCCGATTCACACCTTCATTGTCTCCAAGTTTATCTATGGATTAAACCGAACCACTCTTGCTCGTGCTGGAGTCAGTGGTATGGGAGTTACAAAATTTCTAGAGGCCGATATTCTTGCTGTCGTCACATGGCTTTTTGTTATTGGAGGTGCGGGGTATGCTCTTTCTGAGTCGCTCGAAAATGCTGCACGCTACATAAAGTACGCTGAAGTAGGGCTTCTGATCGGAATTCTCGCATTTATCATCATCACCCAGATTCTTTCTAAGATTTTGTTTATTACTGTTAAAAAGGATGAACGAAAGGCGCATGAACGCCGCGCAAGACCCCGTATTTAGGATATCTAGGCAACTCTTTTCAGAACGTGTAGCCCGCGTATAATCTCTGACATGAGATTAAAATCTGCCGCAGCGCTTCTTCTTTCTAAAACATACGAGGATGTATGGTACCGCGGAGCTGCATATGCAGCGAAGGGGCGGGTGAAGATTACCAAATCCGACAAACATGAGGTGAGGGGGATGGTTTCAGGTACTCAAGACTACTTTGTAGCTCTCGCATTTTCTGGGGCCGGGCTTGCACGTCGCTGTACCTGCCCTTACAACAAGCTGGCCTCTCGTACGGTAGCCTGCAAGCATCTCGCAGCGCTGGCGATCGTATGGGACGCCTCGCGTGATATCGCACCACCGACTCGCGACGAGATCGACTCGAAGACAATCACCCCTCCTTTTATTTCATACAAGGATATCGATGACGCCTATACCGATCCGCTCCATGCCGACCTCGAGGTGCTTCGCCTCATGGCTTCTGAGTCGGGCGTGTGGTCAAAGGCTCATGCGCGCCTCCCGCTCTCGCCCCGCTTCGCCCGAGAGGCGAAGCTGCCGCTTGTGATCGCCGATGTGAAAAAGGCCGTGAAGGAGATTACACGCTGGGCAGGACATCCAGCATACGATCGCGCTTTTTGTGCAGGGGAGATGATCGCTGGTTTTTGTGAGCTTATCCGACTTATTGCCCTGCGCGTACCCGTAACGCCTCCATTTGTGGCTGCGGAAATTTTGCGTGAGCTTCAGAAGGCGCACTATGCCCTTATCGGAGATCTGGTAGAAGACTCAGATGGTCTCTATATTTTTAGCGAAGTTCATCTCGACTGGATGCATATGCTCTTAAAAAAGGTTCGTCTTCCAGCCGAGGACCGCGCACCCTTTGACGCAAAGCTATGGGAGTATGAAATACACAAAGATGAGTACTAGGCTTATCGAGGGATAGTTGACATAGAGTAGATTTTGTTTTATTGTGCATTGGGAGGTGAATACATTGCCAAAGCACAGAGCGGGCGGTAAGTTCTCCGGCTCGCATTCGACACTCATCCAGTCTGCGGAGATTCCGGCAGATGCAGCCAACAAGCAGCCTGAAGTCAAAAAGGTCATTCTTGGCCTGATCAGTGCTCAGAGCGGATCGTCTGGCGGTCGCAAAAAGGTGAAGATCACCAGGACCTCTCCAGGAGTGCTGCGCATTTCCGTGCGAGGGGACAATGCACACCAGGAGATCTTTGTGTATACGAACGATGAAGAGGCAACCGCCTCGGCTATCATAAACGCTTCGCGAAAGGCAGGCTATCAGGTAGATGCGAAGAGCGTCCCTATCGCTCGCTGATCGGCAGCAAACCCCCGGAAGACAGCTTCCGGGGGTTCTCTTTTCAGCGCACTTGAAAATAGAAAGGCGCTCGATCGGTGAGCGCCTTCGGACGAGGTTCTTTTCATGCTACTTACTTGGCAGCCAGCCTTCCCAGTCCTCTTCTCTCGGCGGTTGAAAGCCGCTTGGTCCCCAGAGGAGTGTGCCCTCAGGCAAGTTCTTACGGTGCTCGACGTCGCAGTCCTTGCCGCCACATTCAAGGGACGTTCCTGTCGGAATTATGAAGCCGCGCCCCTGCTTGTGCATACCCAGCGCGGTGCTCCTCAGCTGGATGCACTTTAGTACCGCCTTGCCTTCATATTGATCTGGAGGTTCCTCTCCTCCCCAGGATGGCAGTAAGGTGGTCCTGATTGAACCCGCACCCCCTCTTACCTGATCCCGCACTGCTTTCTCAAGCAGTTTTCGGTCGGTCAGTATGGGTGCGTTCTTGTCACAGGGCAGTTCGAGGGTAATCGTCACAATCAGTCGCATTCTAGCCTCCTTTTGTTGGTACGAAAATGGCGCCTTGCTGATTTAAGCAAGAGCGCTATTTATTGTCTAGGAAAGCTATCTCTTTAGTTTCGTCTCCTCTTCGATATGCTGCAGGAACTCCGCGATCTGCATCTGGCCGATCTTGCCCTTGTCGCGAGATTCAACGGTGACCGTTCTTGAAGCAAGCTCCTCGTCTCCGATTACGAGCGTGTACGGCGTTCGCGCTGTCTTTGCTGCTCGGATTTTCTTACCAAGCCCGTCGTCTTCTGAGTAGAATTTTGTACGGAACATTTCATTGCGGAGGCTTTCGTTTACCTCCTGGGCAAAGGCAGTATGCTCTGCGCGAATAGGTACGATTGCTACCTGAGTTGGGGCAAGCCATGTCGGAAAATTGCCCGCGTAGTGCTCAATAAGGAACCCTATAAAACGCTCATGAGTGCCAAGGGGTGCACGATGGATACAGAGCGGTGTTTCTTTGGTACCTTCTGCTGTTGTATAGGTAAGATCGAATCGTTTTGGAACCGCAAAGTCGACCTGGTTTGTGGCGAGCGTAAACTCTCGTCCTATCGCGCTCCAGACCTGCACGTCGATCTTTGGACCGTAAAATGCCGCCTCGTTTTCAACTTCTACATAGTTGATCTTTGACTCAATCAGCACATCACGTACCATTTTTTCTGTTTTGAGCCACAATTCCGGTTCGTTGACATATTTCTTTCCGAGCCCTTCTTTGCTGTGCGTTGAAAAGCGCATCACGTATTTATCGATACCGAAAATCTTAAAATACTGGAGGTAGAGATCGTTTACTTTTTTAAATTCATCAGCAAACTGTGCTTCCGTACAGTAAATATGCGCATCATTCTGAGTGAGCATCCGAACACGCATGAGGCCAAAAAGCTCTCCTGACTTTTCTTGTCGGTAGACCGTCCCATATTCTGCGTATCGAATAGGAAGTTCTTTGTAGCTATGAGGTCGCGCAGCAAATATTTTGTGATGATGCGGACAGTTCATCGCTTTCAGATAGTATTTGCCCCCTTCGTACTCCATGGGAGGATACATGCTGTCTTCGTAGTAAGGAAGGTGACCACTTGTTTTATATAAGGTCTCTTTTGCAATATGCGGAGTACGAACACGGCTATATCCCATCTTAAACTCAGCGTCCATTGCCAGTTTTTCGAGCTGCTCAACAAGGACAGCACCATTGGGCATCCACAAGGGGAGACCTGCCCCAACTTCATCATCGAAGGTAAAAAGATCGAGTTCTTTGCCGAGTTTGCGATGATCTCGCTTCTCCGCCTCAACCATCATTGCTTTATAGGCCGCTAGGTCATCCTTGGATGCAAATGCAAGTCCATAGATGCGCGTAAGTTGCGTATTTTTTTCGTCTCCACGCCAGTAGGCCCCAGCAAGTTTTGAAAGTTCCCATCCCGCGGCACGAATTTCGTCAGCAGACTCCACATGGCCTCCACGACAGAGGTCGGTAAAGGTGCCGGAGGTGTAGAGGGTGATCTGTTCGCCTTTTGCTACGATTTCATCTATGAGCTCAAGCTTGTATGGGTTTGCGCGAAACTGTACCCGCGCCTCTTCGGGAGTGACCTCTTTGTGTGAAAAATGATCCCATGTTTTGAGGATCTCGCGCATTTTGTTTTCAATTCGCGCGAAATCTTTTTCTGAGATTGGAAAAGGAAACTCAAAGTCGTAGTAGAAGCCGGTTTCGATGGCAGGGCCGATAGTATTTTTTGCTTCTGGCCAGAGGTCGAGGACCGCTGCTGCCAAGAGGTGAGCAAGAGAGTGTCGAGTTGCTGAGAGTTTTTCGTTTGGTTGCATAAAGTTCATAGTACAAGCTGCTCCAGAGGGTGTCCAGAAATCTGCTTTCGTGCCGAGGATTCTGGTTTTGACGGCGAGACACGAGTCGGAGACCGAAGCATATCGAGATATGGTGAGGTTGAGACGAAGTGTCGCAGCCCAAAACCAGAGTCCGCAGAGCCGGAATGAGGTTTTTGGACACCCTCTAAAAAAGAAACTGCCGCTCATTTTCATTTGAGCGGCAGTTGACGCGCTTTCCGGTTTCAGCGCCACTCTCCCCGAAGGTAGCGGATGAGACAGATAAAGAGGGCCCACAGACCAAGGAGCCCGATTATGATTGCGAACTCCCTGCACCATCTGCGAGGGCTATGCCATAGGCATGGTGCGATTCTCTGGCACTGCGGGCAGCGTGGTCTTTCCATACTACTTCTTCTTCGCTTTTCCCCGCTTAGGGACCTTCGTATCGAGACGGCCCATGATCTTCTTGAGCCATGAATCCATCTCCGGCGTAAGCACGCTCTTGCGGGGTACCTTGATGAACTCACTGAAGCGTTCAGTCAGCTCGGCGCGTGTCTTCGGACGATACCCGCGGTAACAGGTGATAGGAAGATCGGAGTGGGTATCCTCCTTGATGAATTGCCACACTTCGCCGTCGTTTGCCGGTTTACCGCTCCTCTTTGGCGATAGCCGGAAGTAGAGAGGGTCGTTCTCTCCGCCTCTCACTTCAGCGTGGACGTCCCAGCCACCGCAGCTGTAGTACTCGACCAGAATGATTGCCAGTTTTTCTCGCTCGCGGCGGGTGAAGGTTGCTTCGTTGTCGATATCCTCGAGTACGGCGGGGAAGTCCTTGTGATAGATCTTCTCGTTCGTCTTGTGAATCACATCCGCCAGCAGAAACAGTTCCTGTTCCTCGAGTTCGGGGTACTGATTTTTCAGATCCCGAATGATGACACCCAAAAAGCTCATAATACCTATCCCCCTTCGTCAAGTGTATGTCTGCCATGAGCATAGCTCTTTCGGCTTGAGAGAGCAACGGTAGGTAAGGCCGAAAGAGCTACAGGATCTTTATTGCTTCGCCGATCAGCGACATCTCATCGTTGCGATTTGAGATAGAGCCGCGTATTGCGACGCACGCTTCAGGGACAAGGGTGGCCTTGCACTCTGCATAGGTGCGAGGAAAAAGGACGACCTCTATCATATCCGTAAAGTCTGCGATCTTCACAAACGCCATCTGGTCGCCCTTTTTGGTAATAATAGGACGTATTTCTGTCACCAGCCCTGCGATAATAGCTGGTCGGCCATTGCCAAGCTCTTTGGCCGCTTTAATACTGTTCTCCTCTTTGAATTTATCTCGATAGCGATCGAGTGGATGGCCCGAAACGTACAGGCCAAGCAGCTCCTTCTCCCAAGTGAGCTTTTCCATCATTGCAGCGGGTTCTGCGGGTTTGAGCTTGAGGCCGGGAAGTGCTTTCGTATCCGCCTCGCCGAAGAGGCTAAAAAGTGAATCTTGTGATTTTTCTGCAATCGCATCTTTATGATACGCGAGCGCTTCATCCATATTGGCGAGAAAGGCTCCGCGCTCTCCAAAAGCATCGAGGGCTCCTGTCTTGATCAGGGCCTCAAGAGATTTTTTGTTAAGGCCCTTATGGTGAATACGCTCCAGTAGATTTGAATATGAGGTAAATTTTCCACTTTCGGTACGCTCCTTGATGATTGCGTCTCCAATATCTGCGCCGAAGTTCTTAATTGTATAAAGACCGAACCGGATGCGATCCACGTTTTCTGGAGTCCCTTCTATGGCGCCGGTGGTTGCTTTGATCACCGTGAAGTCGCTATACGATTCGTTGATATCTGGGGGGAGTACGGGGATCTGCATGCGCTTGCACTCCTCCACCACGGCAGACACCTCCTCTACGTCTCCTGCTTCTGCCGAGAGTACTGCGGTCATATATTCACCAGGATAGTTCGCCTTCATGTACGCCGTCTGGTAGGCGACGCGGCCATAGGAGGCAGCATGTGCCTTGTTGAATCCGTACGCTGCAAACGGCTCGATCAAGGTCCAAAGCTCCATAGACTTCTCTTTTGAAAGCCCATTCTTTTCGAAGCCTTCGAGGAGCTTTGTTTTTTGCGCCTCCATCTCCTCGGGAATTTTCTTTCCCATCGCCTTGCGCAGCTTGTCTGCCTCGAGCCATGAGTATCCTGCAAGGTGAATAGCGGTCAACATAACATCGTCTTGGTACGTGATCACTCCGAACGAGGCATCAAGGATCGGCTCGAGGCGCGGATCGAGGTATGAGATCAGCTTTGGATTGTGTTTGCGCTTGATATACTCCGGGATCATTTCGATCGGTCCCGGGCGGTAGAGCGCCACCATAGCGTTGATGTCGTGGATCGTGGTTGGCTTGAGCTCCTTCAAATATTTCGTCATCCCCGAACCGTTGAGCTGAAAGAGGCCCATTGTTTCGCCGCGTGCGAGCATGCCGAACGTTTTCTTGTCATCGAGTGGAATATCCTCGATGTCGATATCAACGTCGTGGGTTCTTTTTACAATGCGCACTGCGTCACGCAAAATTGCGAGGTTTCGAATGCCAAGAAAATCGTACTTCAGAAGGCCGACATCTTCGATGACATACATGTCGTACTGGGTGATCACTTTGCCTCCCTTTGGATCGAGCTGTGTTGGGGTGAAGTCGGTAAGGGGGGTTGGCGAAATAACAACGCCCGCTGCGTGCACCGATACGTGCCGCACGCACCCCTCGACTTTTTTGGCGAGGTCTATGATCTCTTTGGTGTCGGCCTCTTTTTCGTACGCATCTCGGAGCTCAGGCATAAGCTCCATTGCGTGGTCGATTGTCATAGGAAAGCCCTGGGAGCCCATAGGGATCATCTTTGAGATGCGGTCGCCAATTGCGTACGGGTGCCCAAGAGCTCGCGCCACATCGCGCACAGCGCCGCGGGCCATCATGGTACCAAAGGTGCCGAGCTGGGCTACTTTGTCCGCGCCGTATTTGTTGCGCACATAGTCGAGCATCTCGTCTCGGCGGTTGTCCGCATAGTCCATATCGATATCAGGCGCGGAAGGACGCTCGGGGTTGAGAAAGCGCTCAAACGGGAGCTTGTACTCGATCGGATGCACTTTTGTGATACCGGTGAGATAAGTAACCACAGAGCCTGCAACAGAACCTCGAATGTTGGTGTAGATACCGCTTTCGGCGGCGTACCGCAGGAGGTCGGCCACTACGAGGAAATACGGAGAGTACCCTTTGTCCTGAATGATCTTAAGCTCGTACTCGATGCGGTCGAGCAGCACTTTGTCGGTTGGATCGAGTTTTCGCTTTTCGATACCTGCATAGGTGATCTCACGAAGCTTCTCGTCAAAGGTTTTTCCATCCTCAGTTCGCAGATCAGGGAAATACCATTTGCCGAGGGGGATCTCGACATCGCACATATCGGCGATCTTTGAGGTCTGCTCGACCGCTTCCGGGCACTCAGCAAAATGCTTGTAGGCAGTATCGGTGTTGATGAAATGGTAGTCCTCGTCGGACATCGTGAAGCGGTCGACCTGGGTGAGGTCGCTGTTGGTCTGGATCGAGAGCATCGCATCTTGGGCGCGCGCGTCGTCCTTGTGGAGATAGTGCGAATCTTGGGTCGCTACGAGCGGTATGTCGAGCTCTTTCGACATCTTGATGATCTTTGCTTTTACGTCATTGAACCCCTCGATGTTTGGGTGATGCATGATCTCGAGAAAGTAGTTCTCTTTCCCAAAGATCTCTTGGTGTTCGCGGGCTACCTGCTTTGCTTTCTCTTCATCGTTGTTGCGGAGGGCGTCGCAAAATTCACCTCCGAGACAGCCTGAGAGGGCAATAATCCCTTCGTGATTGTCGCGAAGGAGCTGCTTGTCCATGCGCGGCTTATAGTAGTAGCCCTCGAGGTTTGCAGCCGTCACCATTTTTATGAGGTTTTGGTAGCCAGTGAAGTTTTTGGCAAGAAGGGTGAGATGGTAGCGTTGGTTGTCGATGCCCGGCTGCTTATCGAAGCGGGTGCGGTTGGCTATGTATGTCTCGACGCCGATGATCGGCTTTATGCCTACTTTTTTTGCGTATTGATAAAACTCGACGGCGCCGTACATGTTGCCGTGGTCGGTAATCGCGAGGGCCGGCATCTCGTATTTTTTGGCGAGCTTCACCATCTCGTCGACTTTTGAAAGTCCGTCGAGAAGGGAGTAGTGCGAGTGAGTATGCAGGTGGACAAAGGGGAGGCGCCCATCTGAGCCTGGCTTGGTCGGTCCCTTTGGAATTTCAGGTGCTTTGTCGGCCATAGATGGAGGGATTATAGCAAAGCCCCGAACGCCGTGCTCTTTTTAAAAGTACGGATATTTTTTTACTAAAAAATTCCTCGAGCTCGCGCCAGTCGCGCTCCCTAGTCTTTTAAAAAGAGCACGGCGTTCGGGGACTAGTGGTTGTGGGGAGGTGGACAGGAAACAAGGTTTTTCGAAGCTATTGACATAAATTTGATTCATGCTAAAATAAACTTTATCAGCTTGGCCGCTAGAAGCTTCGTCTCAACAGGCGGGCGGTGCGGTGCTGGTGAAAGGAAGGTATGGAACGTGGAAAGAGCGACCAGAGGGGTCGCTGGGGTCCTGCGGAATATCATTCTCTTTGATGTCTTCGCAAACCCCTTGCTTCCCTCGCTGGCGCTGAACATCCACCCGGCGAGGGAGGCGAACTCCTCCTAAGCCAATTTGTAAATATTAGGGGCATTAGCCCCTGATTCCCAATGCCCCCTGACGCTTCGGCTGATGGTGGGCGATGGATTCCTGCAAGGGCACCCGGTGGGGCCCCGCTGTACCAGCTGCGTGCTGGACGCGTTAACACACCTACCCCAGACCGGCAACGGTCTGGGGTTCTCTTTTTAATTAGACCCTATTTGGCGACTGAAATGTTGGAGCATCACTTTTTTGCCGGATTCGTGCTATCTTACTTCTGCTCATGCAGTGGAAAGGTCGGTGTCATACTCGACGAGTTCCTTAATCTGAGGAGAGCCTCGATCGACATGGCATGCCCTGCCCACCACCTCCTTGGTGTTTGTATGGGTTGCGCAATGGTCCAGGCGCGGTCTAACCCGCTACGGTTCGTTGTCGCATTTGCGCTCATGAGGCCGAAAGGTCTCTCTGAAAGCTGTGCAGGCTCCGAGCTCTGCACGCTCGACCTAAACGGGGCTAGAAATTCCGTCATGTGGAGAGCGATTGCTTTCCTGCTGGTGTTTGCCGCCTCTGCTGTGCCAAAGGCCATTGTCGTAATGCAAGTCCTCCGGCTTGCTGATCCGGCGTTGATCACTGGGTAGGTACGCGCAGCCAGTTTTACGAGTCCGAGCCGACTCCACGAGTGCAGCCTGACAGCTGTCGTGTCAACGGCTCATAGTTCCTAGTGCCCACTCCCGGTCGCCCTCTGAAGGCGGTCGGGAGTTTTCTTTTGGTACAATCTCGATATGAGTATTCTCGTCGGAATAGACGAAGTAGGTCGGGGGCCGATAGCGGGGCCGGTGGCGGCGTGCGCGCTTGCCTGTTTGGATCCTGAGGCAATGAAGATTTTTGAAGGGGTAAAGGAATCAAAACAGCTTACCGAGAAGGGAAGAGAGAAATGGTTTTCGCTTATCGAAAAGGAGTGCGAGCGAAAAACACTACGCTTCACCGTCTCGTTTCAGAGCGAAGAGGTGATCGACCGGATTAATATAAGACAAGCCACACTCCGTGCGGTGCATACGGCCATAGAGCGGCTCCATGTAGATCCTGCGAGCACAGAAGTGCTTCTTGATGGCGGACTTTTTGTGCCGAGAGAGTATCTGCGCCAGCGAACTATCATTGGTGGCGATGCAAAGGAGTCGGTCATTGCAATGGCCTCGATCGCTGCCAAGGTGCTTCGCGATCGACGGTTGAACGAGCTCGGAAAAGCTCACCCCGAGTATGGGTTTGAAAAGCACAAGGGGTACGGTACCGCGCGCCACTACGAGGCTATTCGTACGCATGGCCTCTTGCCATGTCACCGGAGGTCGTTTTTGAAAGAGTTTGTGAGGATTTGACCCCGTTAGAGCAAGGCCGCCCCAAGGCGGCCGAAGCCGTGCCGGTGCTCCGGCAGGGCGTGTTCTAACGGGGTTGACGATTTTTACCTAATGTGTTTTAGTTGCATCGGACTACTACGGTTCCAGGCGGAATAGATCGGGAGGTTCGATGTCACTGTCGCTCACGGTTCACAACCAGGTGCAGATGAGAGGGATGGGCCGATTTTTCGGCGCAGTACTGCTCGCGCGCTTCCTGCTCCAGAATAGGCTTCTGCACAACATGTATGCGGGAAGCAGGGACATTCCGGAGGATCCGTACCATCCGATTAGGCGGATCGTGATCCTGGCGCAGCTGCGGCGCTTTCTCGAGAAGTCTGAAGATATCCTCGCAGATCCGTACATGGGGTATCTCTTGAATGAGCATTACGCTTACCACGAGAGCCTGGTCGCTTCGATGAAAGCTGCGCTCGGCGAGATGCGAGAGTGTCTCCTACGCAGGATCAAGAAGGCAACCGAACACGAAGCTGGGTTGGCCGCCCGCAAGCAGTTTGGGGAGCTGTATGAAGTTCCCGCTCTCCAGGCTGGAGAGACCCTTGTCCTCGAAGTGCTTACTGAGGTGGAGGACGAGGAGTTCGGGCAGATGGTCCAGGAACAGTTCGCTATCATGGAGAAAGTGCAGCTCCACTAAGGGAAGAGGAGCTGCTGTCCTAAGGGACCGGAAAGAGTGCGCAAACGAGCGCCCTTCCGGTCCCTTTTCTTTTGCCCGGTTACTGAATTTTGGCATCGCGATAGTCTTTTTGTGAGTTGGAGAACCTCAGGCGCATATAAGCTCAGGAGACCTTTCTTTGTATCTGTACGTAACCGCAAAGACAATGCCAAAATCTAGTTCCGGGTTTGCCCTTGTGTCCGTAACAGTTTTTTGGTACTGTGTTCGACATGGTTGTACATATGCGGCACACGCGGGCTCATACCGCGAACAGACGATCTCACCATGCTCTCAAAAGCCCGGGTCTTTCCCTGTGTGCAAAATGTGGTACACCAAAGCGTCCACACGTCGTATGTTCAAACTGTGGTACCTACAAGGGCCGAGAGGTGGTGAATATGGTTGCGAAGTCAGCAAAGAAGCAAACAAAAGAGGACCACAAAGGTCACGATCACAAATAAGGAGGAAGGAGGGGAAGGTGGTAAAAGCAAGGAACCTAGATCTTTTTTTGAGAATATTCAATGGCAAATAGACATCTCTCACGGAGTATCGTGATGCAGTCGCTCTTTGAGCTCGACTTTCATGGATACACCAAAGAGCGGTTGCACGAGATCCTGTTTCGGACTGCGGAAGAGTTTGCCCCTGGCATAACCGACCGCACCTTTATCGAAACGCTTGCTCAGAATGTTCTTGAGAAGGTTCCTCAGCTTGATGAGATTATTGTAAAAGCTGCTCCCGAGTGGCCTATCGCTCAGATAGCGCCGGTAGACCGCACCATCCTCCGTATTGGGCTTTTCGAGCTTCTTTTCACTGACCGCAACGAGGTGCCAGCAAAAGTGGCGATCAATGAGGCGATCGAGCTTGCAAAAACGTTCGGCGGCGAGACTTCCGGAAAGTTTGTAAACGGCGTGCTTGGTACTATCTACAAAGAGATTGGCGAGCCAGGCAAGGAAGAGACGACCAAGAAGAAAAAGAAGAAGAATGACCTCACGCCCGAGGAGCGCGAAAAGCTTCCTCTTGAAAAGCTCGGTGGTGCTGTTGTGTATGCGAGAGACGGGGGGGAGACGTATATTGCGCTTGTGCACGACATCTTCGGCTACTGGACTCTTCCCAAGGGTCACATAGAAGGTGGTATGTCCGACGAGGCGGGTACTGCCAAAGAGGTAGAAGAGGAGATCGGGCTTCCTGTAGAAGTACAGGAGTCTATCGGAGTAAACGAATATATCGCGTCGGATCCGGAGAAGGGAAAGATTCGTAAGCGAGTATCGTACTTCGTGGCTCACTCCCCGAAGCAGGAGGTGAATCTGAAGGAGTCGGGCGGCCTCGATGATGCACGCTGGTTTCCGATGATGGAGGTGGCGGATCTCGACATGTATGATGATGTGCGGCCACTTGTTGCAAAGGCAATTGGCATCATCTCAAAAAAATGATTTTTGCTGCGGGACTCCAGAACCCGATCTACAAAGCACGATAAAATTCTGCACCACAAGAGTACTTCCATTTTCTAAAACGGAGTACCGTTAAGAAAATTAGGTCGCTGAATTTTTCTCTACTCAGCGCCTCCACGCTTCCGTAAGGCTTTGTAGATCGGGTTCCGTCGAGCCTCGCAAAAATAATCTTCACTATTCAGATATGACACTAGATTTTGAAAAAATAGAGGCCTGCGTGGGGGTGGTGTTTAAGGACAAAGATACGCTTGTACAGGCGTTTATTCATCGTTCGTATTTGAACGAGCATCCCGAGGTGAAGCTTGCTCATAATGAGCGGCTTGAGTTTCTCGGGGACGCAGTACTCGAGCTTGTGATCACTGACCATCTGTATCGTTCGTATCCTAAAAAGACAGAGGGAGAGCTCACAAGCCTCCGTAGTGCGCTCGTGAATACGAACTCCCTTTCGCTCGTTGCACAGACGCTTGGCCTCAATGAGTATCTGTTGCTTTCAAAGGGTGAAGCAAAAGATACAGGCCGCGCGCGCCAGTTTATTCTCGCAAATACGTTCGAGTCGGTTATCGGTTCGATCTACCTCGATCAGGGGTACGATGCCGCGCAGCTTTTTATTGCAAAAAATCTGATTCCAAAAACAGAGGAGATCCTCGAGGGAAATCTCATGCACGACCCGAAAAGCTTTTTCCAGGAAAAAGCTCAGGAGAAAGCGGGCGTCACCCCCTCGTATAAAGTACTTTCAGAGTCGGGACCAGATCATGCAAAAACGTTTACTGTCGGTCTGTATATCGGCAATGAGCTGGTGGTTGAGGCGAAGGGGCCTTCGAAGCAAGAAGCGGAGCAGGAGGCCGCTCGACAAGGTCTCGTGGTGAAGAAGTGGCGGTAGCGGTTAAAATCTCGATTTGCTTTGTCAGAGCTTCCGCCTACTCGAAGGGCAGTACCTCTAAGTACAGCCCTTCTCGATGCTCAGCTCTTCCTCGCTACAGGGCGGTTTGTTATATAATTAAAAAATGAGTATCTTAGAAATGTCCCTTTTGGTTCTCGGGGCAGCTCTCTTTTTATACAGAAAGCCTATACCACTTCCATTCGGACGCGAACTCGGAGAAAATACAAAGAGTACGCTCGAGACACTTTATTGGATTATGGCAGGATCACTGCACTCTCTGCTTGGAAGTACTCAAGAATCAAGCGTATGGTGGATTCTCGGTCTATTTACCTTAGCGGCCTTTACGCTTGGTAGTAGGAAGCGACAATATCCTGATCTCTATATATGAACTCTCGAACTATTGAAACGTTTGGGTGGATAGGAGCAATGTGTATTTTGGGAGCGTATGCGCTCGTAAGCATGGGCAAAATAGGCTCGGGATCTCTTTCCTTTCAGCTTCTCAATTTTGTAGGCGCCCTTGGAGTGACGCTGGTGTCGTGGAAAAAGCGCGCGTACCAGCCAGCGATTCCTAACCTTGCGTGGGCGTTCGTAGCTCTGGCTGCATTGACTCGCTTAGTGGGCTAACTTCTTTTTTAGGTTTTTTCTCTGTACGTTCTTTGCGGAGCTCTTTTTCTATTTTGTTCAGTTTTTCCTCGATTCGGGTGAGTCTGCCTAGCTCAAACTCGATCTCATCCTCTGTTTTGTCGATAACTTTCTTTTCATGGCGCATGCCAGTGATAATAATGTTGTCGCCAATAAAGAACGATACGAAGAGGCCCGTCATGAGGAGGATCGAGAACGATACAACGAGTGACTCGATGCTGCCGAGCCCCTGCTCGTCGGCAAGCATCCATATGCCGCGCCAGAAGAGCACCACACCGATGCCGCCAATAATTGAGTAGGCGATTGGATAGTGCGATAGCGAGATGCGGATGTGATCTTCGAGCTTGTCAAAAAAACGCAGCACTGTTCGATAGATTCCCATGAGATAAGGATACCATCGCTGCGGTTTATCCCCGTGTGGAAAGGGGTATTGACACTTTCTATATAGGTGGTATACTGGATTTATGACGGTAGGCCACCGTCTGTGCACCCAGCTGGACACCTCGTGCTGTTCTACCCGGGTTTCGTACGTGAGTGTTCCTTGAAAAAGTCGTGAAGACCCCATCCCGCCGCGCCGACGGTGCCGTGGAGATGCTAAAGGGTCACGGAAAGAAAAGCAGAGTCGCAGAGCGCGCTCTGCCGGTGAATTTCTCGAGCTCCTGTCGGTTACCGTGTTCGAGTTCACACATCCTCCGGTCGTCGATACCGTGGTTCACTTGGCAGCCAGCCAAGGAGAGCCGCGGTACTTTCTTCGACTCATGATTTCGCCGGTCGCGCTGCGCAGGACATCCTGCATAGCGATGGACCACCTGTTCTTTCATCCGTCTCGGATGACTATAGCCGCGTCTCGTTGTTTGGTGATATCTTCACCCTCAACTTGTCGCGGCTTTCTATTTTATACTAAGTTTTCTTTCCCATTCGCGCTCGCGTACAATACGCTTTATGCGAATGGCGATTGTGGATGTTGAGACTACAGGGGGAAGTGCGATCTATCATCGCGTTATTGAGGTAGGCGTGCTTATTGTGGAAGATGGTGCGATCGTGGAGCAATACGAGCAGCTCATCTATCCGCGCGGGCCGGTGCCTGCTTTTATATCCAGTATCACAGGGATCACCAATGCTGACCTCCGAGGCGCACCCCCTTTTGAAGATATCGCGGACGAGCTCTCTTCGAAACTCGATGGATCTGTTTTTGTTGCGCATAATGCGCGCTTTGATTACGGTTTTTTGAAAAGTGAGTTCAACCGCTCGGCTATCCCTTTTTCGGCGGATTGTCTCTGTACGGTGAGGCTTTCGCGCAAGCTTTTTCCTGAGCAGGAGCGACACAACCTTGATACGATAATTGAAAGATGGGGGATTGCGGTAGATCGGAGACATCGCGCTCTCGACGATGCGCTGGTACTTTTTGAATTTTTGAAGAAAGCTGAGAGGGCGGTTGGCAAGGATCGATTAGATCGGGTGATGGCATCCCTCTAGTAGGCCTGTTTAAATAGATAACGGCCATGCATTGCTGCATGGCCGTCGGGGCTTCCAGTTACTGATCGAAGATACGCCTCATGATCTCGGGCTTCGAGGCGTTCTCGTCCGAGAGCGTCCTGATCAGGTTGAACATCCGCGTGGGAGGATCGAGATGCAGTGCATGCTCGGGGGAGCTGGTGTCGTTGTTGTCGCTCGCGCGGAAGAGGAGGTACTCGACCTGCCGGTGTGCACACGGGATCGACGGGATGATGAGCCTCCAGGTGTGCCCAAACGGATGAGGCACCCTCTCCTCGAGCACGAGAAGCGGCTCGGGATAGGAGAGCGTCATCTTGTACACAAGCGACGCAAGCAGCCTCCGGTCATTTCGCAGGAACGTCTGCAGACAGCTGCTCGCCGCCTGGATCCAGCGTTCGATCTTCTCGATCTCGCCCGGCGGGCCAACCGGCGTCATAAACGTACCAGGCCTGAGCTTGGTGGTCGATCCTGCGACGATCCAGAACGGTCGGTCTACGAACGGCACTACTGGCTCGTCCGCGTGGGTGTGGTGCATGGCGCTCCTTGCTGTGCGCGTTTTGGGGACTCGGGTTCTTCAAAAATGCTAGCACGACCCGGAGGAGCAGGCTATGAGAGTCCGTTCGAGATCTTGAGCGGACTCTAAGGGAAAGGGCAACTTTTCTGTATACTAGATGCATGCTGAAAGGCCTCGAACTACACGGTTTTAAATCATTCGACAGGAAAACAAAGCTCGACCTTGGCGCTCGGGTTTCTGCCATTGTAGGCCCGAATGGCTCCGGCAAATCAAACGTGGCGGAGGCTCTCCGGTGGGTGCTTGGCGAGCAATCTATGAAGTCGGTGCGTGGCAAACGTGGCGAAGATCTCATTTTCAACGGGTCAAAAACAATCCCTCGACAAAATCGCGCGGCTGTCAGCCTGACCTTCGACAACCGTGCTCGGCGAATTCCTATTGAATTCGATGATGTTATTGTTTCGCGCGAAGTGTACCGTGATGGCACCAATCGATATCTCGTAAATGGATCGGTGGTTCGCCTTAAAGATATTCTTGAGTTGCTTTCTTCGATTGGGATTGGCGGCACAAGCTACCATATTATTTCGCAAGGCGAAGCTGACCGGCTGCTTATGGCAAAGCCAGATATGCGTCGCGAGATGATCGAGGAGGCTCTCGGTCTTAACATCTATCAGTACAAAATAAAGGAAACGGTAGGGAAGCGGCTGCTCGTAGAGAAGAATCTCAAAGAGGCTGTTATGCTTCGCCGCGAGCTTCTCCCTCAGCTGCGCTACCTTGCTGCGGAGATTGAAAAGCTCGAGCGATTTTATGCTGTGCGCGATGAGCTCACGAGCTCCTATGTGAGCTACTTTGCGCTTGAGCGCGATGCACTTTCGGCGATGCGGACTGATCTTGACCGGCAAGAGATTTTTTTTGCTGAGAAACAGCTTGAGTATCCGGAGGTTAATTTTGAAGCAGGCCGCGAACAGACGCGGGCACTTCTTTTTGAGAAAGAGCAGCTGGTGAGGTCTCTTGGAAGGATCGAGGGTGTCATTGCCGCGGCGAAAAGCATGGAGGATGAGGCGATAACTGCTGATCAGTTCATACACGAACAGTCAGTCTCTGGGCAAACTACCCTGTGTCGCACGTGTGGTCAGTTACTGCCCGAAGCCCTAGGGCATACTTCTGACCAACCTCCAGTTTTGAGAGAAGAAGGCAGAGCCATTTTTGATATCGAAGCGCTTTCTGGAGAAAAAAACGAACTCGAGTCTCGGCTTGCTGGCATGGAGGCAGCCCTCGTGGCAGCCCGTGCAGAAGAGGGGCTGCTTCGCGAGCGCATAGCACGTCGCTCGGAGCTTTCTCGTGCCGTGGCTCGGCTCGAGGAGGAGAAGCGCGGCCTGGTGCTTCGAGAGGAGCAGTTTCATGCAGATCTTCGGGATGCTATCACTCGTGTTGGGCGCCCCGTACTTGCATATGAAAATATCACTGCGGAGGAGAGTGGACTCGACCTTGCTACTCGTCGCCGCGAGCTTGAGCGGCTGGCAATCCGCTTTGAGGAGCTCGGCTCGATCGATGAGTCGATACGTGCCGAGCATGCAGAGCTTGCACGGCGAGATCTGCATCTGTCATCTCAGATTGAGGATCTCAAAAATTCAGAAAAGGCGCTCGGGGGAATTATGAGTGAGCTTTCAATGCGTATCGAGCGCGAGTTTGAAGAGGGTATCCAAAAGATCAATGGACAGTTTGGCGAATTTTTTGGAGTACTCTTCGGTGGTGGAGAGGCGGCGCTTTCGCGAGTCCTTATTTCAGATGAGGGCGAAGCCGAAGAGTATGGGCTCGATGTAGCGGTCTCCCTTCCCCACAAAAGGGTAAAATCGCTCCAGCTTCTTTCGGGAGGCGAGCGATCGCTCGCCTCTATTGCGCTTCTCTTTGCCATGTCTCAGGTGAACCCGCCACCCTTTTTAGTGCTCGATGAGACCGATGCCGCGCTCGATGAGTCCAACTCCCGCCGCTATGGAGATATGCTCGACCGCCTCTCTGGCCGCTCTCAGCTTATCGTCATAACGCACAATCGCGAGACTATGGCGCGTGCGCACCTGCTTTATGGCGTGACCATGGCTGGGGATGGAACCTCTCGGGTACTTTCGGTGCAGTTCGAAAAATAGTAAAGAGCATTTAGACTTACTTTTATGATGGAAAAATGGACCGGACATCGAGAAAAAGAGAAGAGTAAGGGTACGCTCGTCGAAGCCGCGCGCGAAGGTGAGCCGTCGCCCGAGTGGTGGGAGGGCCATGTCAAAGCGATCGCTCTTGCGCTTGCCGTGGGTATGGCGGCCGAAGCGGCCCCCGTCGCATTCGCCGAAACAAAAGAGGCTACGCCGGAGAAGAAGACGACTGTCGAGGTGGTGCACGACGCCGCCTGGGAGGCAAGGCAGGAGAAGCTGCGTGAGTTTGATAAAGAGCTCAAAGAGCATAAGACACGGGCAAAGGTGGCCCTGATACGTGACGTGTGCGGTAAGGCTATCGAGCCGTTCCTTCTTTTTCGAGGCATAAAAAATGACTTGAAAGAGCTGCATCTTCTCGAAGAGGCTCGGAAAGATCCGGCACATAGAGACGAGGTAGAACTCGAGGAGAGTCTATGCAAGCATTTCAAGGAGCGGTGGACTCCCCGCGACCAGCCGATTGATACCTTTACCGTTAAAAACGTAGACAAGATAGAAGGCCTCGCACCCGAAGCGTTTACGGACTTCATGCACGATACATATCCGAAGAAATATATCTTCAGCTCTGTGGCTGGCATTGAGTTTATTGCGGAGTATCGAAAAGACGGAGTGAAAGGGTATATATACGACTACTCGACACGATATGTGAAGTATGAAAAGGAACAGGAAAAAGTGAAACGAGCGCCGATCACTATTTATGATGTTCGCAAGGGGTACGACAAGGCGGCGTTTCTTGCGACACTCATGCATGAGATGGGGCATCCAAACGACTGGTCAAACAGTGCATCGCTCACCAATTTTGAGCGAATCGATATGCTTACCGATGTCATCGGCAGACTATTGGCAGAAGATCGTTTTCGTTCTAAGTATGTCGAAAACATTACGATAAAAGAACTCGGCCTCTATCATCCAGGGAGTAAGGAAAAGGAGCTTTCGGAAGAGGAAAAAAAGCAGATACTTTTTGAGATAAAAACAGGAGAGTATTGGGCTGAGATCCAAAAGGAGTACTTTAAGGATAAAGAAAAGTTTAAGGAGGAACATCCCGAGGATTATGCTGTCGTCGACCACTGGGTCGGGGTTATCGCGAATAGATAGTGTTGTTAAAAGAAAAACCGCCACAGTCTGGCGGTTTTTCTTTTAGGTTGGACAGCTAGCTTTTCTTTTCTATTAACTGGAAGTCGATCATTTTTTTCTCGAGGTCTGCGCCTTTTACGCGCACACGTATCTGGTCGCCGAGGCGGAGACGCTTGCCGGTGTTTTGCCCTACCAGTGAATAGGTGCCTTCGTCGAGGGTGTAGAAGTCGTCATTCATATCCGCAAGACGGATCATCCCTTCACACTTTTCGTTGACTGTCTCGACGAACATTCCCCATTTGGTGACGCCGTTGATCACGCCATCAAACTCCTGGCCGATTCGCTCTTTAATATACTCTACCTGCTTATATTTCTGGCTAGCGCGCTCCGCCTCTACTGCTTTTACCTCCATCTCACCCGAGTGGGCACAGAGCCGCTCATAGTGTGCCTGGTCCTTGGTCTCTTTGCCGGAGAGATATGCGTGGAGGAGGCGATGCACCATGATGTCTGGGTAGCGGCGAATAGGTGAGGTGAAGTGAGTGTAATGGTCGAAGGCGAGGCCGTAGTGGCCAATATTTTTTGTGGAGTAGACAGCCTTTGCCATGGAGCGGAGGATCGATGTCTGGATCAGCTTTGCCTCCGGCTCTCCGTCGATGCGTACCAACAGCTCGTTGATGTCGCGCGAAGGTACCACGCCGCCTGAGATTTTGAGCGAGTAGCCAAAGTTTTGGATAAAGGAGGAGAGCTGCGCGATGCGATCGATATTTGGCAGATCGTGGTTGCGATACACAAAATGCTTGTGTTCAAATTTGCGTGAGACGAACTCTGCTACCTTGCGGTTGGCAAGAAGCATGTAGTCCTCGATCATTTTATGGGTGTCGCCGCGCACCTTCTTGTATACGCCTATTGGCTTGCCGGTTTCATCGAGATGAAAGCGAATCTCTTCGTCTTCAAATGCGATAGCACCTGCTGCGAATTTCTTGTCACGGAGCTTGTATGCAAGCTCGTTCATTTTTTTGAGCTCTCCCGCCATCGGTCCTTCGCCTTTGTCGAGCACTTCCTGCGCTTCTTCGTACGTAAAGCGCTTGTTTGAATGGATGATCGTTTTACCAAACCACTCTTTTACGACGTTTGCATCCTCGTCGAGGTGAAATACAGCTGAAAAGGTGAGCTTGTCTTCGTTGGGGCGGAGAGAACAGAGACCATTTGAAAGCACCTCGGGAAGCATCGGAACTACGCGGTCTACCATATAGACCGACGTAGCACGGCGCATTGCTTCGCGGTCGAGTGCGGAGTCCTCCGTAACATAGTGCGAGGCGTCTGCGATATGTACGCCTATTTCGTACATCTTCTTTCCGTCCTCACTTTTGATCTCCTGGAAAGAGAGTGCGTCATCAAAATCTTTGGCATCTACCGGGTCGATTGTACAGGTGGGTACACCACGAAAGTCTCGGCGATATGAAATATCTGCTTCCGTGATGACGCGAGGGATCGATTCTGCCTCGGCCTCTACATCTGGAGGGAACGCCTCGTCGATTCCAGATTCATACAAAATAGCCTCCATCTCAGTCTCGTGGACACCCGCCTTGCCGAACACTCGGGTGATCTCACCTTCGGGGTTGCTCAGGAACCGATGGTCCTCCTC
>JAZKIQ010000001.1:67245-122616 GCA_040384765.1 Patescibacteria group bacterium | reverse complement strand
GGGGTTGCGTGTCGGGTCGGACCAGTGGGTAATTTTTACTGCCACCTTGTCGCCCGTT
The DNA here is from genome assembly GCA_040384765.1 of Patescibacteria group bacterium. Classification (GTDB taxonomy): domain Bacteria; phylum Patescibacteriota; class Minisyncoccia; order Phycocordibacterales; family JBBUBG01; genus JAZKIQ01. The sequence goes on along the minus strand of JAZKIQ010000001.1, from coordinate 122,558 downwards.
GTTGCGTTGTTTGCATTCTCGGGTGCTACAAAAATATCTCGGTACATACGGGCGTCTCCGGGCAGCACAAAGCGGTTTTTGTTAGCCATCTGTACGGTGCCGACCCACTCTGGCTTTGTACGCGTGAGAATCGCCAGAATCTTGCCCTCCTTTCGACCGGGGAAGCGTGGGTTTGGCGGGAGCATCTCTATGCGCACGCGGTCGAGGTGAATGCCGGTGTTCAGATTCTCGCTCCAGATGAAAATAGAGTCGTCTGGATTGGGAGGGGTGATGGAGCCATCAGGATTTTTCACCGGATCGAGGCTTACAAATCCGCTCCCTTTCGAGGTTATTTTCAGGTTCCCTTCTATCGTTTTTTCTTGAGATTTCATATATAAGTTGTATTCACCCCGGGCCTGCCATATATGGCAGGCCCGGGTCCCTCTGGCGGGAGGACCGCCAGAGGGACCCGCCGCGTTGCGGCGGGGTATTCAAGCCTTTTTGCCGTCGCTTGCTCGGTCATGAAAGTGAATACACTTTCGCGACTCTCGCTTTGCTAGGCAATAAATACCAATTTTACCACAAAGCATGTCAAAAAGAAGGGCTATAGCTCAGAAATGAAAAAGGGCCCAGGCGTACTGCTGTTTGCCTGGGCCCCGGAACTCGTATCCCCCGAACTACCTACGAGTGGCTAGTTGGCGAACCGGCGGAGGTGCTGGTCGGCTTCCTTGCCGTGGCGGTGTGCACGCAGCTCCAGATGAGTATGCGTGCCGATGATCACGCGAGCGCGCGTGATCTTCTTCATCCCCTGACCTTCCGAATGCACGATGACGTACATCGGAATGGCCTTGCCGTCGCGGATGACGGTACCCCGGGCGTGCAGTTCGCCGTCGATGCGAACCAGCCGATAGCCCACGGGCGTCCTGGGCGGTCTCGCCTCCCTCATCAGGTGGCGCCAGATCTTGTCCCCAAGCAAGGGGTCCGATGCAGGCGCGACGAGCAGTGAGCGGCCGTTTTCCAGGATCATCTGTTCCATGTAAGAGGTCTCCGTGCAGCAGGTTCTTCTGGGGTTGAGGGTACGAAGTTGCGTGTTCTCGCTACTCGCTTTGTTGTGTGCAACTTCCAGCGGAGATAATACCACACTTTGTACACATGAGCAATCTAGCGCACTCGTTCACGTGGTATACTTTCTGTATGTCTCCTCTGCGTGTGGCAGTTCTTCGGGGTGGTCCGAGCCCTGAGTATGATGTATCCCTCCGCACGGGTGCTTATTTTCTTAAGCATCTTGCCGAGGCGCATCATCCTCAAGATATTTTTATCACGCGGAGTGGCGAGTGGTTCCATAATGGCGTGCCTACCGCTCCCGAAAGGCTTTTTCCCCAGATTGATGTAGCGCTCTCTGCGCTCCATGGTGCATATGGCGAAGACGGCAAGCTCCAGAGACTTTTTGACGAACACGGCGTTCGGTATGTAGGGTCAGGTGCTCTACCGTCTGCTCTTGCGATGCAGAAGCATCTCTCGTCAGATATTTTTAAAAAAGCTGGCCTCCGTACGCCTCGCTCATGGAGTGTCCGGGTTGAAGATCTCGAGCGGCTGGATGCTCTCACGGGAGAGATTCGTAGAGCTGTTGCGCCGCCGTGGGTGGTAAAACCATCAGGCTCGGGCTCTTCGCTTGGTCTCGAGTATGTATGGGATCCTCACAAGCTTGGCGCGGCCCTTGAGCGGGCATTCTTTTTGTCAGAGGTGGCCGTGATCGAAGAGTATATCCGGGGAGAGGAGGTGACCGTGCTTATTCTTGAAGGGTTTCGTGGTCAGGATATGTACGCCTTTTTCCCAGTACATATCCAGCGACAGCGCTGGGAGCTGTACACCACGGAGCACAAACGTGAGGGCTCGGTCCTAATGGAGTGCCCAAGCAGGATACTCTCTTTTCGTGACAAAGAGCTCGTGGCAGAGACGGCTCGTGCAGCACACAAAGCGCTCAGTGCGCGTGATCTTTCCCGCGCAGATATTATCGTAAATCCTACAGGTGCATACCTCCTTGAGGTAAACACCCTCCCTTCGTTTGGTGACCACACTCCTGCTGGCATGGCTCTTCGAGCGGCAGGGCTTTCCGATCTCGACCTCTGTAGTCATCTTGTTGAAAGAGCCGCTAGCCGTAGCTAGGAATCATGCTCAACATCTACTCAGCACTCATCTGGATGTGCGCGATCGTACTCATGTCGTTTGGGTCGATCCTTTTTTCCATGAACGAGAAGCGCTCTTCGCGTCTGCTTGTATGGGTGGTGCTGATCCTTTCGTTCTGGGCAGCGTCGATAGGCTCCTTCTACGCGACGCTCGATCCTGAGCGAGCGCTTTCCTTTGTTCGTCTCGGGCATCTGTTTGGAAGCCTGGCTGCTCTTGTCGTCTATCTCTTTTGCCAGATGGTGCACGACCAAGAGGATGATGCCGCGTTTTTTTCTCGAAAAACAACGCCGTTCTTTGCCATAGAGTTTCTTTTGGCATATCTCTACCTGGGAACCGCCACATTTGCCAAGGAGGTGCTTATTTTCGGTACCTCGCCGCTCGACCGGCATATTGTGGACACCCCAGCAATGAAGTTTCACTTTGCCTATATTGCAGCACTCGTGGTGGCCGGGCTCTCTACGCTTCGCCGCAAAGGAAGAAAAGCAGTGGAGGGGCATGAGAGGGAACACACAAAGAGCATGATCGTGATGTTTGGTGTAGCATTTGGGACTTTGGGTGTAGCTCTCGTGCTGACACGCTTCTTTGGCTTCGAGCGCTACTACTGGCTCGTGCCGATGATCCCGATCCTTCTGGTGCCGCTCATCTCGTACTCAATTGTGGAATATTCGGTAGTGTCTCGGAGACTCTTTTTTGCACAGGTTGCGGCACTTTCTACTACTGTTATTGTTTCATTTGATATTTTCATTGGCCGCGGGGAGTTTGGGCTCATTGGCCAGCTTGTCTCTGCTGTTGCGTTTGCGATCATCAACTTCTTTTTGGTACGCCTTCTCGCTGAAAATGAACACAATGTCGAGCGCCTCGCAGCCCTTTCGAGCGCGCTTTCCAAAACGAATACTGCCCTCGAAGAGACCAACAAGCGCCTCCAGATACTCGATCTGCAGCGTGCAAAGTTTATCTCTATCGCATCGCACCAGCTGCGAGCACCGCTCACCTCTATTGTGGGCTACACCTCTATGATGATGGAGGGGTCGTTTGGACGGATTCCTAAAAAAGCCCAAGGGGCCGTCGAGAAAACGCTTCAGTCGGGGAAAAATCTGATTCATACGATCAATGACTTTCTCGACGCTTCGACACTTGAGGCCGGATCGCTCCACTACTCGTTTGTACCCCTCGAGCTTTCCGCGCTTGTGCGCGAAGTTGCAGAGATGATGTCTTCAAATCTGAGGATGGCGAGCCTTGATCTTTCTCTTTCGATTCCGGCGGGGGAGGAGTTTTGGGTGAGCGCCGACAAAGAGAAGCTTCGCCATGTGATCGTTAACCTCATCGACAACTCTATCCACTACACACCCAAGGGTTCGCTTACCCTAGCGCTTTCCAAGGATACAAAAAGAGTACGCCTTGCTGTCTCGGACACAGGAGTCGGAATGTCTAAGGAGACGCTCGCGAAACTCTTTCAGAAGTTTTCCAGAGGAAAGGAAGGAGTCGCTACCAGCTCTGAAGGGGTAGGGCTCGGGCTCTATCTTGCTCGCGAGATCGCAAAGGCCCATGGGGGAGAGATCGTCGCGCAATCTGCGGGAGAGGGGAAGGGGTCAACGTTTATAGTCGACCTGCCGGTATACAGGAAGTAATGAATGTGGAGCGGGAGCAACACAAATTAAAAACGAGCCGCATGGTGCGGCTCGTTTTTAATTTGTGGACCTGGGGAGAATCGGTCACGAATAAATTTCCCAGAAATTTTTCTCGACCCCGTCTCGACTATTTTGTTGGTACAAAATATGTCTCCGACCTTCGATTCTCCTTGCAATGCGCGCAGGCGCATTGCTCCAGGTCCACTGAAAAGCAAAAACCGCCCGAAAAGGCGGCTAATGCTTTTATCAGTGGACCTGGGGAGAATCGAACTCCCATATCCCGGATGCAAACCGGGCGCTCTGCCACTAAGCTACAGGCCCTAATGAGCGGCGAAGCAAGCAGAAGCTTGCGTGTCTCATGCGGCAGGCAAGAATTGAAAATAGAAATTTGCAATTCTTGATCTGACGCGTGAGACGAAAGAAGGCATCGCCTTATTTCCCGCGATTGACGGGCCTGTATTGTACCCAGTTATACAGGCCCACTCTTTACCCCTCGAGAAACCACTCTACCGTATTTTTTCTGCTTGTTCAAGAGCGAACTGTGGGATATATTCATTGAACCCGGGGCCCTTAGTAAAGTGGCTAGTACACGGCACCAGGGCACCCTTTGAAAAATAGTTGAAGGCAGCAATTAAGGGCCCTTAGTAAAGTGGTATTACGCGGCATTCGCATTGCCGAGGCGCGAGTTCGATTCTCGCAGGGTCCACAATTTTAGATTCCCCTTTGGATTGGATGAAGTGCCGGGGAGGCCGATCCAGAACTACACTCTTTGGCCGTCATAGACTATACTATGCCGATGCCTTCACTTGATTCTGCGGTGACCTATCTTCGTAGTTATAGACTTGGGCCCTTCTCGGCGATAGATACTATTGGAGCGTATCTACTCGTGTATGCTCTTGCTCCTTTTTTATCGCGCCAGGTCGCAAAGCTCGGGATAACGATCACACGGCTTGAGTGGGTTGCGCTCACCCTGCCGATCGCGCTCGCCACGCATACTATTTTTGGCGTAGAGTCCGCATTTACGAAGATGTTTTTTGATCCCGCAAACTATGGTGCGAAGATACTGATCCTCGCCATGGTTCTCTTTGGACTCAAGAGTGCCGTTCGAATATATCCATAATTTTACTCAATGAAAATCCTCATCCACCTCGTCCTCTCCACGATAGCAGTGCTTATCTCAGCATATCTTATTCCTGGGGTAGTGGTTTCTGGCTTTACCGCAGCTCTTTTGGTGGCAATAGTGCTTGGAGTGCTTAACGCTTTTTTGCGGCCAATTCTCATTGTTCTTACTCTTCCTGTCACCGTGCTCACTTTTGGCCTTTTTGCTCTGGTGATCAATACTCTTATGATCATGCTCGCATCAGCGATTGTTCCTGGCTTTGCTGTGGCATCATTTGGTACAGCGTTTCTGTTTGGGATCGTCTTGTCACTCGTGAGTGCGTTTATGAAGATGATCGGGGAGTAGAGCTAGCGCACTGCCTCTCCACTTAGCGACTGGCCTGAAAATGTTGTTTCTACATAGCGCTTCATTGCCTCTACATCTTTGCCGTTGTTTTCTGAGCCAAGTGCGATAAATACAATAGGGCGTTTTTCGCCGCCTATCTCAATCTCGAAGATCGACATGATTGTCTCTTTTGCTGCGGTCGTTTGGCCTACCTTGCCTCCAACAAACTCGGGGTCGCGATCAAAGATATTGAAGTTTTGAACATCAGGAAATGCCGACTCTCCATAGGCGTTGTTGGTCACTCGGCCATCCGACACCTCCAGGATAAATTTGCGATTTGCGTACAGATATTTGGCGAGATTGAAAAGGTCTTCGGTGGTAGATATGTTTCCATCACCCGCTCCGCTTGGGTCTACAAATACGCTGTGGGTCATGCCGAGCGTCTTTGCTTTGGTGTTCATGAGTGAAACGAAGTAGTTTTGGCCGAGCATCTTTGCTAGGGCGACAGCAGCCTCGTTTGAGGACTCCATGAGGAGAGGGAAGAGGAGGTCGTAGGTAGAAAGCTTGGTGCCGGGTATGAGGCGAGGCTTCGATGTCTTTACGATCATCTCGCTGGTGACGGTGATTGTGCGCTCGAGGTTGATATATTCTGTGGCAACGAGCGCTGTCATCAGCTTGGTGAGCGATGCGATTGGGCGGACATCGCTCTGGCTACGCGAGAGAAAGACGTAGTTGTTTTTGAGATCTGCAGCGAGATACGACGTAGCAGAGATGGTAGGCACCCGTGTTTGATATGCAAAAGAGTCCTGATCAAACGTGTGTGCGTACACGAGGATCGGCTCGCCAACTTTGATGAGGTCGTACACGACCTTGGCATCTTCTGTAGAGAGTCGAATACAGCCTCCTGAATATTTAGTAGATACGGGAGTGCCGTCGGGGTAGTAGGGCCAGCCGTGAATGAAAAAGTTTCCCTGGAAAGGGATGCTCCAAGGAAGGTGTACTTTGCCGAGAGAGGAGAAGTGATCCGGGTACTTTGCATCGGCCTTATATACTCCCGCTGGTGTTTCCCACCACGATCCGATGCGGCCCTTGGTGAGGATGGGCACCTCCTTTATGACCGTCCCATTTTCGTACACGCGAAGCTTCATTTCGGAGAGATTTGCCTCAACGAAGGACTTTTTTTCCGCAATAAAGGTAGAGCGAACTGTTTTGAAAAACTCGGCATTCGCAAGAGCGGGAGATGCCCCATAGGTGAGCTTGCTTGCTCCGGGAACCTCTCCCTGTATGGCTACAGCGATCGAATTTGCTTTCTCCTCCGCCGCAACATAGACACTAATAGAGGCGCCGAGTACGGCGCCGGTCAAGATCAAAAACGCAGCCCACACGGGCGGATGTTTCAAAAGGAGTGACTTCATACAAACGTACTATGCCATAGACGCACTTTTTTTCAAATTCACAGGAGTTCCCAGAGTATCTCTGCTATACTTTTGCCATGAATCTCTCCTTGGTGCTTCGCGCTCGTATTATCGCAGTACTCCTTTTCGGTGTCGTGTGGGCAGGCGCATGGGATATCTGGTGGCACGGCGCTGTGGGTCGCGACTCTTTTTGGATTGCCCCGCACCTCATGCTGTACGCTTCGGTGTTTGGAGCAGCCGCGCTTGGTATTTTTACCTGGTGGCAAGAGCGAGGGGGAGAGGAGGCGTTTATCTGGCGAAGACTCGCACTCTCACTCTCGGTGATCCTGCTCGCGGCTCCCCTCGATGAGATCTGGCACCAGGTGTTTGGAAAAGAGGTGTTTAGCACTCCCCTTATCATCTGGAGTCCTCCGCACCTCATGATTGTGTTCGGTCTTCTCGCCTCCTTCCTCACCGTGTTGCCTTTTCTCCTTGCTGATGAAGAGGAGCCGAAGAGACTTTTTGTGCCAATGGTGTTTGGTGGCATCTATCATATCTTTGCCTATTTTGTTATCCCTTTTGACCCGCGCGGGTCGTACCATATCGTTGGTTTTGCAGGTGCTTTTTTTGCGGCGCTCGTGCTTTCATACTCTCTCTCGTTTGCACGAGACAAGCTAAAAGGGTTTGGGGTGGCATTTTTGACGATGGTGTTTTTCCTCATCCCCCTTGCTGTACGTTTTTCTGACAAAGTCGCCGCTGGCACGGGAGTGCTTCCTTACGAACGTGCTCCCGCGTTTCTTGAGCTGCTCGCGCTTTTTATTCCAGCAATATTGGTGGATCTTCTGTGGGGTAGATATTCAAAATTGACTCTCGGTGCAGTCGCCGGCTTCTTTTATGCCGCTATCCTTCACGGCTTTGCGAGTGGGTTTCTTCCACTTGAGTATCAGTATGGGGCAGCGGAGGTTGCTGTAGCGGTAGCTGCGGGCACTGCGGGTGGTGTGATGGGTGCCTTTCTCTCCAAGCTGCGGTTTATGTAGGTGTAGCTCGAACAAAAAGAGAACCTGCTCGCAAGCGAGCAGGTTCTCTTTTTGTTCGGCGCTACTTTGTTCTTTCGGTCCTTACTTTCGTGCTCGTACTCTTTTGGGTCCCGAGCACTGCTCGAGTTTTCTCTTTTACAACGACCGCCTCCATCCATGCACGAAAAAGGGGATGCGGGCGGTGTGGCCGACTTTTAAACTCGGGGTGAAACTGGCTGCCCACCATAAAGGGGTGGCCTTTTACTTCTACGATCTCTGCGAGGCCTGTCTCGGGCCAGATTCCAGAAAAGATGAGCCCTGCTTTTTCGAGACGGTCTTTGAAGGCGTTGTTAAATTCGTAGCGATGGCGATGTCGCTCGCTTATCTCTTTTGTTTTGCCGTATGCGGCGTGTGCTTTCGTGCCTGGCACGAGGGTGCAGGCATAGGCACCAAGTCGCTGGCTACTCCCTTTTTCGCGCCCATCGTGTTGGCCAGGCATGTAGTGGACCACGTACTGCTCTTTTGAAAGTGCGCGCTCCTCATCAAACTCTTCGCTGGTGAGAGTTTGGTCACCCATCGCATGGCGGGCAAACTCTATGGCAAGCATCTGTGCACCGAGACAAAGGCCGAGATAGGGGGTCTGTGATTCGCGGGCATATTTTGCAGCCATAATCTTGCCCGCAATACCTCGCCGGCCGTACCCTCCTGGCACAATGATCCCTTTGGCCGCCTGGAGCCGCTCCCACATTGCTGCGTCGTTTTTTTCAAGTTTTTCAGAATCGATCCAGGTGATATGTGCACGCCGGCCATTCCATACTGCGGCAGACTTGATCGATTCAATCACCGAGAGGTATGCATCATCGAGGTTGGTATATTTGCCAACCAGAGCGATGGTAATATCCTTACCTTCAGCCTCTTCGTAGCGCTTGCGTCCCTTTTCCCACTCGCTCATATTCGCCCGCACGCGCCCGAGCCCAAGCTTTTCTGCAATGATCTGCGAGATACCGTATTTTTCAAAATTAAGAGGTACATCGTAGATCGAGTGCACGGTCGGCGCCGGAATCACCGCCTTTCGCTCTACGCCACAGAAGTGGCTTATCTTGTCGAGGAGATCGACGGGAACGTCGGCATCTGCTCGGGCGAGTATCATATCGGGGTGAAGCCCGATGCGGCGCAGCTCTCGCACCGAAAGCTGAGTTGGTTTTGTTTTGAGCTCCTTGCTCGCTGCAAGGTAGGGCAGAAGAGTGAGGTGTACGTGGAAGATCATCGATGGCCCGAGATCACTCTTGAGCTGACGGATGGCTTCGAGATACGGCTCTCCCTCGATATCTCCCACGGTGCCACCGATCTCGATCAGCATAATCTCCGCACCGCTTTTTTCTGCGGCTTCATGAATACGGCTTTTGATCGCGTTTGTGATATGAGGCACTACCTGGATTGTTTTTCCCAAGTAGTCGCCTCGTCGCTCTCCCGAGAGCACCGACTGATAGATCTGGCCCGTGGTCACGGTGGAGAGCTTGCTCATCGGCTCATCGATAAAGCGCTCATAGTGGCCAAGGTCGAGGTCTGTCTCAGCACCGTCATCAGTGACATACACCTCACCATGCTGAAACGGGCTCATGGTGCCAGGGTCAACGTTGAGGTATGGATCGAGCTTTTGTACAAACACCTTAAAGCCCGCTGCTTTCATGATCGCGCCGATAGAGGAGACCGCAATCCCTTTGCCGAGCGAGCTACATACGCCCCCCGTTACCACGATGAAGCGAGTCTTTGTTTTTCTTTTCGTGCTTTTCGATCGTGCTGGTGCTTTTTTCATACAGAAAAGTCGGAGAGATTAGCCCGTTGATACGAGTCTACTGTAGCACATAGGCCCATATGAAAAAGGGAGCGCTTGCGCGCTCCCTTTTTCATATGGCCAGTTCGCTTTTTAAGCGAGCGGCGGGTGCCAGTTGCGGAGGGGCTTGAAGTCGCCACCAAAAAGTCCGGCATCGATCCCTGCAGTGAGTACGGCTCGCATGCACTGATAGTCGGTATGGAAGTCGTGCGTCCCCGCGAGCCATCCGCCGTCTTCGCCATCGGTACTAAGCATCTCGATGATTGCCTCAGGGGAGTACCATTTTACGGCCTCGAGCTCCTCTTTTTGAAGCTTCAGTTCTGATACATCTCCTTCGAATACGGTAATGAAGTCGCGAATCCAGATGCGCTGGACATCTTTGCGGCTGGTGCGCCAAGGGATGAGCTGATGCGGATGTACGGCAAGGCCGATCTCCTCACCCAGCTCCTTGAGAGCGCTCATTTTAAACGACTCGTTTTTGGTGACATGGCCTCCAAAGTGCGTTGACCATGCTCCAGGATAGCGTTCCTTTGAGAGTGAGCGCTGGTGACACAAAAGCTCGCCTTTTGAGTTGAGGACAAAAATATTGGTGGTGCGGCACCAGAGCTTCTTTTCAAAAAGCTCTGAGCGGGGTACATGATCACCTGTTGGCTCGCCAGTGGCGGGATCGACTATCTGGAGAAGCTCGTCGTGCATAGGATGAAAATAAAACGCTATTTAGGGATACTCAGTATAACACAGATTAGATAGTATGGCTAGGGCGTCTAATTATACCCAAATCTGCTAGTGAACAAGAGCAAAGAAAAGCTCAGCGAAATGAGAAGTAGCCAACTTATTGTGGACCTACCGGGAGTCGGACCCGGGCTCCGTCCATGCCATGGACGTGTGATACCGTTTCACCATAGGCCCGTAAGGAGGAAAACGAGCGAATGCTCATTTCCTCTGACAGTTGGGCCTATATTGTATCCAGTTATATAGGCCCCTTAAAACACGTTTGAAAATGTACCATGCTTTTGCTACCCTTAAAAGACTTTCAATTCAATAACGATACGATTCATGAATCTCTACAAAGATATTAAAGGCCTCGACGACGACGGATCGATCAACGTAGTTGTGGATATCCCTCGGGGCGGCTCGAATAAGTACGAATATGACGAGGAGGGTGGCTACTTCAAGCTCGACCGTGTACTCCACCACCAGATGTTCTACCCCTTTGACTACGGCTTTGTCCCGCAGACACATGCGGGCGATGGCGACGGCATCGACGTGGTGCTCCTTACCACCTATCCCACCTTTCCAGGCTGTGTGGTAAAAGCGCGCATTATCGGTGCAATCGACACTGCAGATGAGAAGGGGACCGATCTCAAGGTGCTTGCAGTGCCTGTCTCCAAGCTCGACCCACGCTTTGAAGAGATGCAATCATACGAAAATCTCCCTGCACATGTGCGTGAGGAGCTGCTCCTCCATTTTAAGGAGATCAAAAAGCTTGAAAAGGCAAAGTACGACAAAGTAGTCATCAACGGATGGAAAGATGCCGCGTTTGCGCTCGCTGAGGTGAAGAAGGCGACAGAGGCGTACAAGAATCACTCATAGTGCTTAGTTGATAGTTTGTAGTTGGTAGGAACTTTCAGAACTAAAAACTATCAACTATAAACTAATAACTTCTCCAAAATGATCAAAGAATTTTTCATGAAGCAGATGCTCAAGAACCAGATGAAAGGGGTTCCTCCTGAGCAGCAAGAAAAGATACTCAAGATGGTCACGGAAAATCCAAAGTTTTTCGAGACTATTGCGACAGAGGTGCAGGCAAAGATGAAAGGAGGCAAAGATCAGACCGCGGCAGTGATGGAGGTTGTAGCAAAGCACAAAGACGAGCTAGCGAAGCTGATGGGAGGGATGAAGTAAAAGTGTGTTCTTGGAAAAGCGCGACTCAAGGAGTCGCGCTTTTCTGTACAAATAGGATATAGTGTGTTATTATCACTTTGGCTTCAGTATCCAGAAATAGGTAGGCAACAGGAGGCATAGATAGATGGATCAGGGTGCGGCCCCCTCGACCGAGGTAGAAGAGTATCCTCTCGAAGAGCTGGTCCGGCGGGAGACTGAGATCGAGATGTGTGCGCTGTGTCAGAGTCCGTGGGCGATTGTTACGATCTTCATCGTGCCATTCGTTGCAATCGTGGGTCTGGCGCTGAACGCGGTGCTTGGTGTTCTGCTGGCAGCACTGTGGAGCATCGCTTTACGAGTCACTCTCAGGGGTATCAGCGCACTCCTGCCACGGGTGTACCTCATCCGTCTCGAAAGAGTGCCTACGCTCGCACACCATGTTCACCGCCTGCGCTTCGAGAAGGCGTACACTCGCTTCGCGGTACACGCCAGCAAAGCCGAGCAGAAGCTGCTCGAGGGCGACTGATTTCTAAAGATCGTCATCGTACGATGACGAGAACCGCGACCTACGGGCCGCGGTTTCTCTTTTTTTGTATACAGATCTACAACTTTTTACTTCTTTTGTCGTACTAGCAAAAAAAGAAGTCCGGACGGCTATTCGCCATCCGGACTCGAGTTCTCGGTTACTTCTTTTCCTACTTCGGCAGCTTCTTCCGCGCGCGCGGGCCCGGGGGCCAGGCGTACATCTTCCTCTCCTCCGGCTCCATCTGCTTGAGGAGGAACGATCGCCTCGTGCGGATTGCGAACTCCGTTCTCCCGAGCTTGCGAGCAAGCTCATCCTTCTGCTCGGGCTTGATGTTGATTACGTCGGCGTCTTCGTCCTCCGTCCAGCGTCGCACTTTTGGCTCCGTGGTATCCACTGTCCTCCTCGGGAACATTTCTCGGGTCTCGAGACATAAAACATCATATATAGAGATGTGTCAAACTTCGCTCTTTTGATATCTTCCTGCTAATCTCAAGGGATGTCATTATCTATCGGCACAGCGAGGGAACAGCACAACATTTTTCTACGACGAATAGCGCAAAGATTATCCCGTTTCACTTCGAGATAACGATCCCTCCACCGCTCAGAACAGGCAAAGACTACGGTTTTCTCCCTGGCAAGAACGTATCGAGCAAAGGGAAAGGGGAGGGATAATCTCTCATGTGGGCAGTAAACAAGAAAGCCTCCGTCTTAGGGGGCTTTTTTGTTGGTGCGGGCTTCCGCGAGTTTCTTTTTGCGCTCCAGCATCCAGTTATCAAATGCCAGTTCTGCCAAGAGGTAGGTTTGGTCTCGAATCTCCATAACTTCTGCGTCTGTGAGGCCCTGTGTGGCTTCAGGAAGCATCTTCCGCGTTTGTTCTATGCTGAGCATCGCTTTTACTTATTACCGCCTCAGAAATCGCTCTAAGGCGTGGTAAACTCAAATAAAATATATGCGTATGAAATGGCTCTATGGCGTCCTCGCGGTGCTCCTTTCTGTACTTGTTGTCTTTGATCTCCTTATGCTCTTTCAGTCCTGGGCTGATGGTGTAGCGATGCACCCTCAACTTCAACAGCATCTATATATTAATCCCCCAGTACTGATTTTTCTCTGGTACATGGCTTTGAGGAAGGGTTAGTTTGTGATTTTCGAAGAAGCGCGGCTTTAATGTCTTTTCGTCGAGTCTTTAGTTCTCCGATGCTTTTTTGTCCTGAAGATTTCGCCGGAAAATGTGAGTATACCTTTGGCGAGTAGGTGGTTTACTATCGTCATTGTAGCCATGGACATTTGCTTCGCATCAACCTGCATTTTACCTGAGAAATATTTCTCTTCGATCTCTCGAATTTTGTTGGCGTCTTTTTTGAGGAATTCAAAACAAATAACGGGTTCCTTTTTACTCAGATATGCACCCGTACATTGAATGCTGTGTAGCATCATAATGCCAATAAGACCAAACCCTTTGTCGATGCTATAGTCATCCTTTTTACGTAAATCCCCATGTCGCGGTACGCTAATGACGCATTTACCGGGTCTTTCTTCAACGATACTGCACGCTTCGTCCCATTCGTTAATGCCTTTCATGGAACGGCCGTGTTTCCGCATCCACGTTTCGCCTGCCTCGCATCTCTTGCAACAAAATGCTTCTTTCTTCATTAGATAGGGGTCTTATCGTCCACTCTCCTTTTCATCGATTTCCTTGCTGTAGAGATTTTTTCCGAGAAAAAAGAGGATTGCGAAGAGACCAACAAGCGAAAAGAGGAAGCCAACGCCTATTTCAGCGCCATCTTCTCTGTACGGCTGTCCAAGGAAATAGAGTCCTCCCAGAAATACTCCCCAAAAGACTGCACCTTTAAGATATTTTTCCATAGTTTTGTATCTATCGAACGTCGTACTTCTCTAAAATAGCCTCAGCGGGCGACAAAGGCTTGTCTCCGAATGCGATCCTGTGGAGACTGAGAGCGACCCAAAAGAGACCAATGAGGAGAAGAATTCTGAACCAGTTTTCTCGTATGAAGTGCTTCATGCGTACGTTCACCATATCATACGAACCCCCGCAAAGCTTCTATGGTAGAGTTATCTCACGTGAAAAACTGCCCATTTTGCAAGAATCAGGTCGAGAGAAATGCTTTTCAATGTCCAGCGTGTAAACGGACACTCGCAGAGCGGATTTCCGTTTCTCGCCCGCAAGAGAGTAAAGCTTCCAATCCTCCTCCGAAGGCGGAGAAAGCATCCTATAGCTATTACACACCTCCAAATAGCAGTTCTTCATCATCGAAAAAGCAGTTTCAGATGCCTCGTTTTGGCATACCCACAAGTGCTAGGGGCTGGATTATCTCTATTGTGGGGTCGCTTGTACTCACTGCTGTATTGAATGCAGGTAGTTTTAGTCACAGCTCACCTAATCCACTTCCGCCACCTGTTACCACTCCGGCAGTAACGGCAGATGCACCTGTCGGTGGCCTTTTGAAAGGGAAGGCTCGAACACTCGCAAATGGGACAGTGCTTTTCTCCTCGCCCTCGTCTTTTGGCGGGGCAGGGACACTCACGATTTCAAACGGGAGCGGCTCAAACGCCGTCGTGAAGCTGATCACAAGTGGCGGCAGAAAGGTGTATTCCGTCTACATTCGCTCTGGTTCGAATTTTACGATTGAAGATATCAACGATGGGGTGTATCGACTCCTCTTTATGTTTGGCTCAGACTGGGATGCGGATCAACAGAAGTTTTTAGTAGATGCGAGAGCAGAGGCGTTTGATGATACGTTTGATTTCCAGACGACAGATACGAAATACAGGACATTTGAGGTGACACTCAACCCGGTTGCAGGCGGAGATGCAACCACAAGTACGCTCGACCCAAGCGAGTTTGAGAAGTATTAGGTTTCCTTTCGAAGATTGATGCGTTCAAGCCCCGCAGAGGGGCCTTTATTGTTGTGCTTATTTGCGCTAAACTTGTAATAAGTCAAGGGATATCTCCCTTACTCAATCATGTACCTATCGGACAATGAAAAGCGCGACATCGCGCAGTACATAGAGGCAGGCAAAGCACTCCCGGACAAGTACCGGTTTCTTCTTTTTGGTGACAAGCGCGAGGTAGAGCTCGTATGGAATGGCAAGACAGACGAGGTGACCAACACGGTTTTGCCTTTTCAGGTGATCGAGCAAGTGGACGAGCCACGCAATGACAAAATAGCCAAGCGTCAGGATTCTCTTTTCGATGTTGACCCTCGCGGACGGCAGCTTCAGGGTTGGACGAACAAGCTTATTTGGGGAGACAACAAACTGGTACTCTCGAGTCTCAAGAATGGTCCGCTTCGTCAAGAGATCGAAGCCCAAGGGGGTATCAAGCTCATCTATATCGATCCGCCTTTTGATGTTGGTGCGGATTTTTCGATGAACATAGAGATTGGTGATGAGGAGTTTACCAAGCAACCTTCTGTGCTTGAAGAGCTCGCTTATCGTGATACTTGGGGCAAGGGAGCGGACAGCTTTATCGCCATGATCTATGAAAGGCTTTCGCTCATGCATAGTCTGCTTTCAGAAGATGGAAGTATTTATGTCCATTGTGACTGGCGAGTGAATGCGTACATGCGCATGATTTTGGATGAGTTATTCGGGAAAAATAACTTCATTAATGAAATCACTTGGAAAAGAAAAGGTGGGTCCGCTCTGAGTTCAATGTCTAAGATGTCTGTAAATACGGATACGATTCTTTTGTATGCGAAATCCGAGTCGCCCATTTGGAATAACGTCTACATGACACCAGATCCTGATTACATCGAGCAGATGTTCACGAAGCAGGAGTCTGACGGACGCCGCTATATGTTGAATGTCACCAGTAGTCCTACCTACCGGCCCAACCTGATTTATGATTTTAAGGGCTATAAGACCCCTCCAAATGGATGGAGATACTCAAAGCAGAAAATGGAGGAGTTGGATCAGAAAGGACTTATTTATTTCCCAACTGATAAATCCAAGCAAGTGTACAAGAAAATATACCTCGATGAGTATGAGGGACAACTCGTAACCAACTTGTGGACGGACATCCGCCTTCTTAAGGGGAAAAATGTTGAACTTCTAGATTACCCGACGCAGAAACCAGAATCATTACTTGAGCGCATTATTAAGGTCTCATCTAATGAAGGCGATCTTATTGCTGACTTTTTTGCTGGTTCAGGCACCACTCTTGCTGTCGCAGAAAAGCTGGGTCGTAAATGGATAGGTTCGGATCTAGGAAAGTTTTCAGTTCACACAGCCCGGAAGCGTATGATTGGAGTGCAGCGCCAACTTAGAAATGAGGGCAAAGATTTCCGCGCTTTTGAAATACTAAACCTTGGCAAATATGAGCGTCAGCACTACGTTGGCATCAACCCCAACCTTCGCGAAGAAGAAAAGGCTCAGCAGATCGCTCAAAAGGAAAAGGACTTCGTGGCACTTATCCTTGGTGCTTATAAAGCGGAGGCCTTTGATGGCTTCAAGACATTCCACGGCAAGAAAAACTCACGCCTTATCGCTATTGGTCCTATCAATCTTCCCGTATCACGTCTCTTTGTTGAAGCAGTAATTCAGGAGAGCCTTGAGAAAAAGATTACCAAGATAGATGTACTGGCTTTCGAGTTTGAGATGGGGCTTTTCCCGAATATTCAGGAAGAGGCAAAGAGCAAGGGTATCGATCTTGCCCTCAAATACATTCCTCGTGACATCTTCGATAAGCGGGCAATCGAGAAAAATCAGGTGGTCTTTCATGATGTGTCCTATATAGAAGTGAAGCCGATTGTGAAGAAGGGATCTGTATCGATCGAGCTCACTGATTTTTCGGTGTTCTACAACCAAGACTCAATCAAAGAGGTGGAGGAAAATCTCAAGAACGGTGGCAAAAAGCTTCTCGTAGAAAACGGCCAGATCATCAAAGTGTCCAAAGATAAGGATGGCATTTTGACCCGCGAGACGTTGACGAAGAAGTGGACTGACTGGATCGACTACTGGGCTATCGACTTCAACTTCGAGAGTAAAAAAGAGATTATCCGTGTTCCTAAAAAAGAGGGCGAAGGATTCGAAGAGGCATGGACCGGAAGCTATATCTTCGAGAACGAATGGCAGTCATTTCGTACCAAAAAGGATCGTGCACTTGAACTCACGAGTACCCCTCGCGAGCTTTCTGGCGGTAAAAGAAAAATCGCGGTAAAGGTTGTGGACATATTCGGAAATGACACGATGAAGATAGTTGAGCTAAAAGTATGATCCCAGAAGCAATGGACATCAGGCGCATACATCAGCTCGTAGAGTCTCGAGTACTCGAGACCGACTCTTTGTTTGCGGAGTCGGCATTTATTGAGATTCTGATTAAGCTGAATCATATCTTGCAACTCGCGGCTACTAACGGGAAAAGAATCCAGTTTACTGACGACGTTATTGCTCAAGATGAAGTGAAAGATGTAACTGATCTGGTTTCAAAGTTGCGTAATGCCGCGTGTCATATTTCAAGCAACACAAGGAAGATAGATACTAATTCTTTTGTTTTCAACCGATTCGTGGGACATGTTCCGAACGGCATTCGCATGGGAGATATAACTATGGGTTGTGATTATGCAGATGACGCGGCTTTTTACTACGGGCCTCATCGCATCTACCTTAATCGACACATCAAGCGAGTTATCAGAGATCTAGCTACCTCCTATGGCCTTACATCCTAAATTTCCGAAATCACCTTATGCGGTACTCGATCCTGCCACACGCTGGTTTCCTGCGGACGAGGCGCTTCGTGATCAGGGGCACGAGAAGCTCTTGCCTCCTCTTGTTGCTGAACTACGCAAAAAGGTAGCTGAATGGCGAAGTGATGACTATGAGGGAGTGAGCGAGACGAGTCGAGCACTTCTTAAATGGTGGTTCCTCACAGATCACCCCACAGAGAGCCCTGATGGCCTCTTCTTATTTCAGTACTACTTTGCCCAGCGCGAAGCCGTAGAGACGATCATATGGCTCTATGAAGTGGCCAAGGCACGTGAGAAATACGATCTCATGAAGTTTGATGCTTCAGGTTATCTTCGCACGGGACAGTTTGACGAAACATGGGCGCGATATGTGGTGAAAATGGCAACTGGCTCGGGAAAGACGAAGGTTCTTTCTCTTGTTCTTGCATGGAGTTATTTTCACAAGCTCTACGAGGAAGATTCTGAGCTTGCTCGCAACTTCCTGGTGATCGCACCAAACATCATCGTGCTTGATCGTATCCGGACGGACTTTGATGGACTCAAGATTTTCTTCCAAGATCCGGTGCTTCCCGATAATGGATATCAGGGGCGAAACTGGAGGGATGATTTTCAGATGACGCTTCACATCCAAGACCAAGTAGGTGCTGTCAAAAAAACGGGGAACATCTTTCTCACGAACATTCATCGCATTTATGAGGGTGCAACCGAATCTGCGAGCTTCGAAGATGAAGATACAGCAAACTATTTCCTTGGAACCAAGCCATCAGGTGCTACGAATGAATCAAAAATTGATCTTGGTGATATCGTGCGAAACATAGACGAGCTCATAGTGCTCAATGACGAAGCGCACCACATCCATGATCCTCGCCTCGCATGGTTTAAGGCTATAGAGGATATTCACAACCGTCTTGTGATGAAAGGCGGGCGCTTGAGCCTTCAAGTGGATGTTACGGCTACGCCGAAGCACAACAATGGTGCAATTTTTGTTCAAACAATCTCCGACTATCCGCTCGTAGAGGCTATCCATCAGAATGTGGTGAAGCATCCGGTGCTTCCGGACCCTGCGAGTCGTGCCAAGCTCCAAGAGCATCAGACCTCAAAGTACAGCGAGAAATACAAAGACTATCTACATCTTGGGTACCTTGAATGGAAGAAGGTGTATGACGAGCACATGAAGCTTGGGAAGAAGTCTGTGCTTTTTGTGATGACCGATGACACAAAAAACTGTGACGAGGTTGCCGAATATCTTGAGAACACTTATTCCGATCTGAAAGGCGGAGTGCTTGTCATTCACACGAAAGACAACGGTGAAATATCAGAGAGTGTGAGTGGCAAGAAAGAAGAAGAGCTCAAAAAACTACGACACGATGCCAATTCCATCGATCGCCTCGACAGTCCGCACAAGGTTATTGTTTCGGTACTTATGCTCAAGGAAGGTTGGGATGTTCGCAATGTGACGACCATCGTAGGGCTTCGTGCATACAGTTCGAAGAGTAATATCTTGCCTGAGCAGACGCTTGGTCGAGGTCTTCGTCGTATGTATCGCGATCCTGATCTGTCTGAGCTTGTCAGTGTTGTTGGTACAGATGCATTTATGGACTTCGTGGAATCGATCAAAAACGAAGGTGTGGATCTTGAGTATCGCAAAATGGGAGAAGGAAGCGGTCCCAAGGCTCCTCTTGTGGTGGAGATTGACCGCGAGAACCTCAAAAAAGATATTGAGAAGCTTGATATTGAGATCCCAGTGCTTACGCCGCGTATCTATCGAGAGTATAAGAACCTCTCGGAGCTGGATGTCTCAACTTTTCAAAATAAAAAGCTTCCGATCAAGCAGTTCACCGATGAAGAGAAGCGAGAGATTGTTTTTCGCGATATCACGAGCGACGACATAACTCATAGAACGGAGCTTGATAGTAATTTCATTCCCAATTACCGGAGCGTTATCGGCTACTTTACGAAGGTGATTATGAATGAGTTGCGTCTCATCTCCGGCTACGACATCCTCTATGGCAAGGTAAAGGAACTGATTGAAGAACGCCTGTTTGTCGAGCATGTAGACCTCGACAATCTCAACTCACTTCGAAATCTTTCAGAGATTGAGGTCTCGCGCACGATCATCGAAACCTTCAAAAAGGCGATCAACACCCTGACCGTTCTCGACAGAGGAGAGGCTGAGATCCGTGACTACATCAAGATTAGTAAATGCAGGCCATTCGTTGTGAAGGATCAGGGGTATATCGTTCCGAAAAAGAGCATTTTCAACAAGCTCATTGGAGACAGTCACTTTGAGCTCGAGTTTGCGAGTTTTCTTGAGGACTGCGAGGACATAATTTCGTATGCGAAGAACTATTTCGCCGTTCACTTCAAGGTCGACTATCGCAATGCAGACGGAAGCATTTCTGACTACTACCCAGACTTCATTGTGAAGGTGTCGCCAAAGGAGTATTACATTGTAGAGACCAAAGGTCGCGAGGACCTCGACGATATTGAGAAGATTAAACGCCTTGCGCAGTGGTGCGACGACGTGAACGCTAATCAAAAGAACGCCAAATACCAGATGCTCTATATTAAGCAGGAGGCATGGGAAGGACTAGAGAAAAAACCGCGTACATTTGGCGAGGTAACGCGAGTTTTCTCGAAATAAAACTACCATCATGGAAGAAGAACAAGAATCAGGTCGTCCTGTTGTCGGTGTCCCCAAGCAGGCATTTGAGGCCTTTTTGAAAGCGTTAGAAGAAAAAAGTTTTCCTGTAGATGTGATTTCACGTCTCAGAAAAGCTCTTATTGAGAAGGGGACTGTTTCAGAGCCCACAATAAAAAATGCTCTCTTTTCCGATAACAACACGGACTCATGATTCTGGTCGACAAGATCACGATAGAAGAATTCCGAGGTATTCGTAATCTCCCCCTAAACTTCAAAGGTGAGAACTTTGCAATTTCGGGTCCTAACGGCACTGGAAAAAGTGGTGTTGTTGATGCCCTTGAATTTGGTTTGACCGGCAATATATCTCGTCTTGGAGGTGAGGGAACAGGTGGCATTTCGCTTCGGAAGCATGCTCCCCATGTGGATAGTCGAGACTATCCGGAGAAAGCAAAAGTGATTCTCGAATTACGTATACCATCTCTAGGCAACAAGAGGGTTCGTCTTGAAAGAAGTGTTGCTAATCCCAATAATCCCTTAGTTACTCCCAATACTCCGGATGTTCTGGGAGTTCTTGACCTGCTCGAAGACCGCCCGGAGTTTGTGCTCTCTCGGCGTGAGCTGATTGCCTACGTACTTGCTCAACCAGGCAAACGCTCAGAAGAGATCCAGGCTCTTTTGCGGCTGGATCAACTGGGTGATCTTCGCAGTACCCTGAAAACGATTAGCAATACTTGTAATAAAGAGAAAATAGGCGCTAAAAAAGCTGCAGACGAGGCGCGGGAGTCGTTGGCAAAGGGACTTGAGATTCCAGAACTGAAGCCCGAGAAGCTTCTTGAGGCCGTTAATATTCGTCGAGTGATTCTTGGCCTAGCTCCGATCGACACTCTTACGAATACAACGATTCTGCATGATGGAGTCAAAACTGGTGCGAAAGGCGCAGCTATACCAAAAATAAATAAGGTCGAGGCTTTGGCCGATTTAAAAACGACGAAAGACCTCTTGGGCAGACTTATAGATCCGGGTATCACAGGTGAATGTGCCGATTTGCATGTTCAACTTACTGCACTTAACGCAGACCCAGCTCTTCTTGATAGTGTATCGAGGGAGAAATTTTTGCGGGCGACCTTGCCTCTTATTGTTGAACCACTTTGTCCCGTCTGCGATACTCCGTGGGACATTCCAACTTTGCGTGCAAATGTGGAGGGTAAGCTCAAGGTGTTTGAAGAGACGGGTAAATTACGAAGTGCTCTCGAGAGGAGACTTGAGCCGATTACGGATCTATTCGATCGCATGCGTACAGCTCTCTTTGCACTGGAAAAGCACGCAAAAATTATTACTCCGGAGCAGGTTGTGCATCTTTCAACATATAGGGCAGCTCTTGATTTGAAGGCAAGAAAAATTAAGGCCTTTCTTCCTCTTTCCGAAACACTGCTCGCGCTAGGAGAGGTAGGTAAGATACCTGGAGACTTTAATGAGGTTCTCCGTCTAATCGATGCGGCTCTGGTTGCGATTCCAGAACCTAGTCAGCAGGAAGCGGCAAGAGACTATCTCATTCTCTGTCACGATCGTCTAGAAACATATCGTGAAGCCATGCGAAGACTAAAAAAGTCTGGCGAGCATGCCGATCTAGCTCAAAGTGTCTATGACATATATGCCGAAGAGGCGGATAAAGTGCTTTCTGGCGTCTATAAACAGGTAGAAAAAGAGTTCAGCGAATTTTACCGATCAATCAATAGTGATGATGAGAGTGAGTTTAGTGCAAAATTAATTCCTTCAACAGGCAAGGTCGGTTTCGACGTTGATTTCTATGGTCGTGGACATTTTCCTCCAGGGGCATATCACAGCGAAGGGCATCAGGATGGTATGGGTCTTTGTTTGTATCTAGCCCTTATGCAACGACTTCAAGGCGAAAATTTCACTTTTGCCGTACTCGATGACGTACTTATGTCTGTTGATGCTGGTCATCGTCGTGAAGTTTGCAAGCTCCTCAAGGAACGGTTTCCTGATACGCAATTTGTACTGACGACTCATGATGAAGTCTGGTTGAAGCACATGGGAAGCGTCGGCTTGATTGGAGATACAGGCTCTACTCGGTTTAGTAATTGGACTCCCGATCATGGACCTACAGAATGGAGCAACCGTGCTGTGTGGACTGAAATAGCTTCTGCTCTTGAGAAAGACGATGTTCGAAGCGCTGCGGGTATATTGAGATACTATTCAGAGTATCTTTTCAAAGACATAGCTCACCATCTTCGCGCTCGTGTTGAATTCAGAGGAGATGGTCGCTATGAACTCGGAGACATTCTGTCACCTTCAGTGGCGAGTTTGCGCAAGATTCTTGCGGATGGGAAAAAGGCAGCAGAATCCTGGGGGCACGCGGAGGATGTTAAAAAAATCGAAGAGAAAGAAAAAGCAATCACCGAAGCATTCAGTGCAACTAACGCTGATCAGTGGCTCATAAATCCGGCGATCCATTACAACGAATGGGCAAACTTTCACGTTGCGGATTTTACTCACGTTGTAGAAGCTTTTCATGTTTTGGTACAAAGTTTTTGCTGCGATCAAGAGGGTTGCAAGGGCTTGTATTATCTTGCGTTTACTGCGCCAAAAACACTCGATTCACTTAGGTGTGCCTGTGGGTCTGTGAACATAAACCTAAAAAAGAAGCCCGCAAGTAATTAGCGCTCCTCTCACTAAGAGGTCTTTAGCACTTCCCAAAGAAGTGCTATTATCGTCATACAACTAAATATGAACTCCGAAAGGAGTAGAGCCTAAACCATCGCTTTTGCGGTGGCATGGCTTGAAAATCCAACAAAGATACTGAGCCCCGTGTTCAGCCATCTTTGTTGGTCATATCTCGAAAGGGGTATGGGATCCCGCAAGGGGTCCGGCTGGACCGGGGCTCAATGTCTATCTAGACCTTCACCCTCCCAGCCTTTACCAGCTAGGGATTTTTTTATGCCCATGATGGACCTCGATGAAGATCAGGACATTGGAAGCGATTACCTTGAGCTCAAGGAAGCGGAGTGGGCAGAGGATGATCCCACGCTCAAACAACAGCTAGTCTTTGCCGAAGAAGGAGAAGGAGAGATTCCCGACGAACATCCATTTAACGATACAGCTCTCAATGTAGGTATTCTTGCGGTGCGAGAAAAAGAAGAGCGAATGATGGAAGAGGGAACGCAAGAGTATCAGAAATCGTTGGAAGAAAAGAAGACTGGGGAGGTTGAACAAGAAAAAATAAACTCTTTTTCACCTCCGCCTCGTATCCGAGAGAGGCCAAGCGCATCTTTTTATGAAGCACCCGCGAAGGCTCAGCAGGAGCCGCACAGTTGGCCCGTAGTCATTTTCATAGGAGTCATTTTGCTGGGCTCATTCTTTTTCGTATTTCCGCTCTTCGTGGTTCTCGTAGGTGGCTGGATTGTGCACCTTATCCTTAAAGAGAACACTCCGGAGAAGCGAGCCGAGAGAGGGCAAAAGCAGATCGATGCGGCATACATGCGTCGCGATGCGGAAGAGCGACGCAAGGCGGCATATGTGGAGTTACGCAGACAGATTGAGCACATGCCGCAGTATGCCGCCTGGCGACAAGGCGTTTTTGAAAAGTATGGCCGAAACTGCATCGTTTGCGGATCAAGCGAAAATGTAGAGATCGACCACCGATACATGTCGTTCTATGCAATTATCCAGCGATATGGGATAACAACAGTAATGCAGGCATATGAGTGTATGATTCTATGGGACGTGAACAATGGCGCTCCGCTCTGCAGGGCGCACCACGACCAGACGAGCAGCAGTCGTTATCGCGCAGCGAAATTATCATGAAAAGAAACTCCTCTATTTCTGAGGTAGAGCATTAGTATGGAACACAAAGAAAAACCTGAGCCAAAAGAATCCGAATCTGCCAAAGGCGGAGCGAAGAAAGAGGCAACTTCTTTGGCGATCATAAAAACAGTAGGCCTTATCGTATTCCTCGCTGCCTTGGTAAATGGCGGTATTTGGATTGGCTTGGGAGTCGGTATTCTCGATTTTATATTTATAGTGCTATTGGAATCTATCTACTATGAAAGTAGTGCTTTTGTCCGCTCTCATCTAAGAGAGCAACTATTCAAGATACTTTTCGTGCTACTTGGTATCGCTACTCTAGTCATCTTGGTTGTGTTGTTTTCAAGATCTCTTTTCGAGGGATTTATAGCTCTTATCGCAGTAATTATATTATTACTTATGTTAAACAGAGAGTGAAAAAATACACTATTCTAGGAGCGGTAGTCATATTGGGACTTGCTGCTTATTGGTTTCAATTCAAGGTCAAACCAGAATCTCGCACGTTAGATATCGATCAGGTCATGCAGGCCATAAAGCATCTCGAATCGGAGAATCCTCCCAGAATCGGGAAAACCCCCACAGATGAAGAGATATATAGCAGTGCATACATCAAACAAATTCGTGTAGCGATAGATGGATACTTGGACGGGACCAATGTTGGCTTTGAGGAAAGTGCTCTTGAGGCTTCGAGTGATACGATGAAGTGTGGCCTCAATAATTTTGCTAAAGATAGCTATATCGGCAAGTTCGTTGTTTTGGATGCTTCCGATAATGACTATGGCGGAGTTCAGGCGTATGTCACTTTCATAGATAAGCCGTATAAGGTATTTTGGGCATGGGTATATCGACTCGATGCAGATGACGGTGGAGATATGGGTTTAAGAACCTTGTGCGAAGCCGATGCGCCCACAAGTGAGCAAAAGGAAATGATAGATGAGCGGGTGGCTGATTCTGATTATTACTTGTAGAAAGATAGATATGGCTCAAACAAACATAAAGGTCAGTGAGTTGGTAGATAAGGTGCAACGAGGCGAGCTTACGCTTCCTGAAATGCAACGCCGCTATGTGTGGCCTGCGACTCGTGTTCGTGATCTTCTCGATTCTCTGTATCGAGGCTACCCTTCCGGCACTATTTTGGTATGGGAAACAGACGAAGATATGCCGGTGCGCGAGCTTGCGGTACATGCTACGAGAACGCCGACCACATCTCAAAAGCTTCTTCTCTTGGATGGCCAGCAGCGCGTAACCTCACTTTCAGCGATCGTGAGCGGCGAGCCTGTGCATGTGCGGAGCAAAAACCGTCAGAAGACCATCGACATCCTTTTTAATCTCGAGCACCCCGATGGGCCACCAGTCGATATCACCGAGGTAGATGACCTTGATTTTACTGCCGATATTGAGGACGTAGAGGACGAAGAGAACGCAGAACGGGACATTCAGACAGAGATGCGCAAGCGTACGTTTGTCGTAGAGAGCCGCTCTCTCAAGAATGATCCAGTGTGGGTTCCTGTTTCAGATATTTTCAAAAAAGACCCAAGCGAGATACTGCAAGCTACAGGTATTACCTCACTTGCTGATCCCCGTTATCAGAAGTACTCCGATAGGCTCGCAAAGATTCGCAAGATTCGAGACTACTCCTACACGATGGAGATTCTTCCGGCCACCATGTCATACGAAGAGGTGACTGAGATCTTTGTGCGGGTGAACTCTCTGGGCATAAAGCTACGCGGTACTGATCTTGCTATGGCTCAGATCACCTCCAAGTGGAAGGGCTTCATGGATAAAGTAGAAGAGCTGTCTGCAGAGTTTGGCCATGATGCGGACTATATTCTCGAAACAGGGCTTCCGGTGCGCCTTATGACCATCTTTGCCACTAAGCAGAGCCGTTTCAAAACTATTAATAAGGTAAGCAGAGAAAAGCTTGAAGAATCGTGGAAGCTCGCGGGCGATGGTTTGCGCTTCGCCATTAACTTCGTGAGTAAGAATGCAGGTGTCGACAATCTCACCTATCTTTCTTCGCCTTTTCTCATTATTCCGATTGCGGTCTATTGGGTGCTGAAAGAAGGGGAGTCCCTAACACCAAGCGAAGAAAAGAAGCTGCTTCGGTGGCTCTTCATTGCTCACATGCGAGGGCACTACAGTATGGGTTCTTCTGAATCGATCCTTGATGCTGATCTTGGAACTCTCTTTAGAAACAAGGGGTTAGATGAACTGGTCATCCAGCTTCAGCTCCATGTAAAGAAGATTCACGTTGACTATGATGATCTCGCTAATCGAGGCATTCGTAGCCCGTTCTTTTCACTGCTCTATTTCATTTTTAAGCACGACGGGGTTAAAGACTGGTGGTCAGGCCTGCGACTTTCTGACAAGCACACCGGAAATGCCCACACGATCCAGTATCATCACATATTCCCGAAGTCGCTGCTTAAGGACTACGACAAGAAAGAGGTGAATGAGATTGCCAACATGGCGTTTATTGGAGGCAAGGCAAACAGGACCATCACCAACAAAGAGCCAAAGGAGTATATGGAGAAGATTGTTGCTGAGCAGACAGAAGAGGCACTTTCTTCACAGTTTATTCCGATCGACAGGAGTCTTTGGGAGATCAGCAACTACCGAAACTTCCTCGCGTATCGAAGACGGGCAATTGCAGATGCCATGAATGCATTCCTCAAGAAATTCGAGGAGCCTGCTTAGGTAGTGTTTCTTTACTCTGAAATCAGGACTATCTACGACTTCCGCTAAATATTCTGCTTTGGTTAGAATCGTTGCCCTCAATCAGTGTTTTAAGGTCGTTTGCACCTCGAACAATGGAATCAAGACCAGCTCGATCACACAGTCCGAGGAACCGCTCAAAGCGTTTAGTGTAGCTGCCTTTGTATAAGATTCTTCCGATGTCAGCGCGGCTATTCGCGAGCTTCTGAAGCCGGTTCATGCGATACAAAGCTACTCCAGCCACAGAGTGACGATTAAAAGAGGAGAGTTGATACTGGAGACCATGACAGTTGCGACACTTGAAGGTGTGGCCATTGGGCGGCAGATACAACTTAGTTGCCCTGCTTCCGCAGTCGCATCGAAAGTAAGCTCTTTCGCCATACGTGATCTGCTCCCACTCAACCTGGAGACTCTGAGGCGCATGGCCATTAATGCTCACCGCGACAAGAGATGGACCACTTGCGTTTTCAAGCCAGCAGGTGATATCTAGCTGCTTCTCGTTTGTTGCGAATTGAATTTTCCGGCCTTGATGCATGTTCTGCATCAGGCTTTTGGGTGTGAGAGTAAAACTATTTTCTACAAAATCTATAGGCATACGTAAAAGGATATCAAAGTCCACGGTTACACCTCGACAAGTGCTACGGAAGTTACTGGGAATCGCAGAACCACGATTCATATTCAGGGTTATCTGGATGCATCTTTGCTTCATCGTACATCCACATTTTTCCGCATCTGCATCGATCGTAGTAGCGGTAGAAGTAGGTGCTTTTTCTGATTTCCCGCTTTACTGTCCCCTTGCTTCGAGTGAAGCGTGTAGTGCGTGCTCCACATGATTTGCATGCTACGGGAGATGCTGATCTAGTTGGTTTTGCTCCTGTTCCTGGGTGATGTGTATTCATGGTGGTGGCTTGAGTGAGGGTGCCTTCTGGTTTTGGGCAGAGTACACCCCATTTTCTTCATAATCGCTGAAAAGTGATATCAGATAGTACAGAAACCGGGGCTACCGAGTAATGGGTTGAATATTTTCAGGAAACCGCAGTTGCTGGGTAACCCGCTTGTCAGTCTCGCTGAAGTGCGGTTACCGTTCTTGCGGGTATCATCGGTAACATTCTTTTCTTCTAAATAATCGATCGAAATGGTAACGATCCTGCTGGTTCCTTCAAGAACCAGCTTACCGGGACAAGAAGGAGAGAATAGCCGTTCTAATAGGTTTTTTGACCATGTCTCCTGCGGCGTATTGCCTGCGGACTTCTCTCAGATCTGTACTCCCTTCTGGTATTTCTACCGGGCAGACCCTCCAGCTACGTTATGTGTACACTCGGACCTATTCTGCTCTTGCGAGACTTACGTTTCGGGTGGAGTCATCTGTATTACGGAAGGGGTCGGCCCAGCTGGTGCGTTCGGTTCCCTTAAGTTGCTCACTCCAACCAAGGAGGAGAACACGACCGCAGTCACGTTCTCATTCCCGGGAGCTTCGAGTGCTGTCGAAGCCGCATCGGAGAGGATTCCAGTTTAATGGCTCCAGCAGGCGGATTGGAATCGCGGAAAGCAAAAGCCTCCACACCCTGCCAGTATTCCCGCAATGACCTGTCGATCACTGCAACGATCCAGAGTTTTATTATTCTCTCGGATGTCTACCTTCTTGTTTGAAAGAAAGGGGAGTCAGAATCACTTGTGATTCTGACTCCTTGAGAGTACTACAGTCCCTTTTTTGCTGGTCAAGCTATTGGATTTAGCGGCTTTTCTCCTGTTTTGTGGCCAAAAGTCTAAAAAATAGCCGCGAAAAAAATTGGGGCCGTCGTTTTTCGTTTTGAGATACCTAGGGGGGTGGCAAATGTTTCATCGTAGAAAAACCGTCTCCAATGGCCACACCTAGGAGTCTCACACCGCCTACCTCCTCAAGTCGAAATACCACCCCTCCCATACCCCAAGAATCACAACTTGATAGGTGAAGGACTCACTTATCACACACGAGTACTTTGCGCTGCTTCAATCGAGTAGTGCGTATTAGTCATGCCTGCACACTATGCAAAGCATCAAAGAGATTACGAGTGTACCTATGCGTTCTCCTTTTCGTGGTTCAGAAAGGACGCAGGAGGACGTAAGGCGACAAATAGCAGAAAGATGGGGTCAAGCGCTGGCAGATCAATTTGATGCCCGGTTTGACTGCATGCCCCTCTTGTCGTGGATGGCTTATGGCTTCCGCGTGAAGAAGGGTGAAAAAGCCCTTAGGAGTGTTACCTACGTGGAAGTCCGTGACGGTCTCGGTGAGGTGGTGCGAAAGATTCCCCGCACGGTGAACTTATTCCATCGTTGCCAAGTGAAGCCACAATGAGCTCCTCTTTGCGTCGTATGGTCATCGTACGTGCTCCTGGAACTATAGATATCCCTATGCTCAGGATTTCGAATTCTTTTCTCGCTGGCGCGGGCTTTGAAATCAATACCCGTATCGAGGTTTTCTACGAAAAAGGTCGTATCACCATTACCAAACTAGCTTCCGAACACCATGCAAGTCACTCGTGAGGGTGAAGTGCTGTCTCCTCTGCAGGTTGATATCCGCGCAAAGGGGCATCCAGTGCGTGAGGAGATCGGGCGGATGGTCGGCAGCTACCAGCTTGTGGTGACTGTCGAAGAAGACTTATCCACAATTGACACGCTAAGTCATATTCCCGGCTTGGTTGCTTTTATTGCAACTATCAGACGAGGAAGTCCTGACGGCGTGATCATTTCTCAAGGGAGAGGTTCAGTCGTGATTAATCGCCTAAATCGGATGATTGAAAGGGCTGTCTCAGCTTGTTTCAACGCCAGCGTCAGTGACGCAGTCAAAACTATGAAATCACTCAATGGCTTGCTCGACCCTCGGTTTGCAGAAGTGCCACTTGGGGCAGAACGTGGTCCAGAAGGGGCTACAGACAGACAAAAGCGGTATTTACGGGAGCTTATCCAGACGCATATAGCAGATCAACGAGAGCGTGATCGCCTATGCATGGAAATGGAAGTCTTTACGAAACAGGAAGCTTCAGCGGCCATTCAGAGCTTCGTGAGCTAGTCATTGACCCCTGATCCTGCGCTTTTCTCTTGGGGAGCGTAGGAGTGAGGGGTGAAAGAGGGCTCTAAAAATACTAGGGATCCTAGCAGTTTGGGCCTCTGTAATAATGGTATGTAGATCGCATGAAAATCAAAATCACTATGAATATCAAATCGGCTTTATTACAAACGTTAGGTAATCGAAACGCTTATGAATCTAGGAAATGGTGGCGGAAACTATGGGAATGGGGTGCGGGCCAGAGCGCGGAAACGGTCTGTTGTGTACGCACGTAACAGCACGCCTTTTAGAAAAGGTGGCGGGCACGGTCTTATAGATCAGGTAAATAGGTGCATGCTCGCCTCAGCGGAATCTGGGTATGAGGTGGTGAATGTCTTCCAGGATCTCGCCAGAGGAGTATCTTTGTCGCGAAAAAACCTAGAACGTCTTTTTGGCTTCTGTTTTAATCCCATCAACAACGTGTCTGCGGTGGTTATTACGACCCAGGACCGTCTTTCTCAGAACCCTGATCACTATCAGGCTATTGCGGAGCGGTTGGCGTGCCTCGGGATCGATCTAATAGTGGTCGATATGAGTATGCCTCACTAGGCCCCACAAAACACATGGAACCAAACGAGAGCGAAAAACCACCAGAACTGCTTCATGTCTTTTGTATCGATAAGGTGGATGTGTGCGACAGAGTTACCTTCACCTCATATCTCTACAAAGGGCTATGGATAACCTATTGGCACGAAGAGGCGGAAGACGAATGGGAAAGAGTAAACCAGATGTTCAGGGTGCTATTTGAAGAAGTTCAGCGACGGAGAGCTGAGAAGGCATTAACACATAACAAGTATTTTATTTATGAAGAAACGAAAACAGAAGGGCAACATATCAGTAGCAGTGTACGCTCGGACCAATCAGGATATGGGAGATGCGATTAAAAAGCAGCTGACTGAAATCGAAGAGTATTGCATGAAGCATGGATATGAGATTGAAAGAACATATATCGATCAAGGACATAGCGCCTTAGCAATAGACAGACCTGCTCTCAAGCAGCTACTCGCTGATGCAGGTAAGGCGAATTGGAAGAAGGTGATTGTCAGCGGTCCGGAACGGATCGCACGGACTATTGAGTACTGGAAAGACGTGAAGGACACGCTCTTGAGTAAAGGGGTTGAGTTGGTTACAGCAATCGGAACACGAGTTCCTCTGCTCTTAGGTGTCCAGGATCTGTTTACAGAGCATGAACGCGTAACTCGTTCAGAGAAAATAAAGGCAGGTCTTCAAAAGCGAAAGCCTTTGTCTAAAAAGAAAAACAAAAAACATGAGTAATGAACCTAAGGGTGAGGGTAAGCTGGTTGCGGTGTATGCCCGTGTTTCAACCGCTAACCAAGCAGAGGAAAAAACCATCGAGGCACAGCTTCTTGAGGTGCGGAAGTTCGCAGCTGAAAAAGGGTATATCATCGTTAAAGAGTATCTTGATGAGGGGTGGCCTGGAGATAATATTAAACGTCCTCAGCTTGATGAGTTGCGGGTAGATGCCAAAAAGCACATCTGGGAGGCGGTACTTGCGTATGACCCTGATCGTATCGCCCGGAGTTATTTTCATCAGGAAGGGGTCCGTGATCTGCTCAAAGAGTCGGGGGTTGAGCTGCTTTTTGTTACTCTCCCTCCGATAAAAGACTTTAATGATAAGTTATTCGCCGGAATGCGTGGTCTATTTGCAGATTACGAACGAGACAAGATAGCGGAGAGATTTCGTCTTGGGAAATTAAGTCGGATCGACAAGGGGCACGTATTGGTCACCGAAGCTCCTTACGGATTTACCTATATTCCGAATGTGGGGAAGCGCGGAACTCCTGAGTATGTAGTAGGGCATTTCATTGTAAATGAGAAAGAAGCGGCGGTGGTACGAATGATTTTCCGGTGGGTGGCAATTGAGCGAATGACACTACGAGGAGTCGTGAGAAAGTTGCTTGAGCTAGGTATTACGCCTCGTAAAAACAAGAGGAAAGTATGGAATACGAGCACCTTAAGCACTCTCTTGCGTAATGAGACCTATATAGGCAGGGCGTATTGGGGCGCATCGTATGCCGTTGTTCCCACCAAACCGCTCAAAGAGCAGAAGTATAAGAAAATAAAAAAGACGAGTAAGCGCATGAGGCCTCGCGCTGAATGGTTCCTTATTAACATCCCACATAAGATCGTCGACGAGGACCTCTTCTATCGTACAGGCAAGCAGTTGAGAGACAACTTTGCGATTGTCGGGAGAGGTAAAAGGAATGATTACCTCCTTGCGGGGGCGATATGGTGCATTTGCGGGCGGCGTAGAGCGGGGGAAGGTCCCCAAAAAGGAAAGCATCTCTACTATCGATGCACTGATCGTGTGTATAGTTTCCCTTTGCCGCGAAATTGCCATGAGAAGGGTATAAACGCACGTATTGCAGATGAAGTGGTGTGGGAAGCTCTGAGACGCTTCATGAGTACCCCAGCACTCATGCAAGCCCAGATTGAAAACCATGTAAGGGAATCGCGTGAAAGTAAGGTCACGAGAGGCGTGGTGAATATCGAAAATACCAAGGAGGAGATTACAAAGAGGAGAAAAAGGGAGGAAAAATACCTTACTGCCTTTTCTGAAGGAATTATCCCCGTCGATAGGCTTAAGGAGCTTGTTAGTCCTCTCAAGGTTGAAATAGAGATACTTGAGAAAGACTTGGCGCAGGCGTACCTCGTGCAAAAGGAAAGCCGCGAGCTCATGATGCCCGAAGAAGAGGAGATAGAGCGTTTTGCGAAAGAAGCACAGGAGACGCTTGGAACCTTGAATTTAGAGGAGAAAAAGCGCATAATCGCTAGGACTAATACGCGCATCTCTTCCAGTCAGAAGCAATTATCCGTTTATGGCGAAATCGATCTAAATCAAACCTATGTCAAGCAGTTCACTGAGTATCGGTATCGTAGGTCTTCCCAACGTTGGCAAGTCGACGCTCTTTAATGCGCTGACCAAAAAATCAGTTCCGGCGGAGAACTATCCATTTTGTACGATCGATCCGTCTGTCGGTATTGTGCCCGTGCCCGATGATCGCCTCAGCAAGCTCTCGCACCTTTCAAAATCCGCGAAAACGATCCCTGCGGTTGTAGAGTTTGTGGATATCGCAGGCCTTGTGCAGGGCGCAGCATCAGGTGAAGGACTTGGAAACCAGTTTCTTTCGCATATCCGAGAGGTAGATGCGATCGCAGAGGTGGTGCGCATCTTCGAAGACCCGAATATTATCCATGTACACGGAAAGCCAGATCCTGTGCACGATATTGGCATCATCAATCTTGAGCTTGTGCTTGCAGACCTTGAAACAGTGACGAAGCGCCTTGCAAATCTGGAGCGTGACGTAAAGCGTGGCGACAAAGCGGCGATCGCAGAAAAGGAGGCACTTTCAAAGATAGAGCCAGCGCTTGCCGCAGGTGAGCTTGCACGCACGGTGGAGTTTACGGATAAAGAGATGCCATATGTGTATGGCATGCATCTTCTCACTATGAAGCCTATCTTGTATGTGCTCAACACGAAGGGTGGAAAGCGGGAGATATCGCCTGCGCTCGAAGCTTTTTTCAAAGATCAAAAAGCGGGATATGTGTTTGTGGATGCTGCGATCGAGCACGAGCTTTCGCGGATGGAAGATGATGAAAAAGGGATGTTTCGCGAAGAGCTTGGTGCAAAAGATGACGGCCTCAATGACCTCATCGTCAAAAGCTACGATCTTCTCGGCCTAATGACGTATTTTACGACTGGCGAGGATGAGACGCGCGCTTGGACGGTGAAGAAAGGTTCCACGGCGCCTGAAGCGGGCACGGCAATTCATACAGATTTCAAAGAGAAGTTTATTCGAGCAGAGGTTGTTCACGAAAGCGCACTGCTTGGCGCGGGCTCATATGCGGCTGCTCGCGAAAAGGGGACAGTGCGAACAGAAGGAAAGGAGTACATCGTGAAGGATGGGGATGTGATTGAATTTAGGATTTAATCAAAAAAACGGCGCGGCCCGAACAGTGTGGGTCGCGCCGAGATGAGGTATCAGAAGGCGGATTCGTAGATTGCTGCCGCCCCCGTCACCAGACGGGGGCGGCTGAGTGCATACCTTCGATGCCGCGCACGTGTGGCGCCTGTATGATCTTCTCGAGATGCTTCATGATCTTCTCGAGGACAGGCCGGCTCCAGTGATAGAACGGAAGTTCGGGGCACTTGGACCGGAGCGTTCCTTGTACGGCTCGGTAGATTTGCTGGAGCAGTGAAAGCTCTCCGCTATTCGTAGCGCTATCGGGGCCGAGAGAAGAGAGGAACGCCTCATACACCTCAAGCCGTCCATGTTCGTCCTTGTCTTCCGAGCCGGCAGAGGCCGCGCGAGGTATCTCGGTAGCAACTCTTAAGAGAAAGCCGGGGTCAGCCAGTTTCATGCTATCCTCCTGGAAATTACGTGCGGATGTCCTACTCTGCATTAAGGGACGTGCCAATACTGGCCGTCTTTCAAAAGAAAACCGCTTCTCGGAGGTATTATCTAGAGGTGGCCTTGTCAACTGCGCCTTATTTCGGTAGTATGCCCGAATGCTTAGTCTCAATGCTGAAGCCCGGACACTGTTCGGCAAAAAAGTTAAAAAACTCCGTGCCGAGGGGAAGATCCCTCTCGTTGCCTATGGAAAGAAGGGCGCTCTCGGAAGCTATTCTGTAGGAGCAGCTGATTTTAAGAAACTGTTTCGTGAAGCTGGCGAGTCTACTGTAGTGAATCTCATTACACCAGAAGGTGAGCGAGATGTGCTTATCCACGATATCTCATATGATCCCGTGACAAACGAAGTGGTACATGCAGACCTCTACGTGATCGAAAAGGGCCAGAAGGTGCAGGTAAAGGTGCAGGTGGAGTTTACGGGCACCTCGTATGCCGTAAAGTCGCTCTCGGGTGTCCTCGTAAAGGTGCTCTACGAAGTAGAAGTGGAAGCTGAGCCTCGTAACCTGCCGCACGTTCTGACGATCGACATTTCAAAGCTCGCTACATTTGAAGACAAGCTTCACGCAAGCGATATTGCACTCCCGGCTGGCGTTATACTGATTGAAAATCCTGAGGAGGTAATAGCCCTGGTACAGGCACCTAAGGAGGAGAAGGAAGAGGAGGCAGTGCCAGTAGACCTCACGGCAATCGAAGTTGAAAAGAAGGGCAAGAAAGAGGAAGAGGTTATTGGTGAGCCAGAAGCTACGAAAGAATAAATTCATACGCAAAAACAAAAGCCCCTGTCACGGGGCTTTTGTTTTTGCGTCGTATGGTAAAATACCTCATATGATAGTAAGCAAGAAAAATAGCCTCCTAAGCCTCATTTCGGCACTCTTTTTGTGCCTGCTCTTCCTGTTCGGGGCTTCTTCGCTTTCTGCACAGCAGCTCTCTGAGGGGGAGAGGGCCGCACAGGAAGCCCAGTGGCGTATCGAGCTTGCTGCCACAGAGGCCGAAATCGCTAAGTGGCAGGCCGAACTAAACAAAACGAAGCAGGGTACAAAATCTCTCCAGGGTGAGGCGTCCAAGCTCCAGGCAAAGATCAACGAGGCAAAAGCGTTTATTAAGCAGCGCCAAGTACAGATTGAAAAACTCATCCGAGATATTGGAGAAAAAACAAAGGCGATTGGACACTTGGTAGTAAAAGAGGGCGAGGCAAAGGATTTCATTGCCGTACTTTTGCGCGCGACAAATCGCGCAGATGCCTTTTCGGCTTCAGAGGTTATTTTCTCGGGCGAGAGCGTATCAGATCTCTTTGAAAACGTAGATTCATACTCATCGGTCAGCCGGTCGCTAGGCGAAAAGCTTACCGATGTTCGCGACCTTCATACGCGCACCGAAGAAGAGCGTAAAGCGCTTGATCAGAAGCGTATTCAGGAGGCCGATAAAAAGGCGCAGATCGAGACTGATAAAAAGAAGATCGAGCGTGATGAAGCCGAAAAGCAGCGTCTCATTGCAATAAACAAAACGACTGAAAAGACGTATCAGCAGGTGATTACCGAAAAGCAGAAGCGTGCTTCAGAGATTCGTGCGGCCCTCTTCCGCCTGCGCGACTCCGAAGGTATCCCGTTTGGGGATGCGCTGCGATACGCCACTGCAGCGTCTGAAAAGACAGGGGTACGGCCTGCGCTCATTCTTGCGATCCTCACCCAGGAGTCTGATCTTGGCAAAAATGTGGGCTCCTGCTTGGTGAGCAACCTTGAGACTGGAGATGGCGCAGGCAAGAATTCAGGTAGCTTTTTTGAACAGGTGATGAAGGCTCCGCGCGACACTACGCCTTTTGGCCTGATTACGGCGCGGCTTGGGCGTGACTGGAAAATGACCCCCGTCTCGTGTCCTCCAGCTGCTAAATACGTTGTGGGTCGTGGTTTTGGTGGAGCCATGGGCCCTTCCCAGTTTATTGCTTCTACCTGGGAGCTATTCAAGAATCGCATTGGGGCTCTTGTTGGTACTTCGGGAGATCAGGCCGACCCTTGGAATCCGGCTCATGCATTTATGGCGACCGCACTGTATATGAGCGATCTCGGTGCGCGTGCAGAGAGTCCTACCGCAGAAAAGAACGCTGCCTGTCGCTACTATTCGGGGCGAGCGTGCGATAGCAAATCGCCTTCAAACGCTTTCTACGGTGCTCAGGTGATGGCGAAGGCTCAGAATATCCAGCTCAACATGATCGACCCACTGGAAGGGTTCTAGAAATTGACATTTCGTCAAGAAAATGTCATTAAGTTATTAGGTAGTTACGAGTGTTCGACATCTGGAGGCATGCGTGAAGATTTTTTGGGCCGTGCTGATCGCACTCTTTCCCGTTCTGGTGTCTGCTCAGACTGTTGCCTCTCCTGGAGCATTGCCGTCCCGAGCTCGGATGGCATACGAAAAGCTTCAGCTCCTTATCGCCCGGCATCCCAAGCCTGAGCTCCGCACTGAAATCGAGAAAAGGCTCAAGAGCTGTGAACTGCTCATCCGCCTCACGGGTGAAACGAAGCAGAGTCCCATTACCACCTCGACGTACAGATTCAACCAGCCTGTTACGGGTTATGGTGAGTATGTTCCGGTGATGCTACTAACGGATTGGTTCCTCTTGAGCGATAAGTTCACCGATCGTGTCCGCATGACGGGGCTCTGGCACGAGTTCCAGCATCTTCGGCGCATGTGGGAATGGGGCCCTCCCAAGTACAAACATTTCACGGATCTCACGCCGAGCAAGAAGGTGACCAAGGAGTATGTAAAGCATGTATACCTGATGGAGCTCGAAGGTCACTTCGCACAGGCGAAGTTCGGTCGTGAGATCGGTATTCGGGTGGAGGACCCCAGCGCTCCGAAGGAGGAGAAGATAGAGCCGTTTTTGTCGTATGGGACGGGTGACTTCATCGGAGTGCAGCAGCTGCGGCTGTATGTGGCGGCTGAGGTTTTAGAACAAGAGGGGTATGCCGAATACAAGGAGTACCTCCTCGGACTCGCGCTCGACCCATCCATCAAAATCCCGTAGCTTCAAAAAAGGGCCCTGGTGCGAGCGCGCGCCGGGGCCTCTGTTTTTAGGGTGGTTTGCATTTTAATACGCGTGTGGTACGATATTTCCCATGAAAGCAGACATTCATCCAACATATTTCCCTGAGGCGCAGGTTGTGTGCGCGTGTGGTAAAACGTACACCATCGGCTCAACCAGAGAGAAGATCGAGGTTGAAATCTGCAGCTCGTGTCATCCCTTCTTCAGTGGTAACGATAAGGTGATCGACACCGCAGGCCGCGTAGAGCGCTTTAAGGCACGTACAGCAAAGAAGACCCCAGCGAAGAAAGCCGAAAAGGAGGCTTAACACTCGAAAAGCCGCGTCCACTATCGTGGACGCGGCTTTTCTCGTATTCTACATACCATGACCGATATTCAGGCGCTCAAGCAAAATCCAAAGACCACGTATCTCATGCAAGAGTATGAGCGGCTTTTGGTTTTGATTGCAGAGCTCGAGCCTATGCAATCTGAGCCCGGAATGGCCGAGCTTGCCCGTGAAGATATCGTAAAGCTCGAAGCGCAATCAAAGGAGATCCTCACTCAAGCCGAGGAGATAGTGGCAAAAGACAAAGAGGAGGAGGCCGAGGTAAAGGCTGTGGTGCTCGAGCTGCGCGCTGGCGCCGGTGGCGATGAGGCTGCGCTTTTTGCATACCAGCTTGCCGAAATGTACGAGAAATATGCCGCAATAAAAAAGTGGGGTGTCACGGTGCTTGATGAGTCAAAGAATGATCTTGGTGGGTATAAGGAGGCATCGATTGAGATAAAGGGAAAGGGTGTGTACGACGCATTAAAATATGAGATGGGGGTTCACCGAGTGCAGCGCGTACCGATTACGGAAAAAGCTGGCCGTGTGCACACCTCAACGGCATCGGTCGCAGTGCTCCCTGTTCGAGAAAAGGTGATGTTCGAAGTAAACCCAGCAGATATTGAGATGGGCTTTTCTCGCTCAGGGGGCGCTGGTGGCCAAAACGTAAACAAGGTAGAGACGGCAGTACATCTCGTGCACAAGCCGACTGGTCTTATGGTGCGGTGTACATCAGAGCGCAGCCAGGCAAAAAATCGCGAAAAAGCGATGTCTATTCTTTTGGCAAAGCTTGAAGAGCTCGATCGGGCAAAGCAGGCAAAGGCCGCAAGTGCCGAGCGCAAAAATCAGATCGGCACAGGGGACCGCTCAGAGAAGATTCGTACCTACAACTTCCCCCAAAACCGCATTACTGACCATCGCATCAAAGAGACCTGGCATAACATTGAAGGGATTATGGGAGGTGATCTCGATCCCGTTGTCCTTGTTCTCAAGGAACGTGAACAATCGGGCACACTCGGGGAAGCAGCGGATGAGGAGTAACCCGCTATCCCCAGCAGTTTTTAAGCAGGAGAGGTATGATAGAGCCATGGCGCAATCATATTTTCGTTCGACTGTCTCTTTTCTCTTATCAATTTTTATTTTTGTTAGTACACTCGTTCCTGCTCCTGTTCCAGCTTTTGCTCAGACTACCTCTTTGGGGGAGTCTGTTTCTGTAGCAGCTGAGATAACCCACGAATACGGTCAGGCGGGTTTTCTTAAAAAGCTACTCAAGGTGATCACTACGATCATCACCGCACCACTTGTGGTCATCGCTGCACCGATAGCTGCAATCACGGGAAACCGAGAAGAGTTCCGCTGTGCGATCGACTCTTTTTCGTATCTTGGTTCGTGTGAAGCAAAATTTGGAGGAGCTGCTGGCGGTGCCACCGCTACCGGTTCGGGCGCATTTGCATCTCCACCCCAGACCTCCGCATCACGTTTTCCCAGTGGTCCAGGATCGCCAACCTCTCCTTTTGCTCCTCCGGGTGGAGGGGGTGGCTCCTTGCCGCAGTGTGCGTTTGCGCCAACATTTCCGCTCTGCTGTTCGATCTATCCAGCGAGTCTTCAGTGTAAAAGCAGCACCTTCCCTAGGTTCCCTTTGCCTGATGGCTCTTTCCCTTCTGACCCCGGAGGTGGTGGAGGAGGCGGCGGTGGAGGTGGTGGAGGAGAAGGAGAAGAAATAGATTACGGCTACGGTGACACATTTGAGCCAGCACCTTTGCCGTTGCCTCCACCCCCTCCACCTCCACCGGTATTTTCGTCAGCTGTTACATCAGCCGGAAAGAAGCTCGAGGTGACCTTTCTTGCTGATCGTCCAGAAAGTACGAACGAGGTTACTATCACGACAACGGCCCAGCACACAATTGCACCGGTGGTCATCTCGGTAGGTCCCCTCAAGAGTGGCTCTGGCGCAGACCTTGGAGTGTCCGCAGGTGCAATCGCATACATCGGAGGCATTGCGCGACAGACCTTTACTCCATCTTCGTTCCCGGCAACCCTCAGACTAAAGCTCCGTTTTTCGCACGATCTGGCGACGGGCACCTACTCAGTTCCGGTTGCAACCCTCCACAACGGCCAAAGCACCACGATTTCGATTCCGGTAGAGATAACCAACCTCAACCCTAATTTCCACGAGTAACAAAGCCTGTTTCTCATCAAAACCGCCCCAAAAGGGCGGTTTTGAGTTATACCCCCATTCGAGGGCGTTGCGCTTTCTTTCGCCCTTTGGTACACTCACAAAACATATGGAAAAGAACGGCAGCATGCATAACGATCTGATCGACGCCATGTTTAAGGCGGGTGCTCATTTTGGGTACCAGAAATCACGACGTCACCCATCAGTAAAACAGTTTATTTTTGGAGCTAAGAATCGAACCGAGATCATCGATCTCGAGCAGGTGCAGGGGCTTCTTGGAAAAGCAGAGGCTTTTGTTTCATCGCTTGGATCCGCAGGAAAGCAGATTGTATTTGTGGGCAACAAGCCAGAGGCTCGGGCTATCGTAGAGCGTGCTGCAGCGGAAGCTGGAGTGCCCTTTGCTCGCGAGCGCTGGATTGGTGGCACTATCACAAACTGGCCAGAGATCAAAAAGCGCATTGCTCGAATGGAGGATCTTGCTGGCCGAAAGGAGCGAGGCGAGCTCTCAATCTACACCAAGAAGGAGCAGCTGCTTCTCTCACGTGAAGTCGATAAATTGCGTCGCTTTTTTGCAGGACTTTCAACTCTCAAAACTCTTCCGGCAGCGCTGTTTGTTATTGATCCAAAAAAGGAGTCAACAGCAGTAAGCGAGGCGCGCAAGCTTCGTATTCCGATTGTGGCCCTTGCTGGGTCTGACTGCGACGTATCACTGGTAGACTATCCTATCGTCGCAAACGACACCTCGGTATCAAGTATCGCGTTCTTTGTAGAGCGTATGAGAGATGCATACCTTGAAGGCAAGAGAAACCCAACAACACCAGAAGTAAAATCAGAAAATAAGCCAGAATCGCTCGCGAATGCACAGGTTGAAGGAAAGCCGACTCTCTAGGTAAAATTCCCCGGTTTCCTTGGAGGTGTGGTTGAACGTTTAGACATGTTCTTAGAAAAAAAGAAGATGATAACAACGCAAGATATTAAAGAGCTTCGTGACAGGACAGGTGTTTCTATTATGCAGTGCCGTGAAGCCCTGACGGCTGCGGGTGGGGATATGGAAAAGGCCCTCGAGCTTCTCAAAAAGAAGAGTGGGGATATTGCAGAAAAAAAATCTGATAGAACCCTTGGAGCAGGAGTTGTATCCTCGTATGTCCACGGGGGGTCTATTGGCGCAATGGTGAAGCTTATGTGCGAGACCGATTTCGTTGCGCGCAATCCTGAGTTCAAGGCTCTTGCAGAAGATATCGCCATGCATGTTTCGGCCATGAACCCTGAGTTTGTTTCAGAAAAAGAGGTTTCCGACGACATAAAAGGCGCGATACGCGCAGGGTTTGAGGCAGAGGCTGCATCTATGGATAAACCCGCAGACCTTAAAGCAAAGATCGTCGATGGTAAAGTGGCTGCCTACTTTAAGGAGCGCAGCCTCATCGACCAGCCGTTTATCAAAACTCCCGAGCTCACGGTAGGAGATATCATAAAGGCAGGTACTCAGAAATTTGGCGAGCGCATCGAGGTTGGAAAGATCGTTCGAGTGTCTCTCGTAGATTAACTTCATACACCTATGACCTTCCTTCTTATAATGGCAGTTTGTTCTTTCGTTGCTATGTTCGCAGTTGTGTGGCAAAAGTTGGTGCTTGTTCGCGCCGAGGAGTATTCGCATCACGAGCATGTCGGGCTTGCGCATGTGGTTGCGCCACTTGTTGAGGGAAGCAGGAGATACTTCAAAAAGCACACGGATACTGTCTGGGTGAAGGTGAAGCCATATGTGGCAGCTTTTCTTTTTAAGGCTGGTTCATGGCTTCACCGGACCTCTATGCGGATCTCTGAAAAGATGCACGCGCTCGCTGCGCGGATCAAGGGAAAGGGGGGCTCTCACCCGGGGAATCGATCTATTTTTGCGCGGGATATGGAATAGTCTGGCTACGGTGTGGTAGAGTGAAAACCACGCCACCTTAGCTCGGTTGGTGGAGCTGAATTGCGAATGCATGGAGCAATTCAGGGCCGGAGCCTGACGAGGCGAGGCGGGGCATTCTCTGCTTAACGCAGAGAATGCCGGTTGGTACTCCAACCGAGACCGAATCTGCACCCGAGCGAATGCGAGGAATAAGTGCAGATGAGACCGCCCATAAAATTCTGCAGAATTTTATGGGTGACACGCTTTTGTACCTAAGTAAATCGTGCCACCTTAGCTCAGCTGGTAGAGCAACGCTTTTGTAAAGCGTAGGTCGTCAGTTCAAATCTGACAGGTGGCTCCCTAAATCCATGACAGAACCACGTCTAGAAGGCCACGCACACCCCATCTCTCAGCTCATTCGCGAAGCTGTCGATATTTTTACTGAACTTGGATTTTCTGTCGCCGAAGGTCCGGAGCTTGAAAGCGAGCTTTTCAACTTTGGCATGCTCAACTTCCCGAAGGACCATCCTGCACGGGATATGCACGACACCTTTTGGCTCAAGCCTCGTGCGGAGGGGATGCTCCTGCGTACCCATACTTCGCCGGTCCAGATTCATTATATGCGTGAACACCGTCCACCTATTGCTACGATCGTGCCAGGCAAGGTGTATCGCTATGAGGCACTTGATGGTACACACGAATTTCAGTTTCATCAGCTCGAGGGGTTGGCGATAAATCAAAATCTCTCACTCGCGGACCTCAAGGGTACTCTCGAGCGTTTTTTTGAGCGGCTTTACGGGCGTAAGATCGTCACGCGATTTCGCCCAAGCTTCTTTCCTTTTGTTGAGCCGGGCGTCGAGATCGACATGTCGTGCTTTCGCTGTGGGGGCACTGGCATGCAGGGCGCTGTGCGCTGCTCGCTGTGCAAGCAGACTGGCTGGATAGAGATAATGGGTGCTGGTATGGTGCATCCAAATGTCCTCAATGGCGTTGGCATAGATCCGCGGTACTACCAAGGGTTCGCCTTTGGCGTGGGGCTTGAGAGGCTTGCGATGCTCAAGTATGGCATCGATGACATACGGCATTTCAACAGTGGAGATCTTCGTTTCATCAATCAATTTTAAGAGTACCTATGAAAGTTTCGTATAAGTGGCTTGTCTCATATTTTAAAAGCGAAGCGCCGCGTGCAGACGAAATTCAGCGTCTGCTCAACTTTCATGCTTTTGAGGTTGAGTCGGCAGAAGAGCATGGTGATGACTGGATATACGACGTAAAAGTACTTCCCAACCGTGCACACGACTGCCTTTCCCATATCGGAATTGCAAAAGAACTCGCAGCTATTACTGGCAAGCAACTTCGAGAGCCCATTTTCCCAGAGGAAAAAGAGAGCCTGTCCATTCAGCAATCAAAGGATCTTCTCGCGCTGACAGTCGAGGATGCTGTCTTGGTGCCCCGCGCGACAAAGCGCGTTGTTCTGAATATTGCAGTTGGAGAGTCTCCTCTGTGGCTTGTAGAGCGCCTAGCCGCAATTGGCCAGCGCTCCATCAACAGTGTGGTTGATGCGACCAACTACCTTACTCACGAGCTTGGCCAGCCAGTACATGCGTTCGACTATGACAAGCTTGCTGGTGATGCGCCGAAGAAGATCATTATTCGACATGCGAGAGCGGGTGAGGAGCTCACAACGCTTGATGGAAAAAAGTTCACCCTTGATCCGAGCGTGCTTGTTATCGCAGATAGCGAAAAAGCACTCGATATAGCTGGTATTAAAGGAGGCAATAACTCAGGGATAGATTCCACTACGAAGAGAGTGGTTCTCTCAGCGTGCAACTTTAATGCTGTTTCAATTCGTAAAACATCCCAAAAGCTTGGTCTACGCACCGATGCTTCGGTGCGTTTTGAGCACGAGCTCGCACCAGAGCTTGCGCGGCGCGGCATCGAGAGGCTCACACAGCTTGTGCTCGAGCTTGCGGGGGGAGAAGCTACGCCCGATATCATCGATGTAGCGGCACGTACCTCACTTCCGTATGTTGTGGGGGTTGTGCCGAAGGATGTAAACAAGTTGCTCGGCGCATCACTCTCGGAGGAGGAGATGGTGGACACCCTCGCGCGCCTCGGCCTTGCTGCAATGCGGGTTACGCCATCGGCACGCGCACTGGAGCTTGCTCCTACGCTCGTGGGTGCGAGGTACAAGCTTGGTGCCAGTGTCCGCCACGACGCGCCAGCAGAGTTTGATTCATCTTCTTTTATCTCATATCTTCACGCGCAGGGTGGGCTTCCGGTCCCACGCATTTCGATCGACCAATATTTCTTTACGGAGGCGATAGAGGAGAGCGATCTCATGCCCGGTGACCTTATCTTTACCCGAGAAGAGGGTGTTGCTCCCAAGACCGTATCAGTCGAATTTCTTCCGGGAAATACTTTCTCGGAAGGTGTTTCGCACGTGGCGCTCTATATGGGAAATGGGGAGGTGATCCATGCTTCTCGGGCAGAGAAGGCGGTGGTGTTTGAAGAGTACAAAGGAAGTGCCAACTTCAAAGATATTGTTGCGTTTCGGCGTATACCCGGTGCACGCGAAGAGCGTCTTCTGGTTGTAGTGCCTGTGGAGCGTCTTGATCTACGCGCAGAGGCAGACCTCATCGAGGAGATTGGGCGTATCTATGGGTACGAGCACGTCATGGCTATAGAGCCAAAAAACCACGAGCTCTCAGCAGTGGTGCATAAAAAGTATTACTATGCTGAGCTTATCCGCTCTCTGCTTACAAAAAAAGGATTTTCTGAGCTCATAACCTATTCTCTGGTGGGTGAGGGGATGCATCTGCTAGAAAATCCTATTGCGTCCGACAAGCGGGCGCTCCGCACGGAGATCGCGCCTGCGATAGCAGCAAAGCTTGCAGATAACATTCCGCATGCCGATCTTCTCATGCTTCCCTCCGTTCGGATTTTTGAGATAGGCAACGTATTTGGAAAATCAGAGAAGACTCATATTGCGCTGGGCTCAAGTAGCTCGAAAGATAACCTAAAGGAGCTTCTCGGATATCTTGGCGAAAATCTGTATTCAGGAAAAAGCAATATTCTCGAACTTGATTTCGAAGATCTGATTCGTGACCTGCCAGAGCCACTTTCGTATACCGATATTGGTCGTGAGCATATAAGCGCAAACAGATACGAGGTGTACTCACCCTATCCATGCGTGGTGCGCG
Organism: Patescibacteria group bacterium; assembly: GCA_040384765.1. GTDB lineage: Bacteria > Patescibacteriota > Minisyncoccia > Phycocordibacterales > JBBUBG01 > JAZKIQ01. The sequence goes on along the minus strand of JAZKIQ010000001.1, from coordinate 77,648 downwards.
ACATTGCGGTATGGGTGCCTGAGAGTGTTTCAAAGGAAGCGGTGGTCCAGATTATTGAAAAAAATGCCGGTGAGTATCTTTTGCATACCCGGCTTTTTGATGAATTTGCAAAGAAGAGCGAAGATGGTGCTGTGCGCCGCTCGTATGCCTACCGTCTTGTCTTTCAGTCAAAAGAGAGGACCCTGAAAGGAGATGAGGTCCAATCCGTCATGGATTCTATAACAGCTGAGTTGAATAGACAGGACGGATGGAAGGTTCGATAGATCTGCATTTTAAGGCGAGCGTAACTGTGCATGCATGATCTCTTTTAAAGACAAATCAAAGAAGACAGCGAAAAAAACAACGTCTCCAAAGATCGACGTTCCTTTTTATTCCCATCTCGATGCGAGTGATCCGATCTGGCAAGATCGAGCACGCTCAGTGGCGTGCCTCGCGATGTTGATTGAATATTATCGTCCGCACGGAATCAAAAGTCTCGATGGTCTGATCCTCGAAGGTGTCGCTATTGATGCATTTACCTCAGCGGGCTGGTCGCATCCCCGACTTGTTGTTCTAGCTCATAATTATGGGATTCGTGGCTACATGGAGGAGTTTCGCTCGAAAAATGAACAGTATCATGAGGCATTTTTTGATAAAGGAGTTGAAAAGATCGCTGACCACCTTGACCATGGCCATCCGGTTATGGCATCTACCTATCGCAACTGGACCGATGAACAGCATTTCAACCTCGTCGTTCTTACGGGCTATCTCAAAGATGATTCAGGAATCCTCGGTTTTTACTACAACGATCCAGATGCAAAGAGTGCAGAGGAGGGGAAGAATAAGTTCGTTGACTTTAAGACATTCAAGAGTCAGTGGCGCAGGCTGGTGATTTTTATGGGCTGGTGAGCGAAGCTCACAAAAAGCGACCTGCTTCGTTGCATCGCTCATTTGCTCCCGCGCAGTAGGGCTATCCACAGCTTGGTCGCAAGCCTCGCTCGCGTCTCGCATCTCATCTTTTTTGCGAGCTTCGCTGGGGAGCAGGACGCTTCGCGTGCAATAGAAAATAGAAAAAAAGCCTCGGCGTAGAAGACGCCGAGGCTCCACTTCGTTTGGGCGAGCTATCTTTCGAGCTCGCGCCATCCCTTCTCCATGCCCTGCCACTCGAGGACCCCCTTGGGAGGATTCTTGGCAACCCCCGTGAGCCAGCGGTAGAGCTGGACGTAGGTCGCCTCCTTGAAAGCCAGATATTTCGGCCCAGCGCCCGAGTCGATCTCGTACGCTTCCATGCCGCTTGGGGGGAGACCGCACGCATACGTCTCCGAGTAGCCTCCCTTTTTGGAGACAATCTCATGCGCCACAATCGGCAGGTTGTTGCTGAGCACTTGCTTCACGAGGTGCAGTGACTTCTTCTCCACTCGGAGATAGAAGTGGGTAGCCTCCGTACTCTTTACCAGCTTGAGGTCAGCGGGTTTTCTGATCATCAAGGACTCGTACATCGGAGATCCTCCTTGATCTTCGATCGTCACACGTTCAGATTAAGCGTATCCTACTAGCCCGCTTTTGCAACAGCTGTCGCTCGATATTTTTCGGGAGCCAGGACCTCTTTCATGGGTTAAGTGAGACGCGTACCCCCTTTTTTCAAACATCTGCAGCAAGACTTAAAAACAAGGGAGCACCCGGCTATCAAAAATAGTGGTCGCAAGCGGAAGTCTTAGCGGGAACCACGGCGTGGTTCCCGCCCGCATTTTTGAATGGCCGGTGCGACCATTGTTTTGTGGCTGGCGAAGCCGTTTGAAAAAGGGGGTTCCGGCGAGCGCTTTTATATGCTATAATTGATATACAAAATTCTTCGCATATATGGCAAAAGAAGCGACAAAAAAAGGGGGATACGGGGCAGAGGCAATCACGGTTCTCGAAGGGCTCGAGCCGGTGCGCAAGCGCCCGGGTATGTATATTGGCTCTACGGGGCCAGACGGCTTGCATCACCTCATTATTGAGATCTTCGACAACTCTCGCGACGAGGCGATGGGAGGGCACGCAAACGAGATCGAGATCACTCTTCTTCCCGACAACATGTGTCGCGTGGTGGACAACGGTCGTGGTATCCCCGTAGACCCACATCCAAAGACAAAAGTGTCGGCCCTTGAGACTGTTATGACCGTCCTCCACGCGGGAGGCAAGTTTGAAGGAGACTCGTACAAGATTGCAGGAGGTCTCCATGGCGTAGGTGCATCGGTAGTAAATGCTCTTTCCACATGGCTGCGTGCTGAGGTACACCGCGATGGTGGCAAATATGCCCAGGAGTACAAGATCGGCAAGAAGACGGGCAACGTAAAGCAGGTGGGCAAATCAAAGCTTCGCGGTACGGTGATCACCTTTGCCCCGGACTCTTCTATTTTCACCACCACAACTGTTTTCGACTGGAATCGGCTTGTATCGCATATGCGCCAGCAGTCGTATCTTGTAAAGAAGATGCGGGTGCGGCTCATCGATGCGCGCGGCGTAGCAGACCTCGATCCAAAAGAGCTCGACGATTGCTTCTACTTCTCAGAGCTTGGCAAAGAGGCTTCCTCCATGACCTTCTATTTTGAAGGTGGTCTTCTTTCGCTCATCAATTTTTACAATCTCAAGGAGAAGCCGGTTCACCACAACGTTTTCTATGTGGAAAAGGAGGTTGGTGACATTACGGTTGAGGTAGCCCTTCAGTATATCGACGATATCGTGGCAAAAGAGGTGAGCTTTGCAAACAATACGAGCACTCCAGAGGGCGGTACCCACCTCACAGGCTTTCGCACAGCACTCACGCGCATCATCAACGACTACGCCCGCAAGAATGAGATGATCAAAGCAGGGGAGGACAACTTCACGGGCGATGACGTGCGCGAAGGTATTACTGCGGTGGTCTCTGTAAAGCTGCCGAATGCTCAGTTTGAAGGCCAGACCAAAGCAAAGCTTGGATCGGTAGAAGCTCGCAGTGCAGTGGAGACGGTTTTTGGCGATGCCTTCACGGCTTTTTGTGAAGAGCGTCCAGACGATGCACGAGCAATCGTTAACAAGGTGTATCTCGCGCTCAAGGCTCGCAAAGCGGCAAAGGCTGCAAAGGATTCGGTGCTGCGCAAGGGTGCGCTCGAAGGTATGACCCTCCCGGGCAAGCTCGCCGACTGTCAGACGCGCAATGCCGAAGAGGGCGAGCTCTTTATTGTAGAGGGAGACTCTGCAGGTGGCTCGGGCAAGCAGGGACGCGATCGCCGCACTCAGGCGGTGCTTCCGCTTCGTGGCAAGATTTTGAACGTAGAGCGCGCACGCCTCGACAAGATGCTCGACTCAAAAGAGGTACGTGCGCTGGTGATCGCACTCGGTACCGCTATCGGCGATGTGTTTGATATTACAAAGCTCCGCTACCACAAGATAATCATCGCAACTGATGCCGATGTGGACGGCGCGCATATTCGTACGCTTCTTCTTACCCTTTTCTTCCGCTATTTTCGTCCGCTTATCGATCTTGGTCATATCTATATCGCCCAGCCGCCACTCTATAAGATCAAGAAAGGCAAAGAGGTTCATTATGCTTATTCTGACGAGGAGAAGATGCGCGTAGTAGGTGGCGAGATCGACATTGTAGATGCCAACGAGCTCAACGACGAGGAGACTGATGATGAGGCACCAGAGATAAAAGCAAAACGTGCTGCAAAGGTATCGATTCAGCGCTACAAGGGTCTTGGAGAGATGAATCCAGAGGAGCTATGGGAGACAACCATGGACCCGGAGAAGCGTGTGCTCAAAAAGGTGACTATTGCAGATGGAGAGGATGCCGACAAGACGTTCGATATTCTGATGGGCAACGATGTGCCACCACGCAAGCTCTTTATTCAGACACACGCCAAGCTCGCTAACATCGATGCCTGAGTTACGTTTTTGGCGAACTGCTTTGTCGCTCGGTTCCGAGGCTCGTTCACAAGGCCACTAAGCCTTGCTCGCTCCGCTTCTCACCGGCTCCTCGCATTTCATCCAAAACCGCACACTCAGGTTTCTGTGTCATCCCGGAGTACTCATCCGGGTTCCAGACTGTAATGAAAAAATTTGGTTTTGAAATAGAAAAGAAGCTCGAAGGAACCCTGGCGCGAGCCGGGGTTATTTCGACGCCTCATGGAGATATCCAAACCCCGGCATTCGTGGCGGTGGGTACCAAAGCTACGGTAAAGGCGCTTTCGCCTGAACAGGTGCGGGCTGCGGGCTCTCAGGTGGTGCTCTCAAACACCTATCACCTGTATCTTGAGCCAGGGGATGAGATTGTGAAGAATGGGGGAGGCCTTTCGAAGTTTATGGGATGGAACGGTCCCACGATGACCGATTCTGGCGGCTTTCAGGTTTTTTCTCTTGGTGCAGCTTTTGATAGTTCTGTATCTAAAGTTTCAAAAAATAGGCAGGGCGCCTACGAGCTACCCGCTCTTGATGCACCAAAGGCAGATGAGCGCACCCCGACGCTCGTGGAGATCACCGAGGAGGGGGTGAAATTTAAGTCATACCTCGATGGCTCTGAACACTTTTTTACCCCAGAGCGCTCGATGGAGATTCAGTACAATCTTGGTGCGGATATTATTTTTGCTTTCGATGAGTGCACGAGCCCTGATGCCGGAAAAGAGTACCAAAAGCAAGCGCTCGACCGCACACACCGATGGGCTGCTCGTAGCCTCGAGCATCACAAGTACCTTAAATCCCAAAACTCAAGCACCAAATCTCAGATAAATTCAAAGCACCAAAAATCAAATAGTGAAGTCGATTGGAATTTGGAGCTTGGTACTTGGGATTTTCGATCCGAACAAGCATTGTTCGGCATCGTTCAGGGTGCCCGCTACGAAGATCTGCGCAAAGAGTCGGCAGAGACTATCGGGGCGATGGATTTCGATGGCTTCGGCATAGGAGGCTCTTTTGATAAAGAAGATATGGGAAATGCCGTGAAATGGGTTAACGAAATTCTCCCAGAAGGGAAGCCGCGGCATCTGCTTGGCATTGGGGAGCCGATCGACCTCATACTTGGCGTTGAAAACGGCATCGATACCTTTGACTGCGTCATTCCCACCCGCCTCGGCCGCAACGGCACACTCTATACAAAAACGGGCAAGATCAACATCACAAAAGCTGAATATCGCCGCGACTACTCACCGATAGAAGAGGGTTGTGGCTGCTACGCCTGCCAAAACTACACAAAGGCGTACCTCGCGCACCTGTTTCGCTCAAAAGAGATGTTTGCCGGCACGCTTGGTTCTATTCATAACCTTTATTTTCTCACAAAGCTCGTTGCCGACCTTCGCGCCGCTATCCTCGACGGCTTATTTTTTGAATACAAAAAGAACTTTTTGGGGTCCTACAAGTAGCTGTAATATAAGGTTTTTCCAAGGATAGCTCAGCAATAGATACTTATCCCCATTTACGGGGCGAAAATCGTATAGAAAAGCGCAATAAAGCGCTAAAATAAAGGGGTGATAGACGAGTTGGTTCTTGGAGGTAGAAGGCATTTCTCTTTGTCGAAGATGGCAAATAAGGTTGGCGTCTCGCCCGACACAGTCGAGGCTCTTTGTCGTGAAGGGAAAATCGCTTCACAAAGTATTGGCGGGCGATGGTACATCTCCGAAGAGGCTATTCCATCTCTTGCTGCTCATGCCGGGCTCGACGTGCCTGCCGCAGTTTCCTCTGTTGTGTCTCAGGTGCCAGTACAGGCGGCAGTAGTTGCTTCCGGAATATCTCTCAAGGCAGCTGCCGCTTCACTCGTGCTGGTTGTTGCCGGAGTTTCTGCCGTGACCAGTTTCGGGCAAGGGATCCTTTCTCAGGGAGTGAGCGCCCTTTCTTCTCTTGTGTTTCCAAAAGAGGCATCGGTTGCTGCGGTAGGGGCTACCACTCAGAGTGCCGCAGCCCAAGCGGACACAGGTGTCACTATCCAAAAGGAGGAGTTGCAGAAGTTTGAGGCAAAGGGGTTTATCGTTGCGGCTCCGCTTTACGCACAAGCTGCTCCTTCAAAGGCAGCTCCTGTAACGGAGAAAATTATATACGAACAGCGAGTTATCTCTGTGCCCGCTCCAGCGTTTACGGTGGCATCGCAAACAGGGGATCTCATAACTCGCGCAGAGTTTGACCTCCGAATAAAAGAGCTTTCGGAGCGTATCGCTCTGCAGTACTATTCGCTCCAGGACACCTTCTCTACGAGTCAGAGAGCCTCATCTGGTTTCGGCTATCAGACACTTCCTTCGCCTGTTTCTCAGATTGCGCTTACCCAAAAAATTGATCAGCTCACTGGTGTCAGTCTTTCAGATGTTCGTGTAGATGGCATCACGGGGCTTACCGACGAGGACATTCCCGATCAGATTACGTTGACATCGTCTGGACCGCTCTCCGCCGCCTCAGCCTCTTTTACAGGTTCCCTTTCTGCGGGAGTTCTTAGCATATCAACAACTACGGCCACCTCGACCTTTGCCTCAGGCATCGATATCGCATCGGGCTGTTTTGCAATAAGCGGTGTGTGCGTTTCATCGGGATCTGGATCAGGCAATGTAAGCGGATCAGGCTCCGTGTCGCAGCTTACCTTTTGGACAGGCGCCTCAATGCTCTCCGGTAACGACACTCTCGTATGGGATACGAGCAACTTTCGGCTGGGCCTCGGCACCACATCACCAGGAACCCGTCTGGGTGTAACAGGTGATGCAGTCATTGCTGGCACAACGACGGTGGGCCAGCTCACCTCTACGTCGACGTTGCTCGTGTCGGGTACAGCTACATCCACATTCAGCGGTGGCATTGTATCTGCCGGCCTCTCCACTTCGCAAGGAGTTACCATTACTGGCGGCTCGTTGAATATAGAAGTGGCAGCAACCTCAACATCGAATAATGGTTTTAATATCGTTAACGGATGCTATGCATGGCGGGGAATCTGTATTTCAGGAAGCGGTGGTGGTGGCACGATCATAGGTGGCGGCACTTTGGGGCAGGTCTCTTTTTTTGATGGCATGCAGTCAATCGCTTCAGATTCAACCTTTCTTTTTGATAGCTCTCTAGATCTGCTTACGATCTTGAACGCATCATCTACACGGTTTTCTGCTATCTCGTATATTAAAGTGGGCGGCACGGCTACGTCTACGATTTCCGGCAATAACGGACTTTCAACACTCTCTTCGGATCTTTTGGTAACCGGATCAACGACGCTACAGAATGTTACTGCGCTTTCTGCGACAACGACGAATGCCACAACAACATCACTTGCGATAACAGGAGGGTTCCAGGTGACTAGCTTGGGTACGAGTACGTTTACGGGAGGTCTTTCTACTGCTGGCGTAGCTTCTTCGCAGGGCGTGACCATTTCTGGAGGAAATCTGCTCATCTCCTCGGTGGCAACATCATCACTTGCGGGAGGTCTCTCCACTGCCGGTCTCTCCTCCTCCCAGGGTCTCGTGATCTCTGGTGGCAATATTCTCTCAACCTCTGCCGCCACCTCCACGTTCGCCAACGGCCTTAACATCTCTGCGGGCTGTTTCGCCACCTCTCTCGGCTGCGTCGGCCAAGCGGCGGGAACGGTTCTTGACGCCGCCCTCTCCGCAAACGTTGCCCTTCTCAACCGCACCAGCCAGATCTTCACAGGTGACAACACGTTCAATGCTGCCGGTACCGCACTCACTGTCTCCAATACCGCTGCTATTGGTACTCTCACGATCACGGGCTCTGCCACCTCCACTTCAGTGGGCGGCTTCATCACCTCAGCAGGATATGATGGCAAGTTCGCAACCCTCCAGCAGATCTTGCTTGGATCGGGGAGTGCAACTTCATCGATTACGGGTGGGGCGACTTCGACCTTCTCCGGCGGCGCAGCTGCCTCCGGCCTCTCCTCCTCAAACGGCATCACCCTCTCCGGTGGCATCATCACCCAATCAAACACTGCGACCAACACGCTCTCCTCGATTTCAGCTGCAGGTCTTGCCGCATCCAACGGCCTCACCCTCACCGGTGGCCGGCTTCGCATCACCTCGACCGCGACCTCGTCACTCGCAAACGGCATCTCCCTCTCCGCTGGCTGCTTCGCCACCTCCCTCGGCTGCGTCGGCCAGGCTGCAGGAACGGTTCAGGACGCCGCACTTTCCTCAAACGTCGCACTCCTCGACCGCTCATCACAAAGCTTCACTGGCACCAACACGTTCACCAACAATGTGACCTTCGGAAAAGAGCTCACCCTCACCGGCACCGGCACCTCCACCTCGGTAGGTGGCTTCAGCACTGTCAAAGGATACGACGGCAAGTTCGCCACCCTCCAGCAGATTCTCCTCGGATCGGGGAGTGCCACCTCCTCCATCACCGGTGGTGCCACCTCTACCTTCTCGGGTGGCATCGCAGGAGCAGGCATCTCTTCCTCGAACGGTCTCACTCTCACCGGCGGCAAGTTTGCAATCACCGGATCGGCCACCTCCACTGCAAACAACGGATTTAACCTCTCTGCTGGCTGCTTTGCCGTCAACGATGTGTGTGTCGGAAGCGGTGCCGGCACGATCACGGGCAGTGGCACCTCGGGCCAGATCACCTTCTGGAGTGGTGCGAGTGCGATCACGGGTGACCTCTCCTTCGTATGGGACAACACCACCAAGTTCTTTGGCCTCGGCACCTCGACTCCGTCTGGCCGTCTCTCCGTTGCCAACAATCCAGGTGCTACGACTCCTGCCTTCATCATTTCAACCACTACTGCTGCCAACGCCACCTCTACTGCGTTCATCGTCGACTCGAACGGCAAAGTGGGTATTGGAACCTCGTCACCTTCAGCGCAGCTCGCGATTGCGGGAAATATCTATGCTGCGGGAACAGCAACGAACACGTTTGCGGGAGGTATCAATATCACTAGTGGCTGTTTGGCGATCAACGGTACCTGTTTTGCAAGCGGAAACAAATACTTTGCCGCGTACGCGACGTCCTCTCATGGAGGCACGACGACAATCGTCTTTAGCGGAACTGCCGGTAGCCAGCCGAGCTTCGATGCATCCACAGACACTCTGACGCTCCCTTCGGACACCGCGCAGATAGAGGTCGAAGTATGGGGTGGTGGTGGAGGAGGAGGTGGAGACGCCGTCAACGGAACTACCGGTGGACAAACCTGCTTGAGTACCAATGCCGCCGATGCATGTGCAAGTCCACTTGCCAGTGCGACCGGTGGTGGTGGCGGTCTTTCTACGGGTAGTGTCACCGGTGGTACCCCTGGAACAGGAGTTACGGGAGACTTGATTCTGTCAGGAAGTGCTGGAAATTCTGGCTACTACTTCCATGACACGGGGAATGCATGGGGTGGCACTGGAGGTGCTGCACCGCGCGGTGGTGGTGGTGGTCGCGGCGGCCAGCAAGCGCTCAATGGTGGGGATGGGTATCCATATGGTGGCGGCGGTGGTGGCTCAGGAACAGATGTTGTCGGCAATACGGGTGCTTCTGGTGGTGGAGGTGGTGGCTATGCCCAAAAAATCATTGCTCCGCCAGCATCCGCGTACTACTTTACGCTAGGCGTAGGAGGTGCTGGTGCGGTTGCTACCCCTGCGGGAGGCAAGGCTGGTGCGGGTGGTTTTAATGTGAAAGTGTTCACATCCACCGCTGGCACGGGGGTGGCGGGCGGCTGGATAGATGACGGAACTGTTGTTCGTTTGCAGACCAGTGCTGACAAAGTTGCCATCGGCACCTCGACTCCATACGCAGGGCTTACCGTCTGGGGTCAAGACACAGCCTCCACGACGAAACTGTTTGAGTTCACCAACAACGCCTCTACGACACTCTTCTCGCTTACCAACGCTGGCACTGCCACTTTTGGGGTTGCAAACAATGCAGCAAACTTTGGTATCGGGGCCACAAGCACTCCATTCGCTCGACTCTCAATTGCAGGTCAGGCAAACCACAACATTGCACTCTTTGCGGTGTCGAAATCAACTGCCAGTGCGACGAGTACGGCGTTTCTGATCGATTCAAATGGTCGCATTGGTGTAGGTACTACGACGGCATCTGATCTTGCACTTGGGTTTGCGGACAACTTTGGCTTCCTTGGACTGCCGAAGTTCACGACAGCGCAGCGGGGTGGACTTATTGGCAACAGCACTTCAACCGGCTCAGTTATTTTCAATACGACGACTGGCCGTCCGGAATTTTTCGATGGTGCCAATTGGATTGGTATCACGGCGACGAGTGGGCCGACGTTTTCGGCCGACAACTCAGCCAATATTACGTTTACTGCGAACGGCGGGACTGGCGCTGCAAACGTCACTCCTTACGACACGGTTAACTTCGATACGAATAATAACTTTACAAAGTGTACCAGCAACTGTACCGGGACGGGTCCAACGCCTGCAATATCGAAGTTTACTCCTACCGTTGCAGGTAAATATATCTTTACCGCAAGTTTTATTTTCCAGAGCCCT
>JAZKIQ010000001.1:54373-67235 GCA_040384765.1 Patescibacteria group bacterium | reverse complement strand
GTTCAGCTGCGAAAAAACGACTCCTCGTTACTGGATTATCAGTTTCAGCCTTGTTATGCATTAAATGCCTGTACCTTTTCCCTCACGGCGGTTGTAGATATGAACGGGACCACAGACTTTGTGAATACACGATATGGCGCTGATGGAACTGATGCCGGGTGGATTCTCTACGGAGCTAATGCGAATGATATCGCTTTCTCCGGCGCCCTGGTTCAGCCCGCAGGTCCAATCGGCGGCAACGGCATCTCCTCCGACGCCCGCCTCAAGCAAGATATCGAATATCTTGGCGGCAATTCACTTGATATCCTTGGTCAGATCTCTCCCGCATCATTTGCCTATATCACCGAGCCAACCCAGAAGCGCTTCGGATTCATCGCCCAGGATCTTCAGCGGGTTATTCCTGAAGCAGTGTTTCAGTTGTCGAATGACCCATTCTTGCGTATTGATCCAACGGCAATTTTGTCTCACTCCGTGCGTGCCATCCAACAACTTGCTTCCACGACCGCTGCGATCCAGAACGACTATGCCACCTCCACTGATCCTGTGATCCGAGTAGATTTCTCTGGTAACCTCGCCTTCGGTACCACCTCGCCGCTTACCATCTGGAATAGTGGTGTGGTCACTATCGGCACCAGTACTGTCGCCACCTCAACCCACAAGCTGATCGTGGGCGGCGACATTGCAGCAACAGGCTTTATCAACATTTCGACCGAGGCTTCGAAGAAAGATATCGAGCATCTCACCGAGGATGAAGAGGCGGGTATTTTGGAGAAAGTAAAAAATACATCTGTCGCTACCTATCGATACAAGTCAGAATCGGCCACGAGCACCTTGCGCCTCGGACTCATTGCTGAGGAGGCGCCAGAAGAGGTGCTTTCAAGCGATGGCAAAGGTGTCGATATCTACAAGCTTTCTTCGTTCGCTCTTGCGGGTATTAAGGCTCAGCAAAGTCAGATCGAGAAAATGCAGCTTGGTATCGCAGGACTCTCTGCGGTAGCAGGTACACTCGGATCATCGACGGGCACAATGCTTTCGGATCTTGGAATTCTCTTCTCGAATGGCATCACCTATATCAAAAATCTTGCTGTTGAAACGTTCAAAATTGGATCACCCGAGAAGCCGTCTGGGGTTACTCTGTTTGATGTTGATACCGGTGCTCCCTACTGTGTTGTATTGAAGGGGGGAGTCCTTACGCCGACAGCAGGCGAATGTACAACCGTGCCATCTTCTGTTTCTGTGCCGTCTGAACCACCAGCTCAGTCAGTAGTGGGCGAAGAACCGATCGATACAGAGGCTCCAGTCATTACGCTTATCGGCGCAGCGCACATCACGCTTGAAAAGGGAGTCTCATTTATCGATCCTGGGGCCACAGTTGCTGACAACGTAAATTCTAATCTCGGGGTTCAGGCAGTGGGAGCAGAAGTTGATACCAACACTGTTGGCGACCATATCATCACCTACGACGCCACTGACAGTGCGGGCAATAAGGCAACGCAGGTGACTCGAACCGTTACTATCACGGGACCCGTGGCGGTGGAGGAGGCAGCCTCAGAGGCTCCACCAGAAACCCCAGAGGCTCCCGAAGCAACTGAAGTTCCTGTCGCGGAATAGATCAATGTGACTGCGTGCGCTGCTTACTCGGCAGTACATTTTGAATGTTGGAGTAGCATATATAGCGAGCGCCCGATCAGGTGATCGGGCGCCGAAGCTCTAGCTAAGGAATGATTCGTTTCCCTTCGGGAACAGCACTTCTTCGGATCAGTTGCGAGATCTCCACCTGCTCAAGCGTCGCTGAACCCTCGCCGCAGAACAGAGAGAGGCGAGCGCCTTTCTTGTAGTGTTTACCAATGAGGTGCCGCATCCTTTCCATGGGTAGTTCGTAATTGAAGGTGATGATCAGCACCTTGAGGACGGTGTAGTTATCATTGCTCCAGTACTCAATCCGAGAACTTGCACGCATTCTGAGTACCTTCCTTTCACTCTTTCGTGATGCTAAAGTGGATTTTACGTTATGTCAAACTCCTTTAAATTACGCACCGAGATGCAGCCAGCGGGCGATCAGCCAAAAGCGATCGAGGCTTTGGTGCGTGGGGTCAAAGAGGGGATGCGCCACCAGACACTTCTTGGTGTCACTGGTTCCGGCAAGACGTTCACGGGTGCAAATGTGATCAACCAGATTCAGAAGCCTACGCTTGTGATCGCGCACAACAAGACCCTGGCCGCTCAGCTCGCCCAAGAGTACAAATATTTCTTCCCTGAAAACGCCGTCCACTACTTTGTGTCGTATTACGACTACTACCAGCCAGAGGCGTATATGCCGGTGACGGACACCTATATCGAAAAAGATGCTCAGATCAACGAAGAGATCGATCGCCTTCGCCACGCTTCTACCCAGTCGCTCCTTACCCGCAAGGATGTAATTATTGTGGCCTCCGTCTCCTGTATCTACGGCCTTGGTTCGCCTGCAGAGTACGAGAAGGAGAACTTCAAGATCATAAAGGGGATGAAGATCGGCCGGCTTGAGTTTTTGCAGAAGCTGGTCGGCATCTTCTACGAGCGCACCAACGCCGACCTTACTACTGGCTCATTCCGAGCTATCGGCCAGTCGATCGAGATCATGCCGATGGGAGAGGAGACTATCTTTATGGTGAAGCTCTCACCGAGTGGTACGGTAGAGGAGATTTTGAAAGTTGATCCTGTCTCGCATCGTATTGAAAAAGAGGTAGATTCCGTATTTCTTTTTCCCGCAAAACATTTCATTACCGACAAGAATCAGCTTGAGCATGCTCTCACGAGTATAAAGCTCGAGCTCGACGACCAGCTTGCTAAGTTTCGCGCCCAAGGCCTGCTTCTCGAGGCAGAGCGCATTGAGCGGCGCACCAACTACGACCTCGCCATGATCCGCGAGATCGGCTACTGCTCTGGTATTGAAAACTACTCTCGCCAGCTCGCCATGCGCCCGGCTGGCTCGCCTCCCGATACGCTTATCTCGTACTTTCCCCACAAGGCTGATGGGTCGCCCGACTTCCTTACGATCATCGATGAGTCGCACGTCACGATCCCACAGATCGGTGGTATGTATGGCGGCGACCAGTCGCGCAAAAAGACCCTCATCGAGCACGGTTTTCGTCTCCCTTCTGCTGCGGACAACCGTCCGCTGACGTTTACCGAATTTGAATCACGCATCGGAGAGACGATCTACACTTCGGCGACTCCTGGCGACTACGAGCGCGAGCATTCGACGCAGGTTGTGGAGCAGATCATTCGCCCGACTGGCCTCATCGACCCGCAGATCGAAATTCGCCCAGTAGCTGAAAAAGGAGCGTACAAGGGGGAGATCGTAGATGTGATTGAGGAGATTGTAAAGACGACTGCCAAAAATGAGCGGTCGATCGTGACAACACTTACCAAGAAGATGGCAGAAGACCTTTCGACATACCTTAAAGAGCGCGGCATAAAGGCAGAGTATCTCCATAGTGAGATCAAAACGCTTGATCGGATCAAGATTCTTACCGAGTTTCGAAAAGGGACGTTTGATGCTGTGGTGGGCGTAAACCTTCTTCGCGAAGGGCTCGATCTTCCCGAGGTGTCGTTTATCGGCATTCTCGATGCGGACAAAGAGGGCTTTCTTCGTTCCGAGACATCACTGATTCAGACTATTGGCCGTGCAGCGCGCAATGTGGCAGGGCATGTCATTCTCTATGCGGACGTAATGACCGGTTCGATTGATGCTGCGATAAAAGAGACGAATCGTCGCCGCACGATCCAGGTGGCGTACAACACAAAGCATGGCATTACGCCAAAAACGATCGTAAAGCGTATTCACGACATCACTGAAGAGATGGAGAGCGAGCACAAAAAGACACTCAAGGAGATGCTCAAGCTCGATCGCACGATGCTTGAGAAAGACCCGGAGAAGCTTATCGAGATAAAGAGGCAAGAGATGGAAGAGGCGGTGAAGCTGCTCGATTTTGAATCAGCGGCACTTCTACGCGATGAGATCAAAGAGATCGAAGCCTCAATGCCTAAAAAGCCAAAAAGGAAGAGGCCACTTGGCAATCTTGAGAGATAAACGAGCAAGATTGAGCCGGAGCGCGACGGCGCGAGGCGGGATCGCGGGGCTTTTTAGCAAAAAAGAACCTGTGATATCTTGAGAAGGAGTAACCTGTACAAAAGCGAAAGGGGCGGAACCGTATGCGGTCCGCCCCTTCTGTCCTCGGTGGTTATTCTTCATCTTCTCTCTGGCCCCGCATGCTCGCGCGACCCGAACGTGCGGCAATGATCATCAGCACTCCGACGATCCCAAAAACGAGTGTCGTCAGCATGAGTACTGCCGCAAGCTTGGGGGCGTAAGGTGCAAAAGCTGCTCCGAGAGCCCCAAACAGCATGAAAAGTCCAAAGACGAGGTAGTCCTGAGCTCGCATGACGCTCCTTTTTTGTGCGAGATCGGGTGACGAGGTCTGAAAGAGATTAGAACACTTTTGCGTGTTTTGCACAAACAGAGTAGAGTGATCCATACATACCCCTACGGCCAACCGGAGGAGGTTATCTGTTTGGGTAACTCCTAAGCACCAAATTCCAGATAATAATAAAATTTAAAGCTGTAATTGCTAGATTGAAAGTTGGAATTTTTCTGGAATTTAGTATTTGGGATTTGTAATTTTTGAAAAGATGGACGACAAAATTCGCATACGCGGCGCTCGCACGCATAACCTCAAGAACATCAATCTTGAGTTCCCGCGCAACAAGATGATTGTGTTTACTGGGCTTTCCGGCTCTGGAAAGTCGTCTCTTGCCTTTGACACGATTTTTGCCGAAGGTCAGCGGCGCTACGTGGAGTCGCTCTCTTCGTACGCTCGGCAGTTTTTGCGACAGATGCAAAAGCCAGATGTTGATGAAATCACCGGTCTTTCGCCTGCCATCTCTATCGACCAGACCTCTCGTTCAGGAAACCCTCGCTCCACTGTTGCTACGATCACCGAGATCTACGACTACCTTCGCGTCTTATACGCACGCATTGGAAAGCCGCACTGTCTCGTGTGTGGACTTGAGATCGAGAAGCTTTCAAATGACGAGATTGTTACCGTGATCAGTGAGCGACTTAAGGCGAAAAAAGGAGGGGTAGACTCCTTCGATCTTCTCGCTCCTATTGTTCGTGGTCGCAAGGGCGAGTATTACCAGCTTCTCTACGATCTCCTCGGAAAAGGATATTCACAGGTAGAGGTAGATGGAAAGCGCCAGTCTCTCCGCGAGCAGATTGTGCTCGACAAAAATAAGAAGCATGAGATCGACTTGCTGATAGACACGATTGCTCCGGGTGAATACAAAGATAACGCGAAAGATTTCCATGAGCGGCTCGTAGAGGGAATGGAGAGAGCGTTCGCAGAGTCCGATGGCGTGCTTAAGCTTATCTTTAAAAATGGAAAAGAGCGCGAGGAGATGCTGCTCTCGACAAAGTTTACCTGTCCACGCGATGGATTCTCTTTTGTAGAAGTAGAGCCTCGTCTGTTTTCGTTCAACTCTCCCTATGGTGCATGTCCAACATGCCACGGCCTTGGCACCAAAGATTTTTTTGACGATCTGCCCTGCGAGACCTGTCATGGCAAGCGTCTTCGTGAAGAGGCCCTCCACGTTCTCGTGGGGAAAAAGAATGTGGTTGAAGTAGCCGCGCTTTCCATCAAAGATGCCTACGCTTTTTTTACAGCTCTCAAGCTGTCTGAGCGCGATAAAAACATCTCTGCCGTCGTAACCAAAGAGATTGAGGACCGCCTGAAATTTATGCTCGACGTTGGCCTCGACTACCTTGCACTCGATAGGCGGGCTAACACACTCTCTGGTGGGGAAGCCCAGCGCATCCGCCTCGCATCACAGCTTGGCTCGTCGCTTGTGGGCGCGCTCTACGTACTCGATGAGCCAACTATCGGTCTCCACTCACGCGATAACGATAGGCTTATCGAAACCCTCACCAAGCTGCGCGACCTTGGCAATACGATCGTGGTTGTAGAGCATGATGAAGATACTATTTTTGCTTCTGATTTTCTTGTTGATATTGGCCCTGGAGCCGGAGTCCACGGGGGAGAGATCGTGGTAGCAGACTATATCGACAAGCTGCTTACGGCAAAAAAGAACACCAGCGGCTCGCTCACCCTCGACTATCTGCGTGGTGATCGAAAGATTGAGCTGCCCGAACGGCGCACCAAAGAGAAAGGTGAGCTCAAAATTCGCGGAGGCAACATATTCAATATCAAAAATCTCAACGTCGACATTCCTCTCGGAAAGTTTGTTGTGATCACTGGTGTGTCGGGCTCAGGTAAGTCGTCACTTATGTATGAGATCTTGCACAAAAACCTCGAAGCTCGTTTTGAGCGGCGAGCACGCACGGATGAGAAGATCAACTGCAAAGAGTTTTTTGGTGCAGAATACCTTTCACGCACTATCCTTATCGATCAATCGCCGATTGGGCGCACTCCTCGCTCCAACCCTGCCACCTACACCGGTACCTGGACACACATTCGCGACATGTTTGCAGCCACTCCTGAGGCAAAGCTTCGCGGCTGGAAGGCCTCACGCTTCTCCTTTAACGTACGTGGCGGCAGATGCGAGACGTGCGAGGGCAACGGCGAGATAGCTGTAGAGATGCACTTTTTGCCTACGGTGTATGTGCCGTGCGATGTGTGTCGCGGCAAGCGCTTCGACAAGGAGACGCTCGAGGTCACCTACAAAGGCAAAAATATTCACGAAGTTCTCCGCCTGACAGTCGAAGAGGCAGTAGGCTTTTTTGCTGATATTCCTGCGATACACGATCGCCTCTCATCGCTCGAGGATGTAGGGCTCGGCTATCTCGAGCTTGGCCAGTCCGCTACAACCCTCTCGGGTGGTGAGTCCCAGCGAGTAAAAATCTCTTCCGAGCTGTATCGGCGCCATACCGAAAAGACGATCTACCTTCTCGACGAGCCGTCGATAGGTCTTCACTACGAAGATGTACGCAATCTTCTGGATATACTTCAAAAACTTGTACAGAAGGGGAACAGCGTTGTTCTGATCGAGCACAATATGGATATCGTAAAGTCTGCTGACTACCTTGTAGATATGGGGCCGGAAGGCGGGATACATGGCGGCAAGCTTGTGGCAAAAGGTACCCCGGAAGAGGTAGCAAACAACCCAGACTCCTATACAGGTGCCTATCTGAAGAAAATGTTCAAGAAGAAATAGGAGATTTGACTAAATACAATAAATGATGTTTAAGTAAGGTTAGGTTCGAAAACCAAGGAGGCGAATGTGCGACTGCTGAAGTTGATCCATGGCCTGCTCCTCGAGTGGCGGCTCTACTGGGGACGGCTCACTCTGCTGCCAGTCATCGACCCGGATGAGTGGGAGTCCATGAGCAACACAGAGTTCATGTCACGCGTTATCGAAGGGTTTGAAAACCCTTCGAGGAAGCTCGGATGGTTTCAGTACTTCGATCGCGTCCACAACGGCGTCGTGATCATGAGCTGGCTCACCCATGCATCACAGAAGGCGCGGAATGCCGACGACGCGGACTCGAGCTGGGTGCACACGACCGCGATGGAGATCAAGTCGTTCATCTGCCATCCCGAAGAGATCGCGCCGGACGAGTGCACCCGCGCGATCAAGCGCTGGCGAAAGCTCGCAAAGCGCGAGAGCAAATCGGCAAAGGTGATCCCCTTTCCGCACAATCAGTAAGACGCGGGTCCCTTGGGGCCTCCTACCGCTGTAGGGGGCCCTTCTTCTTTTGGCAAGGTTGTCATACCCTAGAACTAATGACTCTCGAAGATTTTAAGAAAATCGAACTGCCTCGGACCCCAGGCGTCTACCTCTTCCGAAAAGGAGGAGAGGCTGGGGCTATTTTATATATCGGCAAAGCTACCTCGCTCGCCGAGCGAGTTCGGAGCTACTTTTCTCCCGATCTCATGGTGTCCCGCGGGCCACGGCTTGTGAAGATGCTCGAGGAGGCAGATACGATCACCTTTGAGACAGCTGATTCAGTCCTCGAAGCGCTTATTCTTGAGGCAAAGTTGATCAAGAAGCATCAGCCAGAAGCAAACTCTCGAGAGAAGGATGACAAAAGCTACTGGTATGTAGTACTGATGAAGGAAGATTTTCCCCGTGTACTCATGGTGCGCGGCAAAGAGCTATTCGGCCTATCCCAAGACGACCGATATCTCCCCGAACACCTCGATGAGACGTATGGGCCTTTTCCGCAAGCGTCTGAGCTCAAGGAGGCGATGAAGATCATTCGGCGTATCTTCTCATTTCGAGATACCTGCGAGTTGGGAAGTGCTCGCGAGTGCTTCAATGCGCGTATCAGCCTCTGTCCCGGCGTTTGCTCGGGTAAAATGGGCAAGGAGGAGTACCGCAAGATCATTCGGCGCATAAAGCTGTTTTTTGAAGGCAAAAAACGTGAAATCGTACTCGAAATGCAAAAGGAGATGTTCGCAGCCGCAGAGACCGAGCAGTTTGAGAAGGCTGCCTACCTTCGGAACAAGATCTTTGCGCTTGAGCATATTCAAGATGTCGCGCTCATGAAGCGAGGCGTCTCTCCCTCACGAACGGGCTACCGCATCGAAGCGTATGACGCGGCACATATTAGTGGAACCTCGCTTGTAGGCGTAATGACCGTTGCGACAGGGGGAGAGCTCGACAAGTCTCAGTATAGAAAATTTAAAATACGAGTTGCTCGACAAAACGACGACAACAAAACTCTTGAGGAACTCCTCTCCCGTAGACTCAAGCATTCTGAGTGGCCGATGCCAGACCTCATTGTTGTAGATGGTAGTACCGCTCAAAAGAATACGGCGGAGCGGGTGCTCAAGGCGCACAAGCTCACTATTCCAGTCGCTGCCGTAGTAAAAAACGCACAACATAAGCCGTCGCACATTTCAGGTGATAGCGCACTTGTAAAAGATCACAAGACCGAAATACTGCTCGCAAATGCCGAGGCGCATCGTTTTGCGATTACCTATCACAAAAAGCTACGCGATCAATTGCCGTAAGCTTTTCACGCACGTATACTACATCTATATAACTTCTCGCTATGTTAAAAAAACTTGCTTTGGTGTTCGGTGTTGCAGTACTCGCTCTGCTTCTGGTCGGTGGATACTACGGAGTGGTGCCTGTGCTGTCGACCGTGCTTGGCGCAAATAGCCCAGACCATATGGGTGCAATGCCCACCGATCAAGAGTTCACCTCGGCAAAAACAAAGCTTGGCCTTACGATAAAAGAGCAGAAGGAGGATACTCCGATACGAACAAGCCTCCGCTTCAGTGGAAAATCAAACATCAACGCTTCATTTACGGCAAACGAGCTCTCGGCGCTTTTGCGCAACGACCTCTGGCGTTACAACTTTATTCGCGAAGGTTCCGTACGTATCAATGAAGATGGCACAGCAGAGGTGACTGGCCAGATGCTCGTCTCTCGCTTGCCTGGCTATGCGGAGGCGCATGGTATTTCGCTCGCTGCAATCAAGCAGTACCTTGACCCTATGATCTCACTCGGGCTCACCCCCGCTTTTCGTGTGAAGGTAGATGCTGAATGGAAAAATAACAAACTGACCATGGAGATACAGGAGATTACCGTAGGAAGGTATCAAGTACCCGAGGAGTGGCTTTCAGAGAACAAGCAACCTATAGAACAGTTTGTACAAACGATGGTACTGGCTGTCCCGGGAGTATCGATCCAAACTCTTGATTTTAAAGGGGGAAAAATGAATGCCGTGGGGAGCTTTCCCTCAGAGATTTCGTGGGCAGTAGAGGGGGTACGGTAGGTATCTGCAATAGGGATTTGACCAAAGAGGGTGGTTTTGTTATTATCTCTTCCATGTTAATGATCCGACTTCAGCGCGTAGGCCGAAAGCACGACCCGGCTTTTCGCGTGGTTTTGACCGACTCTAAGAACGGCCCACAGAGTGGCAAGTTTCTTGAGGTGCTCGGCTCGTACGACGCTCGCAAAGGTCCCCCAATTCTTGAAGGTGAGAAGATCAAGGCGTGGATCTCGAAAGGTGCAAAGCCTTCTGCTACTGTTCACAACTTGATGGTGCGCAACAAGATCGTAAAAGCTAAGAAGATCGATGTTGGCGGCAAGCCTCCGGTGAAGAAAGAGGAAGCAGCGAAAGTCTAGAGTTCAGTTATCAGGGCTCAGAGTTTAGTTGTACACGAACGGCGCCCTACAGGGCGCCGTTTGCGTCTGACTGAGCTCTAAACTCTAATCTCTGAACTCTGAACGGGTTCGATATTCACAACCTTTGCCACCCACCCTTTGTTTTCACTGATACAATGGGGACAGATCAACTAACGAAACACACATGGCTGAAATGCATCAGGATCAGGAATTCTTGGAATACGTGGTAAAGGCGCTGGTAGATCATCCAGAAGAGGTAAAGGTAGCTCGACAGGTAGATGAGATGGGGGTCCTCATGACACTCGATGTGCATCCAGAGGATATGGGCAAAACAATCGGACGATCAGGAAACACGGCAAAAGCGATCCGCACCCTCCTTCGAGTGGTAGGCATGAAGCACAACGCGCGCGTAAATTTAAAGATCAATGAACCCGAGGGCGCGGGAGCGCAAGCTGCTGCTATTCCTGGCCATGCAACAAAAACCGTAGACGAAGCGATGGCAGACCTCAACCTATAGTAATAAAGATACGTACAAAAAGAGAAGAACCGCTCCCTTTCGGGGGCGGTTCTGTTTATTCGAGCGCGATCGATCTTAGCTCGTCTTGGTCGGCAGGAGGTAATCCATCGGCTGATGGAAGGCTGCCCTCATGTAGCCGACGAACTCGACGAGGAACATCGCGTGCGGTCGCGTCATCCGCGGCACGGTGGCGATCTCGCCGGTCCGGATCTGCTTGAGGACCGCGAGGTCCGCTTCGATCTGCTCGAGGCGCCGCTGGTAGAGACCGAGTCGCGAGAACGACCCGCACTTCTCGGTCATCAGGGCGAACTGAGTGCTGAAGGTCATCAGGTCTTCGCCGGAACCGTACACGACACCCGCGTACTTGTCGCGAAGGATCTGGAGGGCCTCCTCCTCGCTCTTGCCCTGCGCACGGGCATTCGCGAGCACGATGGCTGCCGCGACACCGAGGTCGACCAGGTAGTTGGCGGTTTCGGCATCGGGGCCGATGACGGTGTAGATGCCGTTCGCCACTTCTGGCTTCCCGCCGTTCTTCTCCGTGAGAGGGAACTCCCCGAAGACGAGCGACGTGACCGCTCTCGGATCGGGAGCGGTCATCACCGGAAAGAGCGGGCCGAACATGGTGTTGAGCCGGGCGAGCTGACCGACGAGATCATGGGTCATGAGAGAAATCTCCTTTGGGGGAACTGTTTCGGGGTAGTTGGCCGAACGCCGTTAGAAACTCTACAATATATTCCCCAAAAGTCAAAACTCTGCTACAGTTGAGCGAATGACTTTCCATGTAGTGACCCTTTTCCCCGAGGCATTTACCTCATACCTCGACAGCTCTATTTTGAAGCGAGCCCAGGAAGCGGGCTATTTGAAAGTGCTTTTTTACAATCCACGCGACTACACCGACAACAAATGGCGCAAAGCAGACGACCGGCCCTATGGTGGCGGCCCGGGAATGGTGATGTATGCACTCCCAGTGATCAAGGCAGCTGAGTCAGCACTTGTGAGTGCAAAAGGTGAAACTAAGGTTTTTATTTTCTCACCAAGTGGCAAAGAGTTTAGCAACAAAAATGCCGCTACTTTTTCAAAAAAATATACCGACATCGTGCTCATCTGTGGCCACTATGAGGGGATCGATGCGCGTGCAAAAAAGGCTCTCAAAGCTACCGAGCTCTCGATTGGCCCCTATGTCCTCACTGGAGGGGAGCTCCCAGCGCTCGTGGTGATCGATGCTGTGGCACGGCAGGTGGAGGGGGTACTCGGAGACTTCTTGTCGCTCGAAGAAGCGCGCACCTCGAGCCCCGATGTGTACACCCGGCCAGAGATGTTCCTGCATGGCGGGAAAAAGCATCGTGTTCCAAAAGTGCTCCTTTCGGGCCATCATGAAAAGATCGAGGAGTGGAAAAAGGGAAGAAGGGGCTCAGGAGCTTAGAGTTTAGTCTTGCAGCGCCTCTGGCCCTGCCTTCAATCTGACTGGGCTCTGAACTCTGTTCTTTAAACTCTGAACCCTCGGTAGTTATTCACAGTGTGACACGAGAGGTCTCGGGTGCTACGGTTCTCTTAGATGCGCACACCGCGCTTGGAACAACAGGGGGATGAAAGGAATCTGATGACCCACAGTTCTGCCGATAAGCACCCGAAGACTCCGAAGGTTGGCGCTCGCGCGGCGAACAAGTCCGCGTCGGTCGACCTCATGCAGCTGGGAGGCCTCACTGAGCTCCCCAAGCCAGGGCAGGTGATCCCTATCTATCCGGAGAAGAAGAAAGTGTCCGACACTGAAGCGGCAGACACCGCTCTCTCCGGCCGTTAGCGGTACTCTCGAACCAGTCACCACGAACCCCTCGACCCCTTGGTCGAGGTTTCCTTTTTTCGCTTGAAAATGAAAGTTGCTGTTTTCCACACTCAGATTGACATAGCAGGTTTTCCGTGCTATCTTCAGGTCAGCCAGTAACGAGTATCCGACGTATCGAGGAGGTACGACGGACCAATGTTCGAAGATCTTCCCTTTGAGTACGAGCACCCCCTCCAGCCTGGTGCACCTACGCGCCCCGACCTCGTGCGCCAGCTCTACCGCTCGATCCCGTACGGCTCCGAGGCTCCTGATGGGAGCTACGATCCGTACAACCCGCCCGGTCTCTAGACCGCGGCAAAAAAAGGAGGGCTCCATGCCTCCAAGAACCTGTTGCAGTCCCGCGGCCCTCGCCCCGGGACTTTCTC
>JAZKIQ010000001.1:0-54363 GCA_040384765.1 Patescibacteria group bacterium | reverse complement strand
TTTTACCCCCCCCCCGAAAGAAGCTCATATGCCAAGAAGAAGGTGTAGCCAGTAAGACAGCCCGGTACTCTCATTTTGAAGCCTTACGGACCTGCGAAGGCAGGGAGTAGAGAAAAATTCAGGAGAATTTTATCGTGCTTCAAAATGAGAGTACCGGGCTGGCGATAAGATATCCACAATTGACACCGCACACCAACACACTCTCCTTGACATGCAAGCTTCTTTCATCTATACTTATTTATGCACTTGCAAGATTGAGTTACGGCTGGCAGGGCAATCTTAATAACTCAGCTCCGGCCTCTCGCCGGAGAGACCTCACACGAATCTTGCACACTTCGTAGAGAGCCCAATTTATACAGTATCCTTTACCCAGAAGGATCTTTTTTCGTTTTAATAACCATGCCAACCACCAAAACCAACCTCCCCCAGAAGCATTTCTCTCGGCACAAAGAGCCCCTTTCAGACCTGCCAAACTTGGTAGAGATGCAGCAGACCTCCTACAAGTGGCTTGTAGAGAAGGGTCTCGAGGAGGTGTTCAAGGAGTTTTCACCTATCAAAGACTACACGGGCAAGAAGTTTGAGCTCGAGTTTACCCATTTCGAGCTCGATCCTCTCAAATACGACGAGCACTATGCAAAGCAGCAGCAGCTCTCGCTCGAGACACCGCTCCGCGTGCGCGTAAAGCTCACCAACAAGCTTATTGGCCAGGAGAAGGAACAGGAGATCTTCCTCGCTGATTTCCCGGTCATGACGCCTCACGGCACCTTTATTGTAAACGGCAACGAGCGCGTGGTGGTACCGCAGCTCGCCCGCTCCTTCGGGGTGTTCTTTACGGGCAACGAGCTTAAGGGAAAGAAATATTTTGGCGCAAAGGTGATCCCTTCCCGTGGTGTATGGATCGAGATTGAATCTGATCCAGACGGTACGTTTTACGTTCGCATCGACCGAAAGCGCAAGTTTTCGCTCATGTCACTCTTGCGCGTGCTTGGAGCTGGTATGACCGACGAGCAGATCGTCGAGGCGTTTTCAGGTGTCGAGAGCGCTATCCCGTACATCAAAAACTCGCTCGCAAAAGATCCAGCAAAGAACCGGGAGGACTCATATATCGAAATCTACCGCAAGCTCCGCGACAACGACCTCGCTACTGTTGCAAACGCAAAGGAGTTTCTTGACGGCATCTTCTCAAAGGAGCGCTACGATCTCTCGCTTGTAGGTCGCTTCCGTTTCAACAAGCGCTTTGGCAAGGATATGGGAGACAAAGAGATGGCGCGCCGCACCCTTTCTTTCGAGGATATTGCAGCAACGATCTCTCATATGATCATGCTCAACAATGATCCTGAGGCAAAAGAGGATGATATCGATCACCTCGGCAGCCGCCGCGTGCGCTCGGTGGGTGAGATGCTCCAGCTCAAGATCCGTACGGGTCTTGCGCAGATGAAGCGCAACATTCAGGACCGTATGTCGACCGTCGACAGCTCGACCACACTCCCGGTACAGCTCATCTCAGCTCGCCCTCTTCAGGCTCGTCTCAAGGAGTTCTTCACGACAAACCAGCTTTCGCAGTTCATGGGTCAGGAGAACATTCTCTCAGAGATCGAGCATCTTCGCCGCCTTTCGGCTCTTGGTCCAGGAGGTCTTACGCGTGAACGCGCAGGCTTCGAGGTGCGCGACGTACACCCTTCACACTACGGCCGCGTCTGCCCAATTCAGACTCCTGAGGGTCCAAACATTGGTCTTATTCTCACGCTCGCAACTCACTCACGTATCAACGATCTCGGCATTATCGAGACTCCGTATGTAAAGGTAAAGAAGGGCAAGATCTCAACCGAGATTTCGTACCTCAACGCACTTGAGGAAGAGCAGTACACCATTGCTCACGCAGGCAACAAATATGACGACAAGGGCAACCTTGGCGAAGAGGTAGAGGCACGCATTAGCGGAAAGCCAGGCATCGTGCCACGTGACCTCGTAGATTTTATCGATGTTGCCACAAACCAGGCGTACTCGATCGCAACATCCATGATTCCGTTTCTCGAGCACGATGACGCTAACCGCGCGCTTATGGGTTCGAACATGCAACGACAGGCAACACCATGTATCGTTCCAGAGGCTCCGCTCGTGGCTACGGGCATTGAAGGCCGCGCTGCACGCGACACAGGGCGCCTCGTATTTGCAGATGCAGATGGCACGGTAGTAAAGGTAAGTGCTCGTGAAGTGGTAGTAAAAGACGAGAAGGGAAAGATGCACGAATCAAAGCTCGTAAACTACTCACGTACCAACAACTTCACCGCATTCCACCAGCGACCAGTAGTAAACCTTAACGACAAAGTAAAGCGTGGTGACCTTCTTGCCGACACCTCATCGTCCGACCACGGCCAGATCGCTCTCGGCCAAAACGTACTCGTAGGATTTCTCCCTTGGGGTGGCAACAACTACGAAGACGCTATCATTATTTCTGAGCGCCTCGTAAAGAACAGCAAGTTCGCAACGATTCACGTTGAGGAGTTTGTGGTAAATGTACGCGACACAAAACTTGGACCCGAGCTCACCACCTGCGATATTCCAAACGTGGGCGAGGCAAAGCTCAAGGATCTTGATGCAGACGGTATTATCCGCATCGGTGCAGAGGTTCGTCCAAACGATATTCTCGTAGGCAAGATTACGCCAAAAGGCGAGACAGAACTTACTCCAGAGGAGCGACTCCTGCGCTCGATCTTCGGTGAGAAGTCACGTGACGTAAAAGATACGTCGCTTCGCATGGAGCACGGAAAGCGTGGCCGCATTATCGACATTAAAGTATTTTCTCGCGACCGCGGCGACAAGCTCGAGAGTGGCATCATCAAGCGCATTCATATCGAAGTGGCACAGCTTCGTGCGGTGTCAGTAGGAGACAAGCTCGCAGGACGCCACGGCAACAAAGGTATTATTTCGCGCATCTTGCCAGAGGAGGATATGCCATACCAGGCAGATGGTACACCTATTGACGTTATTCTAACGCCGCTCGGTGTTCCTTCTCGTATGAACCTTGGTCAGATTCTTGAGATGCATCTTGGTCTTGCCGCAAACACGCTTGGCTACCAGGCGATCACACCATCATTTCTTGGCGCGACAGAGGCAGAGATCGCAGGAGAGCTCGAAAAGTCAGGTTTTCCTGTGGATGGAAAGGTGCAGCTCTTTGATGGCCTCACCGGTGATGCATTCGAGCAGAAGACAGCTATCGGCTACATGTATATTCTCAAGCTTCACCACATGGTAGAGGACAAGATCCACATGCGTTCGATTGGGCCGTACTCGCTCATTACCCAGCAGCCACTTGGCGGAAAGGCGCAGGGTGGAGGACAACGCTTTGGAGAGATGGAGGTGTGGGCACTCGAAGGATACGGAGCAGCACACACACTTCGTGAGGTGCTTACGATCAAGTCCGATGATATTTCCGGCCGTTCAGCAACCTTCGACTCGATTGTAAAAGGTGAGGAGATCAAAGCACCAAACCTTCCGGCATCGTTCAACGTGCTTGTATCAGAATTGAAAGGTCTCGCACTCGATATTGAGCTTAGGAATAATTAATTCATCACCATGGCAACAAACACAAACTCGGGACCCATGATGAGCTCGCGACCGAAATCGACATCTGACAACACAAACTTCTCCTCGATCTCGATCCGCCTTGCTTCTCCAGAGAAGATTCGCGAGTGGTCATACGGCGAAGTTGAAAAGCCGGAGACGATCAACTACCGCACCCAGCGCTCAGAGCGCGGCGGTCTCTTCGACGAAAAGATTTTCGGTCCGGAAAAAGATTTCGAATGCTACTGCGGAAAATATCGCCGAATTCGCTATAAGGATATTATTTGTGAGAAATGTGGCGTTGAAGTTACGCGTTCCATTGTGCGTCGTGAGCGCATGGGCCATATCGAGCTTGCAGCTCCGGTAGCACATATCTGGTTTCTTCGTGGAGGAGGTCCTTCACGCATCGGACTCCTGCTCAACCTCTCGATCTCTGATCTTGAAAAAGTAATCTACTTTGCAGGCTATATCGTCACGAAAGTAAACGACGACGAGAAGGCAAAGCTTTTGAAGGAGCTCGACTCGGAGTACAAATCGAAGGTAAAGAGCGCAAAATCTGACGAGGGCAAGGAGAAGATCAAGGATTCGCTCCTTGAGGTAAAGCGAGACATCGATATGATTACGCAAGGTCGCGTACTCGACGAGGCTCTCTACCACAAGTTCTCAATGCGCTACGGCTCAGTCTTCGAGGCTGAGATCGGTGCTGAGGCTGTGTTTAAGCTGTTCAAAAATCTCGATCTCACAAAGCTCGAGACACAACTGCTCAAGGAAGAGGAGGAAGCGAGCCCAGCAGAGCGCATCAAGGTGCTCAAGCGCTTGAACATCGTAAAGTCGATGCGCAAAGCAGGAGTGCGCCCAGAGTGGATGTTCTTGACCGCGGTGCCGGTGACCCCACCAGCACTTCGCCCAATGGTGGCACTCGATGGTGGCCGTCATGCAACTTCGGATGTCAACGACCTCTACCGCCGCGTTATCAACCGCAACAACCGTCTGAAGAAGCTCCAAGAGATCAACGCTCCGGATGTTATTCAGCGCAACGAAAAGCGTATTCTGCAGGAGGCTGTCGATGCTCTCATCGACAACTCGATCCGCCATGGCTCACAAGCTGGCTCTGCAGTTTCTCAGGCTCAGCGCCGTCCGCTCAAGTCGCTCGCAGATATGTTGAAGGGCAAGCAGGGCCGCTTCCGCCAGAACCTTCTCGGAAAGCGCGTGGACTATTCAGGCCGCTCGGTAATCGTGGTAGGTCCAGATCTTCGCCTCGACCAGTGCGGTCTTCCGAAGCATATGGCCCTCGAGCTTTTCCGTCCGTTTGTTATCTCAAAGCTTCTTGAGCGAGAGCTGGCGTTCAACATTCGTGGCGCCGGACGACTCATTGAAGAGGGTATCGCCGAGGTGTGGGCAATTCTCGAAGAGGTGATCGCTGAGAAGTATGTACTGCTCAACCGCGCACCTACACTTCACCGTCTTGGTATTCAGGCGTTCCGACCAAAGCTGATCGAAGGAAATGCTATCCAGCTTCACCCTCTCGTATGTACTGCGTTCAACGCAGACTTCGACGGAGACCAGATGGCCGTACACGTGCCGCTCTCAGACGAGGCTCAGCACGAAGCACGTACGCTTATGTCGAGCGCTCGCAACCTTCTCCGTCCAGGATCAGGAGACCCTATCGTTACGCCAAAGCTCGATATCGTGCTCGGCTGCTACTGGATGTCGCGTGTTATCCCCGGAGAGATGGGTGAGGGCAAGGTGTTCGCATCTCCCAACGCCGCAATCACCGGCTACGACCTCGGTCAGACCTCTTTCCGTGCAAAGATCAAGGTAAAGGGCACGAGTGCCAAGCGCTACGATAAATTTGGTGGAGATTTCTTCGAGACGACCGTAGGCCGCCTCATGTTCAACAGTATTCTTCCCGATGACTTCCCGTATGTAAACGCTGAACTCACCTCAAAAGAGGTTGCAACACTTGTCGACGAACTTATCGACCGCTATGGTATCGACGCTGTTCCTCCTATCCTCGACAAGATCAAGCAGTACGGCTATCGCTATGTAACAAAGTCAGGAGTCACCTGGTCAATTTTCGACGTAAAGATTCCAGCAGAAAAAGTTGGTCTCGTTGATTCAGGAAGAAAGGCAGCCGCAAAGATTGAGAGCAACTACCAGGCAGGACTCCTCTCCGAGGATGAGCGTTACCGCATGATCATCGAGCTCTGGCAGGGTGTTAAGGACTCGATCGAAAAGCTGATGCTTCCAACTCAGGATCCAAAGGGTGCTATCCATGACATGGTTACCTCAAAGGCTCGTGGTTCTATCGCCAACATCACTCAGATGGCGGGCATGAAGGGCCTCGTGATCAACCCATCTGGCGATATTATCGACTTCCCGATTATCCCATCGTACAAGGAGGGTCTCTCACCGCTCGAGTATTTCATTACAGCTCACGGTGCCCGCAAGGGTGGAGCTGATACGGCTCTCATGACCGCGCGCGCAGGTTACCTCACTCGCCGTCTCGTTGACGTGGCACAGGACGTAATCATCTCAGAAGAGGATTGTGGAAATGCCGAAGGAAATCTTCTCTCGAGCGACAAAGCTGCAGGACTGGATACTGGTATGGACCACCTCTTGCGTGGACGCATGATCACCAAAGCGATCAAGGGCAAGGATGGCAAGCAGCTCTTTGCTGCAGGCACCCTTCTCTCAAAGAAAGATGCGAAGGCTGTCGAGGAAGCTGGAGTACGCGAGGCATGGATCCGTTCGCCACTTACCTGCCGCTCAGTACGAGGTATCTGTCAGAAGTGCTACGGCCGCGACATGGGTCGTGCAAAGCTCGTTGAGCTCGGTGAAGCAGTTGGTGTAGTAGCAGCACAGGCTATCGGTGAGCCTGCAACACAGCTCACTATGCGTACCTTCCACGCTGGAGGTGTGGCATCGGCACAAGGAGATATCACGATGGGTCTCCCACGTGTAGAAGAGGTGTTCGAGCGCCGCACGCCAAAGAACGCTGCAGTCATTGCAGATGTAGATGGCACGATTATCGACATCATTACGACCTCAAAAGAAAAGACTCTGGTACTGCTTCCTACCGAGGAAAACCGCAAAGGAGGCGCAGCTGCATCCGCACGAGAGTACCCAGTGCCATACAGCCGCACGATTGTCGTGGAGAAGGGAGCTGATGTAAAGAAGGGCGATATCCTCACAGATGGATCGATCGATATTTCGGAGCTGTTCCGCCTTACCACTCGCGAGCGAACGGAGGAGTATATCCTAAACGAGCTCAACAAAGTGTACTCGCTCCAGGGAGCTTCTATTGCCCGCAAGCATATGGAGGTTATCATCCGCCAGATGTTCAGCCGACGCCGCATCACGAAATCGGCAGGTACGTACTTTGTGTCAGGCGATATTGTAGAACTCTCAAAGTTTCTTGCCGAAAATGAGCGCATTGAGCGAGAGGGCGGAGAAAAAGCAGAATCAGAGGCAGTGGTACTCGGTATCTCCGAAGTGTCGCTGACAACTGCTTCATGGCTCTCATCTGCCTCATTCCAGAACACATCGCGCATTCTTATCGACTCTGCACTTCGCGGTGAGGTAGACGCACTTCGCGGTCTCAAGGAGAACGTAATCATCGGACGACTTATCCCAGCAGGTACAGGGTTCCGTTCACGCATGAACACTGAGGCAAAGGAGACAACTGAGGAATAAATTCCAAAATCCAAGCACCAAATTCCAGAAAAATTCCAAAATTCAAGATTCAAATTGTCTGCCTGAGATTTGATACTTGAGGATTATCTGGAATTTGGGATTTGGTGCTTGGTGCTTCCAACTAGTGTCCAACTCAGTCGAGCAGATTAAGCAGAAGCTCTCTATCGTCGACCTGGTCGGCGGCTATGTGAAGTTGGAAAAAGCAGGGGTCAACTGGAAAGGGCGCTGTCCTTTCCACAACGAAAAAACGCCATCGTTCTTCGTCTCTCCTGGACGGGAAACATTTCACTGCTTTGGTTGCGCAAAGGGAGGTGACATCTTCACCTTTACCCAGGAGATCGAGGGGCTCGACTTCATGGGCGCGCTTAAAATGCTGGCTGATCGCACGGGAGTAACTCTCGAGCGTGAGCGCAAAGAAGAGCGCACCGAAAAAGAGAAGCTGCTTGCGATCATGACCGATGCATCGCTCATGTTTCAGGCCACGCTTGGCAAGAACATGTCCGTACTCGAGTATGTACACGATCGTGGCCTTACCGACGAGACGATTCGCCACTTTGAGGTGGGGTTCGCACCCGACGGCTGGAGAGTGTTGCATGAGTTTCTGCTCTCAAGAAAGCACGATGAGGCTTTGATCGAAAAGACGGGGATGATCATACGCTCACCGAAAGGCCCGTTCTACGACCGCTTCCGCGGCAGAGTAATGTTCCCGATCAAAGATACGGTTGGTAACACCATTGGGTTTTCGGGCCGTGTATTGGGAGACGAGCTTCCCAAATATATGAACTCGCCTGAGACCACGCTCTACCAGAAGTCTCACGTGCTGTTTGGCATCGACAAGGCAAAGCAGGCGATCCGCAAAAGCGACTGCACCATACTCGTAGAAGGCCAGATGGACCTTGTGCTTTCGCACCAGTCGGGGGTCACCAACGCAGTTGCCGTATCAGGCACAGCTCTTACCGAAGACCACCTCGTATCCCTCAAGCGCCTCTCCGAAAACCTGGTGATGGCCTTTGATGCAGATGCGGCAGGGATAAAAGCAGCGGGGCGAGCTCTCGCCATGGCGCTTGGCCTCGGCATGAACGTAAAAGTGGCACTTTTGCCGCCAGGAATGGACCCTGCGGATGTCGCGCGTGCAAATCCTTCCGAGTGGACACGTCTTATCAAGGAGGCGGACCATGTGATCGACTTTTATCTCGGCGTATACCGAGCACAAAATCTCTCCGGCGCAGAGCTTCGCAAGCGAATACAGGAAGAGCTGATGCCGTTTGTGGGGTCTCTCGCTAGCTCGCTCGATCAGGGCCACTACGTGAAAAAAGTAGCTGAACACCTTGGAGTGAGCGAGTCCGCTGTGTGGGAGAGCGTGCGAAGCGTACCCAAGATCTCTCGCACTCGGCCCGACGCCGGAGCGCCTCGCAAGGAGTTGCCCAAGGAGGAGTCGCGGGTAAAAGAGCTTTTGGCAAAGCTCTTAGGTGCTCTTGCCATGGTTTCGGAGAAAGCGGATTCGCTGATCAATGTCGCAGAGATTCGCCGAGAGGTAGATCTGCTTCTTGGCGAGCGCGCAGCAGCACTCGTAGAAGAGGTGTCCGCAAAGATACCCGAGTATGCACTGCAGGCGGAAGTGATGTACGGAGAAAATCCGAAAGGGATACGGGAGCTTTTCCCAGCACTCGCGGAGGGGTTCCTAAAAGATGAGTTTAGTGTTACTATGAAAAAACTTCGTGATGCAGAGGCAGTGGGTGACACCGAACAAGTAAAACTACTTTTGGCCGAGTGCCAGCGGATCACCTCGCAGATCACACAACTCAAGAAAGAGCGCATTCTACGCGAATAGATTTTTCGTACTTATATCGCATGGCAACCAAAAAAACCACCAAAGCAAAAGCGGCTCCTGTTAAAAAACCGAAGGCAAAAGCGCCACCGGTTGCAAAAAAAGCTGCGCCTCCTAAAAAACTCCAGAAAAAAGGAGGTGGTTCTACGCTACCTGCTCCTAGACGGGCTGCAGAAAACGCCGACGCTCTTGCAAACAGAAAAGAATCAAAAGAGGTTACCGAGCGTCGAGTAAACAAGATTATTGCAAAGGGAAAGCAGCGCGGCTTCATTACCCACGCAGAGCTTTTGCGAGAGTTTCCGTATATCGAGAATGATATCGTATTCCTCGACTCACTCTACGAGAGGCTTTCTGAAGCTGGTGTGGACGTACTCGAGGGTGGGGGTCTTCTCGATATCGATGTCGACGAAAAGACGCCGTCGGTAAGCAGGAGCTACCGCGAGGGCGGAGGGCTCGATTCGGTACAGATGTATCTCAAGGAGATCGGCCACCACAAGCTGATCAACGCAAGCGAAGAGCGAGAGCTCGCAAAGCGTATTGAGGTGGGTGACGACGAGGCAAAGAATATGCTTATCAAGGCGAACCTTCGCCTCGTGGTATCTATCGCAAAGAAATATATTGGCCGCTCAAGCGACCTCACACTTCTCGACCTTATCCAGGAAGGAAACCTCGGTCTTTTCAAAGCCGTAGAGAAATTTGACTGGACGAAAGGGTACAAGTTTTCAACCTATGCAACCTGGTGGATTCGCCAGGCTATTACGCGTGCTCTTGCCGACCAGTCGCGCACGATCCGTATCCCTGTGCACATGGTGGAGACCATCGCAAAATATAAGCAGGTGCTTCGCAGACTTTCACAAGACCTCGGCCGAGACCCACTTCCAGAGGAGATCGCAACCGAAATGGGGATCGAGGTAGAAAAAGTGCATACCATCGAAAAGATCGACCAGAGCACGGTGTCGCTTGAGCGCCCTGTTGGCGACGACGACGAAAAGTCAGTGCTCGGAGAGTTTATTGCCGACGACAAGATTCTTGCACCTGATATCCAGGCATCCCAGCGTATTCTCGCAGACCAGATCAAAGAGATCCTCGCCGACCTTACTCCAAAAGAGCGGAAGATTCTTGAGATGCGCCACGGCCTTTCAGACGGCATCATGCATACACTCGAAGAGGTAGGGCAGGAGTTTGGAGTAACTCGCGAGCGCATCCGCCAGATCGAAGCAAAAGCTCACGAGAAGATTCGAGGACATGATAAGTCGAAACGGCTACTAAACTACTAAAATCCAAGAGTTCAGTTTACAGAGTTCAGAGCTTAGTCAGACTGAACTCTAAACTCTGAGCTCTAATCTCTCTGCAGCAATGAGCGTACTCGCGAGTCTTGTCGACATTCTCATAGTGGCCGTACTTATCTATACGGTAATTCAGCTGCTCAAACGGACGCAGTCGATTTTTATTTTCCGCGGTATTGTATCGCTGCTTATCGTCTACCTGCTTGCGTTCTATCTCGGTCTCTCGCTCACGGTCAACATTTTCCAGTTCTTCTTTTCATTTTTTATCATCATTCTGGTTGTTGTGTTTCAGCGAGAGTTTCGGCGATTTTTTGAAGGTTTTTCATTCTCTCTTGTTGGCAACCTGCTTTTTTCTCCGGCAATTCCCGAATTCAACAAGACAGTCGAAAGCGTCGTTAAATCTATAAGCTACTTTCTTGAACGAAAGATCGGTGCCCTCATCGTTTTCCCAGGCGAGATGCCGATCGAGCGCCATCTAGATGGTGGCAATATGCTCGATGGCCGCCTCTCATCGAGCCTTCTCGTATCCATTTTCGACCCTTCATCTCCTGGCCACGATGGAGCAGTAATCATAGAAGGGAACAAAGTAAGTCGTTTTGGTGTACACCTGCCGCTCGCCGACGATATTCGCGCCATTCGCGACCATGGTACCCGCCACCGGGCAGGCCTAGGCCTTGCAGAGCGCACCGACGCATTCATCGTCATCGTCTCAGAAGAAAAACAGACCATCTCGCTTGCTCGAAACGGGAAGCTCGAAAAAGTGACTATCGACGAACTCAAAACCCAACTCGAAGCATTTGGAGAGCATATGTTTTCCCGCAAGAGCCCTTCAATGTGGCATATCCTTTTTCGCCAAAACCTTCCCGACCGCCTCGTCGCTCTCGCTATCGCGCTCCTTCTTTGGCTTGTGGTAATAGGGAAGTAGACTGCTTTAATTTTTTGTGGTACTTTGCTTCTAGAGCTAACGTGAAAGGTGGGAGGAGATGCTCAATGGTGCGAAGTTTATTGGAAGAGCCCATGAGGTCGTCTCGGAAGTTGCCGGTAAAGTTCACAGAGGGGAAATAGGTATTCCGCTAGAAACAGTTCTGGCGCACCTCAAAAAGGAGCGTGGTGTCAAGAACGTCGATGTGCGTGACCGCAAGATATACGCGATCTGGGATCCTGTTCCGATCGAGCTTGAGTGCTCACATGTCGATGATTCGCTGGTCGTCTGCGAGGTGTTCTGGGTCACGGTTGACACAAAGGGACATGTCGACCTGCGTATCAACCCTAAAGTAGCGCCCCTGGATGCGCCGAGCTACGTCGTCAACACGGTACGGAGCGACTACGAGCAGCTGGTACGAGTTCCCAGTCTCAAAGTCATCGGTCTGCCCGGACTCCACTGGCCTGAGAGAGGGCCCGAGCTAAGTAATCCTTCTGGACACGGCAAATATATCTGTCCCGAGGAGTGGCGAGCACTTCGCAAACGCTTGATCCAGTACCTCGACATGAACATCGCAGCACAGAAAAAGGGATGAGGCGATCGGGGAAAACAGGGCGTCCAGGAGGTCGCCCGTTCTACTATGTGTACAAGGTTCGACCTTGCGTCCATTGAGAATGTCTGATTTGTTGACAACTCCAAAATCGTGTATAATAGGTCATTAAAACTTTTAGTCTTTTCCTCGGGCAATTATGAGCGACGACATTTCATACGAAGCAATGGATGAAAAGGAAGGGGAGGAGCTCTCTCCTAAAGACAAGCTAAAAAAGCTGCGCGAGGAGCTCGAGGTGTGCAAGCGTGAGCGCCAGGAGTATCTCGACGGCTGGCAGCGCGTAAAGGCTGACTTCGTGAACGCTCGGAAACAGGAGGAGACAGCGCGTGTGGAGATCGTGAAATACGCCTCGGCTCATGTCATCGAGGATATGCTTGAAGTGCTCGATACGTTTGATATGGCCTTTGCCCATAAGGAAGCCTGGGAAAAAGTAGACCGCAACTGGCGCATTGGCGTAGAGTCGATCTACCAGAAGATGATCTCCCAGCTCGAGAGTCACGGCATTAAAAAGATCGAGCCGAGCCCCGGGGACAAGTTTGACCCGGGAAAGCATCAGTCCATAGCAGCTGTGCCGACAGAGACAAAAGATGAGGACGATACCGTCGCAGTAGTCACTCAGCCTGGCTACCAGCTTCACGACAAGCTGCTCCGTCCCGCAAAAGTGAAGGTGGCCCATTTTGAAGAATTGTCGAACTAATCAACCAACCCACAACACAGATGGCAAAAATTCTTGGAATCGATCTCGGTACCACCTACTCCGCAATGGCGTATGTAGAGGGAGGCGAACCGAAAATCATTGAAAACACAGAGGGTGTGCGCACCACCCCTTCTACGGTGGCGATCTCAAAAGGTGGGGAGCGACTAGTCGGCTTGCTCGCGAAGCGCCAGGCGATCACCAATCCTAGAAACACGATCTACGGCGTGAAGCGCCTCATGGGTCACCGCTTCGAGGATGCATCGGTGCAGCGCGATATGAAAGCGGTCTCCTTTGAGATCACGCGTTCGGACGATGGTGGCGTAAAGGTAAAAATGGGCGACAAGACGTATCGCCCGGAAGAGGTGTCCTCTATGGTGCTTGCCAAGCTCAAGGCAGATGCCGAAGCGCGCCTCGGCGAGAAGATCGAAGAGGCCGTAATCACGGTGCCTGCCTATTTTGACGACTCTCAGCGCCAGGCAACCAAGAATGCCGGAGAGATTGCAGGCTTCAAGGTGCGACGCATTATCAACGAGCCAACAGCAGCCGCGCTCGCATACGGTTTTAACAAGAAAAAAGATGAGAAAGTGGTCGTCTACGACTTCGGAGGTGGCACATTTGACGTCACCGTGCTTGAGATCGGCGGGGATGGCGACGAGCAGTCGATCGAGGTGAAGTCGACCGATGGCGACTCTCACATGGGAGGCGAGGATATCGACCAGAAGATCATTAAATGGATTGCGGACGAGTTTAAAAAGCAGTCAGGCATCGATGTCATCAATGACCCGCTCGCTGTACAGCGCCTGAAGGAGGCTGCAGAGAAAGCAAAGCATGAGCTTTCGAGTACGCTCTCGAGCGAGATCAATATTCCGTTTATCACCTCAAACGAAAACGGACCCCAGCACCTCCTTATGACGCTCACACGCAGCGCGCTTGAGGGGCTTGCCGGAGAGTATATCGACCGCTCAATCGAGATCACCAAGCGAGCGCTTGCGGCATCAGGCCTCAAGATGGAAGAGATCAACGAGGTGATTCTCGTAGGAGGACAGACACGCATGCCGAAAATCCAGGAAGAGGTGAAGAAGCTTTTCGGCAAAGAGCCAAATCGCTCGATCAACCCTGACGAAGTGGTGGCGCTCGGCGCAGCGATTCAGGCCGGTATT
The DNA here is from genome assembly GCA_040384765.1 of Patescibacteria group bacterium. GTDB lineage: Bacteria > Patescibacteriota > Minisyncoccia > Phycocordibacterales > JBBUBG01 > JAZKIQ01. The sequence continues at coordinate 40,600 of JAZKIQ010000001.1, read as the reverse complement.
TTGCAGGGTGACGTAAAAGATATCCTCCTCCTCGACGTTATCCCACTTTCGCTCGGCATTGAGACCATGGGAGGGATCTCGACTAAGCTCATTGAGAAGAACACCACGATCCCTTCGTCTCGCTCGCAGATCTTTTCTACAGCATCAGACAACCAAACATCGGTAACCATCCATGTCGTTCAGGGTGAGCGACAGATGGCAGGAGACAACAAATCTCTCGGACAGTTTACGCTCGACGGTATCCCTCCTGCTCCACGCGGCATGCCACAGGTTGAGGTGACATTCGACATCGATGTAAACGGCATCTTGAACGTAAAAGCAAAAGACAAAACAAGCGGAAAGGAGCAGTCGATCAAAATCGAAGCCCGATCGGCCCTTACGCCTGAGGAGATCGAGAAGATGAAGAAAGACGCCGAGCTCTACGCAGAGGAGGATAAAAAGAAAAAGGATGAGGCAGAGACTCGCAACAATGCCGACACCCTGGTGCATACAGCAGAGAAGGCCCTCATCGATGCAGGTGACAAAGCCCCTGCCGAGGTAAAGAGTGCAGTACAGGCAAAGATCGATGCGCTCAAAAACATTCGCAACGGCTCGGATACGGCTGCAATTAAAACAGCAACCGAAGAGCTCTCACGAGAGCTTTCGAAAATCGGTGAGGCAATGATGAAAAATCAGCAAACCCCACCGGGGGCAGGCGAGGAACCAAAGAAGGACGAAGGTGGACCGGAGGAGGGCCCGATTCGGGATGCGGAGACGAAGTAAATCTAGAGTTCAGAGTTTAGAGCTCAGAGTTCAGTCACTCCTAATTGGCGTCGACTGAACTCTGAAAACTGAGCTCTGATCTCTGACCCAACCATGGAAAACTACTACGAAATACTTGGAATAGAGCGCGGGGCAACAAAGGACGAAATTAAAAAAGCGTTCCGAAAGCTCGCGCATCAATACCATCCTGATAAAAAAGGAGGGGATGAGGCGAAGTTCAAAAAAGTAAACGAGGCGTACCAGATACTCTCCGATGAAAAAAAGAGGGCTCAGTACGACCAGTTTGGCCAGGCGGGCGCAAACGGTGGCCCAGGAGGGTTTGACTACTCTGGCTTTGCAGGCGGACAAGGTTTCGACTTTTCGGAGATGTTTCGTCAGGCAGGCTTTGGAGGTGGCGACGGACAATCAGCAGACTTCTCTGATATTTTTGAAGGAATCTTTGGGGGTGGGCGCGGCCGTGCTCCACGGCGTGGGCGCGATATCGCTATCGATGTACAGATCACCTTTCGTGAGTCTGTATTTGGGGTCACTCGTACGATGCTTCTCAACAAAGTAGGTGCGTGCAACATCTGCTCCGGCAAAGGCGCAAAGCCAGGGAGCAAGATGGTCACCTGCAAGTCATGTGACGGCAAGGGCACCATTCGAGAATCACGCCGATCTCTCATGGGTACCTTTACCACAGAGCGTGAGTGCGACCAGTGCGCAGGAAAAGGCCAACTGCCCGATGAGCCGTGTGCAACCTGTGCAGGAAAAGGGATTGTGAAGCAGGCAGAGGAGATTGCCGTACATATCCCTGCGGGTATTGGAGATGGTGAGATGATTCGTATGGGAGGCCGCGGAGAGGCGATACCGCACGGCACACCGGGTGATCTCTACGTAAAAATTCATGTCGAACGACACCCTCTCTTCACACGAGATGGGGCAAACCTCCTCATGGATCTCGAGATCAAATTTACCGATGCGCTTCTCGGTGCTGAGTACAAGATCGAAACACTCGAGGCACCTCTCACGCTCAAGGTTCCGGCAGGTATCTCTCATGGAGAGCTTCTTCGCGTAAAAGGGAAAGGGGTACCTCTCGACGGATCACGCCGCGGCGACCTTCTTGTGCGAGTGATTCTCAAAACACCAAGCAAACTTTCGAAGAAAGCAGCGAAGCTCGTGGAGGAGCTGAAGGAGGAGGGGATCTAGATTCAGACACAAGTAGGGAAGAAGTTTCAGGACAGAAGAACCGAAGGAGTAATACGTATCTCCTTCGGTTCTTCTGTCCTTCCGTACTGGTCTGGAGTCCCTTATAATGCCAGCATGCTGCCCCGCATCCTTCAGTCTCTCGCTTGGCTCCCGACAAGAGCCCTTCTTAGATTCAGATATGGGATGCGTGTTGAGGGCGGCGAAAAGCTTGCGAACATCCCTTCAGGGAAAGGGGTTATTTTTGCAGCAAACCATGCAAGCCCCCTTGATCCTATTGTGGTAACCGCCGCACTCACCCCTTTAGGGCGCTTTACTCCGCTCTACTATGGCTCGCGGCCAAAAGGTGAATACTCAATGTTCCCTGTAGGGAAGCATCTCTACGGTGGAGCACTGTTTCGAGCCTGGGGCGCGTATCCTGTATACCGGAAACAGAGCAACTATTCTCTGGCCTTGCGACATCACATATGGTTTCTTAAGCATGGCCGTGCGGTCTGTTTTTTTCCTGAGGGTGGGTGGAATGCGGACGGCACAAAGAAACATGCTCGGCCGGGGATCGTGCACCTTGCTCGGCTTGGGAATGCAGTGATCGTTCCAACAAAGATAGAAGGGGTTACCGAGCGAAACCTGCGCGTCGTTTTCGGAGAGCCATTCTCGATCGATGACCTAGAGCGCGACACCACCCCTTCCGCAGAAGCCATCGACCCGGCCATTCATCTTTCGCAGAAGATTATGGATAGGGTCTATGCATTAAACTAGAGCTTAGTTTGCAGAGTTCAGAGATCAGTCTAGCTGAATACTAAACTCTGAACTCTGAGCTCTTATCCTAATATGCGTTACAAAATCTTCAGCACATCTCGAAAAACGTGGGACGCAATGTACAGCGCGATCGAAGCGGCCCAGTCTTCGGTGTACCTGGAGATGTATATTTTTCTCAACGATACGTTTCCCTCTCACAACTTCTACGATCTCCTTGGAAGAAAAGCCGAGCAGGGGGTAAACGTAAAAATTATTATCGATGCCTTCGGTAGCGCCACCGCACCCTATGCCGAGCTTGAGCGGCTTCGAAGCCGGGGAGCAGAGGTGATCGTCTTCAAGGAGTGGTTTCGCCGCACGCACCGCAAGGTGCTTGTTGTCGACGAGAAAGTCGGCTTTCTTGGAGGCGTGAATATTGGCCAGCAGTATATTCATTGGCTCGATCTGCACGTCATGGTGACGGGCCGTGTCGTAGAAGGCCTCATTGGATCATTTGCAAAATCGTACAGGAAATCGGGCGGCAAAGATGCTCGCCTCATAAAGCGACTGACCCGCTCCCGGCTTGCCGGCACCAAAACATGGATCTACGACCATATCCCCGGTGCAAAAAAGAACCTTCTCGGTAGCTACTATCGCGACCATATTCGCTCTGCCGCCGAAACTATTCAGATCATCTCACCCTATTTCATACCAAACCCCTCTATTGTTATCGAGCTTGAGCGAGCCCTTGCGCGTGGGGTAAAGGTAGAGGTGATCTTGCCAGAGCACTCCGACCCACAGGTCGCCGACCTCGCTCATCGCATCTTCGTACGCGCGCTCTATCCAAAGGGTGCTGAGTTTTTCTTTACCCGCTCGATGATGCATGCCAAGGCACTCATCATCGATGGGAAAGAGGCGGTAATAGGCTCACAAAATCTCGATGGCCTCTCTTACAACTACAACATGGAAACAGGAGTGCTTTTTCAACGCAAAGATATGATCCGTGATCTTCAGAGAATTATCGTAGGCTGGAAGAGAGAGGCTTTTAAATTTGATCCTGCCCTAGATGTGCCACGTTGGTATGACACCCTTATCGGCGCTCTGGTGTGGCTTTTGCAGCCAGTACTCTAGTACCCTATACTTCAATTATGAGATCAGAATCATGGGATGGCTTCATGAAGCCTCGAAAAACAATCGAAGAGATGCTTGCAGATAAAGCCCTTGGAGAGAAAACAGATATGGACAAGAAGAAGGAGCTCGAGGCGCAAAATGCTCTCGCAACTGCCGCAAAAATTGAGCAGATGCGAGAGGAGGCCGAAAGACTATCCACCGAATACAACAATCAGCGCTTGGCTGAATTAGCAAAAGACAAAAAAGCCAAGCAAGACTCACCCAAAAAAGAGGATCTCCAGTAGGACCGCATGGCAATTTCTTTTTCATGCGAAGCACGCTAGACTCTTTCCATATGGAGAACCTCAAAGATATCGTCATCATCTACCACTCCGACTGTCCGGACGGCTTTGGTGCGGCGTGGGCCGCATGGAAAGCGCTCGGAGATACAGCCTCATACCTTCCGGTGCTCAACCGTGCAGAGGTACCTGAGGGCCTCGAAGGAAAAGAGGTGTACACCCTAGACTACAGCTTTAGAGAAGAGCAGGTTCGCACGCACGCCCCACTCGCCAAAAGGTGGGTGATCATCGACCATCATGTTACCAACGAGCCTGCAGTAGCCCACGCGACTGACTCGCTTTTTGATCTTGGCCACTCCGGGGCTGCACTCTCCTGGAGCTATTTTCATAAAGAAGCGCCAACTCCCACACTCATTAAATATGTAGAAAATGCTGATCTCTGGAAATTTGAGCTTCCCAATGCACGAGAGATCACCCAGGCAATAGCGAGCGCTCCGAGAACATTTGAATCGTGGAACAAGCTTGAGCTTCTCCTCGAAACAAAAGAGGGGACTGAGAAGCTACGGGCAGAGGGCGAGCTCATGCGCACCATGAACGAGCGCGACATTGCAAAGCTCGCCGAAAATGCAGAAGAGGTGATGTTCGAAGGGCACCGTGTCTACGCTGTGAACTCGGCTCTTTCGCGCCACACATCTGAGCTTGGCCACGTACTCTATACAAAGCTACCACCCATGGCGCTTATCTGGTCCCGAAGAGGGAAGCGAGTGGTAGTATCACTGCGTTCAGATGGATCGGTAGATGTTGCAAAAATTGCACAAAAATATGGCGGTGGGGGCCACCCTCAGGCAGCAGCTTTCTCGTGGGACGCAGATACCTTTGTCGATTTTGAAAAAGCACATAAATCGTAGCTGTGGATAACACCTCTTGCGCAGGGCAAGCCCATCTGTTTTAATTACTTTCCTAGCGCATTGGATTGGTATGTAACCTTTCCTGTGTTAGGACAGTTCTCTCAGATAGAGCAGTACATTCTGCGAAGCGGAAGATGGATCAAAAGATGGCGCATATAGGAACCGATAGACTTCGCCCCCTTTGATCTTGCATCGCGACATGCAAACCCTCGTGTTCATACACTCGGCCCGACGCCGCTGAACACCACCTTGCTGTCGAACCTCACTTCTTGGGTGAGCCGATGCCCATCTTCCCTTCCCAGAATCGGCTTCATCGTGTACGCCTACCAGCCGACTCCGTACACCTTGAACCCCTTTCCCCTTGAGCATCAACCCTGTTGATGCTCTTATTTTTTTAACCAAAGCAGCTAGGGTTTGACGATAACTTATTGAGGGAGTATGGTTTGAAAAGCTACGAAAACAGTTCTGGGAATTCAGGAGGAGCTCTTATGGGCGGCATAAATCACGCCCCGTGCGGTCGGTATCTCAGGAACTCAACCATGATCTCTCGCGGCCTGAGCAGCGCGTATGCGTCGCTCGAGCAGTCCAACATCGCCTTCGAGGATCTCATCCTCGCAGAGCTCGATGGGGGACAGTTCAGAAGGCCCACCAAGGTGTGCGAGCACCTCGCGTCCTCGAAGACGCAGATCCTGCTCGCCATCTCGGTGTGCGAGCTCCTGCGGGCTCAGATGGAGCAGGAGAACTACACCGACCTGCCTGCGAAGAAGCAGATCAACATGTCGGCGCTCGGTAAGCGGCTCTCGGAGAACGGCATCGTGTCGGAAGCCTCCTGGGAAGCCGTCTCTGGGATCATGAAGGGCGGTAGCTTCTACGACCTCCTCGAGGTCATCAAGAGCCGCCTGATCGATCTCGGCGAGAAGACGGACCTGCTCGCTACGAAGTTCAAGCAGTTCTGCTCGCGGGAGCACCTCACCTTGCTCACCGCCGTGATGGAGCAGAACCTGCCGGGTAACGTGAAGGTCGAGTTCGCACAGCTCTACAGCTCGTGGGCGAACTTCCACCAGCTCTTCCTCGCCTCGAGCATGTTCTCCACCGAGGTCTGGTACGCCGAAAAGGGCTACGGCTCTCTGACGGCAACACCCGCCGCCTCCAAGGTCGCCTAGCTCAAGCGACCAAGACCAATCCGCGGCCCTGCGTCTTCTACGCAGGGCTGTTTCTTATTGGGAGCGGCCAGAATACCTCGTCCGCTTTGCGGCGAGGATGAATGGCCGCAGAGAGGTATGGGCGAGCGGAGCTCGCTCTTATCCAACAAAGTATTCCCTGATGCCTCGCCTGATACCCCGCCGAGGTAGTCCGAGGGAACAGCTTGCTGCGGGGATAGGACGAGGCAAAACTTTATTTAAAAGCTTTCTTAATCTGCTCTGCCGAAAGATGTGCGTAGGAAATATCGGGATCACAGTAGTGTCTCCCTGTTTTGATCTTTCCATCTTCAATCTCAAGCACAAGAACAAGAGGAGTATGAAAGACCTCACCTGAAGCAGGGTCTGGGTAGCTTTCGATTAACTCCACAAATATCGTATCCGCGGCTTCAGTAATATGTTTAATATCGTATTCACGGCCCGTAATGGCATACGCCTCGGCAAGCTCTGCGGTAAAATCAGGGCGCGAAGAAGGAAAGAACTCTCCACTTTTGGCCTTGAACATCCAGGTCATTGAATAGCCTGGGTGCATCTTTCCAAGGGCAGCCTTTGTGTTTCCGTCAATCTCATCCTGCAGGATACTAAGCACCAACTTCATGTTTGGACTCATGCTATCGAGTATTTTAATCATTCCAAGATCATAGCGAAGCAGGACTCATCTGCCAACAAAGAACAAGCGGTAGTTATCCCAACTTTTTAATAGGAGCTAGAATTTTATGCTATCCTTGTTAAATGATTGTAAATTCTCAGGAAAATAAATCCGAGATATTTATACGTGAGCAAGACCTAGTGGCCAGAAACTTTAACGAGCCGGCTCTGTTGGATCAGGCTTACAAGTTAAGGCAAGAGGTCTTCACTAAAAGGCTTAAGTGGGTGGGGCAGGAAGACGCGCAGCACGAGAAAGATACATACGATGAACACTCGATAGTTTTTGGTGTGTTTCGAAACGAAACTCTCCTTGGGATGGTCCGGATAATAGATAAACCGGAGCATTTTATGATGCACAAGGATTTTCTCCATCTTGTACATGAAAAACATTCCATAAGAACAGAGAACGATACAATTGAGCTGTCCCGTTTAGTTGTAGATCCCAGCATTCAAAAAACATCTCTGGGAAACCTAGTAGCTCGATTGCTATATAAGTCTGTTTATCAGTGGTCTATAGCGAATAAAAAAAGATACTGGTACTTTGCATCAACTGAAAGATTTGTAACTTCACTGAAGAAAAGATTCGGACTTGTAGTTGAAATTACCGGAGAGTTGCACAAGGATCATCGTGGAGAAAAATACCATGGAGCCTTTATTGATCTCAGAGAGTTAGAGCGCAGTCTGAATTCTTGGGACCCGCGTAAGTACATCGCTTTTCGTTGGCTCCTAAAAAAGTAACCATGGATCTCACTTCATTCATACTTCTCATTTCAATCCTGCTTAATGTGGCTTTGGGGCTTTTTGTATACTTAAGCAACAGCTTGCTCAAGACTAACCAATATTTTCTTGGTCTGGCCCTTTCCGTTTCTCTTTGGATTTATACAAACCTTGTAGTAACAAGCATAAAAGACACTTCCTACGGACTACTTATTGCAATACTTGGGTACCTATCTGCAATACTAATCGGATATACATTTTTGAGATTTTCAGATCTCTTTCTTTCCGACATATCAGGTTTTACACAAAACCAAAAGCGAATTTTAAACGCAATTACTATATTAGTAATTGCACTTATGTTTGTACCCAATCTTGCCATCCAAAACATTGAGCTAAATCCATGGAAAATTAACACTGGCAATGGGGTACTTGTCATCTTTGCTTTTTTTATTCTCATAATGGCTTGGTCATTCAGGATTTTGCGTAATAAACAAAAAAAGAGTGAGGATATACAGAAAAGACAGATTGGCTTTATTTTTGCAGGTACGATCTTGGCAACACTGTGCGGCTCATTTTTTAACTTATTTTTGCCTCTAGCTGTCAACAACTATAACTTCGTTCGTCTCGGGCCAGTTTTCACTGTATTCATGGTTGGCTCCATCGCCTTTGCAATTGTTAAATACCGACTATTTAACCTTAAGGTAATAGCCGCGCAGTTACTTACAGCATCGCTCTGGCTTTTCATTACAGTGCGACTACTCATATCTCAAACGACAGAAGATCAAATTGCTAACGGGAGTTTATTGGTACTTACGGTATTTTTTGGTTTTCTTTTAGTTCGAAGCGTAATTCGTGAGGTTGAAATTAGAGAAAAAGTTGAGCGTTTGGCAAAGGATCTAGAGTCTGCAAACGAGAAACTCACAGAGCTAGACCAGCAAAAGTCAGAGTTTGTCTCTATTGCTTCGCACCAGCTCCGGTCTCCACTAACAGCCATCAAGGGATACTCATCGATGCTTCTCGAGGGCTCGTTTGGAAAAACAACAAAGAAAGTGGGTGGGGCGATTCATACTATTTTTGAATCAAGCGAAAGCCTCGTGCGCGTTATCGACAACTTCCTCAACCTTTCGCGCATCGAGCAGGGCCGAATGACGTACGACATGGCACCAACAGACCTCAAACTCCTCACCCAAAGCGTGGTAGAGCAGCTGCTGCCCAATATTGAGAAAAAGGGCCTCAAGGTACGTTTTGAGGTTGCCTCTGAGCACGCAGAATATGTCGCAAACCTTGATAAGAACAAGGTCCAGCAGGTGATCCTCAACGTACTCGACAACTCCGCAAAATACACTCCGAGCGGTAGCATTCTTGTGAAAATTGACCGCAACGTGGGTGGAAAGATCAGCATTGTTATCTCAGATACAGGCATCGGCATGAGCAAAGAGACCATCGCAAAGCTCTTTCAAAAGTTTAGCCGTGCAGAGGGGGCAGGGAAGGTGAATGCTGGTGGCACAGGCCTCGGCATGTATCTCGCCAGGCAGATCATGGAGGCAAATGGGGGAGTAATACGAGCAGAATCAGATGGAGTAGGGAAAGGTTCGCGCTTCATTATTGAGTTCTAAAAATTGACGAGTCGATAAATAAATTGTACTGTAGTTACTGGAGGTGATGAAATGCGAGAAGTCACGAAAGAGAAGCTGAAGAAGCTCTTCGAGCTGGCCGAGCGAAACGCTTTCCAACTGCTTGAGATACCCACAGAGGAGGTGCGCAGCAGACTTAGCGAACTAGCTAAGGCGCTCGATCTTTTCTGGGTCGGATCGCTCGGCAGAGTGCGTCGCAAGTATTCTCGAATCGACAAGCTCTCCGACCAACAGCTTGACGAGATGCTTAGCCAGCTCGACTGGAAGCAGAGCGTTTCAAGTGAGGAGCTCGAGCAAGAACTTCAACGGAGAAAGCTACTGCAGACCCAGGAGGTCGTAATCGAAGCCGCTCGGAAAAAAGCGAAGAGCATAGATGTCCGAACGGTCGGCTTTACAACTCGGACGCTCCAGCTACTCACCCAAGAAAACCTCATCGAACTTGGAAGAGTTTCGGGGCATACGGCGGCGGACCTCATGGCCATCCCCCGTTTCGGAAAGCATTCGCTGGGTGAGGTACGAACTGTTCTTGCACAGTACGGACTCGCCCTGAAAGGAGAGTACCCTCCGAACCCCGTACGCTGATACGCACCCCAGGTCCTCGTGGACCTGGGGTGTTCTAATATTTGGAAGCCTGGCTCCCAAGCGACCCTTGACTCAGCCGTTGTGAAAGCGGGGCCATTTTGGTACTCTGAGAAAATAATGCCTGAACGAAAACGCGTACTCACTGGCGACCGGCCAACCGGCAAGCTTCACCTGGGCCACTATGTAGGGTCCCTCGCAAACCGCATCGCGCTCCAAGATGAGCACGATCTTTTTCTGCTCGTAGCAAACCTACACGCCCTCACCACAAAGACCGACACCGCAAACCAGCTTGAAAATATTCACACCCTCGTCCTCGACCAGCTTGCGGCAGGGATCGATCCGGAAAAGGCCACTTTCTATCTCCAAAGCGATGTTCCCGAGATTGCTGAACTTGGGGTAATACTCTCGATGCTCGTTACGCACTCGATGGCTACAAATGTCCCGACATTGAAAGAAGTGCTACGTGATCTCAATATTGAAAGCCCTTCAATGGGTCTTATCGTCTACCCCGTGCTTATGGCGGCCGATATTCTCATTGGAAAAGCGCACGTCGTGCCCGTCGGTAAAGACCAGACAAGCCACCTCGAGCTTGCTCGAGAAGTAGCTCGCCGTTTTAACACAACATATGGAGATATGTTTCCTGTGCCAGAAGCACTGATTCCTAAAGATTCAGGCACGCTTCCAGGCCTCGATGGTAAGGCCAAGATGTCCAAGTCGCTTGGTAACGACATAAAACTTTCGGATGACCCGGCGACAGTTGAAGCCAAGGTAATGGAGATGTACACCGACCCAAACCACGTTCACGTGAATGATCCCGGTTCAGTCGAAGGAAACGTAGTATTCACATTCCTCGATATTTTTGATGTCAACAAAGCAGAGGTCGCCGATCTCAAGGAGCACTATCGCAAAGGCGGCCTTGGCGACGTGGTGATCAAGAAGCGCCTCGCGGCTGTATTGAATGAATTCCTTGAGCCAATGCGCGCACGCCGAGCAGAACTCGAAAAGAATCCCGATCAGATCAAAGAGGTGCTTCGAGCAGGCACAGAGAAGATGCGGCTAATTGCTCGAGCGACACTTGAGGAGGTGAAAGAGAAGATGCGGATAAATTATCTTGCATAAAGAGTACAGAGATTAGAGTTCAGAGTTTAGTCACTCAAAACACCATGGAACGAACTGAAATTGGAAAACTAAATACAAAAGTTGGCGAGGAGGTGCTGATCAAAGGGTGGGTACATATTCGCCGCGACCAGGGCAAGCTCATCTTCTTCGATTTTCGCGACCGTTCAGGCTTTGTGCAGGGCGTCATACTCCCAAACGCAAAAGAGGCACACGAAGTAGGGAGCAAGCTCCGCTCGGAGTGGGTCGTGGCTGTGAATGGAAAAATAAACAAGCGACCCGACAAAAATATCCAGGCTGACAAGCAGAACGGGGATATTGAACTCGAGATTCTTTCGATTGAAATCCTGGCCGAGGCAGAGCCCGCTCCGTTTGATGTCACGGGTGATACGTCGGAAATCGATGAACATGCGCGTCTCGAATATCGCTACCTCGACCTACGTACGGCACGGATGCAGCGAAACTTGAAGCTCAGAAGCGAATTTATTCGGCGCGCCTCAGATTTCCTCTATTCAAAAGATTTTACGGCAATCGAGACTCCTTTGCTTACAGAATCAACTCCGGAAGGCTCTCGAGACTTCGTCGTCCCTTCACGACTAAATCCTGGAAAGTTCTACGCACTTCCACAATCGCCTCAGCAATATAAACAGCTTTTGATGGCCGCAAGCTTCGAGCGATACTTCCAGATTGCACGCGCAGTCCGAGACGAAGACCTCCGGGCAGATCGCGGCTTTGAACATACTCAGATCGACCTTGAGATGTCGTTTGTAACGATGGAAGATGTAATGAGTCTGGTGGAAGAGATGGTGACAATAACCGTAGAAGCAATGGGCTTTACCATTAAGCAAAAACCTTTTCCCCGAATCAGCTACAAGGACTCGATGGAAAAGTACGGCGCGGACAAATTTGATATGCGCTCCGAGGAGGATAAGGCAAACGGGGTTCTCGCATATGCATGGGTTGTGAATTTCCCATTTTTTGAGAAGACAGACGAAGGCGGATGGACCTTTACGCACAACCCCTTCTCGATGCCAATTCCAGAACACATCGACTGGCTGATGAAAGGGGAGCGCATCGGTGAAATCCTCACTACGCAATACGACCTCGTATGCAATGGATACGAAGCGGGAGGTGGGAGCATTCGAGCTCATAAGCCAGAAATCCTCGAAGCTACCTATAAAGTTATGGGTTACTCAAAAGAGGACCTCGAGGAACGAATCGGGCATATGCTTCGTGCTTTTAGATCAGGGACACCGCCGCATGGAGGAATAGCATTAGGCGTAGAGCGTATGATCATGAATCTCACCGGCGAAACATATCTAAGAGAGGTGCAGGCTTTTCCTATGACCCGCGGCGGGCAAACAGCCGTAATGAAAGCTCCGAAGCCACTTACGCCAAAACAACTCAAAGAACTTGGAATTAAACTAGGTTAGATACGTTCAAAAATGAAAACCGGCTGTCGCGCTCGCGACAGCCGGTTCTTTCGTACTCAGGCCGTAGCCTGTTCTTCCTTGCGCACGATCTCGACGTACTCGTCCTGACCGCGCATGCGCACCAGCCCCTGCTTCAGAAGCTCGCTGACGAGATCGGAGGTATCGACACCCCTACGCCTTCCGATCCGGTTTTCCGCCGAGAGAGCACGCGAGATGCGGACGAGCGGCAAACTGCCCCCGTTGACCCGCAAGAGCTCGAGCACGAACTCCTCGTTCGACGGCCGCCCTCGATCCTGACCTTCCATCTATCACCCTCCTAGGTGGTTACAAGTACGCAAACAACAATACAACACAAATGCGATTTTGGCCAGCTTGTGCTATAGTATGCCCATGGTTAACCAGGATTTTCGAATTAAGCACGGGAGCTTCGAGGGCCCCCTCGACCTCCTGCTTTCACTTGTCGAAAAGCGGAAGATGCATATTTCCGATCTCTCTCTTGCGGCAATAACCGACGACTATGTGCATTTCCTTTCAGCAAACCCAATACCGATAGGGCAGACCGCCGAGTTCATCTTCCTCGCCGCAACGCTTATGCTCATCAAGTCGCGATCGCTCCTCCCTGGCTTTTCGATCACCAAAGAAGAAGAGGCAGATATTGCGGTGCTCGAAGGGCGCCTCGCGCACTACCAGGCCATAAAAGGAGCTGCCGCCATGCTCTCCCTAGAGCTCGCAAAACCTCGTCGTTTCTTTCGCAGACCATCCGCCCCTCTCCCCAAGGAAGCGAGCTTTCGCCCTGGTACCGATGGGGCATCGCTCGCAAAAGCGCTCCACGCCGCGATCACCCGCACAACCTCGCTCATGCCTACGCGAGAGAAGATCCCACAAACTCGGGTCGAAAAAAAGATCCGTCTTGAAGAGGTGATGCAGTCGCTCCTGTTGCGCGCAAAAGAGTCACTGGGTACAACCCTTCGGGGTTTTACCGGCAGCGGCAAGGCAGAGACAATCCTTGGTTTTCTCGCACTCCTTGAGCTCGTAAAACAGGGGACAATTAAGGTCTCGCAGAACGATCATTTTTCTGATATTACAATAGAGTCACTCTCACTTGGAGTGCCTGCGTATCTTTGAGCCACATGGAACCCGACGCCCTTATCGAAGCAATCCTTTTTTATACTGCGGAACCAGTGCCCAAAGTGCGGCTCGGGGAGCTTCTTGATATAGGCGACAGCGAGATCGACGATGCTCTTGCCGTTCTCCGAACAAAGCTTGAGGGGAGAGGCATCGCGCTCATGGACCATGACGGAGAGGTGACTCTCGCCACCTCAACAGGGGCATCTCCTATTCTCGAGCGACTCGAAGCCACCGAAGAGAGAGCTCTTTCCAAGAGCGCTCTTGAAGTGCTCTCTATCATCGCCTACCAAGCACCAGTCACGAGCGCTGATATCGACCAGATTCGAGGGGTAAACTCACAATCAGCGCTCCGCCAGCTGCTTATGCGTGGGCTTGCCAAGCGAGAGCGTGCGAGCGAAGCTGCAAGCTATACGTATACCCCCTCCATCGACCTCCTCGCGCATCTTGGGATAGGGCAGGCAAGCGAGCTTCCTGAATATGAGCCGCTCCGTGCATTTCTCGACAAACAAAAAACAGAAACCTTATGATATTCAACCGCAAACAACTACTCGGAAGCTATGGCTACGTTTTGGGTCTTCTTGGACTCATTGGTATTGCTATCGCCATCTCAGACAGCCCGCCCCCGGTGATCGCTGAAACTGCAGCACCGCGCGGTATTGTTCTCGATGCTGCAAAGATTGAAGCAAAGGCTGCTGTCGTATACGACATATCCCGCGACACTTTTATCTATTCAAAGAACGCGGAGCTTCAGCTTCCAATCGCGTCGATCACAAAGCTAATGACAGCTTATGTCGCAGCGAGCGCGAGCAGCTCCGCCCCTGTGCGCGTCTCCAAGGAGGCGCTCGGGGAAGAGGGAGATTCTGGGCTCTATGTTGGTGAAAATTGGCGCCTTGCCGACCTTATCTCTTTTACCCTCATCACCTCTTCAAACGATGGCGCGGCAGCTATAGCGAGCGCACTTGGATCTCGTGTACGCTTTGTAGAAACAATGAACGAAAAGGCTCGCACGCTCGACCTCAAACAAACATACTTTTTAAATCCAACCGGTCTTGATATCTCGCCCGAGCAAAGCGGTGGCTACAGCTCGGCACACGATGTAGCGGCTCTTCTCTCGCACATCATCTCCGAACAGCCCGCCATTATCGAAAAAACAGGTCTTTCAAACCTCGCGTTCCAATCTCTCTCAGGATTTACTCACGAGGCGCGCAACACCAACAAAGATCTTGAGTCTGAGTTTGCGGTGTTTGCTTCGAAGACTGGGCTTACCGATCTTGCAGGTGGCAACCTCGCACTTGCATACGACGCCGGCCCCGGCAGGCCGATGATCGCCGTAGTACTTGGATCGAGTGCAGAAGGCCGCTTTGCTGATATGCGCTTGCTCATAAAGGAGACTCTCGAATTCGCAAGCACCGAAAAATAGCGCTACCATACACCTATCTCTTATGATCATTAACGTTCTCAAGGTTGTCGGTCCTGCAACACTCGCCTTTTTCATTGGCCTCATCATCTCGACCCCACTCATTCAGTTTCTGTACAAACACAAGCTTTGGAAAAAGAAGTCAGTCGCGATCACTATTGATGGAAGGGAAGCGCTCATCTCGAGCACGCTCCATCAAGACGAAACCAAGAAAACGCCACGCATGGGTGGTGTTGTCATCTGGGGTAGCACCCTTCTCACCATCTGTGCGCTCTACCTCGTGGCGTATCTTTTCCCCTCAGAAACAACACGCAAGCTCAACTTTCTCTCACGAGGACAAACAGTCCTTCCATTTTTTACCCTGCTTATCGGCTCAGCCGTGGGCCTCATTGACGACCTGCTTGTCGTAGCCGACCGTGGATCGTATGTGGGCAAGGGGATACCGGCAATGGTTCGTATTGGAATCGTAGCGATCATGGGCTTTATAGGAGCCTGGTGGTTCTACACCAAGCTTGGCATCAGCACTATCGATATTCCTGGGGGTGGAAATCTTGATATCGGACTCTGGTTTTATCCAGTATTCACCCTTGCCATGCTCGCGCTTTTTTCAGGGGGTGTTATCGATGGCATCGATGGCCTCTCAGGAGGGATCATGTCGATCATCTTCGGGGCCTACTCAATGATCGCCTTTTTTCAGGACCAGATAAACCTGGCCGCATTTTGTGCGGTGATAGCCGGGTCAATCCTCGCATTTTTGTGGTTCAATATTCCGCCCGCTCAGTTTTATATGTCAGAAACCGGCATTCTGGGGCTAACCACCACACTTACGGTGGTTGCATTTCTCACCAATGCATCAGTTGAGCTACCCATTATCGCTCTTCCACTCTTTCTCGCATCAGGGTCAGTGATCATACAGCTGCTCTCCAAAAGGGTACGGGGAAAGAAAGTATTTCTCGTAGCTCCTATACACCACCACTTCGAAGCGCTCGGCTGGCCCTCATACAAAGTGACGATGCGGTTTTGGATTGTCAGCATCATCTCCGCAATCATCGGCGTCATTATTGCACTTATCTAAATGACCGCAGCTCGCTCATTCGACAAGATGTTCCTCGGCATTGTGGCGGCGCTTGTCATACTGGGCTTTTTTATATTTTCATCTGCGTCGCTCGGCCTTGTTGCCCGCGACGGCAGTAGCCTCGCATCGCTCGCGGGGAAACAGGTACTTATTGGTGTGGTCGGGGGAGCAATAGCTCTCGCGGTTTTCTCACAGATCCATTACAGCTTCTGGAAAAAGTACGCAACCTGGATATTTATCCTTACGCTTATCGTCACGGCACTCGTCTTTGTTCCAGGCCTCGGATTTGCCACAGGCGGCGCGCATCGCTGGATTAGGCTTGGGCCCCTCATGTTCCAGCCATCAGAGATACTCAAGCTTGGGTATGTGCTTTTTCTCGCAACAATGTTCACCCGCCGCCCGAGAGCAGCAGAGACTGTGAAGGAAGGCCTTCTACCATTTCTCGGCGCACTCCTCGCGGTAGGACTTCTCCTCCTTAAGCAGCCAGATACGGGTACCTTTATGGTGTTCGTCTTTACCGGAGCAGGAATGTACTTTGTGGCAGGTGGACAGTGGAAACATTTTTTTGCACTTGGCGCCGTAGGACTGGCAGGTATTGCACTCCTCTTTGCCACGCGCCCGTATGTGCGGGAGCGCATTCTTACATTTATAGATCCTTCGCGTGATGCACAGGGGTCTTCTTATCAGATCCAGCAAGCCCTCATCGCGATAGGCTCAGGCAAAATTGGGGGGAGGGGTTTTGGACAAAGCATTCAAAAATTTAAATATCTTCCCGAGCCTGTGGGTGATTCTATCTTTGCGGTTACGGCAGAGGAGTTTGGCCTCATCGGCTCCACGGTACTTATTCTCCTCTTCCTTCTGTTTGCCCTCCGCGGCATGCGTATTGCTACGCATGCGCCAGATAGCTTTTCAGCTCTCCTTGCTGTGGGTATCGTCATACATATCGTCTCCCAGTCGGCAATAAACATTGCCGCGATGCTCGGCCTCATACCGCTTACCGGAGTGCCTCTCATGTTCATCAGCCAAGGAGGAACAGCGCTTTTTATAGGACTGTGCGAAATAGGGATCCTCCTCAATATCTCCCAGCATGCAAAGCGGCATGCCCTCGCAGAGGCAACAGCGTAGGAGAGTTTTCCACTGGCATCAACATCTCATATGTGATATGTTGATGCCACTATGCTCGCAGAACAACTCGTTAAAATAGGCTCGCTTATTACAACTCTTCGGGAGAAAAACAACCTTACCCAAGAGCAGCTTGCAGAGATGATAGGCACCTCTCAGAGCGCCGTAGCCCGCATGGAAAAAGGGGAGCAAAACTTCACCACCGAGATGCTTTCAAAAATCTCGAATGCCTTGGAAGGTGATATCCTCACGCTCTCAAAGGGAACGATCAATTTTCAGATAGAGGGTGGCCACGCCCTGCGAGGTACCGCGATTGTTAAGACCTCAAAGAATGCGGCCGTAGCGCTGCTCTGCGCATCGCTCCTCAACAAAAACACGACGACACTCAAAGCGATGCCGCGCATCGAGGAGGTCAATCGCATTATCGAGGTACTCGAATCGATTGGCGTATCAGTGAAATGGGTAGGGGATGATCTTGAGATCACTCCACCAGAAAAGCTCGACCTCGGGGCAATCAACGTAGAGGCAGCGATCAAAACCCGCAGCATAATCATGTTGATCGGGCCGCTTATTCATCGCATGAAAAGCTTTAGCCTTCCGCAGGTGGGCGGCTGCAAGCTCGGAAGCCGCACCGTGCGCCCCCACTTCTTTGCACTTGAGAGGCTCGGAGTGGATATCGAAACAACCAACACGAGCTACACCGTTAAAGCAAAGAAGCTAGACCCCGCAGAGATCATCCTCTACGAATCGGGCGATACCGTTACCGAGAATGCACTCATGGCCGCCGCGCTCATTCCTGGCGCTACAACCATCAAATTTGCTTCTGCAAACTACCAGGTGCAGGACATGTGCTTTTTCCTTGAAAAGCTCGGCGTACATATTGAGGGGATCGGCACCACAACGCTCATCGTGCACGGTATCGAAAAGATCGACACCCCAGTAACCTATCACCCAAGCGAAGACCCAACCGAGGCGATGTTTTTTATCGCCGTAGCTGCGGTCACCCGGTCGGCCATCGAGATCAAGCGCGCACCGATCGATTTTGTGGAGCTCGAGCTCTACAAACTTGAGAAGATGGGTTTTAAGTACAAGCTTTCAAAACGATACAAGGCAGCCAACGGCCATACCGATCTTGTGGACATTAAAACTGCCCCTTCAAAACTCACCGCGCTCGAAGAGAAGATCGACTCACGCCCATACCCCGGCCTCAACATCGACAACCTCCCGTTCTTTGCCGTAATAGCGACACAGGCGGAAGGGCAAACCCTCATTCACGACTGGGTGTACGAAAAGCGGGCGATCTACTACACCGAGCTTGAAAAGCTTGGAGCAGATACGATACTTGCCGACCCGCACCGCATCTATATCACAGGTCCCACACCACTGCGGGCAGCGCAGATTGTCTGCCCACCCGCCTTGCGCCCAGCCACGATTATCTTAATCGGCATGCTCGCCGCGAAAGGAACCTCTGTGCTTCGCAATGTGTACTCGATCAATAGGGGATACGAAGATCTTGCGAATCGCTTAAACCAGCTCGGCGCGAAAATTACGGTTCTCCGGGACTTCTAATTAAAATGCGGGCCACTCCCGCATTTTAATTAGAAGGCCGGCCGGACTGAACGAAGGTGAAGGAGGCGGGGGCTGCAGGGCTTTTCAGAAGAAAAGAACCTGTGGCAACTTTTAATCAAAAACTCCAGTTGAGATAGATGGCTGATAAAAAAATCCGGGTGGCGCTCCTCTTTGGTGGCAAATCTGCAGAACACGAAGTGTCCCTCCGCTCCGCACGAAATATCGCGGACGCGCTCGACAAGAAAAAATATGCACCAATTTTGATCGGCATCGACAAGAAAGGTTCCTGGCATCGAGCTGATTCGGCAGAGTTTCTTCTCAATGCCCACGATCCAAAGCTTGCCCGCCTCGCACCGGAGCACGCCACGGCAGTGAGCCTCATTCCTGAAAGTAAAGGGGTGCTCGCCTTAGCAGGAGAAAAGCCCAGCGAAGCTGTGGATGTGGTATTTCCCATACTGCACGGCCCGATGGGGGAGGATGGTACCGTGCAGGGCCTTCTGCGGCTCGCAGGCGTGCCCTTTGTTGGCGCGGGAGTGCTCGGATCGGCTGTAGGCATGGACAAAGATGTCATGAAGCGGCTATTGCGTGACGCTGGCATCCCCATTGGGAAGTTTTTCGTCTTTCGCAAGGGAGACAAGGTCTCTTTCCCCGCCATTTCAAAAACTCTCGGACTTCCTCTTTTTATAAAGCCAGCAAATATGGGCTCCTCGGTGGGCGTAAGCAAAGTGCGTACAAAGAAGGAGTTTGATGCTGCTGTCCTTGAAGCATTTCGCTACGATACAAAAATCCTCTGCGAGCAGTTTATTAAGGGTCGTGAGATCGAGTGCTCGGTACTTGGCAACGACAAACCGATCGCCTCTGTACCAGGAGAGATTGTCGTAAAAAGCGACTTCTATTCGTATGACGCAAAATATATCGACGAGAGTGGGGCAGCGCTCGAGATTCCGGCCAAACTTCCGCTCATCCTCCGGAAAAAAGTGCAGGACCTCGCGATAAAAACATTTAAAACGCTCGAATGTGCGGGGCTTGCGCGCGTAGACTTTTTTCTCACGAAAACCGGAAAGGTGTACGTCAACGAGATCAACACGATTCCCGGCTTCACCTCGGTATCCATGTACCCAAAGCTCTGGGAAGCATCGGGCATCGCGTATAGCGACCTCATCGACCGCCTCCTCATGCTCGCCCTCGAAAAGCACGCACAGGATCTATCCCTAGAAACCAGCAGATAGTTGACTTTCTTCATATTTAGTGTCTAAATTAGGAAAGCGAGCAGAAAGGAGTTTGGCACATGATCTGCTGGGAAAGAGGCTCGGGCCTCTACTACATTCACGCTGAAGGTGAGGACGGGGAAGAGATAGCCCAAACGTTTACCTGCAGGAGAGTATCCGCAGAAATCTGCTATAGCGCCTCAGATGGGCCAAAGTTCACCGTCTGGCGCGAAGTCTCCCTGGAATTCTTCTGGCATGCGATCAAGCACGGTGTCGGGCTCCCCGCCGATGTGCAGAAGGCGTTCCTCGACAGCAAGGACCGCTTCCAGCTCGATAACGACCTGAACGATCGGCACGAGGATCCTAACTACAGCTACACAAAGCCAGATGGATCTCCGAAAAAAATAGCCCTCCTCGGCTACTACATCCCGGGCTGGCAAGGCTGAAGCGCTGTTCATTGGCTGGTCGCTCGATGCGACCAGCCGTTTTCTTTTCTATCACCTTAAGCCTTGTTCCTCCGCAGCTTTTTGGGCTATTATGCATAAATCAGCTTTCTTTTCTGCCAGCGAGAATCGATGCGTGAGCGGTTCAAAAGACTAGATGAGGCGGCCGGCCGAATCTCGAGGAAATTTCTACCAAGAAATTATCCGTACTTTTGAACCGCTCACGCGAGTCTCGCAGCTGGACTGAAAAGAAAACCATCCTATATGAAAATAGCCCTTACCGGAGGAGGAACTGGCGGCCACTTTTATCCAGTGATCGCCATCGCCCAAGAGCTGGGTGAAGAGATCCGCGAGCAAAAGCTCGTTGATGTAGAGCTTTTTTACATTTCTGACGCGCCTTACAATGCGCGGCTCCTGTTTGAAAACAAACTCACCTTTATCCCCGTTACGGCAGGGAAGCAGCGACGCTACTTTTCGATCCTCAACTTTTTTGACTGGTTCAAGATCGCGTTTGGCGGCATTCGCGCCATCATCTCTCTCTACAAGCTGTACCCAGACGTCGTGTTCGGCAAAGGCGGCTACGCCACATTTCCAGCACTCTTTGCGGCGCGCATTCTCGGCATCCCCGTCGTCATTCATGAGTCGGACACCGAGCCGGGGCGGGTAAACGGCTGGGCAGCAAAGTTTGCAAAAAAGATTCTTATCTCGTGGCCAACAGCGCTTTCGTATTTTCCCAAGGAAAAAACAGAGGTGGTCGGCTTGCCGATTCGCAAAGAGCTTCTGCATCCCATTCCAACCGGCGCATCAGAGTTTTTGCACCTCGAAGAGGGTTTGCCTGTCCTTTTTATTGTAGGTGGCTCACTCGGCTCAGAAAAGATCAACGACACCATTCTCGATATTCTGCCTGATCTCATCGAAAAGTATCAGGTGATCCACCAGACAGGCAAAAAGCATTTCGGGACCGTGCGCGCTATTGCAAACGTATCTCTCAAAGGCAACCCTCATGCGAGCCGCTATAAACCGTTTGATTATCTCAACGAAACAGCGATGCGACTCACAGCAGGCGTTGCCAACCTCGTAATCTCTCGCGCGGGGTCGGCCGTGTTTGAGTTTGCCCAGTGGGGGTTGCCGGCGCTCCTTATCCCGATCCCACAATCGATTAGCCACGACCAGCACAAGAACGCCTTTACCTACTCACGCACCGGGGCTGCCATCGTACTTGAGGAGAACAATCTTTCACCGCACGTACTGCTCTCCGAGATCAATCGCCTCATGGAACACCCCACCTATCTTGCGGAGATGAAAAAAGCCGCTACTGCATTCGCAGCACCTGACGCGGCAAAAAAGGTTGCAAAAATACTCCTTGGCATCGCCCTCGAGCACGAGAACTAGATAACCAATGACCGATAACCAAAAAAAAGTAGTAACACGCATGGCCCCGTCTCCGACGGGCTATTTCCATATCGGGTCTGCGAGAACAGCCCTTTTCAGCTATCTCTTTGCTCGCAAGCATGGTGGCAGCTTTCTCTTGCGTATCGAAGACACCGACAAAGAGCGCTCGAAGCGCGAGCTCGAAACAAGCATCTACGACGCCATGAGCTGGCTTGGCCTCTCCTACGATGGGGAAGCGCTCCGCCAATCAGAGCGCACGGCGATCTATACAAGCTATCTAGAAAAGATGATAGCGGAAGGCACTGCGTATGTATCGAAAGAGACCCCCGTCGAGCCCGGTGGGCGTACCGAAGTGATTCGCTTCAAAAATCCCAACAGGCAGGTAACATTTCACGATGAGATTCGTGGAGATATTACCTTTGACACCACCGAGCTCAAAGATTTTGTCATCGCAAAGTCGCTCGAGGAGCCTCTCTATCATCTCGCCGTCGTTATCGACGATCACGAAATGGCAGTGACTCACGTCATACGTGGTGAGGACCATATTTCGAATACTCCTCGCCAGATACTCCTCCAAGAGGCGATTGGCGCCATGCGGCCGATCTATGCCCATCTTCCGCTCATCCTTGCACCCGACAAAAGCAAAATGTCGAAGCGCAAGCACGGAGAGACCGTATCGATCGGCTACTACAAAGAGCAAGGCTATCTGCCCGAGGCAATGATCAACTTTCTTGCCCTTATCGGCTGGAATCCTGGCACCGACCGTGAGATCTTTTCGCTCGATGAACTCGTGGAGGGGTTTAGCTTGGAAAGAGTTCAGAAATCGGGAGCAGTGTTCAACGTAGAAAAGCTCAACTGGCTGAATCGCGAATATATTAAAAAGCTCCCGCGTGAGCGCGTAAGTGCCGAGATCGAAAAGGTGTTTCCCGATGCCGACAAAGCAACGCTCGAAAAGATAGAGCCACTTATCCTCGACCGTATCGCAACCTTTGCTGACATTCGCGGTATCAAGGAATCCGGCGAGTTCGACTTTTTCTTTGGTCAACCTGGGTATGAAACATCCCTTCTTAAAACACCTGAATTTCTCCCTGAGACTCGCCAGCTTCTTGAAAAACTGGAACCTAAAACCTGGAACCTTGAACCTATCAAGGAAGCTCTGTGGGAGTTCGCCACCGAAAAGGGAAGGGGCAAAGTGCTCTGGCCACTTCGCGTAGCGCTCACCGGAAAAGAGAAATCACCCGATCCCTTTACCGTAGCGGCCCTCATTGGCAAAGAAGAGACCCTAAAAAGAATCGATCATGCGATCGAAATCGCCCAACACACATCGTAAATCGCACATCGTAGTCAGCGCAATAGTGCGCATGGTTGCGCTTCTTTCTTTTACCTTTTATCTTTTAACTTTTAACCATGCATCTGCAGCAACGCGCGTAGAAGAGCTGCAGACCTCTATCTCGAGCAAGCAAACAGAGATAGAGACACTCCAAAAGGAGATCAAAGAGCTCGATTCAAAGGTAAAGGCGACAAGCCAAACCGCAAAGACGCTTTCCGATGCAGTGAAACAACTTGAGGCATCCTCGAAAAAGATCACGGCTGATATAAGCCTCACCGAGAAAAAGATCGACCTTACTAAGCTCACGATTGAGCGGCTCGCAGGGGAGATAGGCACCAAAAGTGGAGAGATCACCAAGAACAACCGAGGTCTCGGCGAAGTGCTTCGTAGACTGAATGAACAAGAGGAGTTTAGCGTTATCGAGGGAGCACTTGGGGGCGACGATCTGTCGACGTTTTGGTCGCGCGTCGAAGAGCTCAAGCAGCTTCAAGGCTCAGTAAATATAAAAGTATCCGATCTCAAGGAGAAAAAGGCTGGCCTCGAGAGTACCAAGAGTGAAAATGAAGAGCTCGAAAAAAAGCTCACGAGTTTGCGTGTCAGCCTTTCTGAGCAGAAAAAAGTTGCAGACTCAAACAAGACACAGCAAACAAAGCTCCTCGCGGAAACCAAAAACAAAGAGTCAGGATACAAGCAGCTACTTGCCGAGAAAAAGGCGCGCGAGGAGCAGTTTGAAAAGGAGCTCGCAAATATCGAAGCAAAGCTCAAGTACGAGCTCGATCCGCTCGCTTTGCCAAAGGCAGGCAGCTCAGCACTCTCGTGGCCGCTCGACTCGGTCCTTATCACTCAGTATTTCGGCAATACAAGCTTCTCTCAATCAGCGCTCGGAGCTGTATACAACGGCAAAGGACACAACGGCATCGACTTTCGCGCGAGCTTTGGCACGCCGATAAAGGCAGCGCGTGGCGGCACCGTGCTTGGCACAGGGGACACCGACCTCACCTGCCCCAACGCATCATATGGCCGCTGGGTGTTTATACGCCACGAGAATGGCCTTTCGACACTCTACGCACACCTTTCTATTATCTCAGTCACCGAGGGGTCACAGGTAGGCACCGGAAGTGTGATCGGCTACAGCGGCAACACAGGCTACTCCACGGGCCCACACCTCCACTTTTCCGTAGCAGCCTCAGCCGGCTCCCAGATCGGCAACCTCAAAAGCAAAAACGCCGCCTGCGGCACCTATAGGCTTCCCATTGCGGCCCTCAACGCATATTTAAATCCACTCGACTATCTACCAAGATAGGATGTAATCTAATATTGACATTTTTTATTTTGAATGTTTAAATAAAACCGGAGAAAATCAACTCTCCAAAAAGGAGAACATCCATGTCCGGGACCGGAGTCGACCGAGGTTCACGTTTCTACTACTCCAACATCGAAACCATCGCTGCAAAGGAGGCACGCTACGCGGACCTTTCGTCCGAAGAAAGGAGGGAGCTCGAGACCTCCAAGGAGAAAGCTGCTGATTTCAAGCGAAGCTATCCGGAAAAGGCCAAAGAAGCGGAGGAAGCGCTGGCCAAAAATGGCAACCCGCTTCTTATGCGCGGAAGCTGGAACTGGAACAGGAGAAGGTAAGCAAGCAAGGAAAGATTGAAAGTGAGGATTGAGTGAAGAAGAACGGTGCAAAGCAGGGGCTCACGCAGCTTCGGTTGCGGAACCATCTGGACGAAACCATGAACTACCTGGCACGTGAGCTGGGTGTCGATAACCTCGATGAACTGGTGGGTCGGGCCTTCACGTTCTTGGCGCCGAAGCATGTGGACGAGGAGGGCAAGCAGCCCTTCGCGTTCATGGGCCGGATCAAATCGTGCTGGGTCCAGGAAGGCGATCTGTTTCTGTTCATCAATCATGGCCAGTTCGCACACGACGGCTGGCGGGTCCATGTGCAGGAGCTCGTGAGGTCAAACAAGGGGCGGTGGACCTGCTACGGGAAGTGCTCCGGCAAGGCAGGGAACAACAACGTCGCCGTAGACGGCCAGCTTCGGCTGCGGGACCATGCGGGAGTCGACAGATAGCGACCCCTGCGGAAAAGATCAACACGGTCTTCCTTCCGCGGGGGTCTTTTCATTTTTAATCGACCCAAACCCTAGCCCAATTTAAATTTGAGGATTTTACGAGGTCAAAATATGAACATTAAATCTAATAACTGTTTGTAATGCTAAGCGGTTTAGTATAAAATGAATTTATGACAAAAGAGGAAGCATCCATCGTACGGCACTACATGTCGGCCTTGGGCCGGCGCGGCGGCCGGGCGCGGCTTACCACAATGACGCCAAAGGCTCGGACAGCCGTAGCACGAGCCGCGGCCGAAGCCAGGTGGAAGCGCCACAGAGAGCAGAGGAAGGCAGGAGCAAAGGCTCGAGCATAGACGGTTGGTCAACGTACGACTAGGGCCTGCAAGCCAATAGAAGGTACGAAGCAAGACCGTCCCGCAGCCCATTTCTCCTCCTCTACAACGTCGTTAAATGTATATTGTACGACGTTGCCTGGGGAGACCCCCTAAAGTTATCCACAGTTGGTTTCATATAAGAACACACGCCCCTTCTCTATCGCCCGCCAGCCACCTACTCAATTAAAAAATCAGCGGACCAAAAAGATTTTGGTCCGCTGATTTTTTATTCGCTCTGCAAGCCTTCCTGCCTGCACTTCCCTCTTTTTGGGGTGAGGGCAGAGTCCGTTTTAAAACCCCACCTACTTCGTTGCCACAGTCGAAAAACGCTCACTGTACCAAAATGTACAGCCTCACATTTTTCTCCTTCGGCGCCTCGTATCTAGGGTTTTAAAACGGACTCTAAAATCTATTTTAAAATACCTGACGCAAACTCATCTACTTTTTTTCGAAGCTCATCGAGCGTGCCGTCGTTCATGATTATGATATCTGACGCCTCAATGCACTTCCCCACCTGCTGGCCATGGGAGGCACCTGCAAACTCTTTTTTGTCTTGCTTGAGGTCTGGGTCATTTCCTGGCCGAACCTCGTCCCTATTTCGCAAGCGCATCTCCCGAGTATCCGCAGACGCATCCACCGCAATGAGCGTAAAATCTCCTTGGGTTTTTAGGTACTCAATCTCTCCTTCATTACGAATCCCAGAGATGATCACGTCACCCTTGGCACGGGCAAGGGCACGGGCAGCAAGAACTGATGTCCCCATGCCTAAACGAAGCTCGTTGGCGATCTCGGAGAGCTCTGGGCGACTGTGGCCAATCCCGCGCGCAGTCGCCTCATACCGGATCTCATCAGAGGTTGAGTAGTGCTCCCACCCAATAGACCGAACAAGCATCCTTACCACCTCATCTTTCCCGGAGGCAGCAGTTCCCGTTACGCCAATAATCTTTCTCATATATGTTCTTATAGATGCTTAAAATACCACTCTAAAGCTTATGGCTTTATACTGCAATTTTTTACCCGCACGTATCCCGCCTTCTCTGCATCCGCAGCTGTCTTGAAATAGACGCGGTTTTTCTCTGCAACAGTATCAATACCGGCACATCCTGGGAGGCGATATTTTTTGGTTGAGCGTGTGCCAACCACGAGGCCTGCTGTTTTTGCAGAAGCCGCAGAAAGCGGCGTGCCTTTTCCTGTCGACACCACTTCGCTTACTTTCTCCCCCGCCGGGGAGGGGGAGCGAACAGGACTCGCCTCTACAAGCGCGCCGGCCAAGTCGCGTATAACCACAGGCTCCTTGGCCCGAAGCTCCAATACTAAAAGCCCTGAGCCGTACGCAAGTGCCGAGGAGAGCACGACCACTGCCCCAACATAGAGCTCTTTTTCGTACCACCTACCCCACTCGAGGATATCCTTGATCTTTTGCTCGATTATTGGTACTATTCTGTTCATTCAAGCTTTCACCCAGTATAAGGGAAAAAGCCCAAATTAAGCACTATTGCCTAGCGAAGTGAGAGAACTGAAAGCAGCAGTTTTCAGTTCCGAACAAGCGACGGCAAAAAGTTCAAGGGATACTTATTTTAAGGAAATATGGCACATAAAAAGGCCGGGGGTACAGCGAGAAACCTCCGAGATTCACAACCAAAATATCTTGGCACCAAGCTCCATGACGGCGAGAAAGCTCAGCCAGGTTCTATTATCGTTCGCCAGCGCGGCACCAAGATTCTAGCCGGAAAGAACGTTCGCATCGGCAAAGACCATACTCTTTTTGCTGACAAAACAGGGACGGTAAAATTTGGCTCTGCTCGCAAAGGAAACTTTGACGGCACCACCACACGACGCACGATTGTGCACGTAATGGAGTAGCTTAGAGCAGAAGTACAGAAGATCGGAAGGTCAGAAGACAAACGAAACACCACTCCTAGCGGAGTGGTGTTTTTATGAGAACTTATTTCTTGTTTCTTCACTTCTGTACTTCTGGCCTGCGCCCTGCCCTACTCCCCCTTCACCTCCACCATAAGTACTGTTTTCTTTCCCGAGGGCGAGCTGAGCACAACCTCATAGTTGCCTGTTTTCTTTATCGGCTTTTCAAGATGAACTGAAGCAGTGGGAACAAAAAAACCTTTTTTGTTTAGTTCCGAGACAAGGTCGTCCGCCTTAAGACCCGCAAAGAGCGCGCCTTCAGGGTTCGCACTTCGCACCACAATGAAGGGTTGCGCGCTTGTGGCCCCGGCGATAGCACCGTCTACAAGCGTAAACTCCTTTTCGCGCTTCTGCCTCGCGCTTTTGTCCTGGTGCTCGTGTGCAGCAAGCAAGCCCAGAGTAGCAGGCTTCGCCAGACCCCGTGCAATGAGAAAGTTGCGCCCATATCCATCTGGCACATCTTTCACCTGGCCACGCTGTCCCACCTTTGCCACATCGTTTAGGAGTATTACTTTCATGGAAACCAGAGTTCAGCTTACAGAGTTCAGAGCTCAGTCAGACTAAACTCTGAACTCCAATCTCTTATTTATTAAGCACCTCTATCGCTTTCGCGAGGACAGGATCCACACCCTCTTTCACCATATCTGGCTTTACCTCTACTTTTACATTTGGCTCAAGGCCAGAAAGCGAGATCGACTTCCCCTTCGGGGTGTACCATCTGGCAATCGTAATCTTGAGCGCTCCACCATCTCGAAGATTCACGAGCTCCTGCACCGAGCCTTTACCAAATGTCTTTTCTCCTACGAGTACCGCGCGGCCATACTCTTCAAGCGCTCCTGCAAGAATCTCAGACGCTGAAGCACTCCCTCTGTCGACAAGGATGGCAACCTTTACGTTTTTAACGTTCTCGGGCAACTCATACCCTTTGCTTTCATAGATGACATCCTGATCACTCCTACCTCCCCGTTCAATAACGACAGGCTTCCCCTTCGGGATAAACCAGCTTGCCATATCAACAGCTGCATCAAGATAGCCGCCCGGATTGCCTCGTAGATCGATCACCATCTTTTGTGCATCCGACTTTGAGAGTCGATTTATCGCCTCTGCAAACTGGTTGCTTGACTGCGCACCAAAGCTGTACAGCTTCACCACAAATACCCCGTCGCGAAGGTCGGTCCCCTTGGAATCCTCGACCTTCCCACCCGCACTTACCTTCGAAGCCTTCTGTTCGATAGCAATCGTCGGTATCACGATGACAGCTCGCGTGATGGAAACTTCGATAGGTTCGCTTGCACCTTCGCGGTAGATGGAAAGCTTTACGGCAGTCCCCTTTTGGCCGCGAATCTTCTGCACTGCAGCCTCTACCGAAAGATCTGTTGCAACCTCATCATTGATCTTGAGAATCTTGTCACCCGACTTAATGCCAGCCTTTTCCGCAGGGCTATCCTTGAGCGGAGCCACTACGGTTAGAATCTCATCTTTCTTCGAGATCTCCATCCCTACCCCTTCAAAATCGCCCCGAATGCTCGATTCAAAAAGCTTGAGATCCTCGGGAGGGAAAAAGGTTGTGTAGGGATCGCCAAGCGACTTTGCAAGGCCAGAGATAGCTCCATATACGCGATCGTTCGCCGTAACAGCCTTTGTTGTGGAGCTGTTACCATTTTTGGTGACATATCGATCGTCGAGAATACGCCACGCTTCCCAAAACTGGGCAAAGTCCACTTCATCAGGCTTCCCCTCATTTTTGCCTATCACTCCTGCCACCTGATCTTCGGGCGACACTTGGGCTTGCCCAATATAGACACCCGAGGCAAAAGTGCCCACAAGGAGCAGGGCACCGATCACTATTCCCGTATATTTTTCGCGTCGAAACATGCTGCTTAGTATTGCAAAGAAGCCATATATGGTCAATTAAAGTGCATCGCGATATACTCTACGAATCAAGAGTTCAGTGATCAGCTATCAGAGTTCAGCCTGACTGAATACTGAGCTCTGAACTCCGAACTCTCATGCTTCATCTCTACAACACCCTCACCCGAACAAAAGAGGCATTCGTACCGCCCGCCAAAGGGCCAATTCGGATGTTTGTGTGCGGCCCCACCGTGTACAACCATATCCATATAGGCAACGCTCGCACCTACATTTTTTTTGATTTTTTTGCCTCTTTTCTTCGAACGCTTGGACACGAGCTCGAGTACCTCCAGAACATCACTGATGTCGACGACAAGATCATCGCTCGCGCAGACCTAGAGAGCAAAAGCCCAGAAGAGATTGCCCGAGAGTACGAACAGGCGTACCACGAGATTGAGGCAAAGCTTCATCTAGACGGGGTAAGCCGATACGCCCGCGCAAGTGATCATATAAAAGAGGTGCTCGACCAGATCACGCGACTCATCGAAAAGGCTCACGCCTACGAATCAAACGGTAGTGTCTACTTTTCGGTCGAATCATTCCCCCGTTTTGGCGCTCTTTCACGTCAAAACCTTGCGGAGCTCGAAAAAGCAGAGCGCACGGAAGAAAATCCCGACAAGCGCAACTCGCATGACTTTGTGCTTTGGAAAGCGTACCGCGAGGGAGAGCCTTTTTGGGATTCTCCGTGGGGCAAAGGGCGACCTGGCTGGCATATTGAAGATACTGCAATAACCGAGCGCTACTTTGGTCCGCAATATGATATTCATGGCGGCGGTCTCGATATTATTTTTCCGCACCATGAGGCTGAAATTGCGCAACAAGAATCCGCAACGACTCTTTCCCCTTTTGTGCGTTTCTGGATGCACAGTGGTCTTCTCACAGTAAAAGGCGAGAAGATGTCGAAGTCCCTCGGAAACTTTACGACCGCAAAAGAGCTCCTTGATCAGCATCCAACAGATGTCGTCCGTTTCGCCATGCTTTCTGCTCACTACCGCTCCCCCCTCGATTTTTCTGATTCGCTTTTTAACCAAGCAAAGGAGAGTCGTGGCCGTATCAAGGAGCTGCTTGAAAGACTCGAGGGGTACCATCATCCCGAGGAGCCATCGGAACTCTTTGCCCCTAAGGCACGGAAGGAGTTTGATGCTGCACTCGAGGACGACCTCAACACCCCAGCAGCAATCGCAGTACTTTTCTCTCTCGTCCGAGAGATACACAAAAAGATAGATGCCAATGCGCCGATAGACCAGAGCGCACTTGTCGGCTTCTTCATGTACGTAGAATCTCTCTTCAAAATAGGCCTCTTTGAACGCGAAGAGGTCCCCTCTGAAATAAGAGAGCTTGCTCTTTTGCGTGAGACTGCAAAAAAGGCAAAAGATTTTGAAACGGCAGACAAGATTCGAGGAGAGATAAGAGCAAAAGGGTACGAAATAAGTGATACAAAAGCTGGACACACTCTTCGAAAAGTTGCTTAAACCACTATGCACAGCTTGTGCACCGCTTTATTCCCGAATAGATCTTTTTCGGTAGGAGTGAGCATGCTAAAGTACCGCAATGGAAACGAGTACTGATACCCGCGAAAATCGCGGTGCATTTCGAGTCAGCTCAATACGCATTCCGCCTCAAGACATCGAGGCGGAAAAGGCGCTCATTGGCTCGATCATGACATCCCCAAACGCTCTCTACGACGTGATCGACATGATCCGTCCAGAGACCTTTTATGTGGGCAAGCACGCCATTATCTGGAAGGCGATGCTTGAGCTTTTTGGAAAGAGCGAGCCAATCGACCTCCTCTCTGTCTCTTCAAAATTAAAAGAGCGAGATCTTCTCGAGCAGATCGGCGGCTCCTCGTATCTCGCTGAAATCACTGGCTCGGTACCCGCCGCTTCGCACGCAGAATACTATGCAACAATCGTTCAAAAAAAGAGCATTCTTCGTGCGCTCATCGCTCGTGCAGAGTACCTTGCGGACCTCGGCTACCAAGAGGGCGAAGATCTAGAATCAAGTCTTGAAAAAGCTGAGAAGGCGATCTTCGAAGTAACCAACTTCTCCGGCAAGCAAAAGTTTATCCATCTCAAAGAAACCCTCACCGAGGCGTGGGAGCGGCTCGATCGACTGCACAAGTCGAGCGACGCAACGCGCGGAGTGAAAAGCGGCTTTCCTGATATCGACAACAAGCTTTCCGGGTTTCAAAACTCAGACCTTATCATTCTTGCCGCCCGCCCTTCGGTGGGTAAGACGTCTCTTGCGCTCGACTTTGCACGAAACGCTGCAGTGCATGGAAAAGTGCCGGTTGGAGTTTTCTCTCTCGAAATGAGTTCACACCAGCTTGTCGATCGTATGCTCTCTGCGGAGTCGCGCGTCGACTCTTGGAAGCTTCGTACCGGCAAGCTTTCGACAGATCTTGAGTTCTCGATGATCCAGGAAGCCCTCAACACCCTTTCTCAGGCGCCTCTCTATATAGACGACGACTCTTCCAACACCCTCATGCGCATGCGATCGGTAGCACGGCGCATGAAGGCTGAGCATGGCCTCGGCCTCATCGTAGTGGACTACCTCCAGCTCATCGTGCCAGGCCGCAACTTCGACTCGATGGTACAGCAGGTTACCGAGATCTCGCGCGGCCTCAAGGGCATGGCGCGCGAGCTCGACGTGCCCGTCATCGCCCTTTCACAGCTCTCCCGTGCCGTAGAACAGCGTGGAGGCGAGCCTCGCCTTTCCGACCTCCGCGACTCAGGTTCGATTGAGCAGGACGCCGATGTAGTAATGTTCATTCACCGCGAGGACAAGTACGACAAAGAGTCGACGCGTCCAAACATCGCAAAAATAATCATCGCCAAGCACCGCAATGGCCCTACCGGCGAGGTGGACCTCTTCTTTGACGACAAGCGCACCAGCTTTGCGTCTATTGAAAAGAATGATTTTGGCGGATTTTAGGGCTCAAGTTTATAGTTGATAGTTTATAGTTCAGAATTCTGAAACTTACTACAAACTACCCACTATAAACTACAAACTGATTAGGCCATGGACACCATAAACAAACTCACGGAACTTTTCGCTCAATTTCCTGGGATCGGGCCAAGGCAGGCGCGGCGTTTTGTGTACTATCTCTTAATCCAGGACCGAACAAAGATCGACTACCTCAGCTACCTCATCGTAAACCTCCGAAAAGAGGTGCGCATATGCGAGCTCTGCTATCGTTTTTTTATAAAAGGGTCAGCGTCCCTCTGTCAGTCGTGCGCACGCCCCGATCGCGACCACTCTCTCCTCATGATCGTCGCGAGCGACTCCGACCTCGATGCTATGGAAAAATCGCACGCCTACGAAGGGTACTATTTTGTACTTGGCGGCCTTGTGCCGATCCTCGAACAGGAGCCAGAAAAGATGGTGCGCCTGAACGAGCTGTACGAAAGAATAGAACGCGAAACAAAAGCAGGCGCTCTTAAAGAGATCATCTTCGCACTCTCTGCCAATGCCGAGGGCGACTATACCGCCGACTTTATCCGCCGCGACCGTATAGGTAGGCTTGCCGAAGCCTCTGGCGTAAAGATCTCGCTCCTTGGCCGCGGCCTCTCTACCGGCACCGAGCTTGAGTACTCAGACTCGGATACTCTCAAAAACGCACTCAACAATAGGCACTAGAGGTGCCGCTCCACGATCTCATCGTGCGCGATGCGATGCACGGGCCCGTATAGCTTGCCGTAGTCGAGCCAGCGGAAACCGTCGTCGCCTTTGTTACCACCGCTCGAGCGAAAGTCTGGACTAAAGGATTCGTACTTTTTTACGAGATCGGGAAACTGCGCCAGACGCAGACGCTCGATCCCATCGAGATCATCCTGCGGAACCACTTCATTTGTTTGAAGCTCGACAAAATAGACAAAAATCTGCGTACGGTACTCATCTTCTAAGCCCTTGGCATGCGCCTCGATTTCAAAAAGCTCTACGAAATCACTCTCGGGTAAACAGACTCCAAGCTCCTCCTCGAGCTCTCTTGCCGCGGCGTGTCTCGGCTCCTCCCCCTCGTCTACCCCGCCACCCGCAAAACGAGAAAATCCTGGATATGAATCCTTTTTCCCTAGAATAAAAAATCCATCACTGTCACGACACGCGATAAGCGCATGACGAGGACGCAACAAGTTGCCAAACGGCCTATCTATCTCAAAATTAAGTACTACTTTTTTCATATGCGTACTATAGCAAAAGAAAAGGACCTACCAAGAAAGTAGGCCTTTTGAGCACTCATCAAAATGGGCTCTTATTTGAGTGACAACTTCACTCCAAGACTCTGGAGCGCACGTGGACCCAAAGGACAGTGACACGGCGTTTCTGCATTGCCGTTTCCAGCAGGGAAAAACCCACTGTCCTGGCACCTTTCGCACTCGGGTCTCTTTTCATCCAACTCAGTCGTTCGGTCAGACTCGGCATTGAACATCTCGCTCCTCCTCTCAACCAGATCTCTGCATTAGATAACGTTTAAAACAAAACCCCCTTACACAGAGTTGTAAGGGGGTTTTGGAAACCACTGCTCTTAGGCGATCTTCGTGATCTTTACCTCAGAGTATGGCTGACGATGCCCGTGCTTTGTCTGCTGGCGAGCCTTTGCCTTGTAGCGCACTGAGATCACTTTGTCGTGGCGGCCCTGCTTTACCACTTCCCCCTCCACCGACATACCAGAAACAGTCGGCGTTCCGAGCTTTGTAGCTGAGCCATCGTCAGCAAGAAGAACCTGGTCAAAAACGACCTTGTCCCCCGCGTTTTTCTCGAGTTTCTCTATTTTGAGAGTATCTCCTGGAGCAACAACATACTGCTTGCCCCCGGTTGCGATTACAGCAAATTTCATAGATATATGTATATCAAATTCCCTCTAAAAGGGCAACACTGAAAGAAAAAGTCCCCTGCCGGTACAGGGGACCAAAAAACAGTATCCGCCGGAATGTTCCCCTACTTCGCCGCCGGAACGACCTTCACGTTCTCGAGGAACAGCTTGCGCTCAGCGATCTCCGGCGCCGTCAGAGTACGGCCCTTACGGGCGTACTGCACTGTGACCATCCCCTTGCCGAGCGGGAACGCATACATGAGGGTGGTCTGGTCCGGGTACGCCTTCGAGCCGGCAAGGGTCCAGCCGAGGAGGGCCGTCTTGCCCTTTGTCTCGACCTTATCGACCGTCGCATCGGCTCCGAAGTGTGACTTCATGACCGCGACACTCGCTTCGAGGAACTTGTCCGAGGGTACCTCGCGGGTGTCGGGGTGCACCGTCACCGAAAAAAGCTCGGTCCAGGTGTGCACAGTCTCTTCGCCCCGAACCCATTCGTAAAGGGCGGTACCGTCGTGTTCGGTGCCCGTCCCGCTGACCTCCTGCTTGTGTCCGAGCTTCCACCCCTCTGACAGTGGAAAGTGTACGGAGTACCGAGCCGACGTTTCCGCGAAGGAAGCGCTGGCGAATGCGAAGAACAGAACCCAAAGATAGCGCACAATGAACCTCCTGCCTTCTCAGGCATCTAAGTTAATACAGCTACTATTATACCATAATAGTACTGCCTTGTCTATACCTCAACCGCTTCCGGTTTTTCAATGAGGATAGTCTCGAGCCCCGGCGCCGAGCCCGTGATTCTTAGAATATCCTTATCCACCTTTTTAAGCTCTTTTCCCGAAGCGTTGAAATGATTCACCACCGTACCAAGTGAGGCGCCAAGCTTGCCATGATACTCCTCATAGCGCCGCAGATGCGTCCCCAGCTCTTCGACACGCTTAATGATATCTTTTGCCGTCTCCTCAATCTGCATCGCTTTAAGACCCTGAAGGACAGTCTGGAGGTACGCCAAGAATGATGTTGGCGATACAATGATCACCTTATACTTCGAAGCTGCTCGCTGGATAAAGTTTTCGGTATCCTCATCCTTGAGGGCGCCAATCTTGTTGATCAAGAGATCGTAGTAGATCGCCTCGTGAGGGATAAACATGAAAGCAAACTCCATCGTATTTTGTGAAGGCTGAATATATTTAGAAGTCTCTAGAATGCGGTTTTTGAGATCTGCCACAAACAGCTTTTCGAGGCGTGCGCGCTCACCTTCATTTTTCTCCTCGACAATGCGGTTGTAGTTTTCAAGTGAAAACTTTGAGTCGATTGGGATCACCCTATCCTTCACAAACACTACCGCGTCCACAATGGTGCCATCGGAAAAGGGGTACTGCATCTGATAGCTTCCCGGAGGAAGTACGTTTTTGAGCAACGTCTCCAGGTAGTACTCGCCCACCACCCCACGCTGCTTTGGATTTTTAAAAATATCTTGGAGCGACTGCAGCTGATCGGCAAACCCCACCACCTGGCGGTTGGTCTCGTCGAGCTTTGCGAGGCGATCGGTGACATCGCGAATAATCTTTGCAGACTCGCCAAACTGCGATCGCACCGAGTCAAACATCTGACGCGACGACTCCCCCATCTTGGAGTCGAGATGTGCAAGCTTGCCATCCATCTGTCGCGAAATCTCTCCGAGCTGGTTTTGAATCATCAAAAAAGCTTGGTCGGACTGTGTGTCACGCACAACCTCGGGCTCTTTCTTGCGCCCAAACAGCGCATACGCAAGAGCAAAGGCAGCAGCAAAAACCACGACTACAATAAGGAAAATAGTTCCGAAATCCATTGTTTGATCGTACCAAGTTTTTCTAAAACGGGAGATTGACTCTACTCTTTTTTTATGTTATTATTGTAGATGGCCCGAAACTCCAACTGAATCGCTACTGAAGGGAGTCTCCCGTGTTCATTTACAGCAAAGTTCGCCGCACTCTCCTGGGGTACCTGATCATCGTGCGCAATGTACTCAAGTACACGGCACGAGCACGGGTCGTGTACGACTCCGTGGAACCAAACGCCTTCCGAAAGCTGACGTACGGCAAAGTGTGGTCCGCAGTCTGGAAGATCATCCTTGCCTTCGTGTGGGGACTCTTCATGACATGGGACGACCCTACGCCTTCTCAGCTTCTGCTGGTGCTGGTTGCATATATAGCTGGAATTCTTGTCTATGGCATCGTGACATCCTTGGCGCGTAAGCGTTCGTGGGCGTTCAGACGAAAGCTCACCGACGAGCTCGATGCACGCGTAATCGGCAAGTTTCGCGAGCTCGACATGGCCGGCCTGAGTACGCGACAATTTGAGCGTGCTGTTGCGCCAACACAGCACGAACACTACCAATACCACAATCCGGTTGAACGAATGGTGGAGCTTCACTCGGAGCTGATCGGTGCAACAGCAGGCTTCATAAGCTCGCTTGGCATCATCTGGTGGATCGACCCCTGGCTCATCCTCCTTTCGCTCGCCGGACTCGTGCCAAGAGTGATGATACTTCTCTGGGAAAAAGTGAGGGAACGTGAGACCGGGCCGCTTCGCTGGGAAGCGGCAGACAGGCAAGAACTCTACAAGAATGCGATCACCAACATCACCCACAACATCCAGGCACGCTTCGTCGGCCACCTCGACTACCTGATAGAGAGGTACAATCATTACCGCTCTGTCGTTACGAGTGCCGAGGAGAGAGCTTCGCGCAAGGATCTGGCGGATGCGTTTGTGAGACACTTCTCACTCATGCTTGCGGTCTCGACGATCGCGGGAGGTCTCATCTGGCAGATTCATAAAGGAGAGATCTCCTTCCCGGAGGCGACAGCAATCATAGGAAGCCTCTGGTCGTTTTTGGGATCCATCGCTACATACATGGGAAGAATGCTTAGTGCAAAGGAGACCTATACCGAGTACAGGCATCTCGAACAGCTCTGGGCAATAAAGCCTGACCTCGACGAGTCTCACGCGGTCGACTTCACCGCATGGGAAGCGGTCGATATCGAAGTCTCGGACGTTCACTTCCGCTACAGCTCTGCTGCAGAAGAGGTGCTCCGTGGACTCTCGTTCTCGATCCCTGCCGGTGCCAAGATTGCCCTCGTCGGCGAAAATGGCTCTGGCAAGACGACGCTCCTTCGGCTCCTGTCGAAGATTCATCTGCCCACAAGCGGAAGGGTCCTCATCGGCGGAGCTCCGACCGAGAAGATCACTCAGTGGTCGCTCCATACCAATCTTGCAAGCATGATCCAGAGCAGCACTCCGCCGATCCTTCCGATCGGAGAGGTGCTCACTGGTGAAAGTGACGCAAGCGAGTATGACCCGAAGCGCCTCGCGCGGGCGCTCGCCATGGCGAGTGCCGATGAGATCGTGGACAAGCTTCCGAAGAAGCTCGAAACGATCATCGGCAAAAAACACTACGAGCTCTCGGTCGGGCAAGCACAGCGGATCGAGCTCGCAGCCGTGTGCTACCGGGCACTCAACCCGCTCGTTCGTATGGTGTTCTTCGATGAGCCGAGCTCAGCGATGGACCCATGGGCACGGGAGAAGTTCTTCAACTCGCTCGTTGCCCTGAAGGGAAAGACTGTCGTCGTGATCCTTCATGACGAGGTCCACCTTCATGCATTCGAGCGAGTGATCCTGCTCGATAATGGCACCCAGAAAGCCAGCTACAACGGCCCAGAGGAGATCGCCAACTACGCGGCAGAAGTGAAGGCTGAACGCGATCGGCGCAAGAAACAGGCCGAGGAGGAGCTCGACTCCTAAACGCGCTCCTCACAATTCGAGGGCTGTCCCATGGACAGCCCTTTTCTTTTACCTTTTTTTATAGATATTAAGCCGCCGCCAGGCATTGAGCTTAAACTTCTCCTTTTCAAGGAAAGATTCGAGACGGTCGAGATTTTTCTTTGGATGCATCACTTGAGAAAAATCTTGTGTCGACTCAAGTGCAAAAATAGTTTCATCAAAAAGTTCAGCAACCTCCATGAGGCCGAGACTACTCGACTCTTCGAGCAGCGTAAGGTACGCCTTTGCCTTTGCGATTCTTTCGTCTCCGTCCCCTGCCCCAAACAAAAGCTCACCCTCAAAAAAAGACCCTTCCTGTGCTGGCTCGAGGCATAGCACAAAGCCACCCCTCTTTGTGACACGCGCAGCCTCCTGGAGGGCTCGCTTCATCTCTTCGCGTGGAACATGATGAAGAGAGAGCGTAAAAAAAGCTATATCAAACGCCTCGTCCCCAAACTGAAGGCTTTCCGCTCGCCCAAGCTCGTATGAGATATTTGGCCGCAGGTGGTGCTCCTTGGCAACGAGAATATGCGCTGGATCAGGCTCTATAGCGACAAGCTCTAGGCATCGCTCCGCAATCTTGACCGATCGCCCCCCTTCACCGCAGCCAATCTCAAGCACGCGCTTCCCGGAAAGGGAAACTACGCTCTCCGTTTTTTCCAAAAAGCCATCTATGAGCCGCTTCATCGCCCCATTGTACACGACGAGCGCGAGGGCCGTGCTAAGATAGATACTACTTCGCCCAAGCTTTCATGATCGCTTATATCTCCAGCTGGTTTAAGGAGTATCAGATTCTCCGCTACCTCGTCTCAGGCTTTCTCGCTGCGGTCGCCTTTTTTGGTACGCTTATTCTGCTCAAAGAGCTGCTCGGGGTGTGGTATCTGTACGCATCGACCGCAGCATACCTCGTATCACTTGTCGTGAGCTTTACGCTCCAGAAATTTTGGACGTTTGGAAATACCGATACCCGCATGGGCGCATTCACTCTCCAGGCCGTCCTCTATGGTGCAAACGCATTCTTGGGCCTCTTCCTCAACGGCTTTATTCTGTACATCGCCGTTGAGCGGCTCCATCTGTGGTATGTCACTGGCCAAGTGATCGCCTCGGTAGTATTTGCACTTCTCTCCTTCTTTGTATTCTCCCGTATTTTCAAAAAAGCGAGCGGGTCTGCGTAGTACAATTCTAAAATCTCACCTAAAGCAAACGGCCCGCACCGAGAAGGTGTAGGGCCGGTTGCTTTAGGCCAGGATCACGCGAGGAGTAACCTCTCCTCATAGGTGGGTGCCCGCGATGCCGGCCGAGGCCGAGCAAGATGTGAGGCTCCCTGAGTGAAATGTTGGTTAACTCACGCGATCCTATACACAAGTATACTCTTCTCTCAGCTGTAAAGTTTCGCGCACAAATTGAGTAAAAGATTCCTGCGACGAATTTAAGCCATTTTTTCTCAAAATAAGTCCCCCGATATCCACCGAATATGCACTTTTAACAGTTAGAAAATAAAATAAATAAGAAGTCTAGAGCGAAAACAGGAATCTAATGGGCGATCGAACAGATTTTCCTTATTGTAATCCAAAAGCCTTGTACACCTTGTCTAGCTTTTCTAGTGCGCTTGCCGAAATAGACGGATCTATTTTCTGCTTGACCATGTTAATAAAATCCTGAAAGCCGTTGAGGTACATCGTTACATCGATTTTTTGATCTGCCGTCCTTAGCGTCACACTCTGAGTGCCCTCATTAAACTTCATCTCTTGAATATCTTTCCACTCTATCACTCTTCGTTTCGCAAAGATGGGTACAATTTCAATGCTTGTATCGTCAAAAAGAAGACGCCACTTTCTACAGCAGACAATAATAGTTACACCCGTTGAAATAAAAAACAGCAATACGAGTCCTGTAGACACCCAGTCGGAGCTTTCCCATTCAAAAACTGGTCGGGTGAGAGAAGGAACGATAAATACAACAAAGACCGAAAACAGCAGACACACCCAGCCAACGGCCTCGGCAATTACGTTAAATTTCAGTACCTTTTTTCCGTCGGTATTTGTTTCAGTTGGAACGCGCGATCGCTTGAGCATATACCACAGCACTGCCAAGCTCGTAACAATAGGAAGAATAATGTTCATTCTTTAACTCTAGCACGGCATAAAATCTGCTCCTCACGTACAAATCCTAGAGCAAAAACACCTCGTGAGGAGTGCCGTCTACTGAAAAAACTATTTCACGAATTTCGGCCCTCACCACGCACTCCTTAGGAAAGTCCTCCGAAACACGCATACGATCCCCTTCTTCTATCTCATCTGCCACCGTAAGATGTGGTACAAAGTTTTCCTCATACTGAGGAAGCTCTGGCTCGACATAGTTTTTTCGATAGTGCGAAAGCGCCTCTACAAGTGACCTCTGGAGTCTGGAAAGCTCAAGATTCTCCTCCGCATCGATCATGACCAGAGACCAGCCGGGCTCTGTTCGCACCTTATTAAAGATAATTGGAATCGAATGACCCGCTAGTATATAGCTTTTGAAAAAATCTCTCGTTTTTTCAAGTGCGTCCGAGAGATCATCCGCATCTATAAAACAGGTCTGCTTGAGAGTGACATGTGGCTCCTGCTTCTGATATTTCCGCATAAAGGAGGTGAGCCACTCGGGCGCATCATCGACTTGAATCCGTGCGTAGATAGCAAAGGTGTGGTTCTTCATCAGTAA